>JBEVNR010000041.1:0-7002 GCA_040507985.1 Rickettsiales bacterium | reverse complement strand
GCGAGCTAGGCAACATAGTTGAGGTGGTATTGCAAGGCTTGTTTTAGCAAGCCAAAATTTGCTGAATTTTCATGCGTATCATCAATTAGTTTTTTCAACAAACCTTCGGAACCGAAAAGAATGTCCGGCATTTTCCATTGATACGCCAGAATTTGAAGCTGTGTATCTAAATACGTTCTATTGCCTTCGATGTTTTCACCGTATAAGTTTGAAAACTGTGTTTCCGTTTCACGACGCAATAGCTCTAATGTACGCAAAGCGGCTTTTCTTTCGTCTGATGAAGCAATGGAAAGTTCGTTCAATAATCTATCTGTATCATAGAGCGAGCTTAAGCACCAATCCGCCTGCATATATGAAGGAGAGTTGATATATTTCACACGTTCCGTCATTGCCTTTTCGAGAAGCTTCTCAAGCCGATCATCGGAAAAATGCCGCTTCTCCGGATCAACCAATCGCAAAAAGGATAAATATGCTTCGGCAAATCTTTCGGCGGCGTAGGCGAAGCGTTGTTCGGGAGAGACGAGCGAGGGGAAGAATCGAACCACGATGGAGGGAACGAGGCGCGTGGTCAAGATTTTCCATCCCTTCCAAAGCAGAGAAACGAAATCTTTAACCAGACTAAAGGGCGATAATTCGCCGCATCTTAATCCGAGTGTATGCATGGCGGCGAGAGTCGAGATTGGGCGTGCGTGCGAGAACAATTGTCGGTTGTGAAAGTTCCGTTTGTGGCGGAAGCGTCGGCAAACAACAAGGTGTTCAGAAGTAAGATAAAAATACTATAGCATATTAATTTTACATATTTCCTACATATGAAGGAATCACTCTCGTATTAATGCGCCGTTTGCCAGGTTTGGCCGACGCCGACGTCGGCTTGTAGAGGAACGGAGAGAACGAAAGCGTTTTCCATGGCGTGTTTGACGGCGACGGCGAAGCGGGTTGCGTCGTCTTGTTTTACCTCAAACAGCAACTCGTCGTGAATTTGTAGCGCCATGCGCGCGCCGTCGAAGTCGGGGAGAATTTTTTCGGCCTCGAGCATGGCCAGCTTGATGACGTCGGCGGCGGTGCCTTGCAGCGGCGCGTTAATCGCCGCCCGTTCTGCGAATTGGCGCAGCGCGTAATTCGACGAGCTTATGTCGCGTATCGGGCATGCCCGCCCCATGAGGGTGCGGACGCAGCCATTTTCCTTCGCCTCCGCAATCGTCTTGTCCATATAGGCGCGAATTTCCGGATAGCGCGTAAAATACCGTTCGATGATCGCTTTCGCTTCTTTGGAGGAAATGCGCAAGCGCGTGGCCAGCCCAAAGGCGCTGATGCCGTATATCACCCCGAAATTGACCGTTTTCGCCTGCCTTCGCATGTCGGCGGGAATTTCCATGCCGGGCATGACGCCGAACAATTCGCGGGCCGTTTGGGCGTGGACGTCTTCGCCCTCCGCAAACGCTTTCTTCAGCGAAGGAATATCGGCCATGTGGGCGAGCAGCCGCAATTCGATTTGCGAATAGTCGGCGGAGACGATCACATGGCCGGGCGTCGCGACGAACGCTCCGCGTATGGCGGCGCCGTCGTCGGTACGAATCGGAATGTTTTGCAGGTTTGGGCGCGACGAGCTAAGCCGTCCGGTGTTGGCCGCAATCATGGAGAAATAGGTGTGGACGCGCCCGTGTTCGTCCGCCATGTCGGGCAGCACGTCCACATAAGTGTTTTTCAACTTCACGTAATGGCGCCAGTCCAATATTTTTTGGGCGATCTCCGCCCCGCCGGCGGCCAGTTCCTCAAGTACGTCGGCGCTTGTCGAGGCTTGCCCCGTCTTACCGGATTTCTTCCCCGATTTTAATCCCATCACGTTGAACAATATCTCGCCTAGTTGTTTGGGCGAACCTATCGTAAATTCCCTTCCCGCGAGGGCGAATATCTCTTTTTCGATCCGCGCGACGTGGGCGGAAAATTCGATGGAGAGCGCGGAGAATTTTTCCTTGTCTATCGCCGCACCGTTCGCCTCCATCCGCGCGATCGTCGCCATGAGCGGGCGTTCGATGCGCAAATAGACGCGAGACAATCGGCGGTCGTAGAGTTTTTGCCATAAGGCGGGGAAAGACGCGACGCACGCCCGCGCTTTCGCGGCGGCGTAAAGGGCGCACTCCTCCGCGCTCGGGTTTTTGCCGGGCGGGGTCAAGGCGCCGTCGCCGTAACGCTCCGCCACGGCGTCGATATGGCATGGCAGTCCGTTGTCGCAGAGATAGGATAATATTTCCACGTCGTCCACGGCTTCCGAATCGCAGGAAAGCGAAAAATCCAGATAGAGGGCGCGCAACGCGTTTTTCGCGTCGGCCATCATCGTATGGCAATACGGGTCTTGCAGCATCGCGCAAACGGTTTCGGCCAGCGCCTTGTCTTCGTCTTTATTCGCGGAGATGTAATAATATTCCCCGTTCTCGGTAGATATGGCGGCGACGCGCTCTCCGCCGGGGCAGAGATCGAACGTAAGGCCGGTCGGAAATTCTCCCTTGGCCCGCGCGGCGGCCAGTCCGACGAACATGTCCATCGTCTCGCAGCGCGTCGGCGCAGCGCGGTCGGCGTTTGACGCGCCCGTAAGCGACTCGGCGTCGCCGCCCATGTCGCGCAATATGGCTTTAAAACCGTATTTTTCGGCGAAGTCGCGCAAGGCGGGCGAGTCGTGCGGCGCGCGGAGGAAGGCGTCCAGCTCCATGCCGTTCGCGGCGTTTTCGTCCAACCCCACCAAGCGATAGGACAAACGCGCGACGTCGCGATGCTGCAATAAGGTTTCGCGGCGTTTCGTTTGTTTGATATGCTCGGCGTTGGCGAGAAGGTTTTCCAAATTGTCGTAGACGTCCAGCAGCGAGGCGGCGGTTTTAGGACCGACGCCCGGCACGCCCGGCACGTTGTCGGCGGCGTCGCCGGTTAAGGCCAGCAGGTCGCGCACCCGCTCGGGGTAGACGCCCATTTTCTCGTGCACCTCCTCGCGGCCTATCGTTTTGTTTTTGACCGGATCGAACATTGCGACGTCGTCGTCCACCAATTGCATCAGGTCTTTGTCGGACGACACGATAATCGTGCGCATGCCGGCTTTTTTGGCGCGGAGCGCGAGCGAGGCGATCAGGTCGTCGGCCTCGAACCCGTCCAACTCCGCCGTTTTGACGGAAAGCGCGTCGCAGCAATCGCGAATAAGAGGAAACTGGGTTTTAAGCTCCTCCGGCACCGGCGGCCGGTGCGCCTTATAATCGGGGTAAACGTCGTTCCGGAACGAACGCGCGCCGGAGTCGAGCGCCGCCGCCACGTGCGTGACGTTTTGTGAACGCAACAATTTCAGCAGCATTTTTAAAAATCCGTAGACGGCGCCGACCGGTTCCCCTTTCGGAGAGGTCAGGGGAGGAAGGGCGTAAAACGCGCGGAACACGAAGCCGTATCCGTCTATAAGCAATAAGGTGGGCTTGGCGTCGGAATCGGTCATGCGGGCATCCGTAAAAAGCGCGACGCCTCGCGAAAACGCCGCCATATCTCTTGCGCGGCGTCGTCGGCGTCGGTTAAGATAGGGGTAGGGGCGGCGTCGTCTTCGGGCGCGCGGTCGGCAAGCAGGCGCGCATATTTGCGCCTGGTCAATAATTCGACGAAGGCAACATGTTTTTTTCGCATGACGGAAGGAAATAACGCGATCAGCACGCACTTTCCGGTCGAACATGCCTCCGAACACATATTGACGGAATCTCCCGTCACGCAAAGCACGTCGCTCGCCGCGTATACCATGCGTACGTCGTCGCTATGATAGGCGTGCGGGAATGCGTCGCGCAGCGCTTCCGTCATAAAGGCGGGCGTGCGCCGACTAAAGGTAAATAAGGGCGCGGCGGCGTTTTTAACTAACGCGTGTTTTAATTCCGCAATGAACACGGCCACGTCGCTTTGGGAGGGTGCCTTGCCCTTCACCGCGCCGCCGACGCATACGCCGAAGAGTTTATGATTCGGCGCAACGTTTAATTGCCGAAAAAATCTTTCGGTCGCCTCAAGCGAAGGCACGTTGCGTGCTACGTCGTTCGGCGCGCCGACGGTATAAAAAGCGTTCGGCGCAAAGAAAAAGCCGCTGTCGTGCATGGGAATGACGCACATCTCCGGCTTGAATATCCATAGGCCGGGCGTCATGACGTTCACGCGAAAGGCGTTTGGCGCAATGTGCCGCACCATATAGCGCGCGGCGTAGGCGGCGCGTCCGCCGGTTGACAATATGATATCGGGCTTGGGCAAGTCGTGCAGCAGATTTTTACAGGCGTCGGCCAGATAGGCGCCGTTCCCGCAATCGAAAAAACGTTCGACGCGCGAACGAAAGGCGACGGGGGTGCGGACGTAGGGTACGCCTAGCGCTTCGGCAACGCCTTGCGTTTGGGCGTCGTTTCCGGGGCGGCCGTCAAAAAGAGCCAGAATCGACGGAGGCGCTTTCGCATCGGGAGTGCGTTCATTCACCGCGATACCCTAGGCACACAAGGTATAATTCGGACGATTCTTTGCGGCTGGCTTCGGGCTTGACGTGCTTCACTTCGGTAAAGTTGCGTTTTAGCTCGTGCAGGAATTCATTTTCGGCGCCGCCTTGAAAGAGTTTCGCCACGAAATTTCCCCCTTGCGCGAGCCTTCCCTTGCAAAACGCATAGGCCGCCTCGCACAGCGCCAAGGTGCGCAGATGGTCGGCGTCGGCATGACCGATGGTAGAGGCCGCCATATCGCTGAGAATCACTTTCGGACGCCGGCCCCGCAGCGCCTCTTCTACCGCGCGTTGCCCTTTCTCGGTCATAAAATCGTCTTGAATGAACACTACCCCGGCCAGCGGCGCCGTTTGCAGCAAGTCGATCGCCACCACGGTGGAGCTTCTTCCGCAATATTCCATCACCACTTGCGACCACCCTCCCGGAGCGGCGCCTAAGTCAATGACGGGATCACCGGGACGAATAAGATCGAAACGTTTCTGCAACTCAAGAAGCTTGAAGGCGGCGCGAGAGCGGTAGCCGTTATATTCCGCCATTTGCACGAACGGGTCGTTGAGTTGCCTCTCCAGCCAGCGTATGGAAGACGAGGAACGGTTGTTCGTCCTTTTTACTCGCACCGGACGGGCGCGCCTTATGCGCAGGCTAAAACCGGCTTTCCCTCCCCTTCCTCGTCCTCCCATCCTAGGCATAGGCGACGTCCTCATTTTCCGTTGCGCGAAAATCGTACAGCAATTCCGCGACGGCCTTGGCGCGGTGGCTATCGCGTTGCTTCACTTCCTCCGGCAATTCGCCGAACGTGCGGTCATATCCTTCCGGCACAAAAATCGGATCGTAGCCGAAGCCTTTCCTTCCCCGCGCCGGGAACGACAACGCCCCCTTGACAACGCCGCGATATTGCCGAAACATGCCGTCCGGAAAACGCAGGCATAAGGCGCAGACGAAATACGCGGAATAATCCGTCGCGCCGATATTTTCCAGTTCCTTCCGCAAGCGTTCGCAGGTTTCGGCAAAGCCGCCGGATTCCTTCGCCCAGCGGGCGGAATAGACGCCGGGCGCGCCGCCGAGCGCGTTCACGCACAAGCCGGAATCATCGGCTAGCGCCGCCCCTTCGCTGATTTTTCCGTAATATTCGGCTTTGATGAGGGCGTTGGCGGCAAAGTCGCCACCGTTTTCCTCCGGCGACGGAACGTCGGGCGCGGCGATAATATCCGCTCCAAGCGGAGCAAGCAGGGCGCGCAATTCGCCCACCTTACCTTCGTTGCGCGTCGCGGCTACCAATCGAGCGGGAAAGGGCCTTATCATGCCGCAATCGCCTCCGCCTGTATTTTAGCGATATGCGTTGTTGCCTCTTTGGCCATTGCCGCCATAGTGATGAATTTATCCATAGGAAACGCTTTGTCTTCGGCGGTGCATTGCGCCTCTATCACGCCACCCTTGCCGTCAAAAACGAAATTGGCGTCGGCATCGGCCACGCTGTCTTCCGCGTAATCTGGATCGACCACGATTTCGCCGCGAAAAATGCCGCACGACACCGCAGCGGCCGAGGCGACAAGCGGGTCGGCACGCACTATTCTTTGGTCGCGAAGCTTCCGAATCAAGCGCGCGAGCGCCACGTAGCCGCCGGTGACGGAGGCGGTGCGCGTGCCGCCGTCGGCCTGTATCACGTCGCAATCGATAAGAATCTGGCATTCTCCGAGCAGGCGAAAATCGAGCGTCGCGCGCAGCGAACGGCCGATAAGCCGCTGTATCTCGGACGTGCGGCCGCCTTGCTTTCCGGCCGACGCCTCGCGGCGCATGCGTTCGCTCGTCGAGGCGGGCAACATGCCGTATTCCGCCGTGAGCCACCCCTTGCCGGTGTTGCGAAGGAAAGGTGCGGTGCGGTTTTCGTAGCTGGCGGTGCAGATGACGTGCGTGTCGCCGCACTTCACGAAACACGACGCGCCGGCGTTTTTAATGACGTTAACGTCGATGGAATAGGGGCGGAGCGCGTGTGGCTCCCTGCCCGACGGGCGAATGGTCATAGTTTAAGCGCATTACGTCTTGCGTTGATGTGTCCCGCCACCATAAAGCAACCGCCGCCCAAGCGCAACGGTATAAAAACGCAAGCGCCGCTGCGAATTCAAGAATGTTTTTCTTTTTTTTAAAGAAGCAAGGGAACGCTAAGTCCGGCAAAGCGTTGTTTAACGGATAGGTGTGACGAGATCTAACGGATAGGCATGACGAGCGATGAGGCAGAATTTTCCTTATCGGGAACGCCGAACAGTTGCAGCATGTTCTTTTCGGTTTTCGGGCCTATCTTACGGAGGCGGCGGCGAATTTCCGGAAGGACGCGCGCTTCTTCGTCGGGCGTGGCGACGAGACTTTTCGCAGCGTAGTATAAGTAAGGCTCTAGACTAGCGCCATGACTAGCATCGGGTATATTTTTTATACTTTTCCAAAATTATAGAAAAGAGGTTTTCTTCGGAATAATTATATCTAAACTCACATTCCTTGAGATGCAAGTAAAAAGCATGCC
>JBEVNR010000040.1:0-3389 GCA_040507985.1 Rickettsiales bacterium | reverse complement strand
GGCATGCTTTTTACTTGCATCTCAAGGAATGTGAGTTTAGATATAATTATTCCGAAGAAAACCTCTTTTCTATAATTTTGGAAAAGTATAAAAAATATACCCGATGCTAGTCATGGCGCTAGTCTAGAGCCTTGCTAATTGCTCTATCCCGCCGGTGCATTCCGCAAAGGCGTCGACGCCCTCGTCATCGATGGGGCAATTAATCATGCACAAGGCGGTTAACGTTCCGTCCTTAGGCAATTCCTTCAGGATGCGTCTAAGGCGCGTAGCGTCATCAGTGCATTTGTTGACGTTTAAATACCGCAATTCCGGCACGGCGGCAATGCGTGCAATCAGCGCGTCCATACGGGCGTCGTCGTCAAGGCTCATTCCCTCGACATTGATAATGCCGTGCTCGTTATCTGTATGTAAAGCGACGGCGAATGCGTCGGCGGGCGGCATAACGGAAGACATGGCGAGTTTCGGTCAACGAGAGTCGCGAACGTCGGTGCGGTATAATTGGCGGCAGAAATGCGGACGAGAAGGCGGTAGCGTGGGCGTGACTGATAATCGAAGCGTGTTTCCTTACATATACTCGCTTCGCCGGCTTACGTCAAAACATTTTAAATAACACCCTTGCCGGCGATTGATGTTCCGGCCCTACGTTTAAGAAGTCTATATCTTGTCGTTTTGCGTTCAATGATGTATGTTCCGTTCGCGACACGTAATATTCTTTCGGGAAGGGACATGGCGAAAATAGGTTCGGCTTTTTTGATCGCCTTTATTATGAGCGCGGCGTTCGCGCGCGAAGTCAAAGCGGAAGAGGCGTTTTATCAAGGCGGGGAATTTACGCCGCTGGCGGAGGTGCAATTCACCAACAGAACCACGGCGGTACGCGAGTCGGCCTATGTCTCCGCCTCCGCTCCCCTGGAATATGACGACATGACCGTCACCCTTAGCCGCTGCTGGCGCTCATCTCCCCCGGACGAACCGCGCAGCGCGGCATGGATAGAGGTCGTGCGCCACGCCCCTGCGGACGAAGGGGAATATCTTGATCCGGAAACGGCGTCGAAAAAAGCGGAGGAAAATACGAGCGAGGTGAAGGAAGAACCGCTTTTTTCGGGATGGATATACGCCGAAAGCCCGGCTTTGGCTATGCCGGAGCATCCAATATTCACGGTTCGCCTGCTGCGCTGCGCTACCGAATCGGAAAAAGAGGCGGAAAATAACGTTCCCGCAGCGCCGACGTCTTCTCAGGAACAAACGCCGCTGCCTCCTCCTGCGCCCCCTTCCGTCTCGGGAGCAACGCCGGAAGATTAGCGCCGTTATTTTTTGTCGTATCGGCGCCCTATGGTCAAAAATAATTTTCCGAACGCCATAAATAAAAGGCCAAGCGCGATCAGGCACAGCGGCCACCCTATGGAATGGGCAAAATATATCGCCGTAAAAATGACGACGTCCTTAAAGAGCGACGCCGACGCGACGAACAGCATAAGCTTGCTTCGCGTCACCGAGCTAACGTAAATCAATCCGGAGCCGAGCGCCATGCTTTTAGCCAACGTGAACGGAACGTCCGTTTCGCGCATAAATCCGCTTTCGTCCATATATAAAATAAAGATGGAGCCGATAACATATCCGAGGGAGCTTGCCGATGCGTAGGGAGTGCGATGCAACGCATAGCTTATCGCGACGATCATTATGCCGAGCGGAGGAAAAAATAGCGGAGCGGGAACGGCGACCAACGCCAATCCGGAAGCAAACGCGGCGATAAAAAAAACGAAGGCGAAAATAACGGGAGCCGAACGCTTTAAGAAAGCGGCGGCGATGGCATATTGCACGCAGAGGGTAGAAAAAATAAGCAAACAAGCCAGTAGTTCCCTATGGCTGCCGTCGGACGCTTCCAATGCCGCCACGAATAACCCGGCGGTTTGCAGCAAGACGGACAAGCAGGAGAATACATTAAAGTACGCTCCGCCTCCGGACGGACGCCGAGACGCCGCAAACATCGCATAATAAGCGGCGCCTCCCGGAATCAAAAACGCTCCGATTCGCCATATGCCCGGCATTCTCTCCCAATGCATCCCCACGAATCCATATATGCCGGCAAGCAAAAAAATGGCGCCGACGACGGAAAAAAAGCGCGTGAGCGTGACGCCGCTTTTTGTGTTGCGGGTAATCTCGTCTTTTCCCAGACAGGCGGCGATCTCGTTCAGATCTATGGCGTTTTCTTGCGCCAACCGCTTTATTTCGTCAAGCGCAAAGGTTTTTTTTGATGGCCGCACGTTCGTCGTCATGGTTTTATCCATCCTACCGCATAAAAGCTTTGATTATAATCGACGGATACCGGTATGGGTATCGTCTTTGCCTCGTTCACTAAGGCGGGTCCGTATGCGCTTAATCCGTCATAGGCCCGCGTTTGGTAAAAAAAATTCGGCGCCGAGCGATTAACGTAAGGGTCCAGGCGGTAGCCGTCCGGAGTGGCGCCCCCGCCCTCCAGATGCGCATTCGCCAATTCTTCTATCGCAAACGACGCGCTTTTTGGCGCAAGGCCGGCGTCGGAGGAAATCTCCAGCGCCTTGCGGGCGTTTTCCGGGGTCGGTAAATTGTTTGGGTCGATCTGTACGGAGATAACGGTATTGTCGGCGGTCGATCGGGAATAATCCCTCACTTTTTGAAACGAAACGTCGGGATGCGCATACATAACTTCGTCCACCGTTCCGCTTCCCGCGTGATAGCGAAATAGACGCGGCCAAGACTCTTCTTCGGTAATGCGGAACGGATCGATTTTTATATGCGCCCTTTCGTTTTCAACGACGATAGTTCCGACGCTTGCCCCCGCGCGATGCGACGCGAATATCACGTCATAGGCGGGATCGGGAATGCGGGAAACGGAAAAAGCGCGCAGGGCAAGAAAAGACGCGGCCAGCGCTATCGGAAACGTCATCCCGATAACGCCCACGATATGGTCTTTGATAAATTCTTTGATTCGCATAAAATAAACGCAAGCAGTGTTCCGGAGATATTAATCAATACTAGGCTGTATGCACTTTTTGAGCCATAGGCCAGCGTAGCTAAATGAGATGATTGCAAGCTTTAATTAATTTTTGTATAAATATTTAAATATTTAGTTACTAAAAATAAAAAATCAATGTTCATTGAAAAAATGATACGTCAGCGAAGAAAAGAAAGCAAATATTTTATCGTATCTAGGCTGTATGCACTTCGACAAAATCCCCCTCGCTTATTTCGGATTCGTCTCGTTTAGCTCCGGATTTATTTTAGGACTTACGCGAAACGAGTATTTTTGAGGGATTTTAAGGAATTTTCGCGCGCAGAACCGCAGCGTACTAGACGTACGTGAGGATTCGAGCACGAAAATGACGACAAAATCACCAAAAAGACGACGTTTC
>JBEVNR010000054.1:0-27037 GCA_040507985.1 Rickettsiales bacterium | reverse complement strand
GAGCCCCGGCCCGGCGAGCACCGCCGCGATCCGCCGGTCGCCCAACGCCTCGTCCAGCGGCCGGGGGTCGACGACCAGATCGTCGGGCACGCGGACGCTATTCTCCAACGGGGCAAGCAGCTTGACGTAGCCCGCGCCGCTGCGCTGCGCCGCCGTGCCGGCGAGCAGCGCCGCGCCCGGCATGGCGCCGGCGACCACCGCCAGCAGGCCGCGCGTGTACTTGTGCGCGCCCACGCCGGGCGCCAGCAACCGCGGCCGCGGCAGGAGCGCCGCCGCTCCGGCGGTCTCGCCGACACCGATCCCGACCAGGCGGCGGCATCCGGCGATGGCGGCGGCGGGCATCGTCCAGTGCGCGAACTTCCAGGCGCCGAGCGCGACCGTCAGGTCGTAGTCGGGCAATCGCTGGTTGAGCAGGGCGCCGCTGTCGCTCTCGACCCCGCTCGGCAGGTCGACCGCGACCGAGAGGCGGTGGGATGAGGCCAGCCGCGACAGTTCGGCGACCAGTTCGTCCGGCATGGCGCGGTTGAGGCCGCTGCCGAACAGGCAATCGACGAACACCTCGCCCGATCGCTCGGAGCCCACCGTCAGGATCGTGCCCGCATATGCGGCACGGGCGTTGCGGGCGGCATCGGTCGTCGGATCGCGCGCCGCGATCACGGCCACCTGGCCGCCGCGCTCGCGAATCAGTTCGGCCAGGACATAGCCGTCGCCGCCGTTGTTGCCCGGTCCGCACAGGACCGTCACCGCCCCGCCCGCGGCCAGCCGCCAGACGTATTCGCCGGCGCCCCGGCCGGCGATCCGCATCAGGTCGTCGACCGAGCGACCCGCCGCCATCAGCGCCTGTTCGGCGGCGACCATTTGCGCCACCGTCAGGATCTGGCTGTCGGTATCAGTCATGGTTGACCGGGCTTCGGACGATCTCGGACGCGTTCAGATGTCGGCATAGACCTGGGTTTCGGCCTTGGCCCCCGGATGGGTGACGGCGCCCTGCCATGCGGGGCCGACGTTCTGGGCGAAGCGCCACAGCGCGCCCGAGCCGTAGCCGTTGTCGCGCGGGGTCCAGCGCGCGCGGCGCGCCGCCAGCACCTCGTCGGCGACCTCGAGCTCGATGGTCCCGGCTTCGGCGTCGATCGCGATCAGGTCGCCGTCCTCGACCAGAGCGATCGGCCCGCCCTCGGCCGCCTCCGGCCCGACATGGCCGATGCAGAAGCCGCGGGTGGCGCCGGAGAAGCGGCCGTCGGTGATCAGCGCAACCTTCTCGCCCAGGCCGAGGCCATAAAGCGCCGCCGTGGTCGACAGCATCTCGCGCATCCCCGGCCCGCCCTTGGGCCCCTCGTTGCGAATGACGACCACCGATCCTTCGACGATCCGGCGCGCCTCGACCGCAGCGAAGGCGTCTTCTTCGCTCTCGAACACCAGCGCCGGTCCGCGGAAGCTGAGGCGGTGCATGCCGGCGACCTTGACGATCGCGCCATCGGGCGCGAGCGAGCCACGCAGGCCGACGACGCCGCCGGTGGGCGACAGAGGTTTATCGAACGAATAGATGACCTTCTGGTCCGGGTTCCAGGTGATTTCCTCGATGTTCTCGCCCAGCGTCTTGCCGGTGGCGGTGAGCGGCTCGGGATCGAGGAAGCCACCATCGAGCAGCGTCCGCATCACCATGTAGGCGCCGCCGGCAGCGTGCATGTCCTTGGCGACGTACTTTCCGCCGGGCTTGAGGTCTGCAACGTAAGGCGTTGATTTGAATATCTCGGCAACGTCGAACAAGTCGAACTCGATGCCGCACTCGTGGGCCATCGCCGGCAAGTGCAGGGCGGCATTGGTCGAGCCGCCGGTCGCCGCCACCACCCGGGCGGCGTTCTCGAACGCGGCGCGGGTGCAGATGTCGCGGGGGCGCAGGTTGCGCGCCAGCAGCTCCATCACCTGGCGCCCCGCGGCGACCGCCACATCCTCGCGCGACTCGTAGGGAGCCGGCGCCATGTTGCTGTTCGGCAACGATAATCCGATCGCCTCAGCGACGCAGGCCATGGTGTTGGCGGTGTATTGCCCGCCACAAGCGCCGTGGCCCGGACAGGCGACCTTCTCCAGCGCGTGGACCTCGCTCAGCGGGCAGGCCCCGGCGGCGTAGCGGCCGACAACCTCGAACACATCGACCACCGTGACGTCGCGTCCCTGGAACCGGCCCGGCAGGATCGAGCCGCCATAGACGAAGATCGACGGCACGTTGAGCCGCAGCATCGCCATCATCATCCCCGGCAGGCTCTTGTCGCACCCGGCGAAGCCGACGATCGCGTCGTAGCAGTGGCCGCGCACCGAGAGCTCGATCGAATCCGCGATCACCTCGCGGCTGACCAGGCTCGAGCGCATGCCCTGGTGGCCCATGGCGATGCCGTCGGTGACGGTGATGGTAGAGAAGCCGAACGGCGTTCCCCCGGCGGCGACCACGCCTTTTTTGACGTGCGTCGCCTGTTCGCGCAGGTGAATGTTGCAGGGCGCCGACTCGTTGCCGCAATCGGCTACGCCCACGAAGGGAAGCTCCAGTCCCCCGCCCTCCCCTATGCCGTCCGGATGGCCCTCGGTCTTTAAGTTATATAGCATCGTCTTTCGCCCCTCGCAGCCATGGATGTGCGTAATGTAACGGCTGGGCAGGCGCGACTTGTCGATGGGCGGCATAACTCTGATACTCCTTAATATTACCACGCGCAGCATAAGGAAAAACGGACCGCTACGCAAGCGGGGCAAAGATGGACAAGCGCTTCGACGTCAAATATTAAATGTATGTTTACATATTATGTGAATCGCCGTACAATCATTAAAATTTTATTAACGAAGGAGTATTTATGAAAATTCTTGCCTTAGCGTTAGTCTTGTCAGGTGCGGCGTCCGGAGCCTATGCGGCGACGTTTAACCAAACGGGGGCGTATGGACAGTTAAGCGGCTTCGGCACGAGGCTTAGCGACCAAGACGTAACGGCAAACGGCGTTAAATAAGTGAGGTAAGCTCTCATCCCGGCTTCGGCGTCGGCGCCGCGTTGGGATACGGATTTACCAACGGCTTTCGCACGGAGGCAGAACTGGTCTTTCGCAGAAACAACATAAAAACCGACGGATTGAACGGCGAAGTCGATTCGCTCGCCGGCATGGCGAACGCCTATTACGATTTTACGTCCCTTAACATGCCCGTCGTTCCCTATGTCGGCGCCGGCGCCGGGTACGCTCAAATAGACCCGAGCGTAAACGACGGAATAAACGTGTTCGCCTACCAGTTTATGGGAGGGCTAAGCTATCCTTTCTCGCAAAACGCGTCGGCGGTTCTGGGCTATCGCTATTTCGCCACGTCCGACATGGAAGACAAAACGCCGGGGATGAAACTGAAGGCGAATTATGAAACCCATAACGCGGAATTGGGAATGCGGATCGGTTTTTAGCTACAAATCACCGCAAGTGAAGGCCGCGCCGCCGCGCATGCAGTCGACCGGCGGAGAAATTTTCACCGCCTGGACGACAAGGCCGTTAGCTTCTCCGACGTCTTGTTTTAGCGCTTCGTAGACGGCGAAGGCGAAGCGCTCGATCAACGCGAACGCGTTGTCCGCGCATAGGGATTCCACTTTTTTACATAGCGCGTCGTAACACAAGGTGTTTTTGAGATCGTCGCTTACGCAGCCATAAGGCGGTTTGCGAAAAATGACGTCCAGATGGACGGAAACCTCTTGCGGCGCGGCGCGCTCCCCTTCCGTCGCCCCCAGCTTCACGGCGACGCGCACGTCGCGAACGGTAAGGACCGCGCCGGCGGCGACGGGAGGAGAAAAAAGCGCGTGAACGTGCATGGAAGGCTTTTATTGAAATGGAAGGAATTATTCTTGCATGTGCGATGCATAGCACACAGTAAACGCAAGCTTAACAGGACTTATTCGTAAAGTCTAATATGAAATGGACCTCTTGCATAAACGTATCTAAGGCGGGCGCCTAGGCGCCGCCAACATAGCTGCCTACCTATATGTTTTCAGAAATGATGGCGTTATGGCTCCAAAAATACTCATACATCATGTTTTAATTTTTGTTACTTAAATCAATGCGGTTTTATGCCCTTTATTTGTCGACAAGAAAAAATAAAGGCGACGTTAAGACATTTTTAATTTAAATCCCCTAATTTTTTAAATTAATTGGTTGCAATATTATGAAACATGTAGTACGCTTAGATAGTGTTACTTTCGTACATTTCGCCGCCTGAGGATAATAACTACGCCTTTAATACTATTTCATCTTTCATTTTATTTGCGAAACGCAACCCTTGCGCAATGCAATCTTTTTCATCCCAAAAGAAAAAAATCTGCGCACCGTCACAACCGGCACGGCGATTGCTACGAACTTATACAAGTAATTTTAGTAAACTATTTAGCGGAGTAACCGAAAAATGGCTAAAAATGACGTTCAAATGAAGGAAATTGATCGCGTCATCGGCATGCGCATCCACGAATTGCGTCTGGCGATGGGGCTTTCCCGCGTGCAGCTCGCCACGCAAATCGGCGTCACTCACCAACAACTGCAAAAATACGAAAAAGGAATGAACCGCATTTGCGTAGGCCGCCTTATCGCCATTTCAAAGGCGCTAAAAAAAACGCCCTCTTATTTCTTTAACGGAGTGGAGGACGAGGAAGGCGACAGCCTGCCCACCCAACATCAGCGTATGTGCATCGAAGTGTCGCGCAACTTCATGCGTATCGAAAGTCCCACCCACCAGAACGCCGTCAATATGCTGGTGCGCGCCCTGGCGGACGGAGGCGAATGAAAGAAGGTGGAGTAGGTTGCGCGCACTTTTTGAGCCATAGGTCGGCTATGCAAGACGTCTAAATGAATAACAACATATCCTTACCTCCGCAGATAAACGGGAATCTTTTGATTTATTGCTTTTTCACGAGATTCCCGCTTTTGCGGGGACGGAAAAACAATTAATTCCTTAATTTTATGACGTTGCCCTGGATTTTGGCTTACGTTCCGCATTCGCAGGCTTGCGGGGAAGGGTGAAGCGTGGTAGTGTGATCTCGCCCTCCGCTCGATAATTAAGGCGAACGCACCATGAAGCCGATATATTTCACTTTTTCCTTATTGTATGCCGTCACGTCGGGCGCGTCGGCGGCGTGGGCGCAAGGGTACGACGCGTCAAATAATAACGCGGTGGCCGCGACTTTGCGCCTTGAGGAAGAATTGCGCGACATGAACGGCCGCGTCGAGCGCATGGAACACCGCATCGACGTGCTCGAAACCCGCCTGAACCAAGCCCCCCCTGCTGCGCCGCAAGCGGCCCCCGCCACGCCTCCCCCTCCGGTCGCTGCTCCCGCCCCTCCGTCGGCCCCTTCGTCCTATCCCAACGCCGGATACACGCCGGAAGCGGCCGCGCAGCCGCCTTCTCCCTCTCCCGCCGTTCCGCAAGGCGCGCCGGAAAACTCTCCGTTCGGCGCCTCGTCCGCTCCGGAGGGAACGCTTCGCCCGGAAGAATTATACGACCAGGCGCTGAACGCCTTGAAAAACGAGGACTACCCCACCTCACAAAATCTGTTTAACCGGTTTTTGCAAACCCATAAGGACCATCCCCTCGTCAGCAACGCGCATTATTGGCTGGGCGAGTCCTATTACGCCGAAAAAAACTATAGCGACGCCGCCGTCCATTTTTTAAACGGATACCAGTCCGCGCCCGACGCCCACAAGGCCCCCGATAACTTGCTGAAACTGGCGATGAGCTTGCGCTACATGAAAAAGCGCGACGAGGCATGCGCCACGCTAGGCAAGTTGCTCGACGAGTTTTCCTCTCGTCCCGGAACGGTGATAAGCGACGCGAAAAAACAACAAACGGACTTGGCGTGCAAATAGCGGGAGGTATCGCACCATGACGACCGGCGCGCCTGAGCTTGACGACATTCGCCGGAAGATCGACTCCACGGATGACGCCATCGTGCGCCTGCTGGCGGAACGTTTGCATTACGTCAGGCAAGTTGGCAAACGTAAGGTCGCGTTCGGCATGGGGGGCAGCTTCATTCGTTCGGGACGCGAAGCCGCGATGTTACGAAGCCTCGCAAAAAAATTGGACGGCGTCATGTCTCCGCGCGCCGCCGTTGCCATATGGCGGGTCATCATCTCCTCGTCGCTTAGCGCCGAAAAAGCCTTTACCGCTTATGCCGGGCCATCGGACGGGAACGTCGCCTATTGGCTCGCGCGGGAATATTTCGGCGGCGCGATTCCCGTCCGCCTTATTCCGGACAACGAAAATCTGGTGCGAACCATCACGGACGAACCAACGGCGGTCGGCGTCGCGTCGGTCGCGGAAGGTGACGCCGCGCCGTGGTGGTTAAGGCCGAAGCACGAAAAAAACGCGTTATACGTTTTTGCCTCGCTTCCCTTCGCCGGCGGCAAGGAGCTATGCGCCCCGCCCACCTTCGCCTTCGCCAATATCGTGCCGGAGCAAACGGACGCCGACGCTACGCTGGTCGCTTTCTCATTGCCTGCCGCCACCGACCTAAACGCGGCGAGGGAGCGGATAGAAGCCGCCGGCGCCCGCATCGTCGCTTCGGCGCCGCTCGGATTGCTGGCACGTTTCGACGCCTATCTTTCCGCCCAAGGCGAGAAATTAACCGCGCTCTCCTCCCGTCTTCCCCCGCATAGCGAGGCGCGCGTGCTCGGACATTATGCCGTGCCGTTAGATTAACCGTTATCGGAGCGTTTTTTCATGTCTTCCTATCCAGAGCCGCATCCCTATATTTTAGACATCGCCCCCTATAAGCAGGGGGATTCGTCGACGGGAGAGGCGTCGCGCAAGACGATTAAGCTGTCGTCGAACGAAAACCCCTACGGCCCGTCGCCGGCGGCGGTCACGGCCTATCGCGCCGCCGCCGATTCCCTGGCGTTGTATCCGGAAGGCTCGGCAAGGGCGTTGCGCGAGGCGGCGGCGGAACGCTACGCGCTAAATCCCGACCATATCGTGTGCGGCGCGGGGTCCGACGAGTTGATCGCCCTGTTATGCTCGGCCTACCTTGCCCCCGGCGACAATATCGTGCAAAGCCGCCACGGATTTTTAATGTACGCCATTTCGGCCAAGCGCTGCGGCGCGGAAACGATTTTCGCTCCCGAAAAAAAATTGACGGCGGACGTCGACGCCATTCTCGCCTGCGTGAACGAGCGGACGAAAATCGTCTTTTTGGCGAACCCGAACAACCCGACCGGCACGTTTTTGCCGCGCGGCGAGATACGCCGCCTGTTGGACGCGCTTCCCTCCCGCGTGGTGCTGGCGCTCGACAACGCCTATGCGGAATATGCGGACGACGAGCATTACGACGCTTGCGACCTGCTGATCGACGAGTTCCCCAACCTCGCCTCATTGCATACCTGCTCTAAAATTTACGGATTGGCGGCGCTGCGGGCGGGATGGTGCTATGCCTCCGCCGAAATTACCGACGCCCTGCACCGCACGCGCGGCCCGTTTAATATTTCCGCTCCGGCGATTGCCGCGGCGAGCGCGGCCATACGCGACTTTTCCTATACGAAGGACATGCAATGCCGCAACGCCTATTCGCGGAAAGAATTGGCAGGGCGCCTAAAAACCCTCGGCTTCGAGTGCGTGCCGTCGCAAGCCAATTTCGTGTTGGCGGATTGCGGCTCGCCCGAACGCGCGCGCGAACTTGACGCGACCTATCGCCGGCAGGGCGTGATCGTGCGCCGGGTGGACGGGTACGGGCTTCCGTCCTATTTGCGCATCACCGTCGGGCGGGAGGAGGAAATTCGGGCCGTGCTGCAAGCCACCGAATCCTTCGTGCGCGCGGAAAGAAAAGTCACGGCGCAAGCATAAGGAGAAAATCTATGTTCGATCTTATCGTTAAGGGCGGCACGTGCTTCACTCCGTCCGGAAGAATGCGGGCCGACGTCGGCATAAAAAACGGCGCGATCGCCGCCCTCGGCGATCTGGGGAAAGAGAGCGCGCGGGAAATTCTCGACGCCGGCGGGCTATGCGTGCTGCCCGGACTGATCGACACGCAGGTGCATTTTCGCGATCCGGGCGCGCCGCATAAGGAGGATTTTCCTCACGGCACCGCCGCCGCCGCGCTTGGGGGAGTGACGGGCGTATTCGACATGCCGAACACCCATCCTTCCACCACCACGAAAGACGCGTTCGCCAATAAAATGCGGAATGCGGAGGGAAGGTCGTTCGCCAACTACGCATTTTACGTTGGCGCCACGGGCGACCAAACGGATTTAGGGGAGCTTGAGCGCCTGCCCGGCTGTTGCGGGGTGAAAATTTTTATGGGAAGCTCCACCGGCTCATTGCTCGTGGAAGACGACGCGGCGCTCGAACGCGTCTTGCGGTCCATCACCCGTCGCGCCGCCGTGCATGCCGAGGACGAGCCGCGACTGAAGGAACGCAAGCATTTAGCCGTCGAGGCGGCGCACCCTTCCGCGCATCCGATATGGCGAGACGAGGAAACCGCCTTTAAGGCCACGCGCCGCATCGTTTCCCTCGCCAAAAAATTGGGCAAGAGATTGCACGTGCTGCACGTGACGACGGCGGAGGAATTACAATTTTTGAGCGAACATAAAGACTTCGTCACCGTCGAATGCCTGCCCCAGCATCTTGTCTTTACCGACGCCGACTACGAAACGCTGGGAACCCGCCTGCAAATGAACCCACCGATTCGCGCCGCGCGTCACCAAGAGGCGTTATGGAAGGCAATGCAGGAGGGCGTCGTCGATATTTTGGGGTCGGACCACGCCCCGCACACGCTCGAGGAAAAAGCGCAAAAATACCCCGCCACCCCGTCGGGCATGCCCGGGGTGCAAACCATCGTTCCCGTGATGCTCGATTGCGTCAATCGCGGAAAAACCACGCTGGAGCGCGTTGTCGACCTTATGGCGTCGTCGCCGCAACGCATTTTCGGCCTCGTGCGGAAGGGACGTCTCACCGTCGGCTACGACGCCGACCTTACCCTGGCGGACATGGAGGCGAGCTTTACGTTTAAGGACGAAAACATGCGCAGCAAATGCGGATGGACGCCGTTTCACGGACGCGCGTGCAAAGGCGCGCCGACCCATACGATCATCGGCGGAACCTTCGCCATGAGGGAAGGAAGGCTGCAAGAAATTCCGCTCGGAAAGCCGTTCGCGTTTTTGGAAACGATACGGACGGCGTAACGGCGATTTATCTCAAAAACTTGGATATGGGCGGATATTTTTATCAATCGTTTTTTTATTTTCTCAATAACGAAAATCACGCATAAAGGAAAATGCATAAGGAAAGTACGGTAGGCAAGAAAAATCTTTGAGCGAAAGTCAGGCGGACGCAAACCTGTGCGTCGGCGTATGGAGCAGAGAACGAAACAATCGGCGGTATGGTTAAAATGGCTTGATGGCGCATAGGCCAATGAATTTCCTATGCCCCGCAAGTAGGTTTTCCGTCCTGTTAGTATCGGCATCCATTTTCTCAATGCCGGGACGCACATAGAATTCTCCGTTCGATTTAACGTATACGACCATGCTGAGCACATCGCAGTAAGCGGGGGAATAGCCGGATTGTTTCGTAGGATGTTGGCATAGCTTGTGAGAGTTGATAAGGCGCTTATGCGCTATATTCCGGCCCGATTCAAACACCCTATGAATCTTATCATATGCGTCAATATACGCGATTAGCTTGTCAGACAAGCTACGAGTAGGGCATGAAAGCTCACCGCAAGAAGAGAGGTGCATGACAAATTCCTCGAAAGTAAGTCTGGGAGCTATCTTATACATGTCGTACAGCAGCCATAATATTGATTTATCAAGCTTTTCGATACGGCGTTGCGTGGCGTCGGAAACCTCTTTCGCGCGCAATTCTTGCCGCTCGATGAAGTTTTCCCAAAAAATTTGCTCATGTGCCGTCATAAGTTGGGATGCGCACTCGACTCGCTTCACTGCGTAGGCACAAATGTCTTTAGTGAGGGAATAGTATTGATAGGCGACGAAGAAAGTCAACAAGAAGAACGGGAGTAACATTGTTCCTTGATGTCGTGCGTAAGGGAGTAAGCGGTCAGCTAGAGACGGCAAGACGTAAAAGATGATGTGGCTATGATGCAAAATAAACGATAACCGTATAATATGGTATAAATACCTTTTAACAAGGTTTTTTTCGCTTATTGCGGATGCAAAGCAGGGCAAAAATATAAATTAATTTATTAACCATTTCCTCCTTCGTCATTCCCGCGAAGGCGGAAATCCAGCGCTTTTTTAAACTTTTACGCGAAGCGCACTCTTATTTTTAAAGAAAAAATGAGCGCGCTACGCACGCAAATTTTGTTTTTTGCCTAGATTCCCGCCTTCGCGGAAATGACAATGTTTAATTTTTTTATAATCTTATTAATTCATGTTTTTACCCTGCGGAAAATCATGGATAAAATTTATTGCTTTATGATGTGAAAAAGAGTAACCTTTTTCATAGATTTTTTGCCTTTGGTTTGCATCATATACCCCCTTATTTCCTCTCCCTTTTGTCGTTATGGCCGATGCTTCTGCCTGTGACGCAAAGGACGCCTTCCGGAAAGCGCTTAACAAAGCCGCGCTAAAATGCTTGGAAAGTGAAAAAATTGATTTTCCCGGTAACGATTTCATCTCCGCGCTTGCCGACGGTCTTATTGCCCTTAAAGATGGCGTCGTTCCTAACGGCAAGGCGCAAGACGTGCGAATTATCAAGGAAGAAGAAGCCAAAAATCGTATTATTGGCAATGCACCCAACGCTCCCGCTCTTTCTGATGCGGAGATGGAAGCGCTGATGGGGTTTGTTATTGCGGAGCTACGAGAAGCGTGCGAGCAATCGAAATGGGCGACGCATTGCAGCATCCCCGAAAGAGCTAACGATATGTTGCCTTTGTTAGCGTATTACGTAACGCAAGACGAAAATAGAGTGAAAAATATATTTGATGCCATGCTAGGCGCATATAGCCGTGATTTTTTTTATGAAAAGGCTGCCGCCTATCCTGCCGTTCCTAAAGAGGCGATAGGATCGCTAGGCGTGCTTGCGAAGCTTGGCATTGCGATGAATGCAAGCGATCTGTGCATTACCACGTTCGCTGCCGCAAGCTTTGCGTTCCTCTCCGGCAACGCCGGCAAGAAGCCATATATGGAAGCGATTATTCTCACCCATGCTTATTTCCTGTGACTTGCGTGATTCTTTCTGCCTTTTGCGGCGCGGGCGCGGCGAGTTTTTAAAAAATTATTTCCAAAAATACTCGCACATTTGCTATGCGCCCGGCCTCGCCTTTTTTATCAAATCTTCCACCGCCTCCGGATTGAGCAGGGTGTGAAGGTCGCCTAAATTGTCGGCGTCTCCCGCCGCGATTTTACGCAAAATGCGCCGCATGATTTTCCCCGAGCGGGTTTTGGGAAGGGCGTCCGCGACGATGATGCGGTCGGGCCTGGCAATAGCGCCGATATCTTCCCGCACGCGCTCTTTCAGCGCGTCGATGTCGGCGGCGCCGAGCGTTTCCCCGGCGTTCGGAACGACGTAGGCGCATATCGCCTCGCCTTTGACGGCATGGGGGTAGCCGACGACGGCGGCTTCGGAAATTTTCGCGTGCGCGACGAGCGCGCTTTCTATCTCCGCCGTGCCGAGGCGGTGTCCGGAGACGTTTAGCGTGTCGTCCATGCGTCCGGCGATGCGGTAATGGCCGTCTTCGTCCCGCGTCGCGCCGTCGCCCGAAAAATAATAGCCGGGATAGGAAGAAAAATAGATAGTTAAGAATAACGCGTGGTCGCCGTAGACGGTTTGCGCCATGCCGGGCCACGGCGCGGCGAAGCAGAGCGCGCCTTCCGCCGGCGCGGAGGAGTCGTCCGGGCAGGCGGAGCCGTCGCTTTCGACGATAACGGGGGACAACCCCGGCAGCGGACGTCCGGCGACGCCCGGTTTTTCTTCCGTCACTCCCGGCAAGGCGGTGATCATATGGCCGCCGGTTTCGGTTTGCCACCACGTGTCGACGATAGGCGTCGCTCCCGACCCGATTTTTTCCTTATACCATTCCCACGCCGCCGGATTGATCGGTTCGCCGACCGTACCCAGCAGGCGCAGCGTTTTCCTGCTCGTCGAGGAAAGCGGCGCGTCGCCTTGCGCCATCAGCGAACGAATGGCCGTCGGCGCGGTGTAATAGACGGTCACGCCATATGTATCGACGATCTGCCAATGGCGGGAATAATCCGGATAGTTCGGCACGCCTTCGTGCATGACGACCGTGGCGCCGTTCACCAGCGGGCCGTAGACGAGATAGGTGTGGCCGGTGATCCATCCCGCGTCCGCCGTGCACCAATACACGTCGCTTGGCGTGCAACCGAACGTGGCGTTAAACGTGTAGGAGGCATAGACGAGATATCCGCCGGCTCCGTGCTGCAACCCTTTCGGTTTTCCCGTCGAACCGGACGTATAAAGAATGAACAGCGGGTCGTTGGCTTCCATTGGTTCGGCGCGGCGATCTTGTTCCGTTCCCCGTTCGGCGACAAGCGCGGCATAGGCTACGTCGCGCCCTTCCTTGAGCGCGAGCGGGGCGGTTGCGTCCCGTTGCACGACGATCACGCGCGAGACGCTCGGGCAATCGGCGAGGGCGGCGTCGGCCGAGCCTTTCACGTCATGGCGCTTGCCTCCGCGAAAGGAGGCGTCGGCGGTGATTAAGGCGGTCGCCTTGGCGTCTTGAATGCGGCCGGCGAGGGCGTGGGAGGAAAATCCCCCGAACACGACGCTATGCACCGCGCCGATGCGGGCGCAGGCAAGCATCGCGCAGACGGTTTCGGGAACGAGCGGCAGATAAATCGCCACGACGTCGCCTTTTTTTACGCCAAGTCGACGCAATCCCGCCGCGAGGCGCGTCGTTTCCTCGCATAACTCTCCGTAACTATAGGCGCGGGACGGAGAGTTCGGCGCGTCCGGTTCCCATAGCAGCGCCTTTTTGTCTTTTAACGCCGGCAAATGCCGGTCCAGACAGTTAAAGGCGGCGTTTATTTCTCCCCCGTCAAACCACCGAATGGGAGCGGCGTCGCCAAACTTTCCGACGCACACGCGCGAAAAATTTTTGTGCCAATGCAGGGCTTGCGCTTGCGCCGCCCAAAACGCGTCCGGATTTTCCGCCGCCGCGCGCCGCGCCGCCTCGTGCGATTCGAGATTGTAGGGAGGAAGAAGCGAAGGTGATTCGTAGGGGAGATTTTTAGACATCGGTGCGCTCATGGCATGAATTTCCGGTCGCTATTGCATGTTTAAGGCGATATTGGCCCGGAAGGGGCGGCACGGTCAAGGAGATTTAGGAATCATCCAAAGCAGTGACGCCAATAGCGCTTTAGTGGAATGAATGGCAAATCTTATCTATCGTCGCTTCCGGAAACTCCCTCGCCATGCGCAAAAAAGGTTTGCCGCCTTCGTCGGTTGCATAAAGCGGCACGCTTGTCAGTAGGGGGGCACCCAATTTTCGCGCGGCCTCCTCTCCGCCTCCTTGGCCGAACGGATATAAAGTTTCGCTCCCCGTCTCGACGCGCGCCATGTTTTCGACGACGCCGAGTATCGGTATGCCAAGCTGCGCGAACATGCCGCCGGCGCGTGCGGCGTCGTCCACCGACAAGGCGTGCGGCTGCGTGACGACGACGGCGCCGTCGGAAATCACGTGCGAACACAGGCTCAGCGCGACGTCGCCGGTGCCGGGGGGAAGGTCGATAATTAAGACGTCGGCGCTCCACTCCGTGCCGGCAACGAGCTGCATGACGGTTTTCGAGGCCATCGGGCCACGCCACGAGAGCGCCTTGTCACGTTCGACGATGAAGCCGACCGACATAATCTGCATTCCCTTATAGTCGGCGGGAATCATTTTTTCCGTCTCCACTCGCAATTTCGGCTTGTGGCGCACGTCAAACATGGAGGGAAAGGACGGTCCGTATATGTCGGCGTCGAGCAAGGCGACGCGTTTTCCCTCTTGCGCCATTCGCAATCCCAGCGCCGCCGTCACGGCGCTTTTGCCGACGCCGCCCTTGCCGGCCCCCACGAAAATAACGCGTCCCACGCCCGGCACGCGCGTTTTTTCGACGTGCGGCTTTGCCCCCGTCGGTTTGTTTTTAGGGGCAGCATTGACGATGACGCGCGCGCCCAAATGCGGAACCTCGCGATCAAGTTTTTCTTGAAGATAGTCGGCGAAGGGCGCCGCCTTGTCGGTCAGCACCACCCCGCACCGCTCGCCTTTGGCCGACACGCCGGAGAGCAGCTCGGCGTCGGAGAAGCTCAACTTTCCGTCCGGGGAAAACATGCCGTCGAGCGCCGCGCGAACGGCGATTTCTTTATGGGAAGGGTCTTCTTTCATTCCTTGCAATCGCCTTACGTCGTGATTATACTAACGCCGGCAAGCATAGGGTTTTTTTGCCGCAAACGCAATCTTAGGCATGGAATGGCACGCATTATTCCTCTCTTTCATCAAAACCCTTGGGGACCGCCGCCGGGCAACGACAATCGCGGAGGGCAGCGCCGCCCCTCCGGTCCCGACCATGGCGATATGGACGAACTGTTGCAACGCATGAAGCGCCGCTGGTCCGGCGGCGGCAACAACGGCGGAAAAGACAAGAATGCCTCGTTCGGCGGCGCCGCGTTGCTCGGGCTTGCCCTGCTCGCGCTGTTTGTCGGTCAAGACATGTTTTATATTATTGACGAAGGCCATCGCGGCATCGTGCGGCGCTTCGGCAAGCCGCTTGAAGACTCCTCCGGGGCGCCGGTGTTAAAGGAACCCGGGCCGCATTTTAAGTTTCCGGCCCCGATCGATCGCATCGTCAAAGTGCGCACGGACGAAATCCGCAAGGAGGAGATCGGTTTTGAATCCCTCACCTACGTGAGTCGGACGGGGCTTTCCTCCCAAGAGAAAAGCCGTCTGAACGAAAGTTTAATGCTCACCGGCGACGAAAACATCATCGACGTCAAGCTGGTGGTGCAGTGGAAGATCAAGGACCCGGTGCAATATAGCTTTAACGTGCGCGACGAATACGGCGAAAGCAGCGTAAAAATGGCGGCGGAAAGCGCGATTCGCGAAGTGCTCGGCGGCATGAACTATACCGACGCCATCGTCGGCGAGGGACGCACTAAGATCGAAAGCGAAATGAAGGAAGAATTGCAGGGTACGCTAGACTCTTACCATATGGGCGTGCTCATCACTTCCGTCGACTTGCGCCACATCGATCCGCCGGAAGAGGTAATCGACGCCTTCCGTGACGTGCAAACGGCCAAAGCCAATAAAGAAACCATGATCAACCAAGCGCAAGCTTACAGCAACGACGTGCTTCCCAAAGCCGGCGGCCAAGCGGAACGCGCCCTGCAACAGGCGATGGCCTATAAGGAAGAAAAAATCAACGTGGCGAAAGGCGAGTCGCAGCGGTTTTTGTCGGTATATACGGAATACGTCAAAGCAAGAGACGTTACCCGCAAGCGCATGTACATGGAAACGATGGAAAAAATGCTTTCGAGCATGGATAAAACGTTGGTTGATCCCCATATTTCCGAAAAAGGCGGAGGAGTGGTGCCGTATTTGCCGCTGGGCGATAAGGCGCGCGTCTCGACGGCGGTTTCCGCTCCCGCTCAACAGCAATAGGAACGTTAAACACGTCATGCAAAAAAAATATCTCGTATTAGCCGCCTTCGTCGTATTTGCCGGATTGCTGGCGAAAGAGTCGCTTTTTATCGTCGATAAAACCCGCCAAGTCTTGGTGCGCCGTTTAGGCGAGGCGGTGCGGGTCATTCGCGAGCCGGGCTTAAACGCTAAAATTCCCCTGATCGAAGACGTAATCGTCTATGACAACCGTTTGCTCAACGTCTATTTCGACGCGCGGGAAGTGGTAGTCAAAGGCGCGGAGCGCGGCGAAACCAAGCGCGCGATGGTCGACGCTTACGCGAAATATCGCATCGTCGATCCGCTGAAGTTTTTCCGTTCCGTCGGCGACGAAGAGCGCTTAACGGATCGGTTGACGCCGGTGTTCGAGAACGCGATGCGTAAATCCGTCGGCACGTCCAGCCTCACCGATTTATTGTCCGAGCGTCGCCGTCACATTATGGAGCAGATTAAGGACTCCGTGAACGCCACGGCGGAATCGTTCGGCATTAAGGTGGCCGACGTGCGCGTGCTGCGAACGGACCTTCCGCAAAAAAACAGCCGCGCCGTCTATGACCGCATGATCGCGCAACATGAAAAGGAGGCGCGCCAAACCCGGGCGGAGGGCGAGGAGCAATCGCTAAAAATTAAGTCCGAAGCGGATAAAAACGTGCGCATTGCGCTCGCCAATGCCATGCGCCAATCGGAAATCATTCGCGGCGAGGGCGAAGCCCAAGCGTCGGCCATTTACGCCAACGCCTTTTCGCGCGACCCACAATTTTACGATTTTTTCCGAACCATGCAGGCATACCAAACCGCACTGACCGATCGATCCAACCCGACGAAAATCGTCATTTCTCCCGACAACGAGTTTTTTCGCTATTTTCAGGGAGAGGAAGAAAGAAAAAATAGCGATTAGTTAACCGGTAATCCTCTTTATAAAGAGGCCTATTCGCCGATAGGGAATGACGATCCGTTATTATTAATTAAGGGAGAACGCTTAATTAATAGGCAAGCGCGCCTTGGATCGTAACATTACCGATTTGCGTCAGGTAACGTTATACGTTATAGTGTTGTTTATAAATATTTTTCCAGGGGAATGAGAGGGAGCGCGCGCCACCCCGATGCATGCGATAGTTTTTTGGACGCAGCGATTGTTTTTTTTCTCGGCGCTTATGTTGTTGTGCGTCGTGCTTTTCGCCTTTTTCGCTCCGATATTTATTTCCTCCGATTCCTTAAAAAACCGCGTCCAAAAAGATTTTCTTGAGCGCACCGGCATGCGCCTCGCCGTGAACGGCGACGCGAAAATATCTTTCTTCCCGAAAGTCAAGATATCCCTGAAGGACGTGCGGCTTTTGCCCAACGAAGCGCGGCTCGGAGAGGTGCGCACGCCGCTTTCCGTTCGCGAGGCGACGATAGAAACGGGGTTGGGAACGGCCCTGTTAGGGGGCGCCCATTCTAAGTTCGACGCGATTACGTTGCAGTCGCCCTCTTTTTACGTGCGCCGCATAGACATGGAAGATTACGATTGGGATACGCTCGCGCGCGGCGAGACGAGTCCTCTCGAAAGCGGCGCCCTGTGGCAAACCTTATACGACCTGTGTCGCGGCGGAGACGCGCCGTTCGAGGAGTGGAAGTCAGGCGCCGAAAAAAAAGCGAAACGGTTGGTTGAGGGCAACCGCACCGCCGGCGTACAGTTTCAGGAAATGATCGTCGCCTTATGCAAGGACGCTCCGGAGGTGAACCGTTTCGTGCGGTATAATTGGGAGATGCTGGGTCCTCCGGGAAAAGGAGGCGGCGCCGCTTCCGCAGAAAAGAAATCGTCCGCAAGCGAAAATGCGCAAGAAAAATGGCTGGAGGCCATAAGCTCCGTCGCCGATACCATAGACATAAGCAACGCCGCCGTCGCGTACGAAGCGTTCGACAAGGAATATTCCGTCGACATGGTCAGCGCAACAATTTCGCCGGGATCTCAGGATGCGCCTTTCGACGTGGAGGGCAGCATACAAGGGTCGCGAATTTCGGTGGGGTTCGGGGCGCATCTCGACGCTTTCGCTCCCAAGGAAGACGCCGAGTTCTTTATGGAGGCGAAAGGCGTCTTTACCGTAAAATGGCGGGGCAACACCGTCACGCTTCCGTCGGGAAACGTCGGCGCGGAAGGGACGCTTTCCGGAAAGATCAATAATTTTTCCGAGCTTTCCTCTATCTTTGAGGAGGAGTCGCTGTTCTCTAAGATCGCGCATTCCAAAGGCGCCACGATAGAGGCGGCCTTGTCTTTTAACGACAACGGCCTGGAGGCGAAAAACATTACGATCGATTCCGACGCCATAAAGGGGGCGGGGTCCACCTCCCTGGAATACGAAGAAAGCCGGGAGGCGGACTGGAAGTGGAAAACCGATTTTTCCTTTTCCTTAATCGACCTTGACGCCTTGTTTTTTGCGCGTCCGGAAGACGAAGACGAAGACATGTATTACGATTCCGCGTTTACGGGCAATCAGTTTTCGCTGGAACTTCCCGAGCTTTTTTCGTTTAACGCCTCGATTACCGTCGCCGAAATCGTTTTTCATAACGAACGCATTCGGGATTTCGTGTTATATATGGACGCGCTCAGGCATCAGGCCGTGTTGCACCGCTTTGAGTTCGCCATGCCCGGAAACTCCTTGCTTAGCCTGACCGGGTCCGTCGAGCATAACGGCGTCCGACCGTTGTTTAAGGGATTCGTCACTGCCCACGGCCAAAAATTGCGCGACATGGCGATATGGATGATGCCGGAGCTGGCCGATTACGTTCCCGCCGATCAAATGAAGGACTTCAGCTTTGACGCCAAGTTGCAGCTGACTCCCGTCAGCATGATGGTGGACGAAGCCATGCTTAGCTTTGACAACGCGTCCGTTCGGGGAAGCTACGGCGTCGATTACATCGACTCAAGCTCCGCGCAAAATATTGCCGTTTACCTTGATCGCATCGATTTTGATCGGTACGGATTGACGGCGCTCATATTAAAAAAAATGCGCGACATAGAAGACTCGCAATTCGCCGACGGCGCCGCGCTTGAATCCTATATACGCAACCTTACCAAGCAAATGCACTTAACGGCGGAATGCGAGGACGTCATCTTTAACGACCATCGCTTACGGTACGCCGACATGCTCGCCTCTTACGCGCCCGGAAAGTTTGACGTGGAAAAATTTTCGGTGCAAGACGACGAAACGGTGGCGAATAAAAAAATTAACTTCTCTTCCTCCCTGTCGTTAGAGGTAGGGGAGGATAGCACTCCGCACATGGATTTAACCGTTAAGTCCTCCGACTTCGACCTGAATTTTTTTCTTGATTCCAACGCCGACATAGCGGCAATGACGCGACAATCGTCCATTCCGTATTTTTTCCTGGACCGCTTTAACGGCAACGCCCTCGTCTCCATGGAAAATATTTTTTATAACCGAGAATTGGCGATAAAAAATTTATATATTAAGGGATCGTCCAAGGATCGTATTTTCTCGATGGAAGATTTGCGCCTCATATTGGCGAACGACGCGAAAATGGTGGCGAAAGGCATGTTTTCGTTGACGCACGTGGTGTCCGCCGGGGTGTCGTTTTCTGGAAGGGGATTCGACGTGGCGCAGCTTTACGGATATTTTTCCGGCAAACCGAAAGAAGAGTCGCCGTATCAAGGGTTGCTGAACGCCGAGGGGAGCGTGCAGGCGAACGGCGAGAACGTAGACGTCATGCTAAAAAAAATGCGAATAAACGCAAAATTCGTCGTGGATAAGCTGACCGTGGAACATCTTGACCTTTATAAAATATTTTACGCCCTTGCCAATACGATTTCGGTCGTGGACATGAAAAAAGCGATAGAAGAAGGGTTAAATAAAGGCAGCACCGATTTTACGTCCGCCAAGGGAAACGTCACGACCGACGAAGGGGGGGAGGCGAACGTGCTCCGCATAGATCGCGCCTTGTTCTCCACCCCGTATTCCCGCAGTTTATGGGCGGTGAATTACGGTCCGGCGAGCAACCAACTGCGATCGGTGTTTAACACGGCGTTTCGTCCGGCGCCTAACGCGCAGTTGTCACTTAGCGCGTTTGCCAGCGGCAAGTTAGGGCAAAACATGGAAAGAAGCAAAAACGATGACGAAATCATTAACTACGTGACGTCAAAAACGGAAGGGCTACATTAGGCTGTAAGAGTTCGTCATATGGTGAAACAAGCGGTTTTTGCACTTGTTGCAATATTGCATGCGCACCATGAACAATTCCATAAAAAGCGGTTCCTTTTGCGTTAAGCCGTAAAAGATCAGGTGAACGAGCGGCATCGCCAAAAAGCTGCGAAAGTCGGACGACAACACGAAATACATCATGCACAAAAGAAAGTTGCATATCACGGGCAAATAGCTTACCCCGAACAATACCGATGGCCTCGTCATCGCTAAAAACAATAAGTCCGCCTCTACCGTTCCCTTCGCCATACCCCTTCGCTCCTTACGTTACTCATGCCTTACGTTATTTATACCAAAAAAATGTATCGTTTTGGCGTCAATGATTAATAGGACCTACGCTAAGACAATACCGGATATGGCGCGAGAGTAAATAAGGCGACGAAGTTTTTTCTTTTTTAAGAGCCTTTAGCAGGACGAAGGCATAGGGGAATTAGCGTAGGTTGACGATCCGCAACGGTAAAGAAATATTCTTTACCGAAACGCGGTTTTGCGTTACAGTTAAAAAAACATTAACGACAGGCGTAAACACTATGGCAGAGAAGCGGACCGCGCGCAGTTTGTACCAAAAAATCGTCGACGCGCACACCGTGGCCGTCAATCCGGACGGCGCCCGCATTTTATACGTCGACCTGCATCTCATTCACGAAGTCACCAGCCCGCAAGCGTTTGAAGGGTTGCGCATGGCGGGGCGATCCCCTCGGCGGACGGAGGCGGCGCTGGCCCTCGCCGACCATAACGTGCCCACCACCAAAGACAGGTTGCAAGGCATAAAAGACGAAACCTCGCGCATTCAGGTCGACACGCTGAAGGAAAACGCAAGGGAATTCGGCATTCGCTATTTTGACATGGACGACAAGCGCCAAGGCATCGTCCATATCGTCGCACCCGAGCAAGGCTTGACGCAACCCGGCATGACGGTGGTGTGCGGCGATAGCCACACCTCCACCCACGGGGCGTTCGGCGCGCTTGCGTTCGGCATCGGCACCAGCGAGGTGGAGCACGTGCTTGCTACGCAAACCCTGTTGCACAAACCCATGAAAAACATGCGCGTATCGATAAACGGCGCGCTTTCGCCTTACGTGACGGCCAAAGACCTTGCGTTGCACGTCATCGGATTGATCGGTACGGCCGGAGGCACCGGCTACGTGATAGAATATGCGGGCGAGGCGGTGCGGGGCTTGTCGATGGAGGGTCGCATGACCTTGTGCAACATGACCATCGAGGCCGGCGCGCGCGCGGGATTGATCGCCCCCGACGAAACGACGTTCGCCTATCTGGACGGACGCCCCTCGGCCCCGGGCGGCGCCATGCGAAAGGCGGCGGTGGAATATTGGAAGACGCTTCGCAGCGACGACAACGTCGTGTTCGACAGGGAAATAGCGGTCGACGCGTCGCGCGTCGCGCCGCAAGTCACGTGGGGAACAAGCCCGGAGGACGTGCTTCCCGTCACCGCCCGCGTTCCGTCCGCCGCCGATTTTTCCGATCCGTCCAAAGCCAAGGGGTTGGGCCGGGCGCTTGCCTATATGGGGCTGACGGCGGGGGAAAAATTATGCGACGTATCGGTCGATAAAGTCTTTATCGGTTCGTGCACGAACGGTCGCATAGAAGATTTGCGCGCTGCCGCCGGCGTGGTGAGGGGAAGGAAAATTGCCGGCAACGTCAAGCTGGCCATGGTCGTTCCCGGTTCCGGACTGGTGAAGGAGCAGGCGGAAAGCGAGGGGTTGGACAAAATCTTCACCGACGCCGGTTTTGAGTGGCGCGAGCCGGGGTGCTCCATGTGCTTGGCCATGAACGCCGATCGATTGGAGGAGGGAGAGCGCTGCGCCTCCACCTCTAACCGCAATTTTGAAGGCCGGCAAGGCAGGGGAGGACGCACGCACTTAATGAGTCCCGCGATGGCCGCCGCCGCCGCCTTGGCCGGACGCATCGCCGACGTGCGCGAATACGCCTCCGGATCGTGACGCGCGGTTGCGCGGTTAACGATTTATACCCATATTTCTGCCATAATGCCTATGGATTATCGGCGCTTTAACGAAGGAAGCGAAGCATGACGTCATGGCAGAAAAACGTTCTCGCATGGGGAATCGCGGCAACGGCGCTATGCGGCAACGTACGGACGGCAGGCGCCATAGGGTTTGAGACGCGCATAGAGCCGGTCGGGCCGAAAGAAATGCGCGAATACCAGGCCGCGCAAACCAAGCTGGCCACGGATACGCTGGACGCCCAGCAAAAAACCTTTCAAGCCATTACCGCCATTTCGCAGCAATTGGAGGCGATGCGCGCCGGCGCCGCTTCCAAGGACGCGTCGGCGGGAGGCATAGACGGCGATCTTGAGAAAATACGCGAGCGCTTAAAGGAAATTTCCGAACGCGCGGACAAGCAAAACGCGCTTACCAAAGAGTTAATTTCGGTCATGCAGGAGCAATTGCGCCTTAATCGCAGCCTCTTCGCCTTTTTGGGCGAAGGCGAGGACGGCACGAGCGGCGACGCATCCTCGTCGACTCCTCAACCCGGCATGCGACTTGACGTGACGCCGGCCGATCCCCTTCCGGACGTAGACGGGCCGGAGTCCACGCCAAAGGCGGCTACGCCGGAGGTGACGCATCCGGGGGCCACGTGGATCGTGAAATAGGGATGGCGCCCTAACCACCGATCATATTTAAGCGTAAGTCCTATTTAAAATATCTCCTCCGTCATCCCCGCGCAGACGGGTATCCGGGTCGATAAAAATTTATGCGCGAAGCGCACTTCTAAATATTTTAATTATTTTTTGCTTTTTTTATCGCGGAAGTCTCCATACGCATCAAGAAAAAGAACCGTTCAAAGAAAAAATGGCAAGAAAAATGCGATCCGTCCGGCGGTCGCTCTAACAACTGTCCTAACTATAGCTTCACGGAAGTTCCATAGGTTCCTGTTGTTGCGGTTGTGGCGATGCATTCTTGTTTTCAGTTCTCCAATGGGAGACATAGGTGTCGGCGTCAGTACCTCCATGCTGTTCGGGAAGCGACATATCGGCTGAGGGTGATTGAATATCGTCGGGGTATGGAAGCGGATTAACCCCAGGAGCAGGGCTGGTCGGATACGGCTGATAGACTGAATAAGGGCCTTCGATTCCGTAACCTCCGCTTCGTTGTGGCGGCGGCGGATAATAACCCCACGGGTTCTGCCCGTAAGGCACGCCCCAACTCCTGTTCCCGTAATGTTGTTGCGGCGGCGCATGGTTTCCATAGGCTCCGATTTGTTGCTGTGGCGGATAACCCGACCAGTTTCCGTATTGTTGCGGCGGGGGATAACCTCCATAGGCTCCGCCCTGTTGCGGCGAATATCCTTCTGCTGCAAGAGTCCACGAATCAGGATAATAATTGTCTCCGGGCGATCGCATGGCTTGAGAAGGATTGAATGCGTTGTTAACTATGTCGCTATGCAAGAGAAGCCATAGTGTTTTCGGTTGTTGTGCCGAGGAGGAAGGCTTTTCGCCGTCGTTATTGTTTGGCCGGTTACGCCAGAATCGCAATGTATGTCTTCGGGCCGGGGTAGAAACGGAGTTGGGCGGAGCTTGCAATTCAGAATCGTTAAGCGTTTCCTTTTTCGTTGCCGTCACTTCGGAAGTATCCGCTCCTTCAAAGGGGGGTGGAGCGACGCTCAAGCGGTAGAGGTTCATTTCCATTAGCTTATGGTCGCTTTGCAGGGACGAAGGCGGTTGCGCCATTTTTTGTTCCATCCATTGCCACCATATTTTCGTTGCTTCGGGCGAATCAGCAAAGAAAGTTTTGCCGCTGCTAGGCAATATCTCCTCATCATATTGCGTCTTTATCGCATTAGACAGCACCATGATGGCGCATCGCGCCTGAGGATCAGGGATTGAGCTTTGATGGAGGGCATCTTGCAATTTCAAGCCCCCATACGGGGAACTCATAGGGAAGAAGGCCGTAGGCTGCGCTTGCTTGCCGGAAGGAATAAACCACAGGCAATATGCCGTGCATCCTTTCGTCAAAGCATGATTGGCTTCCTGTAAGAGGCGTGATCCGTCCAAGAGTCCGGACGCATCAGGGGGGCAGACTTCCATTGCAAACGTCACAAAGAAATCGCAATAAACAATTTGGTATTTTTAAATGATAAGTAACAATCGAGGTTAGGAACATTATACGCCGGTTTATGTGAACGGCAAGCGTTGAAATTAATAAACCGCCTTTCTTAATTTGTTGCGAGCCCTCGATTTTCGCCCGTTTCCTCCTATTGTACGTCACGCATAAATAGAGTATAATGGAGGCGTGCGTGTATGCGCGCTTCTTGCAATTGACGGAAACCCCATGGCAACGCTGGCCCGAAAAGGCATGATGTTTGTGCTTTCATCCCCTTCCGGGGGCGGGAAAACCACGCTTGCGCGCCTGCTTCTGCAAAACGATGCCGATATTTCGCTCTCCGTTTCCTGCACCACCCGCCCTCCCCGCGCTGGCGAGGAGCACGGTAAGGATTATTTTTTCCTGGACGCCGAAAGCTTCGCCAAAAAGCGCGCCTCCGACTATTTTTACGAAACCGCGCAGGTGTTCGGAAACTGGTACGGCACTCCCAAAGGAGCGGTTCAGGAAAAATTGGCCTCCGGACAAGACGTGCTTTTCGACGTCGATTGGCAGGGAACGCGTTCGCTTGCGGCGAAGGCGAGGGAAAGCGTGGTCAGCGTGTTCATCTTACCGCCGAATTTGGCCGAGCTGAGGCGAAGGCTTACCGTTCGCGCCCAGGACGCGGCGGACGTCATCGATCTACGCATGCGGCGGGCCGAGGAGGAAATCGCCCATTGGAGCGATTACGACTATGTGCTCATAAACGATTCGATTGATTTATGCCTCCAAAACATATTATACATAGTAAAGGCCGAGCGGGTGAAACGGCAGGATTCTTCCGCCGTAGAGCGCTTCGTTAACGGCTTGTTAGGCGAAGACCGGCAAAATAGCGTTGCGAGACGGAGCATAGGTCCTAAATAAAACGCCTCGCGCAATAAAGGAGAAGACGGAATGCTTCCTAAGCACGCCAGCATATCGATCAGGATTGTCGCCTTTTGGGCGTGCGTTGCCGTATTGTTTGGAGGAATGTCTTCCGCTTATGCGGGCGTTGGCGCGTGGAATCAAAACAAATACGCCTCGCTGGTGGTGGACGGCCAAACCGGCGCCGTCATTCGCCAGCAAAACGCCGGTAAGTTGCGCTATCCCGCCTCGTTAACCAAGTTAATGACGCTCTACGTCACGTTTTTGGCGCTGCAAAAAGGCAAACTGAACATGAACGAGCGCTTCGTCGTGTCCGCCCATGCGGCGTCGCGGCCGCCGAGCAAGCTGTTCCTGCGCGCCGGAAGCACCGTTGCGGTGCGCGATTTAGTTAATGCGTTGGCCATTAAATCTGCGAACGACGCCGCCTCCGTGCTGGCCGAAGGCATTAGCGGCAGCGAACCGGAATTCGCTCGATTGATGACTAAGGTCGCCTCCCGCCTCGGCATGAGGCAAACGCAATTCCGCAACGCCTCCGGTTTGCACGACCCGGCGCAATACACCACCGCTTACGACATGGCGCGCCTCGCGATCGCCATGAAGCGCGATTTTCCGCAATATTACTACGTGTTTAAGAAAGACAGCTTCGTCTATAACGGCCAAACCCATTACTCGCACAACAACGTCACCCGCAACTATGCGTGGGTGGACGGTTTGAAGACCGGCTTCGTCAACGCTTCCGGATTTAACTTGGTGACGTCGGCCTATAAAAATAATCGTCGCCTGATCGGCGTGGTGATGGGCGGAAACACCGCAGGGGAACGCGATTCCTTCATGGTGTCGATGCTGAACGACGCGTTTAACGGTAGCAACGTCGCCGCCAACAACAATAACCGTCTTCGCGTCAATAACGGCGCGAGCGCGGTGGCGATGGCTTCCGCCGTCTCCGGCGCCGCTTCCTTGCCTGCCCCCGCGTTAAAGTTAAAGCCCGACCTTTCGTCTTTTGCCGTCGCTGCGGCGTCGAATGACGTCGATCCGGACGTCACCATGCAATTAAAGCCCTCCGTACCTTCTCGACGTCCGGCGGTTGCCGCCGCCGCTCCTCGCTACATGCCGGCGCCCATTCAAGTCGCCAGCGTCGCTCCGCCGCGTTCTCCCGCTCAAGTTGCGCCGCAATATCGTCCGGCTGTGGTGACGGTTTTGCAATATGGGTACGACTCTCCGAAGTCGGCCGCGCAACAACCACGTTATTCTGCGCCGAGGGTTAGTCCGTTCGTCACTCCGTCCGGACCGGAAGAGGTGGCCGCCTATTATGCGGGTCACGCACGCTAACCGAGTGGCTATGTTGAATAACGCCGGGGAATAAAAGGTCGATGCGAGAAAATCCGTATAAGGAGCAGCTTATTTTCCACGGCACTCCATCGCATTGGATTAACTTTAACGCCTACGTGAAAGCGGTGTTGATTACGCTTTTCGCCATGTCCGCTCCTAAAATATGGGACAACGTGATTGCCTTGGTGCTTCCCGACGCCTTTAAATCTTGGCGAGACTATTATATGTGGGGCGCCGTGGCGCTGTTTTTCGTCATGCCCATATACGCTTTTTCGTTATGGCTTAGAACCTATTTCCATCGATACACCGTGACCAGCGAACGCTTTAGCGAAGCGCGAGGAGTGTTTACGCGACATACGGAAGAATTGGAGCTGTACCGTATAAAAGACATTAGCCTCTATGAGCCGTTTTCCTTGCGCGTTTTTGGATGCAGCAACATCATTCTTACCACGTCGGACCGCAATTCTCCCGTCAGCGTTATCTTCGGCGTGCGAAACGGCAGGCAATTGCTTGACGACGTGCGCCATAACGTCGAGATCATGCGCGCCCGCAAGGGGGTGAGGGAAATTGATTGACGATAATGTTTGGGGCTGTTTTTTATATTCGTCGTTCCCGCTTTGGCGGGGATGACGATATATTAGACCTCTTGCATAACTTAGCTATTGGCAAGCCAAATGCTAGGAGCGACACGCTTAGCTAAAACCGCAGCGTACATAGGTACGTCAGGATTTGAGGACGGACTTAGGCGACGCAGACGGCCGCCAAAGATAGGGTTATGCAAGAGGTCTCGTCTGTAAAAAAGGTGGTATGAATTTAGTTATCCGCCCTTTATGGTAGAGTGCGGTAGTCCGTTTCCCCCGGGCGAAGCAAGCTGGTTTAGCGAAGGGCGGGGGAAAGGGTCGGAA
>JBEVNR010000049.1:0-53841 GCA_040507985.1 Rickettsiales bacterium | reverse complement strand
CGATCCGTTCCCATTGTTCGTCGCTTAAATCGCTTTCCTAGCTCATATTGCCGTCCCAAGTTACGATTCTTTAAGCGATATTTATAAATTCTTATGGTTAATTATTAGTTAAATAAATTGAGTGACGGCTTCTAACTTCCTTTAACAAGAAAGAGGAAATGCTATTATGCCTGTAATTAAAACGCCATTCCGACTCTTTAAGGTGCAAATAAAACTTCTCATCTGTGAATTCGTTGAATTTTGCCATACGTCGCTTCTTTTCCGGCGACCGATCTTCGCCACACGTCCCAAATTTTCGCGTAGCGTTTGATTAAAACATGTTGTAAAATATACCTTACATTCCGTCCTGAAGATTTTAGCAAAAAAAACGTTTACGTTTTTACTGTGTGAAATTCAGGTTCTCTTCCGCTGACGGCTCGAAGAAAAATCGTTACGCTTGAAAGCTCGTCCTCGCCAACCTTCTTCACGATGCGCTTTCCGATCTTTACGCTCGCTGCGACTGCCGTTCTTGGAAATGCCTTTTCAATCGGCTCTCCGTTTGAAATGTTTTCGCCCTCCCTCATCGCTCGCGCGCCCGAACCGCCGAAGTCGGACGGATGTCCGATCACGTCGCTTCCTCTTGCGGGAAATCTCACTCGCTTCTCCCTGCCCGGAAAATCGTTCGTCGAAGTGAGTCCGTCTCTCTTGGAATTCGGCGACACGCTTCCTCTTGCCCTCGACCCCGTCCTCTCCCAATTATGGTCGTTTGCGTCCGAGACGCTGACAATCTTCGTCGAAGTCTCCGACTCCGGAAAAATCGTCGTCGGATTTCGCTCGACGATGCTTAACGTGACGGCGAAAGTTTTGAAATTTATGTCTCTTAGGCACGCATCGACCATGTACTGGTATTGGCGCGTGATAGTGGACGATGCATGGATCGATGGCTTGGAGCTTCTCGACGACGCCTCGTCGGATGCATTCCGGGACCTTATCAATTCGTTGTTCCAAGAGTTTGATATGGATGATTTCAAAGATACGCTAAAACTGACATACCACGCATTTTTGGAGTCTCTATTCGAAGGTTCGCTTTCCGTTTCACGCGATGCGGAAAATATAACCCTAAACTGCACGGCGATTCCTAGGGAAGTCATCGACAATTCCGTTAAACTACTGGCGGCGGCCTTACTTAAGAAACCCGTCGCTTCGGCTACCTCGACGCGTTCCGTTAAAAGCTCGACGCCTACCTATACTCCCGTTACGTTGACAAAACCTCCCGTCGTTTTGTCGACCGTTTCGCTTTCGTCTCCCTCCTCGGCGAAAACAACTTCGCATGCAAACACAACGACGACAAGCTTGGAAACGCCTACCTTTTCGTTGATCTCCACCCCAAGCCCTAGCCCGACGTCCGGCGGGAATGAATTTATTGTTCCCTGCCTTGGTGCAATTATGCCGCTCGTCCTTGCCGCAGCTATCTAAATCCGCCTATGGCTTACCTTTTCCGCATATCGCCGTCGATAGATTCGACCGCAGCCGTTCGTTAGCAGTAAATTTCGGTAACGATATGAAGCGCTCTCCCGTATTGCCCGGCGCAAATACTTGTTCGAGAAATAAAAATTAGAATCGCTGGCTCCGAACAAAAAAAACGATTCAATAAATTACTTGCCTAGGGAAGCAACGTCGTTGTTTTCGCAGAGGTCTAATATCGTCATGCGCTCGCGTAGCAAAGGAGCCGCCGCCGCTATGGCGGAATCGCATAATACGGTGCGCCTTATCGTTCGTGAAAATAAGGGAGACGCGTACAGCTCCATGGTTCGCACGTGTTCGCGCTTTCCCTCTTCTCCGAAAGCGAGGAAAAACCGCGCCATTTTTTCTTCGGCATCGGGCAGGTTATTGGGAAAAAGCGCGGCTTTGCGCTCCGCCGTTTTCTTCATGAAGGCTACATGCGGACGAAAGGCGGAAAGGCGACGCGCTAAGGCCAGGGAACGATAGGCCGCGCGTCGATAACGCCCGGCATTGACGGCGACAAACGTTTCTTTTTGCAGAAATCGCCGCTGCAACGCCAGCGTATAGGCGGCGGCGGCGGCGATTTTTTCTCCGTGAAGAAGAAGGTTGCGCGGCTTCGCCATGTCGAAGGCATGGCATATCAGATGTTCCGACTGGCTGGCGGGCATGCTACCGCCGGCGGCGTTCATGGTCGCTCCCGAGACGCACAGCGCCAACGCCAACCGTAGCAGCGCCTCGTCTTTCGCTGCGACCAAATCGGCAACGTCGCGAGGCGCATTCGGCAGTAAAGGCCGAAGACAAGTAAAAAGCGTTTCGTCATAGGGAGTGTCCGCCAGGCAATGGGAGAGCAACCAGTCGAACCGACACGAAGCGTAGCACGACAAATCGGCCAATCCGCTTTTCCATAGACGCGGCGGGGCGTTTTTCCATATCTCCGGCATAAACAACAGAGCGACGGGAGGGCGCGCCGTAACGGACGATTTTTTCCCGTTTTTCTCTATGATGGAGGCATTGGACGAGCATAGCCCGTTCATCGATAAGGCCGTGGGCAAATACGCGTAAGGTTTTCCGGCGTCGTGCGCCGCCGCCTTGCAGAGATCGTTCACCGTTCCGGCGCCGACGGCCAGAACGCCTGATTTTTCCTTTACGCGCTCTTTGATTTGCGTCGCAAAGGCGCGGCGAGGGGCGAGGCCGTCAGGAAAAACCATCCTTTCGCCCGGAACGTCGCCTAAAAACTCCTTTGCCGCCCCATACGTATTTTCGTCGGCGACGACGAGCGCCTTAAAACCGGCGCCGAAAACCGCCCTAAGAAAGCGCCTTACTTCGCTTTTGTGCGCCGCAAGCTCGACGATCGGAAAATTTGCCCCCTCCGGCAAGGTCACGTCGGAAAAAGGCAAGGAAAAACGGCAACGGAGCGACAATAACGAAGGCATATAACCACTTAAACGCAAAACGTTTGCGGACGGCGCAATTTTTCTTATAGAACTCTTATCGCACAAAAACAACGGGTGACGTCAAAAGAATATGGCGACATGCCTTCCCTTCCGTTTCTTTTGCGCGCGCGGTACGTTCCTTGCGCAGACGACATGAGAAGAGCCTTGCCGTGAGAAGAAAAAATCTATTGAAAAAGTTATGGCGGGAAGATTTTTCCGCTTTCGTGGGCAAAGCGTTCGAGGTCGTGTCGCCCGGTTGCGCCTACGCGCATAACTGGCATATCGACGCCTTGGCGGAGCGCGTTCGCTCCGTCGTTTTCGGCGCGGAGATTCCGCCGCGCCTTATCGTCAATATGCCGCCGCGCTGCTTAAAATCGGTAGCCATTTCCGTCGCGCTGCCCGCTTGGCTGCTGGGGCGCGACCCAGGTTTGCGCATCCTTACCGCGTCGCATAGCGCGGAACTGGCGGATAAAATGGCGCAAGACTGTCGCCTCGTCATGGAAGAAGAATGGTATCGGGACGCGTTTCCCCATACCCGCATCGCGGCGGGAGAGAATCGGCGCGACCGTTTCGTCACCGAAAAGCGGGGCTTTCGCCGCAGCGTCTCCGTGGGCGGGGCGGTGACGGGAGAAGGCGGCGACGTACTCATTTTAGACGATCCGCACAACGCCATGGACGTCTACAGCGCCAAAAAACGCGCCTTCGCGGTCGATTGGTTCGAGCAATCTTTTTTGACGCGCCGCAACGATCCGGAGAAATCCGCCGTGATCGTCGTGATGCAGCGCTTGCATGAGCGCGACCTAACGGGGGAAATATTGCGTCGCCAGCCGGGATTGTGGAGGCAATTCCTCCTGCCGGCCGTCGAAACGGAGGAGCGCGCCGTACCGCTTAGGAGGGACGTCGTCGCGCGCCGGCCGGGCGACCTGCTGCACTCGGAGAGATTGGCGGCGCACACGCTCGACACGCTGCGCCGCTCGTTAGGAGAGGCGGCGTTCGCCGCGCAATATTTGCAAATGCCGCAAAAAGGCGGCGGCGACGCCGTCATACGGCGCGAATGGTTGGCGACCTATTCGGAAGAGGAAAAACGGGCGGCGACGGAGTCGCTCGATCGATTCGTCGTGCAAAGCTGGGATACGGCCTTTAAAACGCACGAATCGGCGGATTATTCCGTAGGCGTCACCCTATGCGTTTGCGCGTCGCGTTATATCGCGCTGGACGTGTGGCGTAAGCGCGCAGCCTATCCGGAATTACGCGAGGCGGTAAAAAATCGCGCGGAGACGTTTCGCCCTGACGTGATTCTCATCGAAGACAAGGCGAGCGGTCAAGCTCTGTTGCAAGAGTTGCGCGATACGGGCCTGCCGCTTCGCGCCGTCATGCCTAAGGAAGATAAAATCACCCGCGCGCTGCGCGTCGCTTCGGTCTTTGAGAACGGGCGCGTCGCCTTGCCCGAGCGAGCCTCGTGGAAGGACGCGTTCGTGGACGAGCTTATCTCGTTCCCGGACGGCGACCGGGACGACCAGCTTGACGCGTTGGTGCAAGCAATTTTATGGAACGAAACGCGCGGCAACGCCCGCGCAAGGGTGAGGACGTTATGAACGGAAACGCATTAATCGTCGAAAAAGCAAGGGAATGGATCGGCGTGCCCTTTCTTCACGCCGGACGCACGAAAAAAGGCGTGGATTGCGTCGGCTTAATCGTCGGCGTCGCAAGGGAGCTGCGCCTTGGGGACAAAAACGGCGAACCGCTTGAGCGCCGCGACGAAAAAGGTTACGGGCGTTCGGGGCGCGCGCAAAGACTCGTTTTCGCCCTATCGGACGCGCTATGCGCCGTTTCCGAAAAAGAGGCAAAACCCGGCGACGTTGCGTTATTTCGCATAGGCGCGCACGCACAGCATGTCGGATTTCTGTCCACGCTTGAGGAAGGCGGCGCGTCAACCGTCATTCATGCGCTGGAAAATGTCGGCAAAGTGGCGGAACATCGGCTATGCGACTCATGGAGAAAGCGCATCGTCGGAATATACAGGGTTAATTCGCTACGGGCTTTAACGTAAAACTTAGGCACGATTCCTTTTTTTGCGCTCTGCGCTCGCCCGCGACTATAATTTTCTCAAGAAACGCAAGGGGAGAAAGGGGCGGAGATTCGGCCAGCGCCTGGTGGTAGATGACGGTCGAAGGCGTGAGGCCGGGAAGGGTGTTCGCTTCGATGAGGATAAGGTTTTTATCTGCCGGGCGATAGAACACGTCTAGTCGCGCGTATCCCTCTATGCCGAACGAAGCGGCGACGCGCTCTATTTTTTTCATCAGGTCGCGTTTTTCCTCGGCGGAGACGATCGTTTCGGGGGGAGGAGTCAGGTTAACGCCGGTGCCGCCCTGAAATTTTTCCTCAAGGCTTAAAATGCAATCTTCGGCAACGGTGATGCTGGGTTGCAGGGCGCGAAGCGCGCCGCCTTGCTCCAGTACGCCGACGGTCAGCTCGACGTAACCGGAGCGCTTTTCTCGGCGCAGTTCGACGCCGGCGACGCGCACCGCGTCGACGTCGACGAAGGCTTCCAGCAGCATGTCGGCGTCTTTTCCGGGCATTTCCAAGGGCGAATGCTGGTATCTAAACGTTCCGGCGGGAAGAACGGCGCCGCCCACATGCGACCATTCGACGTAGGATTGTAGCTCTTGGGCGTCGGCCAATCTCACGACGCCGGCGGAACATCCGTCGCCGCGCGGCTTGACGAGGACGGAATCGGCGCCGAACTCGCGGCAGGCCGAGGAAAAAAGAGACGCAAACCGCGAGGCGGGAGCGTCGCGCCATTCGGCGGGAGAAAAAGGGATTTTCGGCGCGGTTTCAACGTTCGGAAAATGCAGCTCCGTTATTTTTTCGCCGGTGGCAAATTTGTCGATGCACAGGGCGGAGGCTTCCGCGCCGGAGCCGTTATAATCAAGCCCTGTCCGATCGAGCGCGGCTTGCCACGCGCCGTTTTCCCCGTCGCCGCCATGCAAAGCTAAAAAAACGAACGCGTTTTCGCGCACGGCCTTGCCAAGAAATTCGTCTTTTGACGCGCGGACGGGCATGGCGCCCAAGTCGGCGCCGTAATAGCCTTGGGAAAGGCCCAGTCCGGCGCGAACGTCGGCGCGTATGGGAGATACCCGGCGCTCGATGGCGTCGGCAAACAGGCAGTTTTCGTAAATTTCCTCCGCCGTGTGGCTAAGGGCGTAGGCATAAGGAAGCTTCCACACGTCGCCTTTCGGGTCTAGAAAATACGGCGCCGGGCAATAACGCTCCGATTCGCGCAGTTTCAGCCATACGTTCGTGCCGCTCATCAGCGAGACTTGACGCTCGGCTGTGTCGCCGCCGAAAACCACGCGCACCGGTCTTTTCTGTTCCGTGCGCACCTTTGTCCGGGCGTGCCTCTCGTAGCGTTCCGGCGCGTAATGCCGACGCAAGATCGCCGCCAGCACGTCGCGATGCGTCATGCCGACGCGAGACGCCTGTTGAAACAAAAAGCTGTTTTGTTCCATACCGCTTATCGGATTAATGTCGGTAAAGACGATCGATCCGTCTTGCAGCGTCCATCCGTCAATACGTAAGAAATCGCGCGCGCCGAACAACGAAAACACGCGCTCGGCGCCCCGTCGCATTTCTTCGACGAGGGAGACGTCCAGTTCCGGAGGACAAGGCCAGCGCGTTCCCGCCGACGGCAAATATTTGCGCCGAAAATCAAAGAAGCCGTTTTCGCCGTAATTGACGCACACCTCCGACGGCGCCAGCGCCACCGGCTTCCCTTTCGCGTTTTGCAGCACGACGACGCTAAATTCGCGCCCTTCGCAAAACGGTTCGACGATCACGTCGTCGCCCGGAAAGCGCGCGAACAATTCTCGGGTTTTTGCTACCGCCTCTTGCCACGAACGCACCGAGCTTACCCCGATGGACGAGCCTCCCGCCGCCGGTTTGACCGCAGCCCGGACGACGGAAAAACGATCAAAAAAATTCCTTAGGGTTTCCGTTTCTTTTCCTTCGCTAGAGGAGAGCGTAACGGAAGGTATGGTCTTAAAGCCGTTGGCGCGCAAGGTTTCCGCCGCTCGCCCTTTATGGAACATCGCTTCGCACGACGCGGAAGACGAACCGACGAAGGGAACTCCCCATTCCTCCAGCATCGATTGCAGGCCTCCGTCCTCTCCGAAGGCGCCGTGTATGGCCGGAAACACGACGTCAAGGGTTTTGAGCGCTTCCCTCAATTCATCCCGGCTAAGCGCGGCGTCCCCGCCCGCGAGCTTATAATCGAAATCGGACGGCGTGTTGGAGTAAAGAAGCGCGGCGTCGATGGCGTAAAACGTTCCGCGCGCGTCCGCATAAAACGGAACGACCTCAACGTCGGCGGAACGCAAATGGTCGGAAAGCGATCGCGCGGAATTCAGCGATATGCCGCGCTCCGCGGACGGCCCGCCGCATATTACCCCTATCCGAAAACGCCCTTCGGACGAAACGTCGCCCCCGTGTTCGCCAACCATGCCCATCCCGACGCAAAAACACCTTATCTTTTTTAACGGGAGTACCATAATCTCGCCCCCCTATCTTGTCAACATAGGCTTTTATAGCCCAGCAATTCTAAAATAGAACCACTCTCAACACTCTATCAAGAAACGGGCTGCGCCTGGGGATCGTCGGGAAGGAGAATAAATCGCATACAAATATCCAAAGCATTGAAAACAATGTGAGAAAGTAGGGATTTTATGTCTTGTAAGAACTCTTGCCTTGCGCCCGTCTTGTTTTTTTCGGCTCGGCATTGCTCATAGGCATCCATACGCACCTTTTGTAAAATGGATCGGTGCGGCGCTTTTCCGGCTATTCAGAACGTTTTCCAGGGAAAATCTTTTCTGGGAATTGCTGCTGCTGCCTCTTGCAAAAACCGTTCCCTTATGCTTTTTTTATGCTCGCGCCCGTCCCTGCCTATTTTTCCCTGATCGTATGCGGCGCATAATGTAATCACCTCGCGATAAATGAGTTATTGCGCGGATTTTCATTCATTATAAAGGTAGTATCGCCATGAATAGCGACGTGTTAAAAGGTAAATGGAAGCAATTAAAAGGCGAAGCCCAAAAACAATGGGGAAAAATTACCGACGACGAATTTGACCAAATTGAAGGCGACGCCACCAAACTTGCCGGTATGGTGCAGGAGCGTTATGGTAAAACGCGCGAACAAGCCGAAGAAGAAGTGAATTCTTGGCGCAAACGCCAAAACGCGGCGTAATTTCTTTATTAACCAACGCGGCGGTTGCATCATGCCGCTGCGTTGGTTGCTCATCCCTTCACGAAAAAATTTATCACAGGAGCTATTATGACCGCCCAACAAGAAATTAGGGAACTTAAAGAAGAAATCGACCGGTTAAAAAACTTATTGGTGGACCATGCCGAAAAAACCGCCTCCAACGGCATGAGCAAAATGATTTTCACCAAGGATGAAATTTGCGACATGGCCCGGAACGCCGGAAGCGAGGTGCGCAATTATTTCGGAGAGAAACAGCGCCAAATCAGCGACGCGACGGCAAGCTGCAAGGAAACCATTCGCGAGCGTCCCTTTACCAGCACGGCCATCGCCTTTGCCACCGGCGCACTGCTCGCCTCGCTTTTCCGGAGAAACTAACCGTGTCTCCGGAAACCCGGTCGTTACTAAAGAGATTGGCGATAACGGCGGCGGCGGAGGCGCTGCCCGAAGGGGATGCGCTTTCCTCCGCCATGGCGCATGCGCGCGGGGCGTTGATGGGAGTGGTCGTCACCGGCATAACCTTCGGCGCCTTATTGTTGACCGGCTGCATGGGATTATACGTATGGAGAATGGAATCGGGCGATTCCCCGCTAAACGCGTTGCTATGGTGCGTCGCGACGCTTTCGGGCTTGACGTTACTCTCGGCCTTGTCCGTAAAATATTCTCTTTCGCGGTTTCGCCGGGTGAAGGAAGGGTTGAAATTTTTTCCGCGTCGGCGCAACGGACGAGATTTGGCAGGACGCTTTCCTTTTGCGGGTAGCGTCATCGCGCCGGCGGCGGCCGCGTTTATTGAGGGTTTTATCGGTGATTCCTTTTCGCATCGTTCGTCTTCCGCATCCGCGCGTTTTTCCGAAGGCGCGTCACGCGAAGCTCGTCCCGCTTCTTGCTACGCGGAGGAAAACGCCTCCCTCCATTAGTCCTGGTCTGCCTTCGCTCGCTTTCGCTTTTATTTGCTTGCTTATCCAAGCGGCAAGCGCACAAACGCCGCTCCCGTCAACGTCCGAGAACAACGCATCGCTTGAAGAGGTGATCGAAAACAAAAAATCCGCTCCGCTCAGGCGCGATGCTGACGACAGGGGAGTTGTGACGGTTAATTTCGAGAACGACGTGTTTTCCGGGTCAGACGACGGCTATACGAACGGCGCGCGCATCGCGTGGCTTTCTCCGGAAAAAAACCTTCCCTATTGGATAGAACGCGGATCGGATTTATTTCCGTTTTTTGCAAAGGAAGGCCACAAACGCTACTCTTTTGCTCTAGGTCAAACCATGTTCGCTCCGGAAGATCTCACCCGAACTGATCTCATTAAAGATGACCGCCCTTATGCCGGATTCTTATACGGCAGCGTGGGCGTCCTCTCCGATACAGGCTATCGGCTTGATAACCTCATGCTGTCGCTGGGCATGGTCGGGCCATCGTCGCTCGCCGAACAAACCCAAAAAACCGTGCATAGCTTTACCCCCGGCAGCGTGTATCCGCGCGGATGGGAAAACCAGCTTAGCGACGAACCGGGGGTAGTTTTAGCGTACGAAAGGAAATGGCGGGGATTATACGAGTTTTCCCCTTTCGGGCCGGCCTTCGACGTCACTCCCCAACTTGGCGGCATGCTCGGAAACGTATATACCAACGCCACCGCCGGCGCGACGTTTCGATTCGGTTACGATTTGCCGGCCGATTACGGCCCGCCGCTCATTCGTCCCAGCCTTCCCGGATCAGATTTTTTCGTGCCGTCGCGCAAGCTCGGCTGGTACTTGTTCGCAGGGCTGGAGGCAAGGGCCGTTGCGCGCGACATTTTTTTAGACGGGAACAGTTTTCGCGACAGCCACTCCGTCAATAAAAACATATTCGTCGGGGGCGCGCAAACGGGCGTGGCGCTCACCTATAAAAACACGCGCGTCGCCTATACGCACGCATTCCGCACGAAAGAGTTCGAACAACAAAAAGACCCGGATATGTTTGGCGCGCTCACGCTTTCCGTTCGATTTTAGATATAGCGACCGATTAACGTCATTAATGCCGCTACCATTCGATATCCGTCATCCCTGCGGAAGCAGGGATCTCATGATTTTGTTTTTATGCGAAACTTTCGCGAATCGTTTATGCCGTCGTCTTATGTTTGCTATAATTGAGTTTTTTTGACACGTTTAGGCGAATGCGCTCCAAATCCGCGCGGCTGTCTTCCTGTTTACGACGCTCTTCGGACTTGCGTTCTTTTTCGACTTTGGCGACTTGTTCCGCTTCGTCGCTTTTGGCGATGACGTAATCGGCTTCGTTGTCCGCCAAATGCTTCAGCAATTCCTTCGCGGCGCATTTTTCGGCTTTCTTTTTCGACTCCGCCGTACCTTCGGCCTCGCCGACGCCGTTGGCGACCACCTTCACGGTAAAGGTGGGGGCGTGGTCCGGACCTTTAGCCTTCGTTAAAATATAGGACGGCACGTTGCCCGTGTGTTTTTGGCACCATTCCTGCAACTCGGTTTTGGCGTCTTTTTCCGCCTCTTCCATTTGTTCGGCGATGTGCGTCCAGTGTTTGCGGTAAAATTTACGCACCGGACTCATGCCCCCGTCGGCGTACATGGCGCCCATCAGCGCCTCGACGGCGTTTTCCAGGTTGCCCGCGTTCTCGCGTCCGCCGATGCGCACCTCGCCGCGCGCCATCGACAAATAGGCGCCGATATTAAGCTTTCTGCCGACGTCGGTTAAAAACGCGCCTTTCACCAGCGCGGCATGTTTAATCGCCAGCGCGCCTTCCGCATCGTCCGGGTAGAGTTCCATAAGCAATTCGGACGAAAGCAGCCCCAATACGCCGTCGCCCAAAAATTCGAGCCGCTCGTAGTTGCGCCCACCGGTTTCGATCGATTTTCCTTTTCGGCAAATGCTCGGATGGGTCAGCGCCTCTTCAAGTAAGGACGGGTCGTTAAAATCGTATCCCAGATTCTCCTGAAACTCTTTTTTCGGCAGGCGGGTGTTGTCGATCATGTTACTCGGTTGGGAAGGCATAAAGGCTCCTTAAAATTCTGTCGGTGCGAAAATTCGCTATCCAGCTATATAATTTGATGAAAGAGGCGTCGGACGAAAACAGCACGACCCGCGCCGGGCCTAACAAATTTTCTTCCGGAACGAATCCGACGCCTTCCGGCACGCGGCTGTCCACCGAATTGTCGCGGTTGTCGCCCATCACGAAATAATGCCCGGGCGGCACGGTGTAATCGCCGGTATTGTCGAGCGGACCGCGCTTCAACGCGTCGATCGTCGTAAAGTTCGCGCCGCCCGGCAAGGTTTCTTGATAGGCGGGAACGCTTACGCGCGTTTTGCTCCCGTCCTCGGTTTTTTCCGTGTCGCCGAACGGCGCGATGGAGTCGCGCCTTACCGCCTCGCCGTTAATGAAAAGCCGTCCGCCGGTTACGCGTATCACGTCGCCGGGCAAGCCGATGAGGCGTTTAATGTAGTTCACTCCGGGATTTTTCGGGTGCTTGAACACCACCACCTCGCCGCGTTTCGGCTCCCTACCCAGCACGCGCCCCTTAAACAAGGGAAATCCCAACGGAAAGGAGTACCGGCTGTAGCCGTAAGTATATTTAGAGACGAAGACGTAATCGCCTTCGAGCAAGGTCGGCTTCATCGAGCCGGAGGGAATATAAAACGGCTCGAAAAACAGGCTCCGAAAGGTCAGCGCCACCACGAGCGCAATGACGACGGAGAAAAGGAAACTGCCCGCCTCCTTGCGAAGGGAGGGAGCAGGGGAAGGCGAAGCGTCGGAAACGGCGGCGTTGTCGGAAGTCACAAATTCATCCTTTTGATAAACTCGGCAACGCGTGCGCCTGCATGAGGGCTGACTGCTATTGTCGATTAATGAAAAAGAGGAGCAGCTTTTATATTAGCTCCAAAACATGACGTTTTTTTTACAAAAAATCATAAAGCTTAATGTATATTTAACCATCCGCATATGCAAGACATTAGGAGGCGCTTCCGGAAAAAGCGCCGGACAAAATCATGTTGCAACTGCGAAGAAAACCTGCCAGAATGAGCGGCTGCGTTACGAGCGGTAACGTAAATCTTCCGATTTCAAGGTACGGGTTATGAAAGAACGCACCGATAAAGACGACGCCGTGACGTTTAAACACGAAGACGCGTCGCTCGACTTTAAAATTCTGCACAGCACGCAAGGCCCGTCGGTGATGGACGTCTCCACCCTGTACGCTAAAACGGGCATGTTCACCTACGATCCCGGATTTATGTCGACGGCGGCGTGCGAATCGAAAATCACCTTTATCGACGGCGACAAGGGCATTTTGCGCTATCGCGGCTACGACGCCTCCGAACTGGCGGAAAAAGCGTCGTATGAAGAAGTATGTTATTTGCTTCTCTACGGAGAACTGCCGAACAAACAGCAATTCGCCGAGTTTCTTCGCTCGCTGAAATCGCACAGCATGGTGCATGAGCAACTGCACTCGATGCTGCGCGGATTTCCTCGCCGCTCGCATCCGATGGCGATTTTAACCGGGGCGTTCGCCTCGTTGTCGGCGTTTTACCACGATTCGCTGGACATTACCGACCCGCATCAACGCGAACTCGCGGCGCACCGCATGATCGCGAAAGTGCCGACGCTCGCCGCGATGGCGCATAAATACTCCATCGGTCAGCCCTTTATGCATCCGCTCAACAAATATAATTACGCGGAAAATTTCCTGCAAATGACGTTCGCCGTGCCGGCCGAGGAATATAAGATTAATCCCGTCTATGCGCGCGCGATGAACATGATATTCATCCTGCACGCGGACCACGAACAAAACGCTTCGACGTCCACCGTTCGGTTGGCGGGATCGAGCGGCGCCAATCCCTTCGCCTGCATCGGCGCCGGCGTGGCGTCGCTATGGGGACCGGCGCATGGCGGCGCCAACGAGGCCGTGATTAATATGCTGGAAGAAATAGGCGACCCCAAGAACATTCCGACTTACATTAAAAAAGCGAAAGACAAAAACGATCCGTTCCGCTTGATGGGATTCGGCCATCGCGTCTATAAAAACTACGATCCGCGCGCAACCGTGCTCAGAAACGTGGCGCACGAGGTGCTAAAGGAGGCGGGACGCGAAAACGATCCGCACATGGCGATTGCCGTGGAGCTGGAAAAAATTGCGCTCGCGGACGAATATTTCATCGAACGCAAGCTTTATCCAAACGTCGATTTTTATTCCGGCCTCATCTATCGCGCCATCGGATTTCCCGCGCAAATGTTCACCGCGCTTTTCGCCGTGGCCAGAACGGCGGGATGGATCGCCCAATGGAAGGAAATGGTGGAGGACCCCGGCCAAAAAATCGGACGTCCCCGCCAGCTATATACCGGCCAGCGCCATCGTTCCTATCCCGGCAAACGCGCGTAACCATGACGGAAAACAGCCGCCGATATTTCGGCACCGACGGCATTCGCGGCAAGGCCGGGCGCTTTCCGATGGACGTCGACGCCGCCTTGCGCATCGGTCGCGCGACGGGGGAATATTTTGCCCGGCGCGGCGCGAAATCCGCCGTCATGGGAAAAGACACGCGCATTTCCGGCTACATGATAGAATCGGCGCTGGCGGCGGGGATGTTATCGCGCGGCGTCGACGTGGTAAAGTTGGGCGTGTTGCCCACGCCGGCGGTATCGATGCTGACGCGCTCGCTGCGCGCGGGGTTGGGCGTAATGATTTCCGCCTCGCACAATCCCTATGACGATAACGGCATTAAAATATTTAACGCGGCGGGGGAAAAACTCTCCGACGCCGACGAAGCGGCGATAGAAACCTTAATCGACGCCGACGCCGCAACGTTCGCGCCTTGCGCCGTCGGCAGAAGGGAAAAGCAGCGCGACGCGGCGGGACGCTACGTCGAATGCGTCAAGCGCCTGCTTCCGGAAACCATGACGTTGTCGGGAATGAAGATTGCCCTCGATTGTGCGAACGGCGCGGCGTTTCGCATCGGCCCGAGCGCGCTGCGCGAGCTGGGCGCCGAGGTGGTCAAGATCGCCACGTCGCCGAACGGCGCCAACATTAACGCGGACTGCGGATCGACGCATCCTGAAACCGTGGCCAAAATAACGCGCGATTCCGGGGCGGATATCGGGGTGGCGCTCGACGGCGACGCCGATCGCGTGATTATATGCGACGAAACGGGTAAAATCTATTCCGGCGACCACGTCATGGCCGCATTGGCCTTGGACATGCAGGAAAAAAATGCGCTGCCCGAAGGCGCGCTGGCCGTCACAAGCATGTCGAATTTAGGGTTTGAGGAATATCTGGCGTCAAAACATATCCGCCTGTTTCGCACCGACGTCGGCGACCGGCACGTGGCGGCCTGCATGCGCGAGCGCGGCCTGAGATTGGGCGGCGAGCAAAGCGGACATATTATTCTGGCGGAACACGGGGAAGGCGGCGACGGACTGGCGGCGGCCATTCGCCTTATCGCGATCATGAAGGAAAAAAACGTCTCCGCCTCTTCCTTGCTTGGAGGATTCTCGCCGTACCCTCAACTTATTCACAACGTGCGTTTCGACGACGGCAGGCGTCCGGAAAATATCCGACTGAAACATATCGAGCAAGCCGCGAACGCGAAACTGGACGGAAAAGGCCGCGTTATCCTGCGCCGATCCGGCACCGAACCGCTGGTGCGGATTATGGTAGAAGGAAAAAGCGACGCCGACAACGCCGCGCTCGCTGACGCGCTGGCCACGGAGATTGCCGGGGCGTAATTTTTTTCTTCGATTTTTTTTCAGTTAACGGAAAACCAAAAACAATCACAAAGGAACCCATGCGAGACGCGATCAACGCGTGCGCAAAAGAAAGGCGAGGAAAGCGGCTAGCCGTGATTGTGACGAGAACATCCCCTATCCATTTAATCAATAACAAAGCTATAGCATCGCGGGAACGGTCGAGAACGTTTTTTGTGAAGCGTTTATGATGACTTCATCAGGTTTAGGTTCGTCATCGAAGTGATTGTCGTTATCGGTTGACTCAGCCGCAGGGCATTCTTCGCATTCCTTTTTGTCATATCCCCATGCGTGCCCTTCTTTACATTCCGGCCATAATGGGCAACCAACCCCTTTCGGACAAATGGCAGCCTCGTGATGCGGACAAAGCCTTTCCAGGTCTAGCGAGCGCAAATTAGCTATATGTTTTTGAAATTCATATAGATTGCCGCCCAAAACGTCGCAAATGCATTGCTCAATCTTTTCGTCCGTCATAGCGGGAGACGCCTGAACGTTAGCCATAGCGATTCGCCATGTTTTAGGCCATGCTCTCGTCGCTTCATAATGGTCCAAGCGCTTGGCAAAGAAACAATCGCGTTTCACGACGTCATATTCCGTAGCATCGTCATACATCAATCCTTCGATATTAAATCTATGCTCCCTTACCCAGACCTCTTTCTTGATCGATCCGTCTTCGGCGCGCCGAAATACAAAAGCGGCATTAGGAGCCTTACAAACGAAGCGAAAGACCAGCACGCAAAGCGTCGGGGCGTTAAGGTTAATGGAGATCGGATCCGTAAAGCGAAAGAGACGCTGACAAGAATATGATTCTTCTCCGCCTATATTCCACGCATCTACCCTTACATGACTATGCCCAAATAACGGTATCGTAAAAAGCTGTGCCATGTCGGAAATAGGGGACAAGAGAAGATGCGTATCAAGCGGCGAAGGCGGATGAGAAAATAAAATTTTTTAATCATACATAGTTTTTTAAAAATTATCAAAAAATATGAGGTAATCCGTTCATTTGTAGCGAACGCAATTCCGAATTAAAATAATTTAATATAAAAATTAATAATTCTAAAGCGAAAATCTAATATGGAATTTCGTTTTCCGGTTCTTCCGAGTTTCTAACGTTAAGCGAAAATTTACCCTCGTTTCTCTATAATACGGCGATATGCCCCGCATGAACCAATGCGAAACGCCACACCGCCTCGGCGGCTATTTTGCAAAAAACGCGCGAAGCCGCTTGCGCGGCGAACGCTATGGGGTTATATGAATGGAACGAGGGAGAGCGCTCGCGCGCGCAACGCATCGATAAGGAGACTACGGAATGAGGGAGTTTATGACGACGGACGTCGACGCGCCGATGATGGACTTGGTGCCGATGGTTGTTGAGCAAACGGCTAGGGGAGAGCGCTCCTTCGATATTTTCTCTCGGTTGCTGAAAGAGCGGATCATATTCCTTAACGGTCCGGTGCATGACGGCATGACCAGCCTCATCACCGCCCAATTACTTTTTCTGGAAGCGGAAAATCCGGAAAAAGACGTCTATATGTACATTAACTCTCCGGGCGGTGTGGTCACGTCGGGCTTGGCCATTTACGACACCATGCAATATATCCGTCCGGACGTAAACACGCTGTGCATCGGACAGGCGGCGTCGATGGGTTCCTTGCTGCTGGCCGGCGGCACGGCGGGGAAACGCTTCTGCCTTCCCAACTCCCGGGTCATGATCCACCAACCCTCCGGCGGGTTTAGGGGGCAGGCGACCGACATCGAAATCCACGCGCGCGAAATATTGGAACTGAAAGACCGCTTAAATAAAATTTATGTCAAGCATACCGGAAAAGAGCTTTCCTTCATTCAAGCCAATATGGAGCGCGACAATTTTATGACGGCGGAAGATGCGCAAAAGTTCGGCTTGATTGACAAAGTCTTGACGGCGCGCCATTCCGAAACGGAAAAAAAGCCTAAGAAATAACCTATTTCGGTTTAGTTATTCTTGTGTTTCGCGTTAATATTTGTAAAATTGCAGAGTCATTCTCCATAAAAAGCGGGGCGGTATGAGCCAAAAAGAAGATAAAGACGCGAAAAGCACTCTCTATTGCTCGTTCTGCGGAAAAAGCCAGCACGAAGTCAAAAAATTAATCGCCGGTCCTACCGTTTTCATTTGCAACGAATGCGTCGAGCTGTGCGTCGACATTATTGACGAAGAAAACAAAGTCTCACTCATCAAGGAAAACGAGGGCGTACCCAGCCCCCAAACGATTTACGACTTCCTTGAGCAATACGTCATCGGGCAAAGCGTGGCAAAGCGCATATTGTCGGTGGCGGTGCATAACCATTATAAGCGCCTTACCCACGCCGAAAGCGGCGACGGCGAAGTGGAGCTGGCCAAGGCGAACATTTTAGTTATCGGTCCGACCGGATGCGGCAAGACCCTTCTGGCGCAAACCCTTGCGCGCATTCTTGACGTACCGTTCACCATGGCCGACGCCACCACCCTGACCGAAGCGGGGTATGTGGGGGAAGACGTTGAAAACATCATCCTGCGCCTGTTGCAGGCCGCCGATTATAACGTCGAACGCGCGCAACGCGGCATCGTTTATATAGACGAGGTGGATAAAATTTCCCGCAAGTCCGAAAACCCCTCCATTACGCGCGACGTCTCCGGCGAGGGCGTGCAGCAAGCGCTGTTAAAAATCATGGAAGGCACCGTGGCGTCCGTTCCTCCGCAAGGCGGGCGTAAACATCCGCAGCAAGAATTTTTGCAAGTGGACACGACCGACATTCTGTTCATTTGCAGCGGCGCCTTTGCGGGGCTGGAAAAAATCATCTCCCAGCGCGACAAAGGCACCGGCATCGGCTTTGAGGCGGACGTGCGTTCGGAAGACAAGCGTAAGGTCGGCGAGGTCTTAAACGACGTGCATACCGAAGACTTGATTAAATTTGGGCTTATTCCCGAATTCGTCGGTCGGTTGCCCGTTATCGCCACGCTTGAAGACTTAACCGAGGAGGCGTTAATCCAAATATTGATCGAGCCGAAAAACGCGTTGATTAAGCAATACGAGCAATTATTTAAAATGGAAAACGTCAAGCTGACGTTTAAGAAAGATGCGCTCAAGGCCATCGCGCAAAAAGCCATCGCGCGAAAAACCGGAGCGAGGGGGCTTCGCGCCATCATTGAAGATTTGCTGCTTGACCTTATGTTCGAGATACCCGGGCGCAAAGACGTGAGCGAAATCGTCATTAACGCCGAAGTGGTGAATAAAAAGAAGCCGCCGGTCATGGCGCTGCGCGACCCGAACAAGCAAGAAGGGCATAAACACGAAAAAACTGCCTCCCTTCCTAAAAGCGAGCATGAAGGCGACGAAGAAAGAGAGGAAGGCGACGCCGCAGCAGGGAAAGCGTAAGGCATTAACAAGTAAGCTGTTTTCATTAGGATTTAGGCGATACGTCGTTTTTTGGTAATTTTGTCGTTGCCTCCGTCGTCGGATCCCTATCTTTTGTCTCCGTCCTTATATCGTTGAAATAGCAATCAACAGATCTCTTGCATAACCTAGCTATTGGCAAGCCGAATGCTAGGAGCGACACGCTTAGCTACAGCCGCAGCGTACATAGATAGGTAGGTGAGGATTCCAGGACGGACTTAGGCGGCGCAGACGGCTGCCAAAGATAGGGTTATGCAAGAGGTCTAATGCGCGCGTCGCTTCAAAAAGCGCACGCAACTTATGCCTCCGGCGAGGCGCATTAGGCGGAGGCGCGTTTTCCGTAGCGTTTCTCCGCCTCGCCCATAAAGGCGGCCATCATTTTTTTGCAGGCGTGATCAAAGGCCATGTCGGCCAGTTTTTCGAGAAGGAACGACCTAAGCGCAAAGTCCAGGTCAAATTCCACCAGCGTATGGGCGCCGTTTTTTGCGGGAACGAACTTCCAGCCTTGAATGAGATGCTTGAAAAGCCCTTGCGCCAGTTCGACGTGTATTTCCTTCGCATCGCGATCACATTCGACGCGCGAGGTATATTTTCCGCGCACGCCGCGAAAATGCACCGTTAAATCGGCGAGCATAACCTTGTCGCTCAGGCGCTCAATCGTTTTGGCGGATTCGCACCACGGCAAGAATTTCGGGTAGGATTCGACGTCGGCCACCAAATCGAAACATTCTTTCGGCGTGTAAGGCAATTCGCGTTCGATGAAATGTCGAGGCACGGACGTTAAGCGGCGCGTAACTTACGTTCGCGCGCCTCGCGCAGTTTCACGAAATCGGCGTCGGCGTGATAGGAGGAGCGCGTGAGAGGGGACGAGGCGATGAGTAAAAATCCCTTCGCTTTGCCCATCCGTTCGTAAAAGCGGAATTCGTCCGGCGTCACGAATCGGGCCACCGGCGCGTGGCGCGGCGTAGGCTGTAAATATTGCCCGACGGTCATAAAGTCGACGTCGGCGGAGCGCATGTCGTCCATCACTTGCAACACTTCATGTTTTTCCTCGCCCAGCCCGACCATAATGCCGGATTTCGTAAATATCGACGGATCAAGCTCCTTCACCCGGCTCAGCAACTTTAGGGAGTGGAAATAGCGCGCGCCCGGGCGAATGCGCGCATAATGGCTCGGCACCGTTTCGATGTTGTGGTTATATACGTCCGGACGGGCCGCCGCGACGATTTCAAGCGCGCCCGATTTGCGCATGAAGTCGGGAGTGAGAACTTCGATCGTGGCCTCCGGATCGGCGCGTCGGATGGCGCGAATGCATTTGGCGAAATGCCCGGCGCCGCCGTCCGGCAAGTCGTCGCGGTCTACCGACGTAATGACGATGTGTTTTAAGCCTAGCCCGACCACCGTTTCCGCCAAACGTTCCGGCTCGCCCTCGTCCACCGGTTTCGGCATGCCGGTCTTCACGTTGCAAAAACGGCAGGCGCGCGTGCAGACGTCCCCGAGAATCATTACCGTCGCGTGTTTTTTTGTCCAGCATTCCCCGATATTCGGACATGCCGCCTCTTCGCACACGGTGTGCAGGCCCGCCTCCTTAATTTTTTGGCGCGTCTCGCGATACCCTGCCGATTGCGGGGCCTTGACGCGAATCCATTCCGGCTTGGAAGGGGCGGAGCAAGGAGATTGCAGCGAGGCGACGACGGTCATGGTAGCGTATTCCTTTGCCAAAATTCGTGGGCAAGGCCATTATAAGGAAAATGCAGCTAACACGCAAGCGGCCCGAAGCGCCGCGTGTCCCGAACGATTGTTCGCTCAAAAGTAAAAAAAGAAGCCGCAACCGAGGTTTACATGCTTTTATAAAAATATTTTTTACGTGAACAGGCCTATGAATTGACGATTTTTTTTAACGCCGCGTAGATGGCGTGGCCGACGCGCGGCACGTTGAAGTCTTCGGCGCGCGTAAAAGCGGCCTCGGTCATGTGGGCCGTCTCTTCGGGCGTTTTTTTCATCATCGCTTCCAACGTCTCGGCAAGCAAGCGCGCGTTCCCCGCCGGGGCCAGCAATCCGGTGCGTTTGTGGTCGATGACGTCGCGCGGCCCTAAGCAATCGGTCGCCACCGCCGGCACGCCGCCGCCCATGGCTTCGACCAGCGCGATGCCGAAGGCTTCGACGACGGAGGGAAGGCAGAAAATATCGATTTTTCTAAAGAACGCCGGCTTGTCCTCTATCCACCCCGCGAAGGTGGTTTTGCGTTGCAGCCCTAATTTTCGGCATAATTTTTGCAACCGCTCCTTTTCTTCGCCGTCTCCCCCGATATAAAGGGAAAAATCGGGCGCGCCGGGCGTCTCTTCGAGTATTTTCGCCGCCTCGAGCAATATATGGGCGCCTTTGCGGCGCGAGAGCCTTCCCAAAAATCCTATGACGATCGGCTTGCCGTATTGGCGCGGGCGCGGCTTTTGCATGGGCGCGCGCACCATATTGGGAATGAGGAATAAATTTTCGTCCGGCGTGAATCCCATGCGCGCGGCGTCGGCAAAAAATGCGTTGTTGGTGGCAAAAACGGCGTCGGCGCGTCGCGCCGATTTCAGGCGTTCGTTATGGGTGACGAAAACGACGGGGCGTTTTTTCGCCGCTTTCCTTGCCAAGCGAAAGGCGCGGTTACCGTGGCAGATAATCACGTCGGCGTCGATGCGGCGCAATATTTTTTTTAGCCGCATCGCGGCGAATATGTCCCATTCCCCACGCTGGCGCAAACATTCCGTTTTTCCGGGAATTTCCCCAAGCGCGACGACGTAGGGAGAAAGGGGGTCGACGACGGAAAACACGCTTTCGCACCTGTCGGCCAACGCCTCGGCGTAATCGACGACGCATTGCTCCAATCCGCCCTTGCCTCTCCCCAGCATGATGTTCGCGACGCGCATGTAAACCCGTTTTTGTATCCCGTCGCTATTTTATAAAAAATGTGTGTATAATTTATAAACACACGTCCTCGACGAACAGCGTCGCGCCGGCGGCGTCGACGCCTTCGAGGCGGTAATGTCCGCCGCGCGCCAGCTCGCGCCCCGTATCGGCGCAAAACACGGAAAACACCAGGCGTTTATGGTACGGATAGCGATGCACGTCGGCAGGATCGACGCGACAATCGACGCGCGAAAAATGTGTCTTTAATTCATTGCATAGATTGTCTGCGCACTCCGTATGAATCGCAAGCGCATCCGGAAGGCGCGACGGCGTCCCCTCCTTCATGCCGAGCAACCACTCGGCGTCTATCGCGTCGCATAAGGTGTTTTTTGCGTAATCGCGATCTTTATAGGCGAGCGCCAGGCGAAAGGCGCGGCGCTCGTCGTGGGTATGGGCGACCATGTTTTCCAGCTCAGACACCATGTCCGGCAAGCCGGCGACGAAAACGACGCGCCCTCTGCGTTCGCGCAACAGATTTTCCAGCAACAGGGCCGCCGTTTCGCGCAGGGCCTCGTCGAACGGTCCGCCGATATGCTCAAGCCCCACTTGCGTGCGCTCGCGCAAGCCTCCGTATTCGTCCGCTTCGGTGCGCACCGCCTTGCCGGAGTAGCTGATCCGAAGGGGCAGCGCCGCCTTTCCCGATGAGATTTCCGCCGCCGCCATGCGCGCGATCTGGGCCGTGACGTCGCCCCGCAAGATAAGCGTTTCGCGCGATCCCGGGTCGGTGACGCGAAACACGTCGCGCAGCGACGGAGAGGCGACATGGGCGCCGTCCGCAAATTCCAGTAATGGCGGAGAATGGAGCGCATACCCTTTTTCGACGAAAAACCGCGTTAAACGATAACGCGCCTCAAAAATTTTTTCCGCCGCCGGCGCCTTGCGGTCGGGAAAGCCGGAAGGCAGCAATCCGCGCTCGCCGGAGGCGCGTTCTTCTAAAAAAAATGCCATAGAAGCGTGCGTTTAATAATAAAAAAGGAAGCGACGCCAGGCCATGCAAACCCAATGCGCTTCCTTTTACGTGAGAAACCTTCTAAGAAGAAAATTAAGCGATTTCTTCCTTGAATTTTTTCGTAGGCGTAAATTTGGGAACGTTCTTTTTTGGGATCGTGATCGCTTCGCCGGTCATGGGGTTACGGCCCTTGCGTTCGTTGCGGGTCGAGCAACTAAAGGTGCCAAGATCCGGCCATACGATTTTGCCTTGTTCCTTTACGCCGCCGATAATCATGCAGCTCACTTTTTCGACGATATTTTTTGCTTTTTCTCTCGTCAAATCAAACTCGTCGGCAATCGCGGCGATGATTTCTTGCTTGTTCATAAAATTCACACCTTTATAAAAATAGTGGGGAGGGGTCGCGTCGTAAAAATAGTATAGGGATAATCGTTACGTTTTACTTAACGGAATCGGCAATAATGGCTTTGGCTGTGCTTAAATCGCCCCATCCCGTCACTTTTACCCATTTTCCTTTCTCCAGATCTTTGTAATGCTCGAAGAAATGGCGAATTTGGTCGCACAGTACGGCAGGCAGTTCGTCGACGGTTTTTACCGCGTCGAAATACGGAAATGTTTTTGAGACGGGAACGGCGACGATTTTTTCGTCGCAGCCCGACTCGTCCTCCATCAGCAATACGCCAACCGGACGCGCCTTGACGACCGATCCCGGAACGAAGGGGACGGTGGAGGCGACGAGCGCGTCGAGCGGATCGCCGTCCTTGCCGAGTGTGCCGGGAATGAAACCGTAATTGCACGGGTAATACATGGCCGTATGAATGATGCGATCGACGAAGAGGGCGCCGCTCTCCTTGTCCATTTCGTATTTTACGGGAGAAACCCCCATCGGCACTTCGACGACGACATTAATTTCGTCCGGCGTCTTGCCGGGGGTGAGGGCGGAGAGGTTCATTTTCGTTTTCCGTAAGCGTTAACGACGATGCGGCGGAGTATCGAGCGAAGCGCGCGTCTATGCAAGCGAAAAAATGCGGAGATGTCAGCAAAACCGGATTTTTCTATCGATTTTCGGGAGTGCGGCAGGGGAAGCGCGCGTCCAGCGCCTTAAGCGCCCCTTCTATGGCAAGGTAACGCTCCGGCTCTGCGGCGCTTTCGCTCCACTCCAGAAACGCGCGAATGCCGTCATCGGCGCTGAGCGTGTCGGGCGCGCAATGGGGGAGGGGGGACGGCGATTCCCGCCGCAGCCAGAACAAGGCGGAAAGGGCGCCGTAAAAATAAGAGGCGCACACGCTTTTTCTGGCCAGCCGCTCGCGATTGTTGAAGGTGGGCTGAAAATACTCCCCGCACGCCTTGGCGAGGTCCGCAGCCGTCACGTTTCCTCTTGCCGGATCGGTCGCCAGCGTTTCGTCCTGGGGGCGCGAGGGCAAGCGATAGGATTTGCCGGTTTGGGCGCCGGCCGCCGGCGCTCCTCCTAAAGTCGCGCAACTTAACGCGACGAGAAAAAACAGCTTCCTCACGACAAGTGGGCCTTAAAAGCGGCCAACGCCTCCATATAAAGCGTACGCTTAAACGACACGATGAGACTAGGGAGTCCGGCGGGGCGCTCCCACTTCCACATGCAAAATTCCGGATGCTCGCCGTTAATGTTAATCTCGCCGTCGTCGCCGGTAAAGCGCATCAAATACCATTTTTGCCGCTGGCCGGCGAAGCGGCCTCCCCATAAGGTCGCGGCGAGTTCGGCCGGCAGGCGATAAGAGAGCCACCCCGGCGTTTCGGCGATGATTTCCGCCGACTCCACTCCGGTTTCCTCCCTTAGCTCGCGACGCACCGCCGCTTCTGGGGACTCGCCGTCGTCAATGCCGCCCTGGGGCATTTGCCATGCTTCGGAACCCTGGGGAGATGAGCGCCTTCCGACGAACACCAATCCCTTCTTGTTTAAGAGCATTGCTCCGACGCCCAAACGGTAAGGCAAATAACGCATAGGCGATCCTTTACATATGACGAAACTTATTTTTGCGCTTTCGCCAACGCCTCGCGATTGCGCTCGCGTATATTTTCACGTGCGGGAATTAAGCCTTTATAGGTCAGATATCCTTCGTCGCCAAGCGCGCGTTCGCTGAGCAACTCCGTTAAGAAGGCTTCCACCGACTTTTTCCCCGCAACGCTGGCGCCGTTTGCGTAGACGAAGAGAGGGCGGGTAAGGGGATAGCTTCCGTCGGCGATGTTCTCGTAGGTCGGCTCGTGTCCGTCAACGGTGGCGCCGCGCACCGACGCCGCGTTTTCTTCCAGAAAGTGATATCCGAATATCCCGACGGCGCTTTCGTTGGCGCGCAGTTTTTGCACGATAAGGTTGTCGTTTTCGGTGGCGTCGACATAGGCGCCGTCTTCGCGCATCGCCCCGCACGCCTTCGCGCGGTCTTCCTCTTTAGGGTAGGCGGCAGCGAACGCCTTGTCATCCGCGCACCCTTGAATTAACGCCAAATCGTTGAGGGCGTCGCGCGTTCCGGAGGTCGTGGGCGGTCCATAGACGAGAATTTTTTCGTTCGGCAGGTCTTCGTTCACGTCGTTCCATTTTTTGTAAGGATTTTCAACGATTTTTCCGTCTTTTTCCACGTATTTGGCGAGCGCGTCGCGAAGCTGGCGCAACGTGACGTTAAATTTCGGCCCTTCCACGTTCGAGGCTATCGCGATGCCGTCATATCCGATGTTAAATTCAATGGGATCGTTGTTTTTCGATTCGGCGCATAGTTTTTTTTCCGATTCCTTAATGGACCGGGAGGCGTTCGCGAGGTCGGGGCGGTCCGCGTCGTCCGGCGCGCAAAAAAGGCTAAATCCGCCGCCGGTGCCGGTGGATTCCACCACGGGCGGAGAAAATTCGCTGTTCTTTCCGAATTCTTCCGCCACGGTCGTCACGAAAGGATAAACGGTGGATGATCCGACGATGCGGAAACTATCTCCGGCGTGCGCGTGGGGCGCAAAAAAGCCGCTTAAAACCAGGGCGGAAAAGACGACGGCACTTTTTTTCATGTTTATATAACTATAAAGGGTTGTCATTTCAGTATGCTTATAGTATTAATGCTATAAAGCGTTAGTTATGGCATAACTATTATAACGGTCGACGCAAGGAGTCAATGCGTTTTTTAAAACGTCGACGCAATTCAACTTTATGGATGACGGGAATCATGGGAAAAGAGAAAAAAGTAAAATTAAAAAAAGCGGTGAAAATGGTGTCGGCTCTTGCCCAGGAAACGCGCATGTCGGTTTTTCGCCTATTGGCCGCAAAGCGCGAGGAGGGAGGGATGCCCGCCGGCGTGATCGCCGAAATGCTCGGCGTGCCTTCCGCCACCATGTCGTTTCACTTAAGCCAATTGACCGCCGCCGGATTGCTGAAGTCGGCCAAGGAAGGGCGTCAGGTGTTTTATTCCGTCAAAAGAAAGGCGGTAAAGGGATTAATCAAGTTTTTGGAGGAAGGATTGTCTTCTCCCGGAAAGGAAGGCGAAATCATTTCCCTGCCTTTTTCCTCTGCTTCGGAGGAAGATGGGGAGAGCGATTTTGACGACGAGGAAGACGACGCCTCCGCCATCGCGGCGTAAGGCGCCTACGGGAGGGCTTGCGCCATGACGAGCGATTCGGTAAAAATACTGGCGGACGCGTTTGCGGGCGCCATAGAGCGCAAGGAGGCAAACTCCCTGCTTCCCGTCATCGAAAGCGCGCACGCCTCCGATATCGCCGCCGCGTTCTCGTTGCTTGACGACGAGGACCGCCGCGCCGCGATCGACGTCGCCGGCGACGCCATTCCTCCGAAAACCCTGCTTTATTTTGACGGCGACGTGTTGCTCGGCGTGGCCGAAGCCTTGGGGCAGGAGCGTTTTTCGCGGTGCGTCGGCGCCCTTACCTCCGACGAGGCCGTGTCGGTGCTGGAGGAACTGCCCGAAGACGAATGCGAGCAGGCGCTCGCCCGCCTTCGCCGGACGCGCTTTTTGCGTGAGGTGCGGCAGGGTCTTTCTTATCCCGAAGACAGCGTCGGGCGATTAATGAACCGCGACGTGGTGCATATTCCCGAATATTGGACCGTCGGGCAAGCCGTTGATTACATGCGAAGCTCGGTGCGGCGCCCCGACTTTCGGTTTCATTACGTCTATCTGGCCGACCCGACGCTGCGTCCGGTAGGTTTCGTCTCTCCGGCGCAGATGCTATGCGCCGCCCGCACCGTTCCCTTAAAGGAATTGGTTTCGGAAGAGCCGCTTCACCCCGTGGATCCGAACATGGACCAGGAAGAGGCCGCGCACGTGTTTCGGCGCTACGGGTTGGCGGCGGCGCCGGTCATCGACGAGCGCGGCGTGTTGATAGGGGAGGTGGGCGTCGACCGCATTCTCGACGTCATCGACGAAGAGGCGCAGGAAGACATCATGCATCTTGGCGGCGTGAACGACAGCGACCTGTACCGTTCGCCGCTGAACGCCGTAAAAAGTCGCGCGCCGTGGCTGACGGTGAATTTGCTTACGACGGTGGGGGGAGCGATGGTCATTTCGTCCTTTCAAAGCTCCATCCAGCATCTTAGCGTGCTTGCGGTGCTGCTTCCCGTCATCGCTTGTCTGGCGGGAAACGCCGGCACGCAAGCGCTTACCGTCGTCGTGCGGGCCTTGTCCTTGCGGGAGCTAAGTTCGGCGAACGTCGGCAGAACGTTGCGAAAGGAATTATTGGTCGGCTTCGCCAACGGCGCCTTGCTTGCCGCCCTGGCCGGAGCGGCGACGGGAATTATCTACGGCAACGCCGGACTAAGCGCCGTGTTCGCTGCGGCAATATGGGGCGCCATCGGCGTATCCGGCGTATTGGGGGCGCTTATTCCCATAGGACTGGAAAAATGCGGCGCCGATCCCGCCATCGCGTCCTCCGTCTTTTTAATCGCCATTACCGACGCCCTGTCCTTTGCCTTTTTGCTTGCGGGAGCGTATTGGTTGCTTTTGTAAAACTGCGCATAAAAACATGTTGAGCCGTTTCATTTAGGCTGTATGGTCTTTTTGAATAAGTTCAAAGAAACGCATTAATTAATAAAGCATGCATATGCCCGCACCTAACGGTTTCATTCCCTACGGTCGCCAACATATCACTGACGCCGACGTGGCGGCGGTGACCGAAGCCCTTCGCTCCGACTACCTCACCCAGGGTCCGAAAATTGCGGAATTCGAGAAAAAAATTGCGCAGGCGACCGGAGCCGCCTATGCCGTGGCGGTGAGCAGCGCCACGGCCGGCCTGCATATCGGCTGCATGGCGTTGGGAATAGGGGAGGGGGATATCGTCTGGACCTCGCCGATCACCTTCGCCGCGTCGGCGAACTGCGCGCGATTTTGCGGCGCGACGATAGACTTCTTCGATATCGATCCCGCCACGTTCAATATGTGCGTCAAGGCGCTGGCCACTAAATTGGAAAATGCCGAAAAGGAAGGCAAGTTGCCCGCGCTGGTGATTCCCGTCCATATGTGCGGCGCGTCGTGCGACATGAAGGAAATAGGTCGTCTGTCGAAAAAATACGGGTTTAAGGTGATGGAAGACGCCGCCCACGCCATCGGCGGGCGGTACGAAAATACGCCCGTCGGCAGGTGCGGCTATTCCGACATGGCGGTGTTTTCGTTTCATCCGGTTAAAATTATCACCACCGGCGAAGGCGGGGTGGTGACGACGAACGATGCCCAAACATACGAACGCCTGATGCGGTTGCGCACCCACGGCATTACGCGCGATCTGTCGGCATTCCGCTACGAGAGCCACGGCGCCTGGTATTATGAGATGCAGGAACTTTCGTATAATTACCGTATCACCGACATACAGGCGGCGCTGGGCGCGCGGCAAACGGAAGATTTACCGACGCTGGTGGCGCGACGCAACGAGATCGCTTCCTACTATCGTAATCGATTTGCCGATACGCAAGTCGAATTCCAACGCGTTGCCAAAGACGTTTATTCGTCTTATCACTTATTCCCGATACTCGTCGACGCGGCGATCAGGCGAGGGACGTTCGACGCGTTGAGGGCGGCGGAGATTGGCGTCAACGTGCATTATATTCCCGTGTATCTGATGCCCTATTACCGCGATTTGGGCTTTGCCGAGGGATATTGTCCGCAGGCGGAGGCGTATTACGCACGGGCGATTTCAATTCCGCTATATCCGCACATGACCGACGCCGAAACGGCATACGTCGCGGATTGCGTGCTTAGCCTGACGCAAGGCAAAAAGAACGTGCGCTATGGATAATCCCGTCGTTATCGTGCAGGCGCGGATGGGGTCGACGCGTCTTTCCGGAAAAATCATGAAAAAACTGTGCGGCAAGACGGTGCTCGCGCACGATATCGCCCGCATATCGCAAGCCGGGCGCGTCGGCGCGATCGTCGTCGCCACCACCGACAAACCCTCCGACGACGCCGTTTCCGACGAGGCAAAAAAATGCGGCGCGCGCGTATTTCGCGGGTCGGAAGACGACGTGCTGTCGCGCTATTATTTCGCCGCGAAAGAGGCCGGAGCGCGTACCGTCGTGCGGGTGACGTCGGATTGTCCGCTCTATGACGGATTACTTTTAGACGCGATGCTCGAAACATTTTCCGGCGCCGGGTGCGACTACCTATCCAACGGGATCGAGCGTACCTTTCCGCGCGGACTGGATACCGAAATTTTTACCTTTGACGCGTTGGAGGAAGCGCATTTCGAGGCGCGCCGTCCGGAAGAGCGCGAGCACGTCACGCCTTTTATTTATCGAAATCCGCAAAAATTTTCGCTTTATTCCTATACGGGTGCGCCGAATAACGCGCATATGCGGTGGACGCTGGACACGGAGGAAGATTTTTCTTTCATCTTCGCCGTCTATGACGCGCTCTATCGCGAAGGCGCAATATTTTCGACGGATGACGTATTCCGCCTGTTGCGAAACCGACCGGAGTTGGCCGAGCTTAACGCGCACGTCGAACAGAAAGCGCATTGAGGCGTTTTTAACGTCGCGTGTTTTTCGCGTTATCCCGCTAGTCCCGGGAAAAGATTGCGCATTCCTCCGACGATAAACTCTACGGCCATGGCCGCCAATATTAATCCCATGATGCGGGTCCCGACGTTAATGGAGGTTTGGCTAAGTTTTTTTTCCAATATCGGGGCAAAGACAAGCGTTGCCCATACCAACAGCGCCAGTATTGCGCATATCGCGCATATCGCGGCTTTATCGACGACGCCTTGCATGCGATTGCCGTAAAAGATGGTGGCGGAAATCGCGCCCGGTCCCGCCAGCAACGGAAAGGCCAGCGGCGTAACGGCCACGTCGTCGCTTTCTATCGCTTCGGCGTCTTCTTTTGGGGTATGGCGCATGCGGTCTTGTTTGGCCCTCAGCATATCCAGCGCCATCAACATAAACAAAACGCCGCCGGTGACGCGAAACGCGTCCGGACTGACGCCGAAAAAACGCAATATCACTTCTCCCGCTAGGGCGCCGGCGATAAGCATGGCCCCCGTCACCGTGGCGGCCACCCGCGCGGTGCGCCGGCGTTTATGCGGGATGTTACGCGTAAACGCAAGAAATAGCGGAGCCGCGCCGATAGGGTCGATGACGGCTAAAAGCGTCGTAAAGGCCCTTGCATACTCGGTTACGTCGTTCCACATGTCACGTTCCATACAATTAACATTAGACCTCTTGCATAACTTATAGTCAATCCGTATTAGAAAGGCATAATAAATATGCCCTATAAACTTGGCGTTGTTTACCTCGTCGCGCGGTTGAATTGTTGGCGCACGGTCATAAGGCCGGATGGATCGGCGAATTATTGAACGTACTCTCCGCCGACGAACTCCGGAAACGTAAAACGCCCTCACGGAAGAAGCCGCCCGCGCCCAAGAGCAAATCAAGCAAACCGAAACCGATCGATTTGGTTGCGGCCTCTTCCCCGCTCAACTTCTTCACCGAAAATAGGTGCGTCTTGGATGGTGGGCGGCTGTATGACGTTGTTCTAAACCATGAGGCCGTTTATCGAGAAATCTGCGTTCCTCTATGCCGTCGCTCCGGGAAGTTTACATGTGACGCATAGCCCCATAAAATCAAGAGACGGAGGGTTTTGAAGCGTGCGTCCTTCGCCGCCCGTTGCCGGGTCTTGAACGAGGATGACGCGAGCGGAGCCTCCGGCAGGGAGAGCATAATCCCGCCGCGCCGCATGACGCGGAACTTGTAGGCCGAATGGCGCAAGGCCGGCGCCTTGTCATGGATGAGTAAAAAATAAAATTTTTTCTTTTTTTAATAACGCATGACGCAGGGCGGCGGTTAACTTAAACGAGCGTGGGCGGCGGGGAAAATTTCCGCGCAAATAAAAAACGCCGTACAAAAGAAAAAACGTGGCGCGATCGCGATCAACGCGAACGGAGGGTTGCGGGCTTGGGCGGTTAGCTCTGCGCGTGCGGTTGGAGCAAGCGCAATAGAGAGAGAATCTCGGAGTTTTGCTCCTTCATCGCCTTCATCTCGCTTTGAATCTCGGAGTTTTGCCCCTCGATCTTGGCGTTTTGCTCCTTCATCGCCTTCATCTCTTGCTTCAAATCTTCCCAGCCGTCGTGCAGTTTTCCGATGGCCTCGCCTTGCCGGTTGAGTTGCTTGGACAAACGCCATACTTCGCCGCGCTCGCCGGAGGCGGACGCATCGCGATACGCCATAAAGTGCTCGCTGACGTGACCGTAAGCGATTGTCGGCGCCTGTGTGCTAAGGGACTTGCCGTCAAAAAGCTTCTTTACCGCCGCTTCGAGGCATCCTTGCAAAAAGCGCCATACGGAACCTTTGTAGTCGAAATCTTTATTCTCCCATCCCTTCGAGGCCATCCATTCCCATAAGGCGGGACCAAGGGTTTCGAGCGTTTCGTTCGCGTCGAAATCGGGACGATTCTTGTGGACGAACCGCACGAAGCACGATCCGAGTCCGCCGCAGAAAATCCAGTATATTTCCCTCTTTTGCTCCTCTGTCGCCGGTTTTTCCTGTCCGGGAGCGCCGGGCAGCGAGGAGAGAACGGAGGACAAATGCTTCATTTTAGCGGGCAAGGCTCCGCACGCGACGATGTCGTCGGCCAAATTTCCCGACGATATTCTCCCCATAAGGCGCACGTAGGCTTTTACCGCGATCGTTTCGTGGGGGGTAAGCTCTTCGATGAAATCACGAACGCTCTTTTCCCACGTATTTTTATCGTGCGCGAAAGTATGCTCGACGGACAAGGTCGACGCAAGACAGAAAAAAACGGCCGTCGCCCGTTGAATTCCGTCATGGAGGGCAAGCAATTTCGCCTTTTGCGAGGCGGAAGAAATCGTTGACATGAAATCGTCAAAAAGCGCGCGATGGCGGAAGCCGTGCCCGAAACGGGTTCGGGATTGCGCCAGCGCCTCGTCGAACGTCGCCTCGTTTATCTTCACTATGTCGTCGTAAAGGTCGGCTTGCTCCGTGATGTTCAAACGCGCGGCGTCATTGTTTTGAAGCGCGGCGACGGACGAAAAAAAGGAGCTAACCAGCGAACGGGATGTTGCCGGCGGAATATGGTCCAACTTCCAAATTTCCTGCGTGTCGGCCATGGCGAAAGTCGGATCGCCGAGAAAGAACGAGGCAAATATAAAGTCGACGTCGTTGAGCGGAAGATGATGAGGCGTGGAGCCGAAAAAGAAGGAAAATGTCGGCCGCTTATAGCAGGGCGCGTTCGGAAAGGCAAGGACGGCGTGTCGACGGACGAGCGGACCAAGGCAATCATCCCTTGCCTCAACGGTTGCTTTTCCGTCGATTTTCACGTATGGTAAATATTCTATTAAAGAATAAAAGGCGTGTCGGCGAATGTTGGCTCGCGCTTTGGAAGGTAAAAGTCTCATGCTCGACGTCAACGACGTCTACGCCGGCCCGAACGGCGTCGACATTCTTAAAGGTTTTAGCTTCGCGGCCGAGCCGGGCAAGGTCTATGCCCTGATGGGTCCGAACGGCGCGGGCAAAAGCACCTTGTCGCACGTCTTGGCGGGACGGCCGGGCTATGCGGTGCGCTCCGGGGAAATTGTGTTTGAAAACGAAAACATTGCGCCGCTTAGCGTATCGCAAAGGGCCGCCAAGGGCATATTCGTAGCGTTTCAGTATCCGGTGGAAATTCCGGGCGTCACCTGCATGAATTTCCTGAAATCTTCCGTCTCCGCCGTTCGCCGCGCCAGGGGAGAGGGCGAGCCGGACGCCGTGTCTTTCTTAAAGGAGGTCCGCGTCGCCGCCGCGTCGCTGAACATATCGGACGACATGCTGAAACGCGCGGTGAACTTCGGATTTTCCGGCGGAGAGAAAAAACGGTTCGAGGCGCTGCACATGGCCATGCTGCAACCGAAATTAATCGTGCTGGACGAAACCGATTCCGGATTGGACGTCGACGCGCTGCGTACCGTGTCGGAATGCGTCAACGCAATGCGGTCGCCGGACCGCTCCTTCATCGTCATCACCCATTATAAGCGCCTGCTTGACTACGTGACGCCCGACGCCGTGTATATTATGGACGACGGCGCCGTTCGCGCCAAAGGCGGGATGGAGATAGCCGACACGTTGGAAAAGAAAGGCTATAAGGCGTTCGGTATTGTCGATAAGGCAGAGTGCGTTGTATGAGAAGTCGGGTTGCCATGCGTTGCGATTCCTTTCCCGTTTCCTGCGGTCCGGAAGGCGCCGCTCAAGACGCCGCGCGTCGTATCTTCGCCGAACGCGGGTTTCCGGACAAAAGCGTCGAATCGTGGCGCTACGCCAAGCCGTTTTTGACGGCGCCGGCACACATTCTGGCGTATGCCTCCGTCTCCCGCCCGCGCATCTCGGCCTCGCGTTGCGACGTATACGACGCCGCATGCCTTCCGGAAGGATTGCTCCCCGCCTTTCTGCCGCTGTTTGTGTCTGAGGCGCCGGACGCGCGTTTTCCCCTGACGAGGGAGAACGCTTTTTTTATGGCGGAAGAGGGCGACGCCACGGCGGTATGGGTAAAGGCGGGCGAAAGCGCCCGGCTAAGCCTGGAATATCATGACGCCAATGAGGGCGCCTCGCGGCGGCGCCTTTACGTGGTGGCGGAGGAAGGCGCAAGCCTGACCCTGACGGAAAAATTTTCCGCCGCTCACGGAACCTGCGCGACGTCGCTGGCGCATATTGTGCTGAAAAAAGGAGCGACGTGCCGCCATTACGCCGTGCAAAACGTCTCGAATAAGGCATATGCGTTACAGCGCGTAGAGGTTGTAGCGCAAGAAAACGCTTCATATAACGCGTTTCGCCTGCATGCCGGCGGCCTTGCCCATAAATGCGACATGATCGTCAGATTGGAAGGGGAGCGCGCGCGCGCCGACGAATTGGTGATCGCGACGGCCGGCAAGGGCGAATATCGCGACGTATATATGCCGGTGTACCACCATGCGCGAAACGCGCACAGCGCCCAAACCGTGCGGCAGGCGCCGATGGACGAGGGGACCTGCGTATATTACGGCGCCGCGTACGTACCGCCCGAAGGGGCCGGAGCCAAGGCGTCGCAGCTTAACCGTAACGTTCTGTTAGGAAAAAAAGCGAAAGCCTTGGGGCGTCCGGAGCTGCATATTTTGACCGACGACGTGCGATGCTCCCACGGTTCAGCGACCGGCAGCCTCGACGAGGCGGCGTTGTATTACTTGCAGTCGCGCGGCATTGAACGGGCCGACGCCTTGTGGATGATGCTCGAAGCGTTCCTTACGCCCGACGCCGGCGCGCTTTCCGACGTAGCCATGAGGGAGGAAGTCGCGCGCATCGTGCGCGAGCGTTTTTGTTCGGGGGAGTAACGTCTATTGCCGCTAGACGATAGCAAGCCCCGCCACGTCCTTCATTCCCATATGGACTTTTAAAAAAGAATATTGCATGATGCACCTCTTAGTAAAAAAGAGAAGCGAAACCATGCAAAGCCATGCGCAAACATACGTTCGCCGGCGGGTATGCGTCGGTAACGTGACGTTCGGCGGCGATTTGCCGTTCGCGTTGATCGCCGGCCCATGCCAGATAGAATCGGAAAGCCACGCCTTTTTCATGGCGGAGAAATTGTCCGCCCTCACCGAAAAGCTGGGCGTTCCCTTCGTGTTTAAAAGCTCGTTCGACAAAGCCAACCGCACCAGCCTGACCGGAAAGCGCGGGGCCGGCATGGCGGCGGCGCAAAGGATTTTTGCCGGAGTGAAGGAGCGGTTCGGTTGCCCCGTCTTAACCGACGTCCACGAGCCGGCGCAATGCGCCGAACTTAAAGGTTGCGTCGACATATTGCAGATTCCCGCCTTTCTATGCCGCCAAACCGACCTTATCGTGGCGGCGGCCAAAACGGGATTGGCGGTAAACGTCAAAAAAGGCCAGTTTCTGGCGCCGCACGACATGGCGTCCGTCGCGCAAAAATGTGCGGACTCCGGCAACGACCGCATATTATTGACCGAACGCGGCGTGAGCTTCGGGTATAACACCTTGGTGAACGACATGCGCGGCCTGCAAATTATGGCGGAAGACGCCGGGTATCCCGTGATTTTCGACGCCACCCACTCGGTGCAGCAACCGGGAGCGCTGGGGGGGGCATCCGGCGGCCAGCGCAAGTTCGTGCCGGTATTGGCGCGCGCCGCCATTGCCTCCGGCGTGGCGGGCATATTCGCCGAAACGCACGACGACCCCGACAACGCCGCGAGCGACGGTCCGTGCATGATGCGCCTCGACGCCATGGAATCGTTTCTGCGGGGGCTGCAACTATTGGACGGCGCCGCGAAGACGCTGATTAACGCATAACGCAAGGAACGCACGATTATGACCATCGCATCCGTCACCGCCAGGGAAATTATCGACAGTCGCGGCAATCCGACCGTCGAAGCCGACGTCGTTTTTGAAAACGGGGCCTTCGGACGCGCCGCCGTGCCGTCGGGGGCCTCCACCGGTTCGCAAGAGGCGCTCGAATTGCGCGACGGCGATAAAAATCGCTTCCACGGAAAAGGCGTGCGCAAAGCGGTGGACAACGTAAAAATTACCGTCGCCAACGCCGTCGTCGGTAAAAATTTCGATAGCCAACGGGCGCTGGACGACGCGTTGTTGCAATTGGACGGAACGGAAAACAAGGCGAATTTGGGGGCCAACGCCATTCTCGCCGTTTCTCTGGCCTATGCGCGCGCGGCGGCGTCGTCCGCGAACCTTCCCCTTTACGCGCATTTGGCGGGAAATAACGGCGGGGTGTTCACCTTGCCCGTTCCCATGATGAACATCGTGAACGGCGGCAGCCACGCCGACAACGCGGTGGACGTGCAGGAATTCATGATCGTGCCGACCGGGGCGCATAGCGCGACCGACGCGATCCGCATCGGCGCGGAGATATTCGCCTCGCTCAAACACAAATTGAAGGAGTCGAACTACAACACCAATATCGGCGACGAGGGCGGTTTCGCTCCGGCGTTTAGCAACACCGAAGAGGCGCTGTTTTTCGTGACGCGCTCCATCGAAGCGGCGGGCTACCGCCCGGGCGAAAACGTGTGGTTGGCGCTCGACGCGGCGTCCAGCGAATTCCGCCATGACGGGCTATATTGGCTAAAAGGCGAAGGCAAACGTTTCGACGCCGGAGAGTTGATCGATTATTACGAGGAGTTGATTAACCGTTTTCCGATCATATCCATCGAAGACGCCATGGCGGAAGACGATATCGGCGGATGGCAAGAGGCGACGCGACGCTTGGCCCATCGCATTCAATTGGTGGGCGACGATTTATTCGTGACCAATCCGAAAATTTTGCGAAAGGGCATAGAAGACGGGCTGGCGAACGCCATATTAATTAAGCCCAACCAAATCGGAACTTTAAGCGAAACGCTCGACGCGATGAAAATCGCGCGCGAACACGACTATAACGCGATTATGTCGCATCGCTCCGGCGAGACGGAAGACGCGATCATCGCCCATTTGGCCGTCGCGACCGGATGCGGACAAATTAAAACCGGCTCGCTCTCCCGCAGCGACCGCCTGGCGAAATATAACGAATTGATCCGCATCGAAGAAAAACTGGGCGCCTCCGCCGTCTATCCCGGCGCGCGCGTCTTTTCACGGTTTTTGGAAGACAAGGGAATGCCGGGCAAAAAATCCGCCGCGCATTAATTAACATGGATGTATTCTTCACCCTTGCCCGCGAAACCTCGTATCTTTTCGCCATGATGGCGATAGGGTATGTCAGCGGCAGGTGGCTCAAGATAGACGCGCGCAGCATCGGGGCGCTGGCGACGGCGGTGTTCGCCCCCATCGTGTTTTTTATCGCCGTTTCGCAAATGCGCATGACGAACGAAGCGTTGTGCGTGCCGGCGCTAGTGTTTGCGTTGTCGGCGATACTATGCGTGACGACGCTCCGGATATCGCGCCGGTATCTGGGGGAAAAAACGCCTTATTTGGCCGCCTTGTCCGCCGCCGGCGCCAATTGCGGGTATTTCGGCATTCCGGTCGCGATGGCGCTGTTCGATCCGGAACGGTTGGGCATATATGTCTTGGCCGGTTTTGGATTTACCCTGTGCGAGAATTCCCTGGGCGTCTATTTTATATCGCGCGGCGCCTATACGCCGCTGGAAAGCCTGAAAAACGTGCTGAAATTTCCGGCGACCTATGCCATTTTCGCCGGCATGGCGTGCTCCGCCTTGCATATAGAGTTGCCCCAAGGAATCACCGGAACGTTTTACGGCTATTTCAAGGGCGCCTACGTGGTGGCGGGGATGATGGTGATTGGGCTGGGCGTGTCCGAAACCAACAAGTTCGCGACCGATTGGCCGTATATTTGCACCGTCGCCGTCGCAAAATTCGTGGCGTCTCCGTTGATCGCCGTGGCGTTCGTGTGGGCGGACCGGCATTATTTCCATCTGCTCGGCGACGATTTTTATCGCCCGCTTTTGCTGGTTTCGATTATGCCGCTGGGGGTGAACTCCATCGCCTTCGCCATGAAATATAACATGCGTCCCGAAAAAGCGGCGACCGCGTGCCTGCTGACAACCTTGGCCGCGTTAGTATACCTGCCGCTTATGGTGAAAATGCTGGAGATAGCGCCGCGTTAGCGTCGTCTATATTTTGGCCGGGGGGGGCAGGTTGTAGACGCTTTTTGAAGCATTGCGATTTTCGAGAATTTTTTAGCAAGAGCCGAATATCGACGACGTAAAAAAATTGTAACAATAATATGCTATCATTACAACACAGTTTATTTTACGGGTTCCGCTACCTCTTTTCTATTTTTGATCCTTCTTATTTATCGTCCGCTCCGATTTCTTGTGTCGTCATGGCATCTTCGTCTCAATTGCAAGTGCCGACAATATCCCTTGAAGGCACAGTCTTCGACTCTTTAGGTAAAGATATTTCAGAGAAAGAAGCACGGATTGAAGCCTTGAAACAAGAATTAGAAGCCTTGACAACTGACGTATCACAAGCGGAAGAACGGAAAAGTCGCCTTGACCATGGTATGCGTCACGCCAATCGCATTCTAGACGCACTATTTTTTCTCCCCAAATTCTCCAACCTCAGACGCGATAACGCCGACTATCAAGCACATGTTGCAACCATACAAAATCAATTACGCGATATTGTTGCGACCGACGCTTCGCATCAACCTCTTTTCGACGCATTGGACGCTATCTTTGTGAATGGAACCTATATCAAGAAAGAAGATAGTCAGTTCGCATTCTGTTTTCCGGGAAATAAGCAAAGGGATGGCGAATCGCATACATATGTTCAATATGACTCGAGACCGTTCGAGACGTTACAAAATATGCCTGCGCTTTTAATGTTCCTTCAGCAAAATCACGACCCGAATCACACGTTAGTGAATCCTTCTTTGTCGGATGCGGGAGCATTGAACGAACAAAATGCTTTGCTCTACTGTGAGCTTAAGAATCAGTTTTTGCGCGTCTTTCCGCAATTCACAAACATTACCGTCCATTTGATTAATTTGTAAGGACAAACGGTCGTTTATGTTGTTATTCGAACGGCAGGCCGTTTATCGCTAGTTTTTTTCTCTCTTAACGCGTACGCCCAGATTGATTTCTTTTAAAAAAAAACATAAATCAATATAAATCATATTGGCTGTAGTTTTCGTGCCGCTTATGGTGAAAATGCCGGAGATAGCGCCGCGTTAGCGCGTTATAGTGTAACGGAGCGTCGATGAATCGTCTTGCCATACCGCATTCTTTCTATATAGTGTAAAACATATATATTTTTGCGTTTATTGTCATAAAAAACGCCACGCGTCGTTACTTTTTTACGCACATCATGTCTACTGCCCACGACCGTCAGGCGAATAAAAAAGTTACTTTTGTCGATTTGGTTAATGAGGAGGGCGATGAAAGCAGAACAAGCGGGGAAGTAGCGTCGAAGGAGGAAGATGGGGAAGTAGCGCCGCCAAAAGATTGGATCATTGTCTTTACGCCGGATAATGCGTCGGAGCAAATGAAGCCACTAATCCACGACGTGATTGAATCGGCAAAAGCAAATCGCTCCCGTTCCGCCGACGGAGCGTTATGCGTCATAACCTATAGCGCTTTTGGTTTTGGAGTTGCAGCATATTCTAACTCCGAATTTTCGTGCGACGATGCATCGGAAGGATTGGAAGAATATAAAAGTTATGCGTCTTCTTTTGTCTCGGCGCATTTGCACGCATTCAACATCATTCTGAACGCTGACGATAGCGCCGTTATTATATCGTTTTCGCCGCTAGAGGAGTTACCGCGCCGGGAGTTGCCGGATAGGAAAAGTAAGCTTCAAGAAGCTAAGGAATATACGAAAAAAAATCAAACGATAGAAGATTTTCAAAGATGGCAGCTTCCCCACGCAATGAAAAAACCGTTCAAGCGAAGAGGAAGCGATCGCTCCGCATTCGGAGTATGTATCGTGTATTCTAACGATCCAGAATATTGGCTAAATAGAGATGAAAGCAATTCCAAGCAGCGTTTTCCTGATTGCGCGCGCGCCATAGAGGTCGATGACGTACTGAGAACTGCCAATCAAAAATTTGAAGGATCTGTTTTCAATATGTTGACGTCTTATGCCAAAGGAGAACATGAGTGAACGTTAGGGCCGTATAATGGTCTTAGAGGCTGTAGCGATGTAACTTTTAGGCGATTTTTTGGGGATTTTTAGACGGTTTCGCGTCGAAATTTAGCCTCCGTAAGATTGCTAGGAAGGCTAAACTCCTTCTAAAACCGCCTAAAAGTTACATCGCTACAGCCTTTTAAAAAAAGGAAAAAAATTTTCCTTACTACCGAGGTCCGTTGCGTTCATATGGTGGATGGACCGGCATTATATCGGCATTCCTATGGCAAGAATGCCGGAGATGGCGCCGCGTTAGCGCCGCCTGGTTTTGAATGCGACGCAGGCGCCGGCGAGCGTGGCCGTCGCGGTTAAGACAATCGGCAGCGCCCATAAAAACACGTTTCCTTTGGGAGGCGCCATTAATATGGCGTCGCCGTATCGCTCGACGAAATAGCGTGTAATGGCGTCCGGCGACTTGCCCTCCGCCACGTCGTCGCGCACTTTCTTGCGCATGTTCGACGCCAGAGGGCTGCGCGAGTCGTAGATGGACTCGCCGGCGCACGTCATGCATCGCAATTCCTTAAATATATCGCGCGCCTCGGCCTCTAAGGCCGAATCGTCGAGCCGTTTTTCTATGGCGATCGCATGGGCCGCAAGAGGAAAAAATAGCAGCGCGATCGCCAACGGCGCCATGCGGCAGGCGTTAAGGCGACGCGAGAAACGGCAACAATACGTCATACAACATGTCTTCCGATATGGCGCCGGCAAAACGCGCGACGATTTTTCCGTTTTTTATGAGGTACGTTTCCGGCGCGCCCGTTACGCCTAAATTCATGGCGAGCTTTCCGTCCGGATCGTCGATTACGCGACTATACGGGTTTCCGCGCTTTTGTAGCCAGTTTTTGAGCGCCACGGGATTATCCGCCCATGCCGACCCAATCACAAGCGCGTCCGGACGCTTTTCGCGAAGCGCGTTCCATACGCTATGCTCGACGGCACAATAAGCGCACCATGAGGCGAAAACGTTGAGTATGACGGTTCCTTTCCGAAAATCGGCGTCGCTGACGGCGTTGCCTTCCGTGTCCGTGAGCGCGAAGGAGGGAAGGGGACGGTCGAGCGTTTCGCCGCCGAACGGTAAGTGCGATTTATCGCTAAGGGAAAACGCGTACCCCGCCGCAATAGAAAAAAAAACGGCGAGAGCCGATAGGCTTACCAGCAACGTCAAGCGGTTACGGTTACTTTTTTTCATGGGGGCGTTATAGACTTATTCCGCAAATTCCGGGAGCGCGCGACGGGCGGGCGATTTTTTCGCGGCATGTTGCGGTTCTTTTTCTTCCTCTCCGTATTCCGTTTCGACGTCGTTTTCCATTTCCATATCCGAAAAATCGTCGGACATGCGACGTTTGCGCACGTTTTTGCTGCGGAGGAACTTGCCCTTCCTGTCGTCCCAGCGATAGGTGTAAAATACGGTCTTGATTTCGGCCACCACCACGTCGCCGTTAGAAAGCTGCATGACGTCGCAATTTTTTTGCAACGCGCTTCCGGTTAATTCGGAGAGCTTGCGAACGTAGCGACGGTCGAACGGCGGCGCCTCTTCCGCGTCCGCAAGCTCGGGAATTTGCCGCATAAGTTTCTGCACGATGGACACGTCGCTCGCTCCTTTAATAAATTCTTAACCTAACGCATATTAATCGTGCCTCATACGTTTTTCAAGCCATAATTTATTTCATGTTTAATAAAATAAGGGAATCGGCAGTCATCCGTTTATGGGCGCCTCGTTATGCGCGACGGGAGAGTCGGAAAATATTTTTCGCAATTTAATGCCGTCGCATCCGTCCGGGAAATAACGCGGCAGGTCAGCGATTTTTTTATAGCCGTTCGCGGCATACCGGAACACGTGGTTGTCGGTGCGAATTTCACAAATGATCCCCGTTTTTCCCTTGGCGCCGACATGGCGCTCCGAGGCGCGAAACAAGGCGCGCCCCACCCCGGCCGATTGCATGTCCGGCGATACGGCAATGGCGTAAAGATGGGCAAGGGAGGAATTTTTACGGTAGAAAATTACGGCGCATCCGCAAATGCCGTTTTCGTTTTCCGCCAATAAAATGTCGGCGTTTCCTTTAGTGAGCAAATAACGATATTGCCTGCGCGAAGTCGGTCTATGAATGCTTGGGTCGAACGCGCTTTTTTCAATGCGCGTGACGGCGTCAAGATCGGATATTCGGGCAAGCCGCGTGACGACGGTCATGCGTAGAAAGTTCCTTACAATAAAAAAACACGGGTTACTTTATGGGCCGTATAATAGAAAAACGCAACACGTTTTCGCATTAATTTTTTTTGTTTTTATTGCGAAACGCTTGCTGCTTGCCGACTATTCCCCCTTGTCCGTTGAAACGAACGTTTTATCCGCGTCTCCCGGATTGCCGAACGCGTCGCCTTTCGCCTTGATGCGAATGCGACCGTGCGCCACGCCTCGGCTGACTATATAGTTCCTCACCGCGACCACGCGCTTAAGCGAAATATATTCGGGAGATTTTCCGCCTGCGTCGCCGGAGGCGTACCCCACCACCGACACGGCGTCGCCTTTGTCCTTCACGTCGGCGACGAAGGCGTCCAGTTGTTTTTTATGCTCCGCCGTCAGATTTTCCTCGCCGGAGGCAAAGGTCAAGGCGGCGTTGGTGGTGGGCGTTTCTTGCTGCGGCGGGGAAGTGGGCGTCGCCGCGTCCGTCGCCGCCAGGCTCGCCAGCGCGGCTTCTTCCGACGTCGGGGCGTTCGGCGCGGCGGGAGAGGGTTCTTTCGCCGATTTCCGTCGCTCGACGTTACGCTTGGCAAACGCTTCCGCCGCCGTTGCGCGCGCGCGGTTCGCCGCGTCTTCTTCCGATTCCGCGTCCATTTTCGCCATTCCCAGCAGCACGTCGTTTTCTTCTGCGCTCGGAACGGCGACTTGCGGCTCTTTGGGCGCTTCTTTTATCGGCTCTTGTATTTCCGCCGGACGTACGGAAGCGGGAGCCGCCTGCGCCGGGGGTGCGGAGGAAGGCGGCGGTGCGGCCGCGTCGCGGTCGCGCGGAGGCAGTCCCCCGCCTTCGCTGCCTTTCGGCGTCGCTTCCTTATCTAAATCCGCGAACATGTCTTCGTCCGCCGGCAAATCCTCCGGAACGGCGGCCTGGCGTCGCTTGCGCAGCTCCTCCATACGCTTGCTGATGGCTTCGACGTCGGAAAGCTCGGTTTTTTGTTCCTTGGTCGGCTCTTTTTGCGGCGGCGGTGCGGCGGGAGGAGGGGAGGGGGCGTCGACGCGCGGCGGCTCGGGCAAGTCGGATACGTCAAAAACATCCGATTGCGGTTGGGCGGGAGCGGATGGGGGAACGGGCGCAGGCTTGGCCGGCGCCTCTTTCGGCGGCTCCGGTTTTTTAGGTTCGGTTTTGGCGATTTTTTGCTCGGCGGTTTTTTTGGCGGCGACTTTGGCGGGAGATTTTTTAGGCGGCGCCTTCTCGCGCGGCTTGGGGGCGGACGGAACGACGGATCCGTCTTCCATGCTAACCATTTGTCCGCTACGCAAGGCGTAGAAGCCCGGTTTTGCTCCCGGCGGAGCGGCATAGATGATTTTTTCGCCGGCAAGCGGTACGGGAGCGCGCAGCGGCTGGGCATACACAAGCGGCGGCGACCTTCCCTCCGGCGGCATGGGGGGAGGGGGAGAGGAGGGAGCGCCGGCGGAGGCGATAGCGTCGATGCCGCTGCCGGAAGGCGGAGTCCGGCGAGCGGGCGGAGGAGGCGGCGCAGGCAGGCGGGGCGCGGGTCTCGACGAAAAGCGCACGTCGCTTTCCTCCATAATGGCGGGCTTCGGTACGGGAACGGCGCCGCGCCGCACGGCGGCGTCCGCTTCCCACGGCAGAGACGCGCCGTCGTTTTGGCGGTCGTCGGAAGATAGGGAGACGTATTCCTCTTTTTGCCGCGCGTCGATGATGCTGGGCGCGCGACGCACGGTCGAGGCGTCGTTCGCCCATTTTTCGTCGGCGCTCATCCGCATGTTGTCGAGCGTGTAAATATTTCCTTTTTCGGGAGCGTTGTCCTGCTTGGGTGCGGGAGGCGGCGCAAGGCTATAGGCGACGGCGCTCCCGTCGTCGTTTTGCGCAAGCGCAGGCGCGCTCGGCTCCGCCGATATGGGGGCGTAGGCGTGGCGTATGTTTTCCGGCGGCGGGGCGCCGCGAGCGATGTCGTACGCCGGGGGCACGTAAGGACCGGCGTCGAATTGCCCTTGCGCATACGCGTTCGGCGCCGAAGGGGGCGGAGCGTTGCGCGTATTTTTTTTGTCTTTTTTTCCCGATCCGAAAAGCTTCGCCACGGACCCGGTGACGGTGGACCCGAGATCCGAGGCCGCTTCCTTAAATTCCGTGACGAATCCCTTGCGCTTTTTCGGCGGCGGCGCGGCACGGGCGGTAAGGGCGGGAGGCATGGCGTTGAAAGAAGGCGGAGGCGAAGGCGGCGTAACGTTGTCATGCTCTTCCGGCCCCGGATAGTATCCCGAATCGGACGCGGCGGCGGCCAATCGGGAGGGGGTAAGGCGAGAGGGCGCGATGGTTTCGTGCGGCGAGGGCTTTTGTGCGGCTTCTCCGGAAGGCGCAAGGGCGGAAAGGGCGTCTAAATTAATTTCGACCGCCGGCAATTCTTGTGCGCATAGCGGCGCATAGGGCGTGAGCGCCGTGGCGGCGAAAAGAAAAAAATATTTTTTCACATGCATAGCGTGGCGTTTTCGATTATACTCGGCGCGCGGACAACGGTTTGACCCATGGCGATCATATAACTCTATTGCCTTAAATACAATAGACGTTGCGTTATTTTAGGGGCGCGGAGTTAAAAAATTCTTAGCTGTTAAACGAGATATGGAAGAGCATATTTTAGCCCTGCCGAAAGGGCGCATTTTGGAAGAGGCCACCGCCGTGCTGGAGGCCGCCGGCATGGCGCCGGAAGCGGATTTTTTCGACGAGGGGTCGCGGGCGCTGAAATTTTCCTCGGCGCGCGCCGGCCTTCGGGTGATAAAAGTGCGCAGTTTCGACGTCGCCGCCTTCGTCTCTTACGGCGCGGCGGCGTTCGGCATAGCGGGAAGCGACGTGGTGGACGAAACCGCGCGGACGCGCGTGTATTCCCCGATTGACCTGCGCATCGGCCGGTGCCGGCTTTCGGTGGCCGCCGTAGAGGGCGTATGCCCTTACGCGCGGGCGGACGAGCGCGGGTACGCCGTCGTCGCCACGAAATACCCGACGCTGGCGGCGGAACATTTCGCCGGGCGCGGGGTGCGCGCCGAATGCGTCAAGCTGCACGGCGCCATGGAGCTTGCGCCGATATTGCATATGTGCGATTGCATCGTCGACCTTGTCTCCACCGGTCGCACCTTAAAGGAAAACGGATTGACGGAATTAGAGAAGGTCGCCGACGTTTCGTCGCGATTTATCGTGAATCGCGCCTATTATAAGTTGTATCCGAAGCAAGCGACGGCAATAGTTAAAGTGATGGAGGAAGCCCGTGACCGCGTTTTTGGTTAAGGCGTCGCGCGAGGTGCGGCAAGGCCCGTACGGAGAGGTCGCGATTGCGCCTAAGCGCGTGGCGCTTGATACGAAAACGGCGACCGCCGTCGCCGAAATTGTCGACGCCGTGCATGCGCGCGGCGACGCGGCGTTGGTGGAGTATACGAATCGCTTCGACGCGAGAAACGTGGAGCGCGCGTCCGAACTCCGCGTGGAAAAAGACGCCATCGCCCGCGCCTTCGCCGAGCTCGACGTCCGGACCAAAGAGGCGTTGCGCTTCGCTTGCGAACGCGTTCTTTCCTATCACCGGAACACCGGTCCGCAAGACATGTTTTTCGTCGATCAAGAGGGCGTCGAGCTTGGCAACATGTGGCGTCGCGTCGATTCGGCGGGACTATACGTTCCCGGCGGTTCGGCGTCGTACCCCAGCTCGGTGATTATGAACGCCATGCCGGCGCGGGCGGCCGGCGTCGAGCGGCTGGTCATGTGTTCGCCGGCGCCCGAGGGCAAGCTTAACCAAGCCGTCCTTGCGGCGGCGCATATGTGCGGCATTGACGAAATCTATAGCGTTGGCGGGGCGCAGGCCATTGCAGCCATGGCCTTCGGCACCGAAACCGTTCCCAAAACCGCGACCGTCGTCGGGCCGGGAAATAAATACGTCGCCGAAGCGAAACGCCGCCTGTTCGGCGTGGTGGGCGTCGACATGGTGGCCGGGCCGTCGGAAATTCTGGTCATCGCCGAGGAGGGCGCGAATCCGGCATGGACGGCGGCGGATTTATTGTCGCAGGCCGAGCACGACGTCGACGCCAAATGCTACCTTATTTGCTTTAGCCGCGAGTTCGCCGAAAAAACGATAGGCGAGGTCGAGCGCATTCTGGAGACATTGCCGCGAAGGCGCATCGCCTTGCCAAGTTGGCAAGACCACGGGGCCGTCATGGTGGCGAAATCGCGGGAAGAGGCGGCGGAAATCGCTAATCGCATCGCTGCCGAACATGTGGAGCTGCTGTGCGACGATCCGGACGCGTATTTGCCGCTGCTGCGCCATGCGGGGGCGATTTTTGCCGGCCATTATACGCCCGAGGCGATAGGGGACTATATCGCCGGTCCGAGCCACGTTTTGCCTACGGACGGCACGGCGGCGTTCTCCTCCGGATTGTCGGTATATAATTTCCTTAAGCGCGTCTCGTACATCCGCAACGACGCCGCCTCGTTCGCCCGCATCGCTTCGTCGGCGCGGCTGTTGGCGGAAAAAGAAGGACTGCACGCGCACGCCTTGTCGGTGTCGGTGAGGGAATGACGAAATGTGTTAAGTCATCTTAATTCCGGTTAATTGTAAGCCTAATGCCGCAAAGACACCGCCACCCGGTTGCGCGTCGTATTTTTAATGTGGTAGAGCGCTTCGTCTGCGCGTTCTATGAGCGTGTCGGCCTTGTCGTGTTCGTAAGCGCAGGCGACTCCGACGCTCACGGTAAGGGAGATGGGGCGCTTTCCTCCCGGCACCTCGAACGGCGCCGACTCCACCAATTGGCGAATGCGCTCTCCGGCCTTCGCCGCGTCGCTCACCGCCGTGTTCGGCATGACGACGGCAAACTCCTCTCCGCCGTATCTGGCCACCAGATCGGCGGCGCGCACGTCGATGCGGGAGGCTATCGCCTTTAAGATGCAGTCGCCGGCCAGATGGCCGTATATGTCGTTTACGCGCTTAAAATGGTCAACGTCGAGTATCATGAGCGACAAGGGCTTGCGTTGCTGCACCGCCTCGCGCAAATTGTGGGCGAAGTAGCTGTCGAAATAGCGCCTGTTATATAATCCCGTCAGGGCGTCTATCTGCGACAGGGCCAGATTTTTATGCTGGTCGTCGAGCAGGGCGTTCTGGTAGCGCTTGCGGCGCAGTTGAATGCCGCAACGCGCCTTTATTTCGTTGCCGTCAAGGGGAGTGAGCAAATAATCGTTAATGCCGATGTCGTATCCGCGCGCCAGCAGGTCGCCGTCCTCCTCTTCGATCAGCAAAATGATCGGCACGTTGGCGGTCATTTCCTGGCTGCGCAAATTGGCGCATAAATGCAGGCTGTTGGTTTCGGACATGGAGGAGTCGAGGATAATTAAATCGTACGCCCGCTCGCCAAGCGACTGAACCGCCGCCGCCGGATTGGAAAAGGCGAACGCGTTGGCGCGCATTTTTTCCAGCACCCCGTTAATTTGCCCGAGCTGCGTTTCGTTGTCTTCGATGAGTAAAATGTTCGATCCGCTAATGTCGTTGGTTTTGTCCATCGATATGGCGGAGTTGCCGAACTCGCGCCCGGTTTGCGCGCGAAGCTTCAGCGCGTCCGTCATGGTTTTAAACCGCACCAGAGACCGAATGCGGGCGAACATCGCCACGTCGTTAATCGGTTTGGTGAGGAAATCGTCGGCGCCGGCGGTCAATCCGGCGATGCGGTCGCTTTTGTCGCTGAGCGCCGTCACCATCACCACGGGAATGTCGCTGAGCAGGGGGTTGGCCTTAATGTGCCGACAGGTTTCCAGCCCGTCCATTTCGGGCATCATGACGTCGAGAAGAATGATGTCCGGGCGCTCCGTCTCCAGCCGCTCCAGCGCCATCACGCCGTTGGTCGCCGTGATGACCTGATAGAATTCCCTCTCCAGCTTCGCTTTAAGCAGCTTGATGTTGGGGAGAAGGTCGTCGACGATCATCACCTTGGCGGTCATGCGTATTCGTCCCTCTATTCGACGCGCGCGCCGCGTTCCGTTTCGCTTTTGGCCAGCACCTCGCGGATTTCCTTAACGAACGGACCGATGAAGATGGGCTTGGAGATATAAGACGCGCATCCCAACTCGCGCACCTTGCGCTCGTCGTCGCGCATGGCGTAGGCGGTGACGGCGATAATGGGAATGTCGGCGGACGAAGCGTCTCCCTTCAGGCGTTCGATCACGTCATAGCCCGACACTTCGGACAATTGAATGTCCATGAGCACCAGATCGGGCTTTTCCTCGTCCACCAAGTCGCACACCTTGTTGCCGTCGGCGGTGCCGACCACGCGAAACCCCTGGGTTTCGAGCACATCGCGAAACAGCTTCATGTTTAAGCCGTTATCTTCCACGATGAGAATTTTTTGTCCGCCCCCGGACGCGTCGCCGGAGCCTGCGGTAGCATATGACATATACCGTCGCCGTTTTTATTTTTTACGCTAAAATATAGCACAATAGTAAAAGCGAAATCATAATAAATCCTTGCGCCGCTGTTTTTTTGCCGTCGACGTCCGTTCCGGCGGAAGGGGCGGAATAGGGTCTAACGCGTACGCGCGAGCGTCACCGCCCGATATCTTGCAACGCCATCACTCCCGGCACGTTGCCGGCGCGATATTCGGCGATGGCGTTCACCATGGCGCGGGCGGCGGGAATGGTGGTGGTGTAGGGGGTTTTGCGCATATAGGCCGAGCGGCGAATTTTCGCGGCGTCGCCGGTCGAGTCGGCGTCGGTGTTAATCAGCAGCCGCACTTTTCCCGCCTCGATGATCGCCTGGGCGTGGTCGTCGCCGCCGTGAATGATTTTATTCACCTCTTGCGTTTCCGTCAGTCCGTGGTCGCGGAAATATTGCGCCGTGCCGCCGGTGGCCATCAGGGTGAAGCCGCCGACGTCCTTTAATTTCAGCGCCAAATTAAACGCGGCCGGCTTATCTTTGTCGGTGACGGAAAACAACACGTTGCCCGAGAGCGGTATCGTCGATCCGGCGGCGATTTGTGCCTTGGCGAAGGCAAGGTTTAAGTTGGCGTCCACCCCCATGACCTCGCCGGTCGATTGCATTTCCGGCCCTAGCAAAATATCGGTGTTTTCAAACCGCGCGAAGGGGAACACCGCCTCTTTCACGGCGTAATGGCCGGTTGCCGGGTCCGGCAAGCTCAATTCTTTTAACTTTGCGCCGGCCATGATGAGCGCCGCGATTTTCGCCACGGGGAGCCCCGTCGCCTTCGCCACGAACGGCACCGTCCGCGAGGCGCGCGGGTTGGCCTCAAGCACGTAGAGCGCGTTATTTTTGACCGCGTATTGCACGTTCATCAGCCCGACCACGTCCAGCGCCTTCGCCAGCTTGATCGAACTTTCGGTAATTTCGGCGACCATGTCGGGCGAAAGGCTGTAAGGCGGCAGCACGCACGCCGAATCGCCGGAATGCACGCCCGCCTCTTCGATATGCTCCATAATGCCGGCGATGCGCACGTCTATGCCGTCGGAAAGCACGTCGACGTCGACTTCGATCGAATCGTCGAGGAATTTATCAAGTAAAATCGGCCCGTCGGTCAGCACGTCGCGATGACGTTCGAGATAGCCGCGCAGTTTCTCTTCGGTGTGAACGATTTCCATCGCCCGACCGCCCAGCACGTTGGACGGACGCACCACCACGGGGAGGCCCAGCTTCGCCGCCTCGCTTTCCACCTGCTCGATGGTTGCGCAAATGACGTTTTGGGGCTGGCGCAAACCTATGGACAAGAGCAGGCTCCGGAAGCGGTCGCGGTCTTCCGCCAGATCGATTTTATCGGGCGACGTGCCGATGATGGGTATGCCCTCTTCTTCCAGCGCCTTCGATAATTTCAGCGGGGTTTGGCCGCCAAACTGCACGATCACGCCGAGTAGCGTACCGTTTTCCTGCTCCGTGCGCGCCACTTCGATCACGTCTTCCGCCGACAGCGGCTCGAAATACAGCCGATCGGACGTATCGTAATCGGTCGAGACGGTTTCGGGATTGCAGTTAATCATGATCGTTTCATATCCGGCCGCCGACAAGGCTTTGGCCGCATGCACGCAGGCATAGTCAAATTCAATGCCTTGCCCTATCCGATTGGGGCCGCCGCCGAGAATAATAATTTTGGTTTTGCCCGTGGGATTAGACTCGCATTCCGCCTGGGCGCCCGCAAAGCCGTTTTCGTAGCAGGAATACATATAGGGCGTGAAAGAGGCGAATTCCGCCGCGCAGGTGTCCACCGTTTTATAGACGGGGCGCACGCCGAGCCTATGGCGCAGGGCGCGGACGTCGCGTTCTTTTTTGCCGGACAACTCCGCGAGCCGCATGTCGGAAAAGCCGAGCATTTTTAGGCGCAGCAATCCGTCTTTGTCTTCGGGCAATCCGTTTTTGGCAATCTCGCCTTCCGCCGCCACCAAGGCGGCGAGTTGCTCCACGAACCACGGATCGTATTGCGTTGCCGCGCACACTTCCTCTTCCGTCGCGCCGATGCGCAGCGCATGAGCGGCGCGCAGCAGTCGGTCCGGAGAAAGTTCCTTCAGCGTGGCGAGCAGCGCGTCTTTGGTCGAGGGAACACGTTTGGGCGGATTTAATCCGGTGAGGCCCGTTTCCATCGAGCGCAAGCCTTTTTGCAAGGCCTCGGCAAAGCTTCTGCCGATGGCCATCGCTTCGCCGACCGAGCGCATCGCGCTGGACAATAACGGGCGCGCGCGGCGAAATTTCTCGAAGGTGAAGCGCGGAATTTTTACCACCACATAGTCGATGGCCGGCTCGAACGAGGCCGGCGTCACGCGGGTGACGTCGTTGGCGATTTCGTCCAGCGTGTATCCGACCGCCAGCTTGGCCGCGACTTTGGCGATGGGGAAGCCGGTGGCTTTCGACGCCAGCGCCGACGAGCGCGAGACGCGGGGGTTCATCTCGATCACCGCCAGCCGCCCGTCTTTGGGATTCACGGCAAATTGCACGTTCGATCCGCCCGTTTCCACGCCGATTTCGCGCAAGACGGCGATGGAGGCGTTGCGCATGCGCTGATATTCTTTGTCGGTCAAGGTCAAGGCCGGGGCGACGGTGATGCTGTCGCCGGTATGCACCCCCATCGGATCAACGTTTTCGATGGAGCAAATAATAATCGCGTTGTCGTTTTTGTCGCGCACGACCTCCATCTCGTATTCTTTCCATCCTAAGATAGATTCGTCCACCAACACTTCGCGCGTGGGGGAGGCGTCGAGTCCGGAGGCGACGATCTCCCTGAACTCTTCTTCCGTCGACGCGATGCCGCCACCGCTGCCGCCCAGAGTGAAAGACGGGCGAATGATGGCGGGAAGGCCGATGCGCGGCAACTCCGCCAAGCCTTCCTCCAACGAATGCACGACGGCGTTGCGTGGCGTCTCCAGCCCGATGGCGGCCATGGCGTCGTTGAAGCGACGGCGGTTTTCGGCCTTGTCGATGGCGTCGGGAAGCGCACCGATCATCGTTACGCCGTATTTTTCCAGAACGCCTTTGGCGTGTAGCTCCAGCGCGCAATTGAGCGCCGTTTGGCCGCCTACGGTCGGAAGCAGCGCGTCAGGAAGCTCCGCCGCGATGATTTTCTCCGCCGTTTCAGCGTTCACCGGCTCCACGTAGGTGCGGTCGGCCACGCCCGGATCGGTCATGATGGTCGCGGGATTGGAATTGACCAATATGACGCGATATCCTTCTTCCTTCAGCGCCTTGCAGGCTTGCGTGCCGGAATAGTCGAATTCGCAGGCCTGGCCGATGACGATCGGACCGGCGCCGATAACCATAATGCTTTTTATATCGGTGCGTTTGGGCATGGATAGATTCTTTCGTAAGATTTTTGGTAGTATTATCTATCTTGTCCTAGATTGTCAATCGCGATGAGGATTGCGTCCACGGCAAAGACGAATAAGCAAAAATTAATATATTGATTTATATTTTTACTCTGAGGGAAAGGACTTGCCGTTATTTTGAAATGTAATGGATTCTAGATATTTCCTTGATATAATCGGCTTACATTCCCTTGTCTCCGAATAAACGGTTTCTCGCCGCTTATTACCCCCACATCTTCTCGATCGAAGTCACGCTTCCTCCCTTTTTCTCCGCCGCCGTCCTTGCTTCGCCATGGATCCGCAAGCGACCTTTGTTCCCGGTACGTATCCTTCTATGTCCGTAGCAGTGCCTGCTCCTCAAGAAGCGTCTGCAAGGAAAGGGAAAACTACCAAGAGAGGCAACCCGCCGCCGCAGCCTCAGTACCCGCCGCAGCCGTACCAACCGCCGCAGCAGCAGTACCCGCAGCCTCAGCAGCAGTACCCGCAGCCTCAGCAGCAACATAAGCCAAGAAAACCGCAGCAGCCGTACCAACCGCAGCAGCCTCAGTACCAGCAGCAGCAGTATCCGCCGCCGCAGCAGCCTCAGTACCCGCCGCAGCAGCCGTACCAACTGCCGCAGCAGCCTCAGTACCAGCAGCAGCAGCCGTACCAACCGCAGCAGCAGCAGTATCCGCCGCAGCAGCCGTACCAACCGCCGCAGCCTCAGTACCAACCGCCGCAGCCTCAGTACCAACCGCCGCAGCCTCAGTACCAACCGCCGCAGCCTCAGTACCAACCGCCGCAGCAGATGCAGCGTTCCGGTAACGCGGACGATCTTAGCGCTCAACTTTCCGGAATGACGATCACTGCTCCTCCTCAAAGACAGGAAAAGGTCTACGAGCGCAATTCTTTGGAAAAATGGCTGAACTCAATCTCGCAAAAGCTTGGCGTTACGAACGTCACGCTAAAGCAGCTTAAGGAAACCCTTTCGCTTCTCGTAGAGTTGGGTAAAGCGTTACCTCAGCAAATGGATGGCCAAAACATGCTTTGGATTGCCAACTTGCTCGCTACTGTCTGCGCCGCTATGGAAACGTGCTATGCTAACGCAATCAAAGATGAAGAATTGACGGCTTCTCGCAGATCTATCTTCTGGCAAGCTAAACGTTTATCCGGAGATACGTTCTATCTAGACGATGCGTGTGTTCCAATCGATACGAGCGCGTACGTGAAACAGCTAAAGCGGGTGACGCCCAAGCCGGACTTCGCGCAATCGCTGAAAACAGCGTTCTATTGGGTGCTTCCGTGTGTGTGCGCAGTTTCGGGGAAAAGTTATGATAACGCTCAACTCAATGCCGCCAAAGCGCTTTTTTGCGCTTGTCTGGAATCAACACAAATACTGTATTCCATATCGCAGCTAGAGCAGCGATCGCAGCAATCCGAACCGCAATATGCTCTTTTTCCATCCGCTCCTCCCGCAGAGACTGTAGAGGAAGGCATTAATTTTGAGGAATGGGGCCCCCCTTCTCAAGAAGATGACGATGAATGGGACGATAATCCGAATAATTACGGTCCGCCAAGCGCTTCCGCTCCGTCCGCTCCTAAGCCTCTTCCCGATCAGACTAAGCTTTTTTTCAGAGACGAAACTGCTTTCTCCGGCTTTCCTGCGCTGCAAAAGCCAGTTTCTCCCAAACCGGCAGCATTCATCCCACTATCTCAGGCAACTCAGGTTACTGTGATTCCGGCTAAACCTCAGACTATTACCATTACATCTCCTGCCGCCATACTTCCGTTGGACGATGCGCTCCTCTGCATTAGTAACGTTTATAAAGGCGTTATCGCATGGAGTAAACTAGATAACGGATATAGCATGAACGTGCCAGCAGTAACAGGATCCGCCGAAACGCTTGAAGCGCTTGGCGCAAAGGCGATAAAGGCGTTGGAAACGAAAGATGTTTCCGCTTTCAAAAACATGACGCTGGAAACGTTAACCTACAGCGTATATCTTATGATGGCGGACCACCTCTATCAAGTATCGAAACGGACGACCACAGAAGCGGCATCTGTTGAAGACGCCTTCGCAATGGCGGCAAAAATCGTAAATTGCTACTTTATCTTTGAAAGAGTAAAGTCTGCTCTTCTTAGCTGGAATCCCGAGATCAAGAACGCCCCTTCCGCCGCGTAAGAGGTTTTCTTTCCGCTTGTGCCGACATGCTGCGCAGGTCGCCGTTTTTTGGCATAAGCCGTTCGGATTGCGAACGTATTTCCGTTATTTCTTAAGATTGCTCTCCTATTTCCTTGTTTTCCTTGGTTCCGACCGTCACCCGCTTAAAAAAAGAAAAGAGAAAAAATAACGCGACGTTTTGGGGCAAGGCAAAAGCGCCAATCATTGGTTTTATTTAGCGTTAGCTAGGCTGTATGCACTTTTTGAGAATGGCCGGATTTTTGGTCTTTTTTGCTGCAAATTCCTTTCGTTTTTTTGAACCGAAGGTCAGCGCAGCTAAATAGTTCACTATTCCCGCAAAAACGAACGAAATTTTAGC
>JBEVNR010000056.1:0-22510 GCA_040507985.1 Rickettsiales bacterium | reverse complement strand
GCCGGATTCCCGCGAAGCCTGTCCTCACGAAAGTGGGGGCGGAAATGACGAAGAAGAAAAAATTAACATATTAATTTATATTTTCACCCTAGCACAGTCTATCCGGAACTAAAGAGAAATATGCTTTCCTAAAGACGGCAATATGGACGTCGCCAAGGCGCGGGTGACGGGCGCGCCCAGCGCCAGCGACGCGGCGTCGAGCGCGTGGACGGCCTTTTCCGGCGCGGCATAGTCCCGCTCTATTTTTCCCGCGATGAAACGCAAAACGGTGGCGGAGGGGCGCAACTGACGGGCGGCGAAGCGTTCGGCCAGCAAGGTTTGCAGCAATTCCGCGTCCGGCGGCGGCATAAAGACGCACGGAAAGCTCTCTAGGCGCGACGCCAAATCCGGAAGGGAAAAGCGCCGTTCCCCTCTGTCGGCGACGATCAAGGCGGCGCCGCTTTCGCGAACGGAGTTAATATAATGAAAAACTCTCCTTTCGTCGATGGCGTCGTCCAATCGGTCCAGAACGTGCAACGTCACGTCGCCCCGTAAGCATGAGGGCGCGGCGTCGGCGCATACGTAATGGGCGTTCGCCATTTCGCGCGCCAAGGTTTTGAGCAGGCGCGTTTTTCCGGAGCGCGCCGGGCCGATCAACCGCACCGCACGAAAATGAGAATCTTCCGCCGCTTTTCGTACGGCGCCCGCGACGGCGTCGTTGCAGGCGCTGCGGTAAAAAATCCCGTCGTTTTGGGATATGCTCGCGGCAATCGGCAAGGCGGTTTGGCGGGGGGCGGCGTCCGAATCGTTATGCATGTGCCGCCTCGCTACGCCGCCGAAATGGCTGCATACGGACGATCTCCCTTGACGCTTCGATGAAACGCCAGGCGCCTGCAATATTCCTCGGGATCGCGATGCGCCACCAACGCGCCTTGGCGCGAATCGCGGAGCGCCGCTTCCAGCCTGCTGGTTAAAAACCGCAGCGCGGTAAGGCGGCAGAAATAGGGGAGGTAACGTTCTTCGTCAACGCTTAGGGGACGCCCGGCGTGATACCCCCTGAGAAAAAAACTGGCCTTAGTGAAGTTAAACGCACAATCCTCCCGCTCGAAGCACCACGCGTTAAGACATACGCCCAAATCGTACAGAAGGGTTTCGCGGCAGGCGTAAAAAAAATCGATCACGCCGGCCAGCCGCGTTCCTTCAAACAGCGTGTTGTCGGGAAATACGTCGCCGTGAACGATCCCCTTAGGCAAAAACGAAAAATCGTGCGACGCAAGGTAGCAAAATTCTTCTTCAAGCAATGACGCCGCGCGGGGATACGCTTTTTCCACGTCGCGCCGGCGTTCTTCAAAAAACGCTCGGCACCTTTGTATGTTCCAGAGATTCTCCTTATCGTCCGTTATGCCGGCCGCGCCCAGATGAAACGCGGCCAACGTTTCGCCGAGGGCATAAAGATGGGCGTTGCCCGGACGTTTCGGCGACTCTCCCGGCAGGAAGGCGCAGAGGAAGGCGGGCTTGCCGTAGATTTCCGCGACGTATCCTCCGGAAATAAGCGGGTACGGGCGCGGCGCGGGCACGTTCGACGCGGCGGCGGCCTCCATCGCGCGCGCGAAGAAAGCGGCGTCTTTCGCGCTCGTGCCGTCTTCGACGACGGTCAGCACCGCTTCGCCGCGCTCGCACGTCACCCGAAAATTGGTGTTGGTGACGCCGCCTAGAATAGGGGCGTAAGAAACGAACGCGCCCGGTCCGTCATAGCGTGCGACCAACTCCCGCATCGCGGATGCGTCAATAGGGGTATAGACGGCCATTCAAGTTACTGCGTCAACGCGGAGAGCGGTTTGGTCGCGTCGTCATAGACGAAATCCGGAATGTTAAACGCGCGTTGCTTGACCAACTCTTGCAATAAGGCGTAATCAAGCACGAAATCCTGCGGTTTAGGCTCTTTTTCGGTTTTTTTGTCGGGAAGGGGAGAAGGGGGCGACGTCGCTTCCGCTTCTTTTGCCGCGTTCTTGGCGGCTTCGTCAATTTTAGAGGGAACGGGCGCCGACGCCACGTCGAATCGCGCCCACGCCTTTCCCGCGCCGTCCTTGGCCAACGTTGCCATCACCAACGCGCCGTCCTTGAGGGAAAACATTAAGGTGGTGGCGTCTCTTCCGTCAAAATAGGCGGAGAGTTCGGAGGCGGGCTTTATGTCCGAAATGGCGAACGCCTCCAGCGAGGCCGCAACGCTTTCGAGGACGCTTTGGCTTTTGGGAGTTTTTCCTTCCGCTCCGCCCGCAAGCCTCCATTCCTCCTTGTCGCCCCGCACCTCTCTTTTTATCGTATAGCCGCTTTGCGTTCCGACCGACTCGACCGATTCGACCAATCCGGACGGGAAGGCAATGGGCTTCACGTTTGCCCACTCCATCGGCGCGGCGGAAAGATCGAAGACGCCGGACGCCAGATAGGCCGCCGGTTTCGACGCCGTTTTGACGTAGACGGCGTCCCTTCCCTCAAATTTTTTTCCGAAGGCGGCGGAAAAAAATTTCTTACCTTCATTGTCGTAGAACGCGGCCTCGATCCCGTCGTCCAATCCCAATTGCGAAAAACGTTTCGGGTCGGAGGTTTTTTCTTCAAGGACGCGCGAAGACGATAATTGCAGCAGAAAATCGCGAATCTTGCCGGCGTCGGCGGGAAAATTTCCTTTCTCCGGCAGTTTCCACGCACCGTTTTTTCCCTTTTGCGGGGAAACGCTTTCTCCGGAAGGGGCGGAAATAACGATTTTCTCCACCTTGTCCAGAGAGGCGCGTTCGACGTCGCTAAGCAGGCGCGCCTCAGCTTGGCGCTCCGTTCCTTTTTTCGGGCCGACGGCGGCGAAATACGCGCCGATCGCCAGTCCGACGCAGGCCAGAAAGAATAGTAAGGTTTTTGTCGCGCTCATTTTTTATCTCGCGTTATTGACGGTAGAGATCGTCCCCATGCTTGTATGGACCGTATCATATAACGAATCGCCGGGCTTTCAAGGCGCGTTTCGCCGTTCGCGCAAGAAATCAGTTTGGTCGCAATCGCGTAGATTACGCCCACGGAGAAGCATCGTAAATAACGCCAAGATACGCTAAATAAATTTAATATTTTAGTATATGAAGAGCAATTTTATCCGTTTTCTCTATACAGAAAGGTAGAATATATAAATTTTTTTACAATTATAGCAATTAATTAATTAATTTCGTAGTAAACTCCTTTTATTGAAAAAAGGAGAAGGGCGAATGAAACGTATCGTAAACTTATGTTCAGTTATTTTTTCCGCGTGTTCTTTTGCCGCTGTCTCGACTTCCCCTTTCTCCGCTTTCGCTCAAGAGGCCGTATTGACGTCGGACAACGCCGACGACGGCTCTTTTTACGGCCAAGGCGCGTACAGCCAAACCTCGTATAGCGATTCCTCCGACGGCTCGGCGGCGTTTCCGAATTATTTCTCCGGCGCCGGCAAAAAATACGCCTCGGCGAGCGTCTCTCGCGACGGCGCCTACATGCGCAAGGCGACGCGCCGCATTCGCGGCACCGGTTTTTACGTCGCGCCGAACATGGTGCTGACCAACGCGCACGTGGTAAAATCGTGCGGAAAAATTGTCGTGGGCAACGTGATGCAGGGAAACGGCGGGCGCGTGGTCGCCATCGACAAGGACGCCGACCTTGCCGTGGTCCGGACGGACGCATCCTCTCCCGTATGGGCGAAAATATCGCGCGGCGACGTCGAAAAGGGCGCGGCGCTGGCGGTGGCGGGATACCCCACCGAAGGGCGCGCGGAAGCGATTTACGAGCATTTTTCCTCCGAGGCGGCAAGCAACGGCTACGGAGAGGGCGCGGCCCGGTTTCATTTCCTCGGCAACGTCAAGAAAGGCAATAGCGGCGGTCCGGTGCTGGACGCCAAAGGCGAGGTGGCCGGCGTGGTGGTCGGTCGCGTGAAGTTAATGTTCGCCAGCGCGGACAACGGCGCGTTTAGCTCGATGAAATCCTCCGGCGTGGCCATTTCCGCCTCCCAGGTGCGCAACTTCATGGCGCGGAACGGGGTGAGGAATCCCTCGTGCGAAAACGGCGCCTGCGCGTCAAGCGACGCGAAAGAATTTGTGGAAAAGCTCGCCTGCATAAAGTAGACTGCGATTCGCTCAAGCAACTATACCCGTCGGCAAGCGATATCGGTAAGGTCATTATGGATCACTCTTTCGGATTTCTGCACGGCGCGCAATTTGACGGGTTGCGGCAATCGTTGCGAAGCGTGAAAGGCGGAGAGGTTGCGTTGCTTCACGCCTCGCTTGAAAACGCTAAGGACGTGTTCTCCGAAAACGGCGACCATCTTTGCGGTTCGGACGCACTGCAAGTGTTTTGTCGATTTTTGGCCGAACGAAAGGGATTTACGCCCTATCGCCATGCCATCGATCAACTATACGCCCTGCTTCCGCTGGAAAAAAACGCCTCCGCCGACGACGCCGCCAAAAAATTTATGGCGTGCGTGTCGGAATTTAACGGAGCCGAAGCTCCGCCCGGCCTATATTTAACCTTTACCGTCGGCGCGGCGCAATCTTCTCGCGAAGGGGAGGCGCCGGAGGGGTTTGAAACGATGGCCTACCGCGCCTATTCCGCCCTGCAACACGCAAAATCGCGCCAGTTGGGTCATTACGCCTTCGATCCTTCGTTGACGCTCGCCAAATATTCCCGCCACGACCAGGTGACCGCCGGATATATTCGCCATGCGCTTGAAAAAAAACGCCTTCGTTTCGCCTATCAACCGATCATCGATTGCCGGGAGAATAACGTCGCCTATTACGAATGCCTGCTGCGCCTCGTACAGGACGATTATTCGCTGACCCCCGCCGGGGCGTTCATTCCCGTGGCCGAGCGCATGGGAATGGTGGACCTGCTCGACGCCTATGTGTGCGACATGGCGCTCGAGGAGCTGCGCAACTACCCCGAAGTAACGCTCGCGATTAACATCGCCACCCTGACCATTCAACGCAACGGATTCGTAAAATTGCTGCAAGGCGTTAAGGACACGCCGGAGATAGCCGAGCGATTGATCATCGAAATTACCGAATCGGGAAGCAGGGATAATTTTAAGGCGATCTTAGAGTTTATGCGCATGTTCCAGGCGCTTGGGTGCCGCATCGCCCTGGACGATTTCGGGGTGGGCCATACCTCGTTCACGCAATTATTGACTATGCCCGTCAACATTATTAAAGTGGACGGAAAGTTCGTGCGCAATTTGTTCAAGGCGCCGGAAAACAAGCTGCTTATCGAAACGGTGATTAACTACAGCCGCCACTTCAATCGCAAAACCGTGGCGGAATTCGTCGAAACCACCGAATTGGCGCAAGAATTGGTGAAAATGGACGTCGACTATCTTCAGGGAAATTATTTTCGCCCGGCGAGCGACAACCGTTTGTGGCTGGAAGAAAAAGCGGAAACGGCGTAAATGTACGTATATGCAATAATATTGGCGCTCCATCTCGTCGCCGTCATTTCCTGGATGGCGGCGATGCTCTATTTGCCGCGCCTTTACGTGTATCACGCCGACGCGACGAAGGGCGGCGAGGCGGACGCGACCTTCAAAACCATGGAGCGGCGCCTGCTGCGCTATATCGCGACCCCCGCCATGATCGCCACGTTTACGCTCGGCGCAGGAATGATCTTCATGCGGCCGGATTTGCTTTCCGCGCCCTGGCTCCACGCGAAAATCGCGTTGGTCGTCGCGATGGCCGGCGCACACGGCCTGCTCGCGGCGCACCGTAAAAAATTTGAGCGCGCCGAAGGCTTCCGCAGCGCCCGCTATTACCGCATAGTGAACGAAGTTCCTACGGTACTGATGATAATTATCATCTTTCTCGCTATCTTAAAGCCCGGCATGGACGGGTAACATGCTCAACAACGCCCTTGCCCGGGTCGTCGACTTTTTGTTTCCTCCGTCTTGTCCGCTGTGCCGCCTGCCTACGGCGTCGGCCCGCGCCTTATGCGGCGCATGTTGGGGAAAGCTGGAGCATATCGGCGCCCCGAATTGCGAGAAATGCGGCGATCCCTTTGAATATTTCGTTCCGGGTCCGCAATTATGCGTCAAATGCATGACGGTTCCGCGCCGCCTGGACGCCGCCATCGCCGCCCTTTCGTATAATGACGCGGCGAAAAAGTTGGTGTACCGCCTGAAATTTTGCGACGCCGTCGATTTGGTTCCCATGATGGCGACGCAAATGGCGGCGGCGGGTAGGGACGCCATCGCCCGTTCGGACGTCATAATTCCGGTGCCGTCATGCAGAAAAAGATTGCGGCGCCGCAAATATAACCAATCCGCCCTGCTTGCCCGGCGCATCGCAAGGCAAAGCGGGAAACCCGTTACATACCGCGCGCTGCTGAAAATAAAATCCACCCCTCCCCAAACCTCGTTGTCGGCGAAGGCGCGGGAACGCAACCTTTCCGCCGCCTTTCTGGCGCCGTCAAGGAACGCGGAAGAAATCGCGGGAAAAAACATATTGCTGATAGACGACGTCTATACGACGGGCGCCACCGTAGAGGCGTGCGCCAAGGCCCTAAAAAAAGCCGGCGCCGCGCAGGTGCGCGCCCTGACGTTATGCAAAACGCTAAAAAAGATGTAAAAATACCGCATCTTTATTATTTTTGTATAAAATCATAAGGATTAATTCGCTTTTTTGTCCTCTCCTTTGCGTAAAACTTTATAATCCTTAAACATCGAAAACGGTTAAGGAACGCGAAGCGCGACGCATGGCCTCTACCGCACAACTAGTCAGGGAAATCGGGCCGCTCAAGCTTGGCATGATGGGCGCCGTCGCCCTTGCCGTGATGGCGGCGCTGGTGATTTTATCCGTTCGCCTGAGCGCCCCGTCGCTCGTGCCGCTCTTTAGCAACCTTTCCCCCGAAGACAGCGCCCGCATTCTCTCTCGCCTCGACCGCATGGGCATGTACTACCAAATTAACGGCGGCGGCGCGCAAATTATGGTGCCGACGAACAAAGTCTTAAGCGCCCGCATGCAGATGGCGGAGGAAGGGCTGCCGGCCGCCGGCGCCACCGTCGGGTACGAAATATTCGACCGAGAAGAAAAATTGGGCGTCTCCGGCTTCGTCTATAACGTCAATCTCGTGCGCGCGCTGGAAGGAGAACTCGGACGCACCATCGGCTCGTTCGACAAGGTGGCGGGCGCGCGGGTGCATTTAGTGCTGCCCAAGCGCGACCTGTTCGCGCGGCGCTCGCAAGACCCGAGCGCGTCGGTCGTGCTGCGCATGCGCGGCCTCGAACCGCTCGATCGGGGAGAAATCGACGCCATCAGCCATTTGGTCGCGACCGCCGTGCCGGGATTAAGCGTCCATCGCATCACCATCGTGGATACGCACGGGCGCCCGTTTAAAAAAGGCGCGGAAGACCCGGAAGATCCGGGTTCGGTCGCGGAAGGCGCCGACGAATACCGGGCAAAGGTCGAAAAGCGCATCAAAAACATTCTTGAAGATTTAATAGGCCGGTCGGTCGGCGTCGGGCGCGTCGAGGCGCAAGTGACCGCCGACGTCGACTTTGATTACGTCGTCACCAATTCGGAACGTTTCGATCCGGACAGCCAGGTGGCGCGTTCGGTGCAAACGACCGAATCGCGCGACAATTCCGTCAACTCGACGGGCGGAGACGTGAGCGTCGCCAACAACGTTCCGCCGGCCGGCGCGGAAGGCGACGTGAAATCGAAGAACGACTCGCAGCGCACCGATTCCGTCACCAATTTTGAACTGTCTAAAACCACCCAAAAAATCGTCAAGGGCGTGGGGTCGGTGAAAAAACTCTCCGTCGCCATTTTGGTGGACGGGCAATACACGTTCGACGAGGCGAAGGGCGACTACGTCTATAGCCCGCGTCCGCAAGAGGAATTGGACAAATTGGAGGCGCTGGCGCGTTCCGCCGTCGGGTTCGACGAAAAACGCGGCGACGCATTGCGCATCGTGAACATGGCGTTTTCGCGCGACGTACAGGGCATAGAGCCGGAAAAACCGTTCGAGTGGATAAAGCGCGACCTGGGAAGCATCGTCCAAACCCTGATGATCGGCGTGGTGGTGACGCTCATCATATTGCTGGTGGTGCGTCCCATCGTGTCGCGCGCGTTCGAGATCGGTCGCGGCGACGAGCAGGACGAAGAGCTGATGCGTTCCGCCCTGACCGACAAAGAACTGGAAGAGCTGGCCGAAATCACCGCCATGGACGAAAGCGCGCCGCAGGAAGAGGAAGACTGGCTGAGCGTCACGCAGTTTGAAGACAAGATGAAAGACTCGTCGGTGAGCGCCATCAACGACATCATCGAGCGCCACCCGCAGGAGGCCGTCACGGTGCTGCGCAATTGGCTGGAGAAAGGCGAATAGGGAAAGCCGAAATCTCGTTAGGCGTCTCCGGTTGCCGGATGAGAATCAAGAAACAGTCGGAACGTAAAAATCACCTAGCGACAGGTTAGCGTTATTACATCGCGTAACATACCCTATCCGTCACCCCTGCGGAAGCAGGTATCTCATGATTCCTTTACGCGAACCTATCGCTAATTGCTATGTTTTGAAAAAACGACGAAGATGGTTGTGCGTCTATGCGATGGATAGGGGCGCGCCAAAAAAGCAAGAAGGATTAACGCAAGCCATAGAAAATTTTCCCGTTCAACGCAACCGTCAATTCAAGAATTGCTCGTTCAAAATGCGCTCCTCCAGCGAGTGGCCCTTGTCGAAAAGCAGGGTGAAGGGCGAGGAAGAATCGGAAAACACCCGCACCCGCGTGACGTCGCGCACCTCGGTGAAGTCGGCGACGGCGCTGACGGGGCGCTTGGCGGGGTCTATTACCTCCACGTCGATGCGCGCCTTGTCAGACAAAAGCGCGCCGCTCCAGCGCCTGGGGCGGAAGGGATTGAGGGGGGTGAGGCCGAGCATGCCGCTTCCCAACGGAATGATCGGGCCGTTGGCGGAGAAGTTATAGGCGGTGCTGCCGGCCGGCGTGCATACCAGCGCGCCGTCGCCGACCAACTCCGGCACGCGCACGCAGCCGTCGACCGACACGCGCAAATTGGCCGCCTGGCGCGTTTCCCGCAACAGCGACACCTCGTTCACCGCCAGTGCCTCGCGCGTTTCGCCCTTGCCGTTCGTCGCGCGCATTTTCAGCGGAAAAAGCGTCACCGGCTCGCTTAAGCGAATGGCCTCGTCCAGCTTGTTGATGCGGTAGCTGTTCATCAAAAACCCGACGGTGCCGCAATTCATGCCGTAAATCGGCAGGCGCTTGTCTAAATATCCGTGGAGCACGTCGAGCATGAACCCGTCGCCGCCGAGGGCAAGTATCGCGTCGGCGTCGTCCGCCGATTTCGCGAAGTCATACCGGCTCGCCGCCAGCTTTAGCGCTTGCTTCGCCCGCGCGGAGCGGTCGGCCACGCAGAACACGCGCCGTAAATCTATCTTCGCCACGTTTCGTTTTATGTCGGTCACAGCATCCATGAAAGCGTCACTACGTTATTGTCGCGCCTGACCGTCGCCCGCCAGGAGCGGGAATTTGCCGAACGCAACGCGCGATCTAATTGCGACGTCGACGTCGCGTCGGCGCCGTTCACCTCTAATATCACGTCTTTTTCGCGAATGCCGGCCAAGGCGGCGCTGCCCTCGACTTTTTGCACCGCCACCCCTTTGGCGTCGTAGGGCAAGTCCATCTCCTCCGCCACGGCGGGAGAAATATTCACCACCGTCGCCCCGTTAAACGGATGGCGCCCTTGAAGCAGGCGCGCCTCGCGCGGGGGCGTCTCCGGCGCCGGCTCCAGGCGAATGGGAAGCTTTAAGAATTTTCCGTTGCGATAGACGGCGAAATGGCTTTGCGTTCCAACGCGCAGCGTCGCGATGCGAAATTGCAGCGCGTGCTGGTCCGGCACCTCGTGGTCGCCTATTTTAATGACCACGTCGCCCACCTTTAATCCGGAGCGTTCCGCCGGCCCGCTCGGGTAAATGCCGGTGATGAGCGCGCCGAGCGGACGATTCAGCCCCAGCGAGTCGGCGACGTCGCGCGTCAAATCTTGCGTTTTCACGCCCAGCCAGGGCCGCACCACCCTTCCGTAGCCTTGCACGCTGGCGACGACGGCGCGCACCATGTTCGACGGAATGGCGAACCCGATGCCGTTGGACCCCCCGGTGCGGCTGTAAATGGCAGTGTTAATGCCGGCAAGGCGGCCTTGCATGTCTATAAGCGCGCCGCCCGAGTTTCCCGGGTTGATCGACGCGTCGGTTTGGATGAAGAATTGGTAGTCCGATACGCCCACCGAGCTGCGCGCCAAGGCCGAGACGATGCCGCTCGTCACCGTTTGTCCCACCCCGAACGGGTTGCCGATGGCCAGCACGACGTCGCCCACTTCCAGATCGTCCGAATCCATCAGGGCGATGTGCGGCATCGGCTTGCCGCCGGTATTGACGCTAAGCAGCGCCAGATCGGTTTTCTTGTCTTGATAGGCCACGCTCGCGTCGTATTCACGGCGATCGTTCAGCACGACGGTGATTTTGTCGCTATCTTCTATCACGTGGTAACACGTCACGATCAATCCCTCCGGATCGACCATCACCCCGGAGCCGAGCGACTGCGCGCCGCTGCCGCCGTTGCGGTCGTTCCCCAAAAACAATCGGGAAAACATGTCGTCGTAGCGGGGCGGCACGGTCTTTTTGCTGTAAATGTTCACCACCGCCGGCGCGGCGGACTTCACTAGCGGCGCATAGGAATAAAAAACGGTCGCCTCAGAATCCGGCACGCGCTTCTCGGCGGCGCGCGCCTCGCCTTGCCGGCCATGCAAGGCAAGGCAAACATAGGCAAGCGCGAGAAGCGAGGCGTTTCTTTTTTTCATGCTTTTTCGTGAATTACGTCGGTCATTATTCCACTATACCGGCGGTTGGACGTTCGCGCAACGGCGAGGAACCGCCCGAGAAAAAGATGTTTTTGTTTTTTAAAAGAGCAAGAAAGGAAGCCGTTCGTTATTTAAGAAGCAATGCGCCCCGTCCTGCGGAGAGCATGGAGACCAAACCGTTTTCCGAAGAAGAAACTAAATTGTTCTCTCTTAACAATCTGTCGCCATATGTGTTCCCCCATCGATTCTCCCAATCATGTTTTTGCGGAATATCGACGGAAACGTCGGCGTTTCGGTGAATGGTGCATTTGTCGTCGTTGAGAACCCATGTGGCAATTTTTTCGCATCCCTGCTTAATTGCGCTACGGCCTGACGTTTTTATTGCCGCGACGTTGCCTATGCGTTCGATTATCCCATTATCTATCTTGGCGCGGTACGCATCCCTGCATGTCTTGCATCCTTTGAAGAAGATAGAATATTGTTCGATGGCTGTCAGTTTTATTCCGGACAACGTTAAGTAAAGATAGGAGCCTTCGGGATGCGCAAGGGAGGTGCGTTCGGCGATTTCTTTGACTAAGGACGCTAAATTTGAGATGGTCCACGAGGAATATGGGAGAGACGCGGAGGTGGCTTTTTCAAAAGCAGCGAGCATCTCTTCCTGCGTCGCTTCTTTGCTTAGATCGTTAAATCTTTGAATCAGCGCTTCGGCAATAGACGTAATTATGTCGGGACTTAGCGTTTGTTCGGCCATTGCCGTGCAAGCGAGCAACTTAAATGACGCAATGCGTAAGAAAAATAATTTCGTAACGAAAAATCGATAATAATATAAAAATATTATACAAATATCGGATAAATGCGCAAGGCATATGATTATATTTTTAATATATAGTGTTTTTCCTTAATTAATAACGACGGATCGCCATCCCCGCAAAAGCGCCAAAAAGATGCGCGCTGCGTAAGTCCTATATTGGTGTTTTTTCCCTGAACCTGTACGCACGTTAAAATCCTTTCCTCGTAACAATGCGTAACAAAACGTGATTTGCCGGAAGAAGAAACAGGCTTTACAGTGAAGGATAAAGAGCAATGCCTAAACGTAAGGACGCCACGCCATGACGACCGACATCCCCTCCGTCGCCCTGCAATCGACCGTCGCCCGCCCGATTTCGTGCGAGGGCATAGGATTGCACACCGGCAAGAACATTCGCATGACGATGCGTCCGCTGGAGGAAAATTCCGGCGTCGTCTTCGTGCGCTCCGACCTCGGCGCCTCCGATTCCGCCGCGTTCGTTAAGGCGCGATTCGACAACGTGCGCTCCACGACGCTCGGCACCGTTCTGCGCAACGACGCCGGGGCGGAAGTCTCCACCGTCGAACACGTGATGGCGGCCTTATGGGCGTGCGGCGTCGATAATTGCCTGGTTGAGGTAAACGGCCCGGAAGCGCCGATCATGGACGGAAGCGCCGAGCCTTTCGCCTTTATGATAGATTGCGCCGGCGTTAAAAAACAAAAGGCCAAGCGCCGCGTCCTTGAAATTATGAAGGAAGTGCGCGTCGAAGAAAGCGACGGCGTACAGGGAAAGCCGCCGCCCTATCTCTGCGTGCGCCCCGCCGACGGATTTTCGGTAAACATGACCATTGACTTTAACGACGCGTTCATTCGTCGGCAATCCGGCGAATACGACGTCTCCAAAGGCTGCTTCCGTCGCGACGTTGCGCGCGCCCGCACCTTCGGCTTCGCCGACCAGGTCGATTATTTGCGCGAAAATGGCTTGGCGCTTGGCGGATCGCTCGAAAACGCCATCGTTCTCAAGGACGGCGTCATGCTAAACGAGGAAGAGTTGCGCTATACCGACGAGTTCGTGCGCCATAAAATATTGGATTGCGTCGGCGACTTATACCTCGCCGGCGGCTATATGTGCGGCGGCGTCGAGGGCTATCGCTCCGGCCACGGATTAAACAACCGCCTGCTGCGCGCCCTCTTCGCCGATACCTCCGCGTGGCGCTACCGCGAGGCGGAATGACCAAAAGATATGGCGAATCCCCATTAAAATGACGCAGCGTACGCCGGCCGTCCTATGAATATCATGACTTTTTACGCCGGCGCCGGCGCAACCCAACCCAACGGCGGAAAGATAAGCAGGTTTTTAGCGAACAAATCTTTTTTTCTTCCTTTCGGTCCCTGTCCGGAAGGGAATTATGTGTACCTAAAAAAGAGTCGATTAAAGAAAATTCGCCGATCGTCGTTCCGAAGATTGGTAACGGTTATTAAAAGCAGCAGCACCACCCGCAGCATTCTTCTTCATCTTTTTCGTCTTCCTCCGGCAGAGGTGCAAAGCGATTTTCCGGCGCCGGAGGAGAGGATGCCTTAGGAGAATACCCGAATATCTCCATGCATCTTTTCGCATGTAGAAGATAATCGTCCTCTCTTACTTCCGGGCACTCGAAATTCTCATTCAAGATAAGATTTCCATATATCCAGTTGGGTACCCACTTCATGAGCGTCGGATATTTAGCGGTTTCCGCGCATTCCCTCATACATTCCCGTCGATCGTCTAGCGGATAAGCGTTAAGCGGATGCAACATAGGGTTATCGCTTTCGAGAACGCTTCCGCAAATAGTCCAAAAAACATGGGCGTAGAATAGAGCGGCGCCTTCCTTAGGCCAGAACCATAGCCGACGCAAGATATCGCATAATTCCTTACGCGTTGGGGAGTCAATGGCGAATGGCGCGCCGACCGACGTCTTTTGCGTCGCGATCACAATAAAGTTAAGGACGTCCCTCAGCGCTCCGACAAAAAACCTGCGGTCCTTGTAAAACTTATCGACTAAATTATCGTGATTTTTTGAAGAACATAGATGCCTCTCCAAAGCGACCTGCGCAAGCGCCGAAAACACAAAGGCAACGTCGTGGCGATGCGCGTCGTTCCCTTGGCACAGCAAACCAAACTGGCGTATCAGGTAATCAAATATTTTTTCCTCCGATCCGCCGAGAGCCAGAAAACACCGCAGCACCTCCGTCACGCGATGAGCAGTTTCTTTTGTTATCTTGTCGGTCGGAAGGCAAGCGACGTCCGGCAGGAGAAGGGACTCGGATGCTTCGTCGCATTCGATTGGGTCCGGCATGAATCCTCCTGTGACCAACAATTGATTCCTCCTATACTTTTTGGCATAGGAATCAATGCTCTCTTTCGGAATACACATGAAATACTCCAGATCGCTAAGCAAGCGAAATTCGATAACCTCAAGAGAACCACGATTGAAAATCGTATCGTCACTTACCGTCACGTTATTGAGTAACGGAGGAAGCGCGAGTGTGCCGAATGCATTTTCTTGATCGCCCACAGGGAGGGCGGAAGTTGAGGCCATCTTGGCTAAAGGAAGCGCTGCGGAGGCCGTAGAGACAAGATTTTGCTATGGACTTGGCAGAAATGGAGAAACACGCCTGATAAACTACTCGAAGTGCGCTTTGCGCACAAGTTTTTTTATCGACCCGGATTTTCGTCTGCGCGGGAATGGCGAAAACAATTAATTCATTTTATTTTTTTAGTCTTGTTCGCCCGTCAAACAAAAGTCTATGCCATCGGACGATTGCACGCCCTGCCGCCCTCCTTTTTTCCGATTGCCGCCTTATGGCGTTTTGGACTATACTTAACGTTAAAGGGAGCCAATGCGTTGCCGCTCCCGCTTTAAGTATCCGTGATATCGAAGGAGGCGTTTGACGCTATGCAAGTTATTGTTTCCGGCCAGAATATCGAAATAGGCGACTCTATCCGCCATTACGCGGAAGAGCATATTCAACCCACTATCGGCAAGTATTTTGAAAACGCGGTGCGCTCGCACGTGACCCTGCACAAGAGCCGCCATTTATTTTCGTGCGACATTCTCGTGAACGAAGGCACCGGCCGCAAGATTACGGTGCGCGCCCACGCGGAGAGCGGCGATCCCTACGTGGCCTTTACCCAATGCCTGCACAAAATAGAAAAACAATTGCGGCGCTATAAACGCAAATTGACGCATTCGCACCGTCCGCACGACGGGTTCGACCCGCAACTGGAAGAAGCGCTGGCGGCAAAGGCCTACGTCATCGCCTCGAACGACGACAACGAAGACGGGCATGCGGCGGATATTTCCGACGCGCCGGTGACGGTCGCCGAAGGCGCCGTCGACATTCCGGAAATGACCGTCGGCGAAGCCGTCATGCGCATGGATTTAGAAGATCTGTACGCGCTTATGTTCGTCAACCGGAAAAACGGCCATATCAGCATGGTGCATCGGCGCCAGGACGGCAATATCGGGTGGGTGGACTCGAACAAGCTTGCGACCGACGCCGGCAAAAAAGCCGGGGCGGCGTAACGTAAGGGAGAGTGTTCGCCATGGCCGTATTGCCGCTAGTGCTGTCGCCGGACAATCGGCTGAACGTTGCCTCCGCTCCCGTCGAGGGGGTGGACGACGCGATCCGGCGATTAATGGACGACATGCTCGACACCATGTATGCCAGCGACGGCGTCGGCTTGGCGGCGGTGCAGGTGGGCGTGCATCAACGCGTATTGGTGATGGACGTGCGCGGTTCCGCCGCGCGCTATCCGGACGCGAAAAAACGCGACGGCGCGCCGGAGGGGCCGTTTTTTATGGCCAATCCCGAAATCGTTTCCGCGTCGGAGTCGTTAAACGTTTACGACGAAGGGTGCCTGTCCTTTCCCGGGCAATCGGGAAAGGTGACGCGCCCGGCCGCCGTCGCGGTGCGCTATTTGGACTATCGCGGCGAATCGCAATTATTGGAGTGCGACGAGCTGCTTGCCACCTGCGTGCAGCACGAGATAGACCATCTGAACGGCGTAACCTTCGTCGATAGGTTGTCGAAGCTGAAGCGCGACATGATTTTAAAGAAAATGCGCAAGCGCGCGGACGCCGACGCCCGGACGGCGCACTAGCGTGAACGCCTTTACCTTGCGCTCGCTCGCCTCGCGGCGCGGCGGTTTTCCCTTGTTTGAAAAACTCAGCGTCTCGCTGTTACCGGGATGCTTCATCGCCCTGCGCGGCCCAAACGGCGCCGGAAAATCCACGCTCCTTCGCATATTGGCGGGGTTGCGCCCTCCGGAAAACGGGGAAGTGAGGCTGCGCTCCGGCGATTTTCCTAAAAACGACGTCGTTTATGCCGGACACGAGTCGGCGCTCGACCGTCGCTTGTCCGTCGAAACCGATTTGCGTCGCTGGGCCGGGTTGTTTGGCATGCGCGGAAGTGAAGACGCGGCGCTCAAATTTTACGGATTGGATCCCTATCGCCATACGCTATGCTCGGCGCTCTCCGCCGGATGGCGCGGCCGGGCGGCGCTGGCGCGGGTGATGTGCGCGGGGCGCAAAATTTGGCTGCTCGACGAGCCGGACGCCCATCTTGACGCGGACGGAAGGGAAAAATTCATGCGCGCCGCCTCTTCCCGCTGCTATAACGGGGGAATCGTGGTGTTTTCCTGCCACGGCGACCTTGACGCGTTGCGGCCGCACGCCTTTATGCCCGTCGCGGAATTGGCGCTTTCCGATTTTCCGCCGAAACACGTGGCGGAGACGTCCGCATGAAGGGAATATGGCGCTACGCAATGACGGAATGCCGCGACGCCTTGACGCGGCCGGGCGACGCCTGGGCGGTGATCGCGTTGTTCGCGTTGGCGGCGGCGATTTTTCCGCTCGCCTTGCCGGCCGGCGCCGACTTGCCGCCGCAGGTAGGGCGGGGCGTCGTCTGGACGTCGCTGCTCGTGGCGTCGGCGCTGTCGGTGCGCGGCATATTCGACGACGACATGCAAAGCGGAAGGACGGAGCAATATGTCATGCTGCTCTCTCCCGCCTGGGCCATGTGCGCGATAAAGGCGAAGGCGCATTGGATCCGGCATTTTCTGCCGGCCGCTCCCGCCGCCTGCGCGGTGGCGCAAATCACCGGCGCGGAGACGCCGTTATTATGGCTGTGCGCGGCCATATGGACGGCCGGCGCCGCCTGCTCGTGTTTGTGCGTCGCGACGGCGGCGCTGCTTCCTCCCGATAAAGGCGCGACGGCGGCGGCGATATTGCTGCCGCTCTACGTTCCCGCCCTCACCTTCGGATCGGAGGCCTCGACGGGAGACGTCCGCGCCCTTGCCGCGCTGGCCGGATATGCCTTGCTTATCTTTCCCGTCTGCGTCGGGGTGGCGCATTTTTCGCTGCGCGCGCGGATGGGGGAATGACGGGTCGGCTCCGGTAGAATGCGTTGCGCTCAAATCCATCCGAAACGAATCCCCGCAAAAAATGAGCGCGCGCCGGAGAGGGATCAGGAGCGGGAGAGCGCGCGCTCGTCATTTGCGGGGAAAAGAGGTTATCCTTGCGCCTCTTCGTTTTGGTCGACGAACTCGCGCGACCGTTCGATGAGTTCGCGAATGTACCCTTTCACCTCTTCGGCTTCGGGAGATTCGTCGGCCATAAAATTTTTGTTGGCCTCGACGAAATGCCTGAATTCCTCCGATTGATACATCACCGTCGCCGCTTCGCGGACGGCGGAATGGTAATCCTTCATGTGGGAATATTTAGGGTTGGCGACGATGGATTCAATATATCGAATATAGCCGACCAATCCTTTTTCCGGATCTTTGTTCATGTACTCGCCGAGATATTTGCCGAGCGTGTAGGCGTATTTCGGGTTTTTAATGTCGTCTATGGCCGCCAGCACGCCTTTCATCCCGGAAGACGAGGCCATGGCGGCGGAAGCGTCAAGCAAGATCCGCCCCGTATCGCAATGATACATAATTTCTTGTATGATGACCGCCGGGTGCGTCTCCGGCGTCGCGTTTTCCCTTACGGGCGTTTCGTCGCGCATATCCTTCTCCCTTACACGCCGCGAATTACTTACCTAACATGGTTTTTTCCAGACGCCTCATGCGCATGTACAGCATGCCGCTCGCCTCGATTAAGGACGGAACGGGTTGCGCGAGCTTTTTAAACATGTCGATTTGGTCTGCGGTTAGCGGGTGAATGTCCTGAAGGCGATATTTTTCAAGCGTAAGGTCGCTGCGTTTTATTTCTCCGGCCTCCACCGCCTTCCACGCCATCAGCCAGCTTAGCACGCTGGTCAACTGCACCGTAATGTGAGACGTCGCTATAGTATAGAGAACTCTTTCCTCTACGTCCATCGCAATGCGTTCGTATTTTCCGCGATATTCCAAATAATTTCCGCATTGTTGTAATAACGCCAAGGTTTCGTCATAATTTTTTTGTAAAAAAACAAAACGTCCTTCGCTGCGCAAGGCTACGCCGGTATTGGGATTTTCTTTCATGGCGCCTACTCTCCTAATCGCTTTAGCTTACTCCACTCTTGATATCTCATTGTATACCCATAACATGACAGATTCCTAACATTTCGTAAAGGAAAGACGTCGTCGGCACCTTACTATTTCCATAAGCGGGGCGTAATTTTTATAGACGAGAGCGACGGGGAGTAAAGAAAAATTTTCCCTCCCAACTCGTATTGACGTGGCGACCCGCGACGAACGGCAAGGGAAAGCGCGTCAAAAAGCAGCTTAACCTGGCGTTCGCGGGGCCTTTCCCCTGCATCCGAAAACAAGGCGCGGAGCAGACGCATCGCATCGCCTTCGCCTTCGTCGAGAAAGCGCGACGACAGCGTTTGGGTTTCGTTCGTATAATGGCGTTTTTTAAGGCGTTCCGCGGCCTCTTCGGCGCGATCGCCTTCATTTTGCAGCGCGACGGAGGAGGCGCATATGCGGCGAACGGTTTCGGCGGCGTCCGGCAATTCCCGCAAGAACGCGCGCAGGCGGTTGCGCATATATTTTGGCGAGGCATTGCTCGGGTCCTCCCTCCATTCCACGCCGTTTTTTTTCGCGTAGTCGATAATCGCTTCCTTGCGCATCGCCAGCATCGGCCTAAGTAAAATTATCCCTTCCGAGGACGTTGATTTCGGACGCATGCCGCCTATTCCCCCGAGGCCGGCGCCGCGCATGAGCGCGAGCAGCGCCGTTTCGGCCCGGTCGTCGGCATGGTGGGCCAACGCCAGGTGAGCGACGCCAAGTCGCCGGCATTCCCGCGCCATCAGCGCGTAGCGCGTTCGCCTCGCGTTTTGCTGGACGTTGCCTTGCATGTCCGCGATGGGAGACGTCGGACGAAGCACGATAAGCGCATGCCCGTCTCGCGCCGTCGCTTCCCCCGTCGCGGCGATTTCGTCGGCGGATTCGGCGCGCAAGCCATGATCCACCGCCATCGGAAATAAGCGAACGGGATAAGCGTTCTCTCCTTGGTAACGCACGCATAGGCGCCACAAAACGGCGCTGTCCACGCCGCCCGATACGGCAACCGCCAGGGCGTCTTCCGGCATGCCGCCGGCATTGCGCAATCCTTCGGAAAAAATCGCGGGCAAATATCGGTCCGTCATGCGTCAGGCCAATGCCTCCCTTCCCAAATTTTCCATCGCCGCCCTGTCGACGCCGCGCGCGTGACGTTCAATAGACTTCTTGCATAACCCGCTAAGGCGGAGCGGATACTAGGTTTCGCCCGCCCGGAGAACCGCAGCGTACTAGACGTACGTGAGGATTCGAGGACGGACGAACCGACGTAGACGCCTGCTTTAGTAGCGGTTATACAAGAAGTCTAATTTCAAAAACTGCACGCAGCCTATATCGCGAAAGTATAAATATTATTTATTTTTTTGAAATAGCCCGCTATTTCTTTAACGTAAAAAAATACGCTACGAAACGACCGACATATCGCAAGCAACCGAAAATGGACGAAGGGGTGGGGTTATCTGCGCTTACGTGGAAGCGATTCTGCTGCTTCTCTCCAGCGCTTTTTTCATCTCGTCCGTGTTGAACATGCCTTTTAGTGAAAGTTCAGAGCGCAATCGATCAATTTCATCGCAAAAAGACATGGTATATTCCCCATGCGCCTTTCGTTCCGTTGGAACGTTTTTTCCCATCGCGGCGAATCTTAGCATTTTGCGCGGCTCCCCTTTCACGTCCCTATCGGTGAGCGTGTAGTCAAACAAGCAAATCGATTGGGCCTCAAGCGTGGCGTTGAGGGCGCGAATATCGCGATGAATGCCTTCCTCTTCCGTTCCGTCAATCGGATAATAGTAGATAATGGTTGCAATGTGCGCATATTTGTCCTTCTCGTTATTTTCCATCCATGCCACGAAGGCGGATTGCGGTTCGTTGGGGCTGACGTCAACCACTTTAGGCCGGCCACCTACCATCACGACGTCGAATCCCATGGGAACGCACAGATTCTTTTCTCTCATCAAACCTGCGCGCAATGCAAGCAAAGCGCCCATACGTTCTTTTTCCTCGTCGGATAAAAACGCCGGATAAATGCCCGAGGCCGTAACGTCGTTCGATTGAAACTGTTGGTGAACGCGGATTTCATTCGTATCGGGATCGGGCATATACACGATATAGGTGAGCGTATCCTTGATGAAAGGCTCCATCACCACTTTAAAATTCTCTATGGGAATGTTATGTTTCGTAGCGGTCTTGGTATAGTCCTCAATCGCGCTCTTTTTCGTGGCGTCGTTATTGACGACAATCACTCCCTTTGACGTTCTTTCCCACAGTAACTTCAGGACGAAAGCGTTACTTTCTGCATATTCGTTTCCCCAAATCGCCTTGCCTGTGGCAAGAATTTCGTCAAAGCTGTTTTTTGTCAACGCATCGAGACTTATCTTCGATTTGGGAATAACCATATTTTCAAGGTCGGGGCGTCCCGTAACGAACGGCCAAATGAAATCTTTAGTCTCTATTTCTTTTTGCAGCCCGGCAATGCGAATATATTTGTCAGAATCCAAGCGTTGGCCAAAATAGTAGAGGTTGCGATATTTGGCGAAGAACGCCTGGACGACCGTGATTTCCGTCTCCGTTTCTGGCGTGAAGAAGCAATACATGACGAATTCATGCAGTTCGTAGACGGGCGAAGGGTCGGCGACCGGATCAATCGTAACGATCTTACATCCAAAATCTTTGACGCGCTCGGCGGCAATCCGCTGCTGCCGGGCAGCGGTATTGACAAATACGCACGTAAACGTTTGATCCGCCTGCCCATGTTCATGTGCATTTTTGAAATACGTTAAAGTAAGCCGATTTTTCCACCAAAACAACCCTACGCGAGGAAGCGGAGCCATGATAGGTAGAGGAGCGGACGAAACAAGGTAAGGATAAGCTGTGCGAGAGCGATGTATAGGTAAAGTACGATATAATGGATAAATAGTCTTTTATATAAAAAAATCAAGAAAAAAACGGGACGACAAGGCAAAAACATACATCAACGCATTAATTTTTGCGATATCCCCCCTCAAAACACCAGCGCCACCTTATTTCCCCGTCGGCGCTCGATCTTTCCGGCCAGTTCCATTTCGAGGATGATGACGGACGCCACGCGCAGCGAAACGCCGGCGCGGTCGGCGACGTCTTCGATTCTCTCCGGCGCGGGACTGAGCAGGGCGCGCACCTTTTCGCGGGCGGCGGCGATTTCTCGCTCGTCAAGAGGCGCGGCGGCGAGCGGGCGGAACCGTCCCGCGGCGTCTTCGTTCAGGGCGCTAATGTCGGGCAGCACGTCCAGCACGTCTTGCAGGCAAGTGACGGGGTGGGCGCCTTGTTTTATTAGATGATTCGTGCCGACGCTGCGCGGCTCGTAGGGAGAGCCGGGAACGGCGCACACCTCGCGGCTTTGGGAGGCGGCAAACTCCGCCGTGGCGAGCGAGCCGGATTTTTTATCCGCCTCCACCACGACCGTCGCGTGGCACAGGCCGGAGATAATGCGGTTGCGAAGAATGAAGGAACTGCGCGTCGGCGTCGTTCCCCACGCCGATTCGGCCGCCGCGCCGCCTTTGTCGCATAAGCGGCGATATAAATCGCGATGCTCCGTCGGGTAGATATGGTTCACGCCGCCGGCCAATATGGCGATCGTGCCGCCTTTCTCCTCAAGCGCGCCCTCGTGCGCCTCTCCGTCAATGCCGCGCGCCATGCCGGAGACGACGACGCAGCCTTTTTCCGCAAGCTGCGCCGCCAGTTGTCTGGCGAAGCGCAATCCATTCAGCGACGCCGCCCGCGTGCCGACGATCGCCACGCGGAACCGCGCGTTCCGCATATAGGTAAGGTCGCCGATATGGCTAAGCGCAATAGGCGGGTCTTCGACGGCGGACAATAAATCGGGATAGCTCTTTTCGCCCAGCACGAAGAATCGCCCCCCGACGGCGGCGAGCGCCCGCTCTTCCTCGCGAACGGCGTCGGCGGAGGCGGCGACGAGCGGCTCTTTTCTGCCCCCGCGCCGCGCCGCCTCGGGCAATCTTTCCAGGCTTTCCGTCGCGTTGCCGAACGCCTGAAGCATCGCCAGAAAGGTTTTTGGGCCGACGCCCGGCGTGCGGGCGAGCCGCAGCCGCGCCAAACGCTCGTCCGGGGCAAGCGCGGAAGGCTCGATCATACAGATATTCTCGCATGGATTTTTTCATATCATAGAGAGGATTAACAATGTGTCCAGACGCTTTCGCGAGAATGACGAAGAAGAAAAAATTAACGTATTTAGGACTTACGCGAAACGAGTATTTTTGAGGGATTTTAAGGAATTTTCGCGCGCAGAACCGCAGCGTACTAGACGTACGTGAGGATTCGAGCACGAAAATGACGACAAAATCACCAAAAAGACGACGTTTC
>JBEVNR010000031.1:0-41575 GCA_040507985.1 Rickettsiales bacterium | reverse complement strand
TTGGTCCCTCCGTTAGTGGTCCCTCCGTTATTGGTCCCTCCGTTATTGGTCCCTCCGTTATTGGTCCCTCCGTTATTGGTCCCTCCGTTATTGGTCCCTCCGTTATTGGTTCCTCCGTTATTGGTTCCTCCGTTATTGGTTCCTCCGTTATTGATGACGGCGTTAGCAGTGGTTGGAGAATATGTTAACCCTACTTTAAGCAAGCCGTCCGGTAAATTTCCCACTTTAGGAAAGCCTAACGCCAGCGCTGCGGCGGTTGTTAGGTCAATAACGCGTCCGGTGGGAGGATTGGGGAAATTATCGTTAATGACGACGGTAATGCTTTTTTGATAACTTGGCGACGCCGGGTCAAGGTTGGTGACTTTGACTTGCTTTCCGCACCATTCCGTCATGCCCGCGGTTCCTCCGCTGCGCCCCGCTTTAGGGTGCGCCGCCGCCATTAACGAGGGAGACAACGCCACGTCGCAGGCGCCGACGTGGCCCTCAGGATATTCTCCCGGCACGCCGTAGAACGACGCAATTCCTTCTTCGTCAAATTTTTCCGGAGTATCCGCCAACGCTTTTTTCGTGATCGGCAAGCCGGTTTTTTTATCAACGCATCCCGCATTATTATTTCCCCCCGCATTATTCGTTGTCGTGGCGGCCACGAGAGAGGCGGGGCACGTTGCGCCGCTTTCCGTTGGCGGATTCGTCGTGACGGTCCCGTTTGCGTCCAGCATAATTTCAACGCTAAACTCTCCCCTGGTAAGCCGCAGGCAATTGTTTTTGGCGCTTGCGCACGCTTGTAGCTTTAATTTTCCTTTAGGGGAGGCGTTAGAGAGGCAGGACTGCATATTCGCGAGCACGTTGCCCTGCGTTTTCATTTTGTCCAGTGCGGCTATCAGTTTCGTATTGTCGGCGATGCGTCCCGTTTCCGTTTTAATCGTGACGCAATCGCTGTCTTGCATCAACGAGAAAAGCGACGCTCCTTCGGCGAGGGCGGCTTCTTCGATACAGCCGTTATTTTCGACCGTCGTCTCGGCAAGGGCGCCCTTAGTGACCGTACGTCCTCCTAACGCAACGGAATCGTTCGTATTATTCGTTCCTCCCCCGTTGCCGTTATTCGTTCCTCCCCCGTTGCCGTTTCCGCCGTTATTCGTTCCTTTGGCTCGCGGGAAGCGCGATACTTCGCTTGACCCGTTGGCATTTGTCGTCGGTTTCTTTTCAAGCCGCCAAATAATGCCGTTATTATATTCGAGCAGCGATTTTGCCGGAGAGGAAACGGGAGCGTTTTGATTAGGCTGTTCCGCAAAGGCGCGTTTATATAATAAGACATTATTTTTGCCTCCCAATACGAATTCCGTTCCCAATCCGTTTGCGCCGGCGGTAGGCTTAGACGTAAGGAAATAATATAGGGCCACCCCTTGCGTCTGTGCGTATTCCGCCCAGTTCGTTAACCTATAGGCGGAAACGGGATCGTTGATCACGCTTTCCCCGCCTTCCGTATCGACCGTGACGGCGTTAAATCCCGCGTTTTTCGCGGTTTTCAGGTAATCGTACGTATTGCATCCGTCCAGGGCGGCGTTAGTAACCACGGCCTTAAACAATCCGGCTTTTTTACCGACGCCAAGCATCGAGTAGGAATCGGAGGGAGAAAAAGACATGCCGACGCCTTCGTCCTTCAATATTCCCCGGTTATAGAACGTTTTCTTGTCTTGCGCGTCGGAGTCGGGATAAAACTTGTCCTGCACTTCGATGGCGAGAGGCTCGGTGGGCATAACCACGCTTTTATCGGACGAAGCGAAGGTCAGCGTATATTTTCCGGCTTGCAGGGGAGTGAACCTCGCCATCCAATTATGTCCGCAAGAGCACGCGCTGACGTCGGTTTTTTTTGCGGGATCCGCCAGCACCTCGTTTGCCGTACATCCTTTTTCCCCTAAGCTGCCGGCAAAGACGACGCTTACGGTCGCGCTTTTATTCGATGCGTCCTTTACCGTGGCCGTGACCTTAATTTTAGAGGCGTCTTTGGCGCATAGTTTTGCGGTGGATGCGTCCTTTCCCATCGCGATGACGGGAGCGAATTTATAATTCGGCAACGTGACGACGAGATTTTTTCCGGTCCCGAACTCCGGTAGCGGGTTGGTGACGATCGGTTTTTTGATAACGCATTCCGGCGTTGCGGCCATCGCCCCAAGATATGGCGCAGACGAGATAAAGGCGCAGTCTTTTGCGTCGCACAGCAGGTTTCCTTCCTCAAGGCGAGGATTATAGCGATGAAGAACGCTGCTTTTGTCGCATCCCGGAAAATCGAACGCGACGACCGGCGCCATGCGTCGCGCTCCCGAAAAAGCGATGCTTTTTGCCGCTCCCGCATTCCGACATTCGTCGTTTAGCATAATCGAATCCACGTCCGAATCTAACGGACATATCCATAATGTATCGGTTTTTTTATCGTATTTGAAGATAAGGCGTTCGCTTTCCGCCCCGTTTTTACATTGCGCCGGAATATCGGCGTTCATTGCGGCGTTCGCCGTGTGGGAGCACAAGATTCCAACCGGAACAAGCGCGCTGAGAAAGAATAATATTTTAATGACTTTCATATCCTTAGGTCGTGAATAGTGATATTTGTAGGCCAAATTATTAATTAATATACCACGTTTTTTGCGATGCAAAGAAAAGATAAGCGAAATAGTTAATATTAATTAATAATTAACGATTGAATCGTAGCAATTATCGATAGATTGGCGTAAAAAAATCATGAGATCTCTGCTTACCTACGGGATGACGGGTAGGGTATGTTATCGCTGCATGCAATAACCTGATGGCGCTAAGAACAAAAACATTCCCTGAAAATTTCCCTAGGCGCATGCGTTCCCGGTCGCTATAGTGACAATTTTTATGCCATAGTGATAATAGATGACGTTATGAATTTTCGCTTGCGTTTGTCGTGCGCCGCGCTGGCGGCAATTTTAATAATGCAACAATGGGGAGCGCGAAACGCGCTGGCGGATTCGGCCGGCATCGTTGCCCTGGTGGGCGACCGGGCCGTCATCACCTCGACCGACGTCGAACAGCGCATAAAGCTGATCGCTTTTTCCTCCGGCGCGCCGTACACCAAAAAAACGGCGAAAGACCTGTTTCCCCAAGTGCTAAGGCTGCTTACGGACGAAGAAATTCTTCGCCAGGAGGCCGACAAGCTTAACCTCTCCGTTTCCCCGAGCGAGCTTAACGACGCCGTTCTTACGCTTGAGAAAGAAAATAACATGCCGCAAGGAACCATGTCGAAACTGCTCGCCGATCGTGGAGTGCCGTATTCCACCCTGCAAAAACAATTGGAGGGGCAGTTGTTGCAACGCCGGTTGCTCGCGTCCGAAGTCAAGCCCCATATTAGCGTCAGCCGCGCGGAGGTGGACGAAGAAATGGACAACATCGTGAATAAGCTTGGCTATTACGAAGTGAAGCTTTCCGAAATCGTGCTGCCGGCGAAGGCGGGCGAGGAAGAGGCTATCTTGCGCGCGGCGAAGGAATTGATCGCCCGCATCGAAGGCGGAGCCTCGTTTGAAAAAATCGCCCGCGAATTTTCACGCGCGCCCAGCGCGTCCGAAGGCGGCGAAACGGCGTGGACGGGCATAGACAAATTGTCCGATTCCCTGCAAGCCGTCGTCGAAAAAATGGACGTCGGCCAATTGACCAATCCGATATTTAGCGACGGCGCCTATCGGATTTTCCGCCTGGACAATAAGCGGGCGATGATATTAAACGACGCCGAAGAAACGGAAATAGGGCTTAAGCGCATCTTTCGCGCGGTAAACGAAAGCGACCCCAAAGAATTGTCCTCCTCCGCGCGCGACTTCGCCAAGGCAAAAGCCGAATATAAAGGGGGATGCGACGGTTTTTCCGGTCTGGCAAAAATATTGCGCTCCGGCATTTCGCCGGACACGACCATGTTGCAGGTGAAGGAGCTGGACAAGCGCCTGCTTCCCTCCCTCAGCAACCTCCCCATCGGGCGATTAAGCGCGGTGATTAAAGGCAATTCGGGCATGAATTTATTCATGATATGCGAGCGCACCAAAGCCCGCCCCACCCGCGCCGCCAGAAAAAAAGTGGAGGAAATGCTGTTGCAAAAAAAGGGGCTGCTGGAAAGCAAACGGTATCTGCAAGATTTGCGCTCGCGCTATTTCGTGGAAATACGCGCTTGAAAAACCACGCGACGTAAGCTACATTTCGTGTCGTTTTTGACCGTAACGCAAGGATTCGCCCATGTCCGCCAAGATTCTGTCGCGGCTTGAGGGCGTAAGCGGAAAAACGCGCGCGTTTATGCTGGCCGCCTTCGGCGCCTTTGCCACATTGTCCTTGCCTCCCTACCATTGCCTCTTCGCCGGAGCCGCCGGATTCTCGTTGTTTTTTCTCGCCTGTTTCTCGGGAGAAACGACGGCTAAGCGGGGATTTAAGGACGGCATGGCGTTCGGCTACGGGTTTTTTCTTGCGGGACTATACTGGATCGCCGTCGCCTTAACCGTCGAAACGGAGCGGTTTTTCTGGTTGATTCCCGTGGCCGTCCTGGGCATTCCCCTCGTCATGTCGCAATATGCCGGCATCGCCGGCGCGGCGTGCGGCGGCTTTAGCGCAAAATATCGCGGATTTTGCGGAAGGCTCGTCGTTTTCATCGGTTGTTGGACGGCGTTGGAGTGGTTGCGCGGCGCGTTGTTTAGCGGATTCCCGTGGAACCTCGTCGGCTATAGCCTTGCATCTTCTCCGGCGTTGCTGCAAACGGCGTCGCTTGGAGGCATATGGGCGTTAAGTGCGCTCGCGCTCATTTTATTTCTTCTTCCGGCCGCGTTGGCGGGAGTTGCCTGCCGCAGGGCGTCGATTCCGCTCGGCCTCGCCCTGATCGCCTGCGCCTTAGGCGCGGCGGGAGGCGCCTGCGTCTACGGAAAACATCGCCTGGAAGCAAACCCGACGCGTTTCGTTCCGGACGTAAAGCTGCGCGTGGTGCAACCCAATATTCCCCAAACCTTGAAATGGGACCCGAAGGAGCGCTACGGCCATTTGCAATTATTGCGGCAACTCTCCGAAACCTCCGACCCCAAGGTGAAGTACGTGCTGTGGCCGGAATCGGCCATGCCCTACATGATGACCGACAATATGGAGGCGGCGGAATGGATGGCGGAATCGGCGCCGTTCGGCGGAGGCGTCATCGCCGGAGCGGTGCGGGGGAAATTAAACGAAAGCGGACGCATCGAAGAGGTGCGAAATTCCGTGGTGGTGGTCGATCGCGCGGGCAGGGTCGTCGATTATTACGACAAGTCGCATTTGGTGCCGTTCGGCGAGTACGTGCCGTTGCGGCGTATTTTTCCTTTCATCTCGAAAATTACCGACGGACTGGTCGATTTTTCTGCCGGGGACGGACCGCGCACCGTTCGGGTTCCGGGCGTGCCTCCCTTTAGTCCGCTCGTGTGCTACGAAATTATTTTTCCGGGACGCGTCGCGCTTCGGGGGGGGAATCGCCCGAATTTTATCGTCAACGTCACCAACGACGCCTGGTACGGCCACACCTCCGGACCGTACCAACATTTCGCCGCCGCGATCGTACGGGCGGTGGAAGAAGGATTGCCCGTGGTGCGCGCCGCGAATAACGGCATATCGGGCGTGATAGACCCGCTGGGGCGCGTGCGGGAAAAAACCGAATTGGGAACGCGCGGCATTATGGACATAAAATTGCCTGAACCGTTGGATGCGCCGCCCTTGTTCGCGCGGATGGGAAGGTAGGAAAAAATGAAACGTTTTTACGCGGCGCTTTTCGCTTTCTTTCTCGCCTTTGCATGGACGCCTCCGGCGTCCGCGCTTGAAATTATTCGCGACGCCGAAACCGAAACGATGATATCGGAGTTGGCGACGCCGCTTTTTCGCGCGGCCGGATTCGACGCCGACGCGATTCACGTCTACATCGTGCGCGACGACGCCATCAACGCCTACGTCGCGGAAGGAAAAAACATCTTCCTGCATACGTCGTTATTGCTGTTCGACGACGATCCCACCGTGCTCGCCGGCGTTGTCGCCCACGAATTGGGGCATATTCGCGGCGGCCATCTGGTGCGAAGAAAAGAGAGCGCGAAAGACTTAACCGCCGGCGCCGCGCTGGGGTACGTGCTGGGGTTGGCGACGGGTGCGCTGGCGGGACCGGCCGCCGGCACGGCGATATTGGGCGCCTCGCAGCACGTGCTGGGGCGCGAGATGCTGCGCGAGGGGCGCGGCCACGAAGACGCCGCCGACCGCGCCGCCGCCGAATTTATGAGCAAGGCGGGCTATCCCCCCGACGGATTGATAAAGTTATTGTCGTATTTGCAAAGTCAGGAATCGGCGTCGCCGGAGCGCGTCGACCCCTATACCGTCAGCCACCCGTTAAGCGCGGAGCGTCTGGCGCACATTAAAGACTACGAACGCGCGAAAACCCTCTCTCCGGACTTGCCTCGCCTGCGAAACGCCTACCGTTTCGTCCACGCCAAGTTGACGGGATTTCTGGAAGACCCCGAATATGTCGTGGCGCGCTACCACCCGGACAATCCCGCCGGCGAAAAGATAGACCTGCCCGAAAAATACGGTAGCGCTGTCGGATATTTTCGGCAATCTCGATTCGACGAAGCGTTTTCCGCGCTCGCCTCCCTTCCCGCCAACGTGCCGAACGCCGCGTTCGTGGAGGAGCTGAAGGCGCAATTTTCCTTCGAGAGCGGCTATATCGACGACGCGGTGCGGCTATATGGCCGCGCGTCTTCGATGCGGCCGGACATATCGTTGCTGAAGGCGCAATACGCCACCGCCTTAATCTCCGCCGCCAACGAAAAGAACGATCCCGGCTTACAAAAGGCGGTCGACATGCTGATCGACGCCAGGCTAAAGGGGGAAACGTCGCGTTTTATCCTCAAGGAGCTTGGCGTCGCTTACGGCAAAATGGAAAACGTCGGACAGGCGAATTTATATCTGGCGGAATGGGCCATCGCCGGAAAGGACGTCAAGGAGGCGGACACGTTTCTAAAGCTCGCCGAAAAACGCATCGATCCCGGCACTCCCGCCGACGTTCGCCTGCGCGACGTGCGCTATGCCTTGAAAAAATTAAGGGAAGAGAAAAAGAGCGGCGACGAATGAGGACGCCACCGCGTTGGTAAAGATTCCCGCCTAATTTGGATAGACTATATATTTAAAATTACCGAAAAAACGACGTTTCGCGTAAGATCCTTAATTCGCTACAGGCTCTAAGTCCTAGCTCACTCTTCCTTATGCAACATCGTCGCGGCGGCAGCCGAAAAACATAGGGCGGGAGCGGCCAGGGCGACCAAAGGCAGGGGTAATTTTCCGGACAGGCCCAGCGCATAGAAAATATCGTTGACGAAATAGACGAAAAAACCTGCGCCCAGCCCGATGACGGCGTATATCCCCCCCCTTCCTCCGCGTGCGTGGGCGAGGGAAAACGCGGCGCCGAGCGACGCCATCGACGCCAGAAACAACGGAGAAAACAGCGAGGCGTAGAAATGCAGCAGATGGCGCGCGACGGGAAAACCGGAGTCGCGCAATATGGTGACGAATCCCGGCAGGCGCCAAAAGGCGAAATGCTCCGGCCGCAGAAAGCTTTCGCGAATATGCTGCGAGGAAATGGAGGCCGGCGCCTCGTAGCGATCAAATTTTTTCGGCTTTTCGCCGGGGACCGCCGTCGATACGCCGGTCATGCGCCATACGCCGTTTTCCGGAGAGGCCCGCTTCGCGTCGACGCGGCGAATGAAATTGTCGTCGGCGTCGAACATGAAAAAGGCGGCATCGTAAAGCGCGTCGGAATTCGCCGATATGCGCGAAGCGCGAATGAGCGTTTTCCCCCCGCCCTCGCCCTTGCGCTGCTTCAGCCACAAGCCGGATTCCAGCACGGAGGCGACGTTTTTATCGCCGTCGAAATATGTCGCCTCCGCCCGGTCGCGGCGCTTTAGCATGGCGGCGGAAAGCGGGTCCGCCACCGCCAGCGCCGTCGTTCCGACGAGAAAGGCCGCAAGGGCGGCGGGGGCGACGAATTGCCAGGCCGACGCGCCGCACGCGCGCATCGCCACCAATTCGGAATGGTGGGCCAACCTGCGATAGGCGAGAATGCTTCCGATTAAAGCGGCGAACGGCAGGGATTGCAGCAACACGGACGGCAGTTTCATTCCGGAGAGCATGAGCGTGACGCCGAATGCGACGTTCTTTCCTTCCGCGCGCCGCAAGGTTTCCAGCATGTCCAGCGTAAAAATAAGCAGGCAAAACACGCCGGCGACGACGGCGAATTGCGCGAGGTAATAACGAAAGGCGTAACGCGCGATGGAACCCGAAAACCTCATGTCAACATCCTTTTTGCGCGCGGCGCAACATATAAAAACCGAGCGCAGCCAATAGCGCCAGATACGCATACGGCGTCCACGCCCACGCGGGCGCATTTGTCACCAGCGCCTTAATCGCGACGTCTCCGGCGGTTGCGGCCATTGCCGTCGCGCAGGCGGTTGCCATGCGCTTCCATCCCGAACGGCGATTAAACTCCCCGCCCAGCAAGGCGACGAGGGGAGAGCAGGTAAGCAAAAAGGCGAAAGCCGGCCACGTCAGACGAAAATGCATCTCGCCGGTTAATTTTTTACGCAAGCCCTCCGGCAAGTCCCTGCGCTTAAGGAGGGATCGCATCTCGCCGACGTAATATTCCTCCGCCTCGCGCCATTTTCTGTCGGCGACGTCGTCGTTATAGGCGGAAAGATCAAGCCGATATTCCTCGAAATATAACGCGTTCGCAGCGCCGGCGTCGCGTTTGGTTTCTTGTCTGGCGCCGTCGCGCAAAATAAATATCGGTCCGTTTTCTCCGCGAAGAATTTTTCCCTCCCTCGCCGTCATGGCCGCCGGCGCGGACGGATTTCGGTTGTCGTAGACGAACGCGCCGCGCACCTTGCCCGAGGGATCGTATTCGTCCAGATAAATCGTGACGTCCTTAGAGGGAGAGTTAAACGTTCCCTCTTGCAGCAGCAGGGCCGCGTAGCGATTGCGGATTAAAAATTGCGTGTCCTTAAAATGCCTGTACGACGCCGGCAAGGCGTAAAGGGAGACGGCGTATAAAGCGCACGCCACGACCGCGCCGAGGGCGGCGGCCGGCGCGGCCAGTCCGAACGGAGAGGCGCCGCAGGCGGCCATCGCCGGCAACTCGCTGTCGCGCGCCAGCCTGCGATAGACGAGCGTAACCGCGATAAACGACGCGGCGGGCAACGAAACGATAAGCAGCGACGGCGCCAATAATCCCGTTAAATACAAGAACATATTTACGTCAAGGCCGCGATTGACGATAAGGTCGATGAAACGCAACGATTGCGTCAATAGCGCCGCCCCGACCAGCGCGCACGTGACCACGAAAAAAGGGCCGGCCAATTGAGCGAAAACATAGGTTGCGTAACGCGGCGCCATTTTTATCACGCATTCCAATAAATAACCGTAGCGCTTTCGCGCGGCGTTAAATATACGGGAAAAATCCATAAGGAAGCAAGAGGGAAGAAAATGCCTGCGTAGCGCCCTTCAATTTTTGAATAACTAAATATCAACCTTTAGTATCTATTATGTTTACAAAATATACTTAAAGGATAGGTTTGTTATGGGCGCCTTGCTTTCTTCGGTCTCGCTTTCTCGCGTCGTGTTCCTCTCCGGCGTCGCGGCCATAGCGGCGGCCGGTTATCCTTTATACGAGCGATGGATCGGTGCGGGAAGCGTGTCGCCGGCGGGCGCGGCGTTATGCGCGGCGGCAGCGGTCGCAGCCATCGCCGCATGGAGAAAAAGCTGCGCCCAGGAAAAGCGCATGGCGGATTGCGTCGGACAGATAAACGCGATCAACCGCTCGCAAGCGGTGATCGAATTTTCGCCGGACGGTACGATTTTGCGCGCCAACGAGAATTTCTTGCGGACGGTCGGTTATGGCGCGGAAGAAATCGTCGGCAAGCATCATCGCATGTTCGTCTCGCCGCAATACGCCGAAAGCCGCGAATATAAGGAATTCTGGGAAAAATTGCGCAGCGGACAATTCAATGCGGGAGAATTTCGACGTTTCGGCAAGAACGGCAAGGAAATATGGCTGAACGCGGCCTATAACCCCATTTTCAACCGCGCCGGCAAGCCGTATAAGGTGGTGAAATACGCGACGGACATAACCGCCGAGAAATACGCTTTCGCCGATTTTTCCGGACAAATCCAAGCGATACGCAAGTCGCAGGCCGTCATCGAATTCACCCCCGACGGCGTCATCGTGAAGGCGAACGACAATTTCCTGCGGGCGATGGGGTACGAGGAAAACGAAATCATCGGTAAGCGCCATGCCATGTTCGTCGAGCCGTCTTACGCGGCAAGCGAGGAATATCGCCAATTTTGGGAGGCGCTCAGGCGCGGAGAATTTAAGCAACGAGAATTTAAGCGCATCGCCAAAGGCGGACGCGAGATATGGATTCAAGCGTCGTACAACCCCATCTTCGATCCGAACGGACAAATATGCAAAGTGGTGAAGTACGCCACCGACGTGACGGCAATGGTGAAGGCTCGGCAAGAAAACGAGCACGGCGCGCAAGAAACGGTACGCATTTTAAAAGCGATGGCCGCCGGCGATTGGACGGAACAGTTGCGGGGTAATTACGAAGGGGCGTTCAAGGATATTAAAACCGCCTTGAATGCCATGGCCGACCGCATCGTCGAGACGATCACGACGATAAAGGTCACGGCGATGACGGTGAATAACGCGGCGGACGAAATTTCCGCCGGCAGCCGCGACCTGTCGCACCGCACCGAAGGGCAGGCGTCGACGCTGGAGCAAACCGCCGCGTCGATGGAGCGCCTCACCCAAATAGTGCGCAAAAACACCGAAAACGCCCAGCACGCGCGCCAACTTTCGTCCGGTGCGGGAGAAACGGCGCGGCAGGGCGGCGACGTGGTCGGACAGGCGGTGGAGGCGATGCGGCTGATTCAAAAATCGTCCGAAAAAATTTCTGACATTATCGGCGCGATCGACGAAATTGCCTTTCAAACGAACTTGCTTGCGCTGAACGCGGCGGTCGAGGCGGCGCGCGCGGGCGACGCCGGCAAAGGCTTCGCGGTGGTGGCGGCGGAAGTGCGCTCGCTCGCCAAGCGGTCGGCGCAATCTTCCAAGGAAATCAAGGACCTGATTCACAACAGCGTGCGGCAAATCGAAAACGGCGTCGACCTCGCCAATCGCTCCGGCAAGTCGCTGGAAGAGATTTTATCGTCCATCGCCTCCGTCGACCGGCTTATCAACGACATCGCCGGCGCCAGCCGCGAGCAGAGCGTCGGCATCGAAGAAATCAACGTCGCCGTGTCGCAAATGGACGAAGCCACCCAGCAAAACGCCGCGATGGTCGAGGAAAGCACCGCCGCCGCGCAATCCATGAACCGGCAGGCCGCCGATCTGTCGCAATTGGTGGAGTTTTTCGTGGTGGATAAAAACGCCGCGCGGAATAGGGCCTAGCTGTTCAATTTCGATAGAAAATCGTATGCAACATAGGTACGTATTGCCGTCGGAGCATTTATGGAAAATGCATTGCAAGTAGCGGTCGCGTCGGACCGTTCCTTGGCGCCGAAGAAGGCCCGGACGAAGCTAAGCGAAGCCGAGGCGGCGGCGATCATAACCTTTCGGAAAGCCGCGCAACCGCCGCCGGGCAGGGTGAAAATCGTCTCGTTTCAAAAAGTGCGCACAACCTAATGCGATCGCCTGATTTTTTATTCGGAAATTTTTTTAAAAAAGCGGAAAAATGACGAAGCTAAGGAAAAGGAAGTTCCGAACCTGCGGAGTAAAGAAAAAGGTGGCGGCGGAAATGTTACTGTCGTCGGCTCTATGCCCGGCTCTTGTCGTCGCTTGAGAGAAGCGGAGCTAATTCCTTTTTATTGCTGCGGAGCACGGCTTTCAGGTATAGGCGCTGCGTTTCTTCGCTCAATTCCGGCGCATCGGAAGAGCAATTCATATTAAATCGTAGCGTAATAGGCTCCGATAATCGCTTGTCGTCATCGCCGATTTCCTCTTCGCTCGGAGCATCGCCGTTCAATGTAAAAAGGCGAAGCGTAGGCGGACTAGCATGGAGAGAAGCGCTAAGGGCTTTAAACACCTTTTGCTCCGGCGACCAATCAAAAAAGGGCATGACTGCGTAAACGGGAAGATCTCGTCCGTCACCTTGTTTTTCATAAAAGATCACCCACCATCTTTCAAAGGAATTTTCGCCTTCTCCGACAACGACGCAATGAACCTTCAATAACTTCTTTTCATGCATGTCTGCTAAAGAAACGTTGATCTCTTCAACGTCGGACATGTTTAGTGCGTGGAAACGTACGAAAATCTAAAATTAACGGGTTATCTTGGCGAGAACGACGATATAGATACCATGTACAATGAACTCTCAGTCATACACGACGTTCTTGTTCGTCGTCAAGAACAATCCCTTAAGAAAAATAATTAATTTATCCTGTGGGGTTCCGTTCCCTGAAAACGGACCCCTTGAACCTTCATGCGTCTTACGCTATGATTGGCGACGTTGCATTTTGGCAACATACGCGTTGATAAGGATATTATGCTATGACGTCGCGTCAGTGGCCCGCCATCGTCGGAGGCGAAACGGGGTTGGCGGAATATTTAGACAAGATTAACCGTTTTCCTTTCCTCACGCAGGAGGAGGAATACGACCACGCCGTGCGATGGGTGCGCGAAGGCGACATAGAGTCGGCGCACGCCTTGCTCAAAAGCCATTTGCGGCTGGTGGCGAAAACCGCTTTCGGCCTGACGGGATACGGGCTTCCCGTCGCCGACCTTATCTCGGAAGGCAATATCGGACTCATGCAGGCGATTAAGCGCTTCGATCCGGACAAAGGCTTTCGCCTTTCGACGTATGCGTTATGGTGGATAAAGGCGTCGATGCAGGAATATATCCTGCGCTCCTGGTCCTTGGTGAAAATCGGCACCACCGCCGCCCAAAAGAAATTGTTTTTTAATTTGCGGCGCTTAAAAAGCGCGCTGGAAAAGACGGACAACTCCGCGCTCAGCGCCGACGACGCCGCGCGCATCGCCGCCGAACTTGACGTGACCGAAAACGAGGTGCGCGAAATGGACATGCGCCTCTCGCTTTTCGACCGATCCATCGACGAGCGGGCGCATGTCGGGGGCGACGAAAGCGACGCGCGCACGCTTGGCGAGACGCTATCCTCCGGCGAACCGGATTATGGCGACGCGCTGGCGGAGAGGGAATCGGGGAAAATGAGGCGCAATTTGCTGAAAAAAGCGATGGCGCTCCTGAGTTCGCGCGAGAAGGACATATTGTCGCGGCGGCGCCTGAGGGAAAAAGGCGCAACGCTTGAGGAATTGTCGGCGGAATACGGCGTGTCGCGCGAGCGCGTCCGGCAGATAGAAGCCAAGGCGATAAATAAGATTCGCGCCTATTTCGCGCACACGTCGAAAGAAGGCGGGGCGTAAGCGACGTGGCCTCCCTGTACCTTATTTCTCCCCCCTCCGTTCCCTCTAATTTTGCGGCATTGCTCGAGGGCGTGTTGCAGGCCGCTCCCGTCGCCATGTTTCAATGGCGCGTGAAGCTAGGATCGCCTGCCGACTTTTTGGCCGAAAGCATGGAGGTATGCCGACGTTTTTCCGTTCCTTTCATCATTAACGACGACGTCGCCCTCGCCAAGGCGTGCGGGGCGGACGGGGCGCATGTCGGCGAAAGCGACGGCAGCGTCGCCGACGCCCGCGCGGCATTAGGCGAACGCGCGATCGTGGGCGTCAGTTGTTATGACGACCTCTCCCGCGCCGCGCGCGCGGAGAAGGAGGGGGCGAGTTACGTGTCCTTCGGCGCATTTTTTCCCACCCGCACGAAAATCGCGAAAGCCTCGCCGCCGCTTAGCCTATTGCGCGAATGGAAAAACGTGAGCGCCGTTCCCTGCTGCGCCATCGGCGGGATAAACGCAGAAAATGCCGCGAGCGTCGCCGACGCCGGCGCCGACATGATCGCGGTCGTTTCGCACGTATGGAACGCGAGCGCTTCTCCCGCCCTAGCCGCCGCAGCGTTGGCCCGGCATAAAGAAAGCGCTTTATCGTAAGCAAAAATTCCGTTATGCTCGCCTATGCAAGATAGTAACGTTGGCGGAGCGCGGCATGCGGTTTCACGGAGCGGCGACGGCGTTGGTGACGCCATTCGCAAACGGCAGGATAGACGTTACCGCCTATGAGGCCCTTATCGAAACACAGATAGAGGCCGGCATAAGCGGATTGGTGCCGGCGGGGACGACGGGGGAATGCCCGGTCCTCTCCCATGACGAACATAACGAGATCGTGCGCGTCTGCGTCCGGGTCGCCCAAGGCCGCGCGACGGTGATCGCCGGCACCGGGTCTAACGCGACCGACGAAGCCATATCGCTCACCAAAGCGGCGGAAAAAGCCGGCGCCGACGCCGCCCTCATCGTCGCGCCCTATTACAACAAGCCCTGTTCGCGGGGCCTATACGCCCATTTCAAGGCGATTCACGACGCTACGACCATCCCGATTATTTTGTATAACGTGCCGGGAAGGACGGTCGTCGACATTTCCGTCGAGTTGGCGCTGCGTCTGGGCGAATTGGAGCGCATCGTCGGCATTAAGGACGCCACCGGTGATTTAAGCCGCCCCGCGCGGATAAAAAACGGACTCGGCGCCGATTTCATCCAGCTTTCGGGAGAAGACGCAACCGCCGTTGCCTTTAACGCCCAAGGCGGGTGCGGCGTTATTTCCGTGACGTCGAACGTTGCCCCCGCGCAGGTGGCGGCGATACAAAAGGCATGTTTTGACGGCGACTTCGCGAAGGCGGCGGCGCTCGACGCGGCGCTGGTCGATTTGCACGCTTCCATGTTTTGTGCTCCCAGTCCCGCGCCGGCGAAATATGCCGCGTCGTTGCTCGGACTATGCGACGAAGAGGTGCGCCTTCCGTTAGTTGCGCCAAGCGAGGAAAAACGCGAGCGCATCGTCTCCGCCATGCGCGGCGCCGGACTCGAGTTCGGCCATGTCTGAGCAGGAAAGGCCGCGCAAGATCATTGCCGACAATCGCCGCGCCCGGTTTGAGTATGAAATACTCGACGTATTCGAATGCGGAATCGTCTTACAGGGCAGCGAAGTGAAGTCGATGCGACTGGGCAAGGCCAACGTGGGAGACGCCTTCGCCGACGTGGACCGCTTCGGCGCGGTCATGCTGTACCAAATGCATGTATCGGAATATAAAGGCGCAACCCGCTGGAACCACGATCCGCGCCGTCCGCGTAAATTGCTGATGCACAAATCCGAAATCCGTAAGCTGACGGGAAAGGTCAAGGAAAAGGGACTGACGCTCGTGCCGCTTTCCGTCTATTTCAACCATAAGAACATGGTAAAAATAGAAATCGCGCTGGCCAAGGGCAAGAAAACGCACGACAAGCGCGAAACGATTAAGCAACGCGAATGGGAACGACAGAAACATCGCACGTTAAAACGCGGCGAGTAACGGGCTTTTGTCGATGGATAATAAGAGTCTGTAGAGCATATAAAAAGCACGGTATTACGATTGATAAAAACTCTTTAGGGATAGTCTATGACCGCCGACTCCGAAATGCACGGCACCACTATCGTTGCGGTAAGAAAAAACGGAAAAACGGCCATTGCCGGGGACGGGCAGGTTTCGCTTGGTCCATGCGTCGTTAAGGGAAAGGCGCGCAAGGTGCGGAGGCTGAAGGACGACAACGTCCTGGCGGGTTTTGCCGGAGCGACGGCGGACGCCTTCACCTTGCTTGAACGCCTTGAGGCCAAGCTTGAAAAGCACCCGAAGCAATTGACCCGCGCCTGCGTCGAATTGGCGAAAGATTGGCGCACCGACAAATATTTGCGCCAATTGCAAGCGATGATGATCGTGGCGGACAAAGACACGCTGCTGTTGCTTTCGGGGTCCGGCGACGTGATCGAGCCGGACGACGGCGTCGTCGCCATAGGGTCGGGCGGCAATTACGCGCTCGCCGCCGCGCGCGCCTTGGCGGCGCATAGCGACTTAACCGCCGAAGAAATAGCGCGAGAAGCGATGAAGATTGCCGGGGACATATGCGTCTATACCAATCATAACGTAACGGTTGAAATTTTGACGGAGTGAGCGGCGCAAGCTAAATGCCTTGAAATTTGTCTTCCATTACGATAAGGTGTTTGCGCTATTATGAAAAATATCCGTTCCATCGAATAGTCGGACTAAACAATTAGCCACATAAAAACGCACGTTATCCTATGGCCATGAAACCTGCCGCCGTTCCGACCCGTTATAATCTACCGATGCGAGCCATGCATTGGGTCATGGCCGCCCTAATCGTCGGCATGATTGCGGCGGGGTTTCTGATGGAGGACATTGACTCGCCCATGCAACGGGCTAAAATCTATGGCCTGCATAAATCTTTCGGCATTTTAATATTAGGGCTGGCCGTTATGCGCGTCGCGATTCGCGCCGGGTCGCATACGCCGGGGGCCGCGCATCCGGGAACGCGATTCGATCGTCCCATGCATCTGGCCGCCTCGCTCGCTCATTTCATGCTTTACGGATTCATGTTTCTCATGCCGCTGTCGGGATGGGCGTTTTCCAATGCGGCGGGATATGCCGTCTCTTTCTTTGGGGAATGGACCGTTCCCACTATTATCGTCAAAAACGAAGAGGCGCGCGCCTTCTTTCGCCAATGCCATTCCGTGGGCGCCTTCGGACTGTGCGGACTCGTCGCCGCCCACGTGATTGCCGCCTTATGCCATCAATTCGTTTGGCGGGACGGGCTTATTAAGCGGATGACATAGTTACGACTTACGCACTGCATAAGTCCTAATAGTGGCACAACGTCGCGGCGATCACTTATTTCTATAAAATAAACTTCGACAAATCGGAGTTTCTTGCCATTTCGCCCAGATTATTTTCCACATAGGAGGCGTCGACGGTAATGTCGGCCCCGCGCATGGCGTCGGCGCCGTAACTGACGTCCTCCAGCAAGTTCTCCATGACGGTTTGCAAGCGGCGCGCTCCAATATTTTCGACGTTTTTATTGACCTCGGCGGCAATGGAGGCAATGCGCCTCAATCCGTCTTCGGTAAAGCGAACCGTCACGCCCTCGGTCGCCATTAAGGCGGAGTATTGTTGGGTCAGGCTGCACTCCGGTTCTTGCAGGATGCGCACGAGATCGTCTTCCGTCAGCGGCGAAAGCTCGACGCGAATGGGGAGGCGTCCCTGCAATTCCGGCAATAAGTCGGACGGCGACGCCAAATGGAAGGCGCCGGACGCAATAAACAAGATATGGTCGGTTTGCACCATGCCGTATTGGGTTTTGACGGATGCCCCCTCCAACAAAGGCAACAAGTCGCGCTGCACCCCTTCCCGACTGACTTCGCCGGAGGAGTGGCCGGCGCCGCCGCGCGTCGCTATCTTATCGATCTCGTCAATGAAGACGATGCCGTCCTGCTGAACGCGATCAAGGGCTTCCGCAACGATTTTTTCTTGGTCGAGAAGTTTATCTTCCTCTTCGGACTGTAGAAGCTTTCGGCCTTTTTCTACCGTCACCCGTCTTTTTTTCGTCGCATTCCCGCCCATCGCCTTGGAGATCATTTCGCCGATATTAAGCACGCCGACTTGCGAACCGGGCATGCCGGGAATGTCCATGGAGGAAAAGCCTCCGGGAGGCGCGTTGTCCTCCAATTCGAGTTCCACCTCTTTTTCCTCGAGCAATCCGTCCTTCAGTTTTTGACGGAACTTTTCGCGCGTGTCGCCTCCGGCGTTTTCCCCCACCAAGGCGTTGAGCAGAGCTTCTTCGGCGGCGCGGGCGGCCTTTTCGCTCACCGTTTCCTTATGTTCTTTTTTCACCACGTTCATGGCCACGTCGGTTAAGTCGCGAATGATGGAATCGACGTCGCGCCCCACATATCCCACTTCGGTAAATTTCGTGGCCTCAACTTTTAAAAAGGGGGAAGACGACAATCTTGCCACCCGCCGCGCGATTTCGGTTTTTCCGACGCCGGTGGAACCTATCATTAAAATATTTTTCGGCACGATTTCTTCCCGCATGGGGGAATCTACCCGCCGCCGCCGCCACCGGTTGCGCAGCGCAATCGCCACTTTTTTCTTCGCTTGCGTTTGGCCGACGATATAGCGGTCAAGCTCGGCGACGATATTTTTCGGGGCCATTTCTTCCAGGGAAATTTTTGCCGCCGACGGCATGTCCGGCAACGAGGGATGCGTCATACTTAGGTTTCCTACCGTAACGAACGGATAATATTAGGACTTACGCGAAACGTCGTCTTTTCGATAATTTTGTCGTCATTTTCGTGCTCGAATCCTCACCCCCGCTTTCACGGGGGCAGGCCTTCGCGTTTAGTACGCTGCGGTTCTGCGCGCGAAAATTCCTTAAAATCTCTCAAAAATACTCATTTCGCGTAAGTCCTAAATATATGCCTCTTTGAAAGATTATCAAGAGGAACGGGGAAATATCCGGCGCTTTTATTGACCTATTGAACGGCTCGCCGATTCGGGGTATCACTTAGCCTTCAACGTTATTGGATAGCAAAAGCATGACCGGCGCCGCTCCCATTCCCTTCATTAAAATGCACGGACTCGGCAACGATTTCGTCGTCATAGACGCGCGTTCCGGCGTCGTTCCTCCGGGAAAAAGCCTTATTCCCCTTCTATGCGACCGCCGGCTGGGCATAGGGTGCGATCAAGTGGTAATATTGGAGGGCGCGCCGCTGGTCGAGGCGCAGGTGCGGTTTTATAACGCCGACGGCAGCGAGTCTCCCGCATGCGGAAACGCCACGCGCTGCGTCGCCTATTTGCTGATGGAAGCCTCCGGCGACGAAAGATGCGTCATGAAGATTGACGGAAGGAGGACGCTCGCCACGCGCGACAGGCGCAAGAACCCCCGCGCGATCAGCGTGGACATGGGCAAGCCTTCCTTCGATTGGAAGGACGTTCCGCTCCGCGAAGAGCGCGACGTCATGAACCTGGAATGTGACGAGCCGGGGCTTCCCCTTGGCGCCGTCGTGAGCGTGGGCAATCCGCACCTCGTGTTTTTCGTCGAAAACGCTCCGGGAATCGACGTGGCTCGGGTTGGTTCGCGCCTTGAGACGCATGCGTTGTTTCCCGACAGGGTGAACGTGCACATCGTGTCCGTATTGGGCGAAAACGCGTTGATGATGCGCACGTGGGAACGAGGGTCGGGCCTCACGCAAGCCTGCGGCACCGGCGCCTGCGCCGCCTTTGCCGTCGCGGCGAAAAAGGGAATCGTGGACGCGAGCGCGGTCGTGTCGGTGCATATGCGCGGCGGCAAGGTGGCGCTGTCTTATTCCCAAAACGGCTCCCTTATGATGAAAGGGCCGACGGCGACGGTGTTCGTCGGCACGGTCGACGTCGATGCGCTAAGCCGCGACGCGTAGAAGGGATGCGGCGCTTACGACGAGGCCCTTGCGTCGGCGAGTAGTTTTTCCGCCATGCGCGTGGCCTCAAGGCCGATGGCCGCGCCGGAAAAAAGGCGGGAAATCTCTTCCACGCGCCCCTCCGGCGACAGGGCAAGAATTTCGGTGCGCGTATGCAACCCGTCGGTCTTTTTTTCTACCAAAAATTGTGCGTCGGCGCAGGCGGCAACCTGCGGCTGATGCGTCACGACGAAGATTTGCGCTTTTTTTCCTAACGCCTTTAATCGCACTCCCACGGCCTCGGCGGCGGCGCCGCTGACCCCGGAGTCTATCTCGTCGAAAATCATGCTTGCCGCCCCGCCTTCCCCTTCGGAAAGCACCGCCTTAAACGCCAGCATGCACCGCGATAACTCGCCGCCGGAGGCAATTGAGGCCAACGGTCCGGGCGGCATGCCGGGGTTGCTGCGGAGCATGAACTCGACGTCCGTGACGCCGTGTTTTCCGCCGTCCGCGTCGGCAAGCCGTGAAATGCTGACGAACGCTTCGGCGTGGGGCATGTACAACTCCCGCAATTCGCGCGTGAGGGCCTCCCCCAATTTCCTTGCCGCCTCCTCGCGTTTCTCGTGCAAGGCTCCGGCCTCGTCCGCATAGGCTTTCCAAGCGACGTCCGCACGTTTTTTATGGCGCGACTCGTCTTCCGTTCCGCCTTGGGCGACGATAAGCTTGCGGCGCGTCTCTTCCAGCACGTCCGGCAACGCGTCCGACTCCACGCCATATTTTCGCGCGGCCAGACGCAAGGCATATAAGCGGTCCTCCAACGCGTCCGTCGCTTCGTCGGGCTGCGTACCTTCGTCTAAAACGCGCAGCGCCTCTTCCGCCGCCGCTTCGGCCTCTAGCGCATGTTCGCGGAAGCGCGCGCCGCGTTCGCCCGTTCCCCCGCCCCACTGCGCCGCATGGGCGATCGCCTCGGCGATGCGGGAGGAAAGCGCGGCAAAGCCGGGCGTCCCGTCTTCCGATCCGTACAGCGCCGCCTCCAATTCCGCGCGCGCGCCTTGCAATCGCTCGGCGTTTTTTACGCGAAGCCTTTTTTCCTCAAGAAGGGATTCCAACCCCGGCTCCGGCGAAAGCGCCTCCAACTCCTTCACCGCATAGGCGAGAAAGTCCTTGTCGCGCTCGAGCGCCGCCCGTTCCTCCCTTGCCCGCAGCCATGCTCGCTCCGCACCTTGTTTTTCGGCGAAGGCGTCCCCGACTTTTTTTGCGGCGTCCGAGAGTCCGGCATACCTATCGAGCATTGCGCGGTGGTTCGAGGCATCCTGCAATCCGCGCTTGTCGTGCTGGCCGTGAATTTCCATAAGCGCATCGCCCAATTCCTTCAATAACGGCGCGCCGACGGCGCAATCGTTGACGTAGGCGCGCGACCTTCCCTCCGCCCAAAGGCGGCGACGCAAGATGATTTCTCCGTTTTCGTCGGGGGAAAGCCCGGCGGCGTCCAATATCGCCTTCACGCGAAGGGAAAGACGGCCGAAGGCGGCGGAGACGCTCCCCTCTTCCGCTCCGGCGCGAAGCAATCCCTTGGCGGGGCGTTTTCCCGTCGCGAAGGCCAGCGCGTTCAGCAGCACCGACTTTCCCGCCCCGGTTTCTCCGGTAAAGGCGCAAAATCCGGACGGCAGGGACAGCTCCGCCTTTTCAATAAGGGCGACGTTCACGAGAGAGACGAAATGAAGCATAGTTCGCGCACCATCGAATAAAGTTAATCCATTAATATAATATTGAGAAAAAAGCAAGAAGATGTAAGCGACGCGCCGTTTTTGATCACGGGAAGGATGTATGCAATTTGTTGGTACGTGTATTTTTTTGACGGCGATGCTCGCATATGCCGGCGCCTCCCTTGCCGACGAGCCGGTCGCGACGGCGGTTCCCGCGCTCTCCCCCAACGGATACGCGTCGGAGCTAAACGGATTGGTTGACGAAGAAATGCGCAAATGGGCGAGCGACCCTCTCGTGGTAGGAACGCTTTCCGCCCATAGCAAGGCGACGGATTACATGAGCGCGTCGGAGATGCGCGCGCTCGACGCCACGTGGCGATCGGAGTTAAAGAAAAACAACAATGCATTGGCGGCCCAAACCTTGAACAATCCGCTCGCCGACTATCTTCGCGACGTGATGCGCAAGGGAGCGGGCATGTACACCGAGATTATCGCGGCGGACGCGCAAGGCGTCGCCGTGGCCATGACGTCTCCGAACGCCGTCTACTGGCAAGGGAAAGAGGAATGCTGGAGTCAAACGGCGGGAAAAAAATCGCCTTCTCCTTATATCGGACCGGTGCGCTTTAGCGACGATACGGGATTGTTTCAGGCCGACGTCGCCTTCGCCGTCTTCGAGGGAGAAAACCTCGTCGGCATGATTCGGGCCGGCGTCGACGTAGAGCGGTTCGATCGGCGGTTTTAGCCTCCCCACCCGCTCCGCGCATGCGAAGAATCTCTCAAAAACCGCCTAAAAGTTAAATCGCTACGGGGCCTCTAAGAGGTTTGACTATAAAAGCGAAAATTTATCGCAACGTGCGGAGGGTTACCCTTAAAGAGACGAATCCGTCCTTAAACCATTCTTCCTGCGCGTCTCCGAAAAGGCGGCGGAGCGCTTCCGTCGCTTCGGGAGAGTTCGGCGCCTCGGCGGTGCGCGATTCTTGCGCGCGCAGCCCTTGCGCCATGCGTTGCGCGAAAAGGGGGGCGTCGGGCGTTTCCCGGCCGAAGGTGAAGCGAAGGCTTTGGGGCGCGCCGCCGCGTCCGCTCGCCGACACGTCGATTTCGGCCTCCATGCCGCATTCGAGCGTGAGGGCGTCGTCGTTTTCGTGCGGAACCGTTTCTTCGCCGATGACGCGAACGTTTAGAACGGGCGCCGGCTTTATTTCCGTCACCTCCACCTCAAACGCGACCGGATCTTTCGGCATGACGTAAGAGTTAAAGAAACCGGTGCCGTCGAAGGCGAGCTTCGACGGCACCTGCACCCGCCTTACCCCGCCCGGGCGCATTCCGAACAGCGAATGCTCCACGCCCGGCACGAGGTTATGGGCGCCTAGCCGAAGGAATTCCGGTTCGGCGCCTTGCCGCCTTGTGTCCAATATCTCGGCGTTGTGCTTGTCGATAAGACGCCAGTGTACCTTCATCTCGTCGCCGCATTGCAGGAACGTCTCGTTTCCGCCGCCAATTTTTATGTCGTAGAAGCGCGCTTGCGTGCCTTGCAGTTGCGTGAGGGCCAGCGCAGGGTCGTCCGCGCCCGTTTCGTCCTTTAGCCTGCCCCGCATGAGGGCTTTAAGCACCTCGCGTCCGCTTTCGGTGTCGGCGTAGCGCTTGACGCTGCTCTCCAGCCAGCTATTCGTTTCCTTCTCCACTTTCGATTCCTCTCCGGGCGCGGATTTCTCTTCGTCGCCTTGGACGTCATTAGAAAGGTTTTTCGTATATTGGTCGTAGCAAAATGCGCCGATAATGACGAGCGCGGCCACGCGCACCCATTTCGTTTGCCCTCCCGAGCCTCCCGGAAACAACCATCCCATGCACGCGTTCCTCTTTTATTTTTGCGGCTGCGCCGTCGTCGCTTCGGCCGGTTTTTTATCTTCGGTTAAATTTTTATCTTCGGTTAAATATTTTTGCAGAAAGCCCCGCATGCGTTCGTCGCCAACCGATTCGGTGAGGTTATCCGGATCGATGCCCTCGTCGTCTTCGGCGATGAAATCAAACAATTCCCGCTGGTCCGCGTCGGGAATAAGCTTAGCGAAATCTTCCTGAAGAATGCGTAAATGCTTGCGCCTTTCCAGCAGCGCGTCGGCGACGGCCAGCTTAATGAGCTGTCGGCTTTCTTCCGCCGTAAATGGGCGTTCCTCGCGGCGAAGTTCGTAAAATAGAGGCTCCAATTCGCTTGCGACGTGCGACCAGACCTTGTTTCGCCAAAACACCGAGGCGCGAAGGAACGACGCTTCGATGGAATCGTCGCTTTTCAGCAAGCGCAGGGCCGCGTTGTTTCTGCCGACGTCCAGATTCGCCTTGGCGCGATAGTGGTTGAGGGTGCGCGCCGCTTTTTCCGAGGGATTGTCGAGCGGCAAATCGGCTATCGCCTCCAGCGCCTTTTCGGGGCGCTTGTTTTCCATATAAATGTCGATCAGCTTAAAGAGGGCGTTTTCGCGCTCCTCCCCGTGAAGGCGATATTTCACCTGGTGGGTCAGCAAGGCGGCGGCGCGGTCGAGCAAGTCGACGGCGATAAGCCTGTCCGCAAGCGCGGTAACGATTTGATCGCCCGTTTCGCCGATGGGAATAAGCTCGCGAAACTCAAAAAAAAGCTCCAGCGCGTCCATGTTCGACAAGGTTTTGTCGTCGCTGCGGAAAATTTGCGCGAATTTATCCGTCATGCGCTTGGCGATGAGCAAGGCTTCGTCGTACCCTTCAAATTGCGTGACGGCCTCGCGCCATGCGCCGAAGCCGTGCATGTAGTCGTTTTTTTGCATGTAGAGGTCGCCCAACGCCTTCAGCACGCCAAGTTCCAGCGTCGATCCCCTCCACGAATACCGTATGGCGTTATAGCCCGCTATTGCGTCGTCGACCGAAATTAAATGCCGGCGAAATTGCACGAACGTCGTCAAATACCCCGCCCACGTGCGGTAAAAAGGCGCGTCCGCGTCCTCAAGCGGCGTTTTCCAATAGGCGAGCGCGTCTTCCACCTTATTTTCCTGCGCCGCCAGCACGCCGCGCAATATGTCGAGGCGATATTGCAGCCCCGGCGACGCTTCCTCGGCGTTTATCATCAGAAACGTCGCCTCGGCGTCGGTGACGTTGCCCTTCAGCAGCATTTCCTCTATCGCCAGCGCGACGAAGTCGTTATAGGTTTCCGGCGGATAGAACGGCAGAAATTCCGTCATCGCCGACGCCAGACCTAAATCGCCGACCGCTCCGGGGCCGTTCTCGCCGGACCAGCGCGACTCTCCCCCGTCGGCGTAAAACTCGTCGTCCTTGCGCAGCTCTCCGCCCTTGTCGCTTCCTTCCTCGGAAGAGAAAGAGGGGCGAAGATATCTCTCGGGCGGCATGAAGTGCAGATATTGGCGCAGCTTGGCGGCATTCAACCAAAAACGCCATTCCCTTGCGTCCGCCGCGTCCGAAAAATTTTTTTCCGTGAGCTTAGACAAGCTTTCGACCGCTTCCTCATACCGGCCGGACATATAATTTGCGACGCCTTCGGGCATGCGCACGGCGGCGGAGTCGCCGAAGGTTTTGTCGCGCTCGCGCAACAAGGCGATCACGCCGAGCGCCTCGAATTCCAGCCCGTTCGCCACGTAAAATCGCGCAAGGTTAAGGCGGGCGGCGGATTTTTGCGCCAGGGGCGCGTTGGCGGCGGCAAGGAGAAGCGCGCTGCGGGCAGGGAGAAATTTTTCGTCGCCGCCTTTTTTCCACGTTTTAAACTTTATCAACGATTTTTCGACGTCGGCGTTCGACTCGGCTTTTTCTAATTTTTTTTTCCTTTCCTGCGCTTGCAACTCTAAGAACGCGGATTGCGCGCTCGCGGCGAGCCGGTTCGTCGGGCCGGCGACCTCTATCGCGTCGTCGTCGAATTCATACGTCACCCGGTCGGAGCGCAACGCCAGCGCCACCCCTTGAAGGCTGGGCAAAAGCAGGAAATCGGGATAGGAAAACGCCTTCGCCGTTCCTTTTTTCGGTTCGTATAACGGCATGACGAGCAATTCGTCGCCGACGACGGGGTCGATGAACCGCAGGGGATTTATCAAGGGAACGCCCCGGACGCGCAGGGCCGATCCCGCTAGGGCGCTGCTTTCGAGGGAGACGGAGGGAGACGACGTCGGCGCCGCCTCGTTGTCGGAAGCGGCGCGAAAAATCCACGATCCGCTCGTGCCGTCGGTGCGTATTTCAGCGGAAAGCGTCTCCACGCCTTTCTTTAGCCGCCCGTAATAAACGCCGTATTCGGGGTGGTACAAGCGATGGAAATCGTCGAAGAGCGCCGTCGACGCCTTGCGCGCTTCCTCGTCGTTTTGCAGGGACGCGTCGGAAAAAATCATCCAATAGACGTTTTCCCTCCGAAAGAAGGCGGCGGAGACGTTCGGCGAATAGGCCAGCTCCATGACGGGAGAAGAAGGCGGCGGAGAGGCAATCGCGGCGTCGACCTTAGGGGCGGCAGGGGCGAGCGCAAGCGGCTTTGCCGCGCCCGAAGGCGCCGGCGGGGGCGGGGGCGGAGCGGACTCGGCGGCGTCGTCTTCCGCCGTCGGTTCGTAAACCTCTATTTCCAACACGTCGTCCGGCGCCCATGCGGCGGTCAGGTTCTTAGGGGCCGCCGCTTTTTCCTCCGGTTTTTTCGGAACGCGGGGCGCGGCGGGGACGATAACGGGAGCGACGCGTATTTTTTTCGCGACGGCGGCCGGAGGAGGCGTGTCTTGCAACGGGGTCGCCCCGTCGCACGGGCAAGGAATGACGTCGACGCCTGACCCGTTCTCGCTGACGAAGGGGCGTATCGCCGCCTCGTCGACGCGCAACTTCGCCGTCACTCCGTTCCGACCCTTCAGCGGACGCACTCGCGCCACGGCGCCGGCGTCATAGCTTGCTTCGCCCGCCACCGATACGCCGGAAGGAAAGGAAAGGCGCAGGGTGCGCCCGTTCTTGCTCGCCTTCGGCAAGGTGAGGCCCGTTCCCTTGAACTCGATGCGGGTATAGCCCTCTCGCGGACTGACGACGTAGGTCGCGTTTTTTGCATAGGCGGGAGCGCCGCCGCCCGCGACATGGAACGCAAGGCAGCCCGCAACGGCATAGCGAAAAAAGGAATGGCGAATCATGGAGCTCGCGTTTCTCGGCGATCTTCGGCACATACGCATAACCCGGCCGATTTCCGAAGGCGCCTTCTGCCGTTATTTCTTCCGTGGCCGGCATACTACTCCGAGAGTCGCCGGTTTGTCTAGGGGCGTCGCCATAAAAAAGTCAAAGTGCACACAGCCTAGAATATCCCTTCTTCTTACCACTCCGCCTCCGTCTCGGCGCCAATCCCGGCGTCGCCGATTTGCGCCACGGTCGCGTAGCCGTAATCGCCGAGTGACAGCCCGTCCGACGTTTGCATGGCGGCGGCGTAAGAAAATTCGGACGCCGTAAGAAATTCTTCGCGCAGAAGCGCGTCGGCGGCGTCATATATCCGCAAGCGATATTTTTCGGACGACTCGACGAGAGGCGCGTCAGCGCCGTCTATCCATGCCGGCAGGCGGCGGGGGCGACGGATCCAGCGAAAATCCAGTGCGTTGTCGTCCTGCCTTTTGGCCGTGAAACGCACGGGTGCGAGGGGTTTCTGCGCGGCGCATAAGGCCGTCGTTTCGACGGGATCGGCGTCGTCTTCGCTCGCGCCGAACGTGACGGCTTTTAGCGAACACGTCGCGCCCGGCGGCAAGGCGGCGTCAAGGACGGGAACAAGCGCGGCGTCGATCAGTATCGCGGCGCTGCCGGCCGGATGGGCGGCGATAGAGGCTTCCGTCGCGAACGCCCCGCGCATAAATCCGCTCAAGCGGCAACTCGACGCGCCCAGCGGCTCGACGTGCCGAAACAAAATAATCTCGCCGTTGACATAGATGGCGTTCGTCCCCGCCAGCCATTCGCGTTCGCTCACCGTTTCGGGAAGCGCGTCGCCGGAGAATAAAATCTCAACGCCGCCCGTCTCGTCGGACACGAACGGCGACGCGGCCGCCATGTCCTGCGCCGTGTAGCCGACCATGGACTCAACCGCGCTAGAGGCAAGGGCGCGATATTGCGCTCCTCCGTCCGTCGATATAAGCAACGCGCCGCCCGGCCAGTCCGGGCGGTCGGAGGAAAGCGCCGCGTAAAAGGCGCGCTCGTCCGTCGTTACGTTCGGAACGTAAGGCAAGTGCAGGATATGCAGCGCCGTGGCGTCGTCGCCCCACGCCGTGGGCGCCGTTTGCGCGAATGCCCCTCCCGTCGGGCCGTCCTGCGCAACCATGGAAAAACGGGCGTCGTCGCGCGACAGTTCCGCCGTCATGACGCCGTGCGGAGAATAGACGCATTTTCCCACGCCATAGCGCATGCCGTCAATCACGACGAGATCGCCGGAGACGAGACGCATGTCGCCGCGCGTAAAACCGACGCGCATGACGTCGCGATTCGCCCGGGCGCGCGCCAGCAAGCGCTCCGCCGCGCGGGCGGCCTCGGCGCCGTCCATCGCCAGAGGAAACCGCATCGCCGCGCCTTCTCCCGTCGCGTGATCGACGAACGCCCGGCGCATTCCCGTTTCGTACAGACGAGAACGGTCGAGATAGCTCACCTCAAGCGAGGCCGGCGCGTCGCGGCGGGTGCGGTCGTCTTCGGGCGCGTTCTCTATAATCGCCAAATCGTCCGTTTCAACGGAGGCCGCCACGGAAAGCGCGGCGTCGCTGGCGACCAATACGCCGTTTTCCTCCCGTATCGCTATGTCATAGGCGCGTTGCAGCGTTTGTATCGCCTGCGTCGACGTCATGTCGCGGGCAATCGCGAAGCCGCCCAGCGTGCCGCCGACGTTCGAAGCGTCGTAATCGCCGTCCGCATAGCCCGCGCGGCGGAACAGATCGGCCAGCGCGTCGCAGAGCCGCGTTTGCCCCAATTTTCCTTGCGTCCAATGGCCAAGCCGCCAGGCATAGGCGTCCGCCCACACGTCGGACCTGTCCGGCCATGCGGGGTACGGGCGCGCGTCCCACGTCCATAAAAATTTGTTTTCGACGATAACGGAGCCTTCCCAAAACGCTTCCGTCGCCGCAATTCCCCGCCGCTGCGCACCGGCGCTCGGCTCTCCCCGCGAGAGGCGCGGCAACCCGCCGTCGCTGCTGTTCGGGTCGTAAAACACGTTCGGTTGGTTGGTGGCGCCGTCGACGGAGGGAAAACCGTATTCGGTGAACCATATCGGCTTCATTCCGGGCGTCCATGCGGTTGTCGCGCCTCCCGGATTCGTATGGACGTTGCCGTGCCACCATGCCAGATTCTTCCAGGCGTATTCGGGCGAAAGCGGCGCCGTGGTCGTGCGCGCCTCGTCGGTATAATAGTAATCGTACCCTTCGCCTCCCTCCCATCCGGCAAGAACGTCGGCGTAAGATATGTTTTCCTCATAGGCGTTCGTCAGCGGAAAATACGCGTCGACGCCAACCATATCAACATAAGGCGACGCCCATAGCGGGTCGAGATGGTAATACCCGTCGTCCGTATGGTGGTATTCGCTCCAATCGGCGGCGTAGGTGACCTTCACGGAAGGGTCGACGATTCCTTTCACCGTCTGCGCCAAATCGATAAGCGCGTCCACGGCGGGGAAGGAGGCGCCGCTGCGCACCGACGTCAACCCCTTCAATTCCGAACCGACGATAAACGCGTCGACCTTATCTCCCAATAGTTCAGCGTAATGCGTAATAAAAGCGTTGTAGCCGTGCGTTCCGGTAAAAAATCCGGGAATGTCGGCGGCGTCGCCCGTGATATGGCCGCGCCATGGCTTGCCCTCCACGTCCATGAACGGCATGGGGTATGCCATGACCTTTAATCCGCGCGATTTTAGCGCGTCGATAAACCGTACAAGCCCGGCGTCGGACGGCGTGCCGCCATAGACGGGGCGATCGTTCGCGTCTTGCGTGAGCAACCGCGCCGTTTCGCGGGTATATCCGGCGACGCTCCACGCGTCCGGAGCGGTGATCGCCTTGCTTGAGCGAAATTCGACGCCCGGCGTAAAGACGCACGCGCCGGCGTCGAGCGAATCCCCGAACCAGCTAACCACCACCGAAACCCATTCCAGATGGGGGAAGGTTTCTTGCAGCCGGTCTATCGCCGCCACGGCGTCGGTTTTTTCCGAATAGCCGTGATGGTTGATCGGGGTTTTATGGCCTTCCTTCAGGTACGCGCCCGCGATGGTTTGGGCGGAATAGAGATATTGCGTATTCGTGTCGTACACGTGTTCGCCGGCGCCGGGAATGATCGTCACACAGGTGACGGCGTCTTCCGGCGCCGGGGCGCCGTCCGCCTCCGCGATGCGCGGGGGAACGCGCGTGACTTCAAAGGTGAAGTTCGGCAGGCGGTTGCCGTAATCGCTTAGGGGAACGTCTTCCAACACCACGTAGCACAGGCCGCGATAGGCGGGCGCAAGACCGACGCCCTTGTCGGCCTCGATGGCGGAATCCGGCGCCTGCGTCTCGCTTCCCGTATAAAATCGCATGGAGAGGCGCGCAGGGTCGATAAGCGCGTCGTTCGCCCATACTCGTTCGACGCGCGTCGCCTCGCCTTCGCATAAGGCGATGGCCAACGTGGCATAGCGTTCGACGGAGCCGGAGGACGATTTCGACGCCCCGCCTCCCTTGCTCGCGCCGGTCGTGCGGGTGCGCCGCACCTCGCGTATCGGCAACGCCCAGATGATATTCCCCGCCAGTCGCATCGTGCCGTAAAGCACGGGAATGGTTTTTCCGTAGGCCGAATGTTGCAGGGCAAGGTCGGCGAAGGAGACGTCCGTCTCGTTGCGCTCCGACGCGTCTTCGATGTAACGCGACAAGGCCGTGCCGGCCAAGCGACCGAGCCTGCCGCCGAAGGGGACCCCGAAAAACGCGCCCGCGCGCGCGCCGACGCCGGAGCCGATATTGCCAAGAAGGGTGGATGCCATACAATATTTCTTTAGCGTTGGCGATATGTCGTATGTACGCGAGAAAAAAATAAAGCGGAAGGGAGGGGAGGGTTGTTTTTCTTAAAAAATCCGTATAAACTGGGCGTACTCTACCTGTTTTTTCGTAAAATCTTCTCGCCGCTTTCGCTCGAACGCCATTGATTTGTGCTGTTTTCTTTCGTTCACCATGAAGTCCCTTGAACAGCTTCATAAAGCAGGAAAGGTGAGGGTCACAAAGGAAGATAAAAGCTATGAGATTGTTTTCCATGATGAGGAAGGCCAACCATTCTGCCATGTTACGCGATACGATGTTACGCGATACAATTACAAAGATCCAGTTGTTAAGATCATTCATCGCGAGCTAAAAAGCTTGAGTGAGACACCGGAGTTCCATAAACTTGAAAATGGAGCCGTGCGATCTATGTCTAAAGATGAGTTAAATCCATGGATTGAGTGGTATAAAAGTAAGGCGCGCGCAGATGGCAAAAATCTCGCTGGCGCAGGAGGAGCGATCCTTGCTATTCCGTTCAACTGGCACACAAAATGCATTGGCCAAAACGGAACGAGGAAAAGAGAACTGACGAAGGGCGAGTTGCGTATGGCGCTTGACGTCTCGATTGAAGAACTCGACATACTTATACTTGCCAAAAAATAGAGTACATTCATGCAGGCCGGCGACGCATAAACATGCCCAAAAACGCCTCAAAGTTAAATCGCTATAGGCTCTTACGCTTCTTCCGCAGGATCGGAACTTCCTTTTCTCTTATTTTTTCGCTTTCCGCTTATAAAAAAAACTTCCGAATAAATAAAAATTTTGGCGCCCTCATAGGCCGTATGCATTTTTTGAACCATAGGCCGGCTTGGCCGGAACGGCCCAAATCTGCCATCACGAAAATGGGAGCGGAAATGACGGGCATTCATATTCTTATAAAAATCATTGCTTATTTAATGAATGATATTATTATTAAGGTAATTTCCGATCCGATCCTCAAAAGCGAATATTTTTATATTGCTCGGTACGCCCTACTGCAGTTAGCGGCACTGTCATTGATTTAGGTTGATGGAAGGCACCGGCAACCAGTACCATCGGGCAACGGGCGTAGGATGGGATGGCGACGCTTCCATGGTTTCGTATGGGCAAGGAAGCATGCCGGTTCACGCATCCCGTAATCATCTTCAAGGAAGTGGTCCCGCTAATGTTAATTTCGGGGTCGACGACAATACTTGGATGGATGCGGCCGTTTCAATCCCGATTGATCCCAACAATGTGATTGTGCCTAATTGGTATCAGGGAGACTCTTCGCAACAAGCGACGCAACAACCGATCACAATACAAATGCAAGCAATGCAGGCAGAAATCAACAAGTTGAGAACAAAGGTTTCATCCCTTTCGCAAAACAACGGACACGACGATTGCGCATTAAAATTAAATGCACTCCAAAGACAAGTGCGTGAGAACACAATATTCAATAGAAAGGTGAAAGCTGTAAGGTATCCGATGTTGGCGCTTATAGACATGAAAACTATGTGCCTTGGTAGTTATCCAGGCGGCCCGGTTGTGGAAACGATTTCTTGCATGAAATGTATCCTTGCGATCTTTCCCGCTTACCGCCAATCGGATATCGTTTTATCGATGCAACAGAGCCTCACCCGGGAAATTAGTGATTGCGAAAAGGTGCACGGTATCGCAAAATCGATTGTCGAATGGATAGATAATAATGCATCAAAGGGATTTAACGCCTCGTGGCTTGCTCTGTTTCACCCTAACGAACAGCTAGTAAGCGTTTGTCTCGGATGTTACCTTGGAAAAGGTAAACCATTGCGGGATTTTTCCAATGATCTAGCGGCTGAATATGCGTGCCTTTCGCTCGTCGATACACTTCCCCAAGGTGAGCGCATTACTGCTCAGGCGGAACTTCCGGAGGTCATCGCCGCTAAGCATCCAACTTTCGATCGGAATGCGAGAGATAGACAACTCGCCCTCGACCGACTAATTAAGGCTATGGAAGACGCCAAGAAATATCTTGAAGCCAGTGAACCTTGCTTGACGTCCGTTGGAGAAGGGGATCAGAAAAACAAGAAGAGGCGCATCGGTGACGAAGAAGAGAGGGACAATCATTCAGAAGGAGAAACCAATTCCTCCGCTGCATCCGATAGTGAGGAACAATAAGATCGCTCCGTCCGTTTTGCGTATATTTTACGCGCGTTTATGGTCGTATGTCGTGGGCCGCGGGTCGGCCCTAACCATAAAAAAAGAAAAATATTTTTGCATTCGTACGGAACGAAAGAAAAGTCGATGGCCATGAAAATTTTATTGGGCGTCGCTCTGAAAATGCGTTATAACGCGAGGCAAGGCAAGTCTCGCTCTTCGCCTTTCGTCCTTTGTTACATATAGCTAGCGGCGCCCTTACCATGAAAGACGGCTCGGAAGTTTCACTCCGCATACAACACATCGTCGCTGCGGCGGGGAGGCGGGCGGAGGGGAAGGCGCCGACCGCCCTTGCGTTCGTCGAGCTTTTTTGCCTCTCCGTACCGCAGGAGGACCTTCTCTCCGCCTACGACGTCGACGCATGGGCGCAGATTGCGCTAGAGGCATTTTCTTTCGTCGAGACGCGTAAGGGAACCGGACCGCACGTGCGCGCGCGCGACCTGCCTTGCGCGGCGGGCGACGGCTCGGGCGAGCCGCGCCTGGCGCTGGAAATATTGTGCGACGACAGCCCGTTTTTGGTGGATTCGGTGAGCGAAACCTTGAATCGCCGCCGCATGCACGTCTATTGCCTCAGCCACCCGGTGATCGCGACCGAACGCGACGCCGGCGGTAAGGCGCATATTCTCTACGCCCCCTCCGATTCCGCGCACGACGTGCCGCTTGAATCGTTCCAGCATTACCAACTCGACCCGCTGCAAAGCGACGACGAGCGCCAAGCGTTGATCGACGACGTAAAACATACGCTCGGCGCGGTGCGCGAGGCGGTGACGCATTGGCAATCCATCGTCGAGCGGGTGCGGGGCGTGGGCGAGAAATTAAAAATCGCCGCCGCGGACCATATCGCCAACATTCCTTCGTCGGAGCGGCCGGCCTATCTGCACGCCGCCGAAGAATACGGCGCGTTTTTAGAATGGTTGTGCGCCGGTAACTTTATTTTTCTGGGATATTCCGCCTACGACCTGCGTTCCGGCGACGCCGGGGTGCAATATCTGCCCCAACGCAACGGCACGATCGGCGCGCTTAACCGTCCCACTGCCGTCCATCCCGTCACGGAAATAGACCTGCCGTTCGAGCTGCCGTTATTTAAGGACGGCGAGTTGCGCGTACTGGGCATGAACAAAGCCAACGAGCGCTCCATCGTCCATCGTCCGGTGCATATGGATTATATCGCGGTGCGCCTGTTCGACGCGGACGGAAACTACACCGAAGAGCATCGCATCGTCGGGATGTTCACCTCCATCGTATACTATCAAAGCGCGAAGTTCATTCCGCTCATTCGCCGAAAGATCGACGTGGTGGAAAACCGTGCCGGCTTCCCCGCCGCCAGCCACAACGCCAAGGAAATGCGCGCCATGATGGAGGCGTTCCCGCGCGACGAATTGTTTCAAATGACGCCGGGGGCGCTGTACGACATGGTGATCGGCATGGTGGGCTTGTCGGTGCAGCCGCGCGTTCGCCTGTTTTTACGCAAGGACGAATTGGAGCGTTACGTCAGCTGCATCGTATTTCTGCCGCGCGACCGTATGAGCACCGAACTGCGGTATAAAATAGAGCATATTCTATGCGACGCCCTAAACGGCACCGTTTCGACGCATTATACGCAAGTATCGGAATCGCATTTGGCACGCTTGCAAGTTATCGTCAAAACGGCGCCGGGCGACATTCCTTCCTTCGACGAACGCGAGTTGGAGGCGAAGATTCAGAGCGTCACCCATAATTGGAGCGATAATCTCAACGCCGCGCTTACTGCCTCTTACGGCGAGCGCGCGTCTCGCGCGTTGCAAGAGAAATATAAAAAAGCCTTTCCCGAAGAATATAAAGCGCGATTTAGCGGCGAGGTGGCTACGCACGACGTCGCCCACATAGAGCGGCTGGGCGCCGGCGACGCGCCGATCATTTTTTCGTTCGGGCGCACGCACGTCAGACAAAAAGAGACGTTGCAACTGAAAATCTACCATCGCGAAAAACAAATATTTTTGTCCGAAATCATTCCTATCGTTGAAAATATGGGATTAAAGACGATGGACGAATTCACCTACGCCGTCCATCCAAGCAGGCAAGACGACACGGTGTGGATTCATGTGCTGCGCTTCGCCGAAGATGCGTGCGCGACCACGTCGTTCGACACGCTCAAGAAAAACGCGGAAGAGGCGTTGCTACGCGTGTGGCGCGGACAATCGTCGAACGACAGCCTAAACGGCGCGGTCATTCGCTCCGGCCTGCATTGGCGAGACGTGCAAATGCTCCGCTCTTATGCGAAATATTTAAAGCAAGCGCGATTTAACTATAGCCAGGCTTTCATTCAAGAGACGCTGGCGGCCTATCCGGATGCGCCGAGCTTGCTCACGGCTTTCTTCCACGCGCGGTTCGATCCCCATTTTTCCGGCGACCGCCAAACCGCGCAGCGCGAGGCGGCGGAAAAATACGACGCCATCTTGGGCAACGCCTCCAATCTGGCCGACGAACGGGTGCTGCGCACCTTTATCGACATGATGCGCGCGACGCTGCGCACCAACTATTTCCGCACCGACGAAAACGGCGTCAGCAAAGACTACATGTCGTTTAAAATTTCCTCGTCGCAGATCGCCTTTTTACCCAAACCGCGCCCCTACGCCGAAATTTTCGTCTATGCGTCTTATATGGAAGGCATCCATCTGCGCGGCGGCAAGGTGGCGCGCGGCGGATTGCGCTGGTCGGACAGGCACGAAGACTACCGCACCGAAGTGCTGGGGCTGATGAAGGCGCAAATGACGAAAAACTCCGTCATCATTCCCGTCGGATCGAAAGGCGGCTTCGTGGTGAAGCACCCGCCCGCCGAACGCGACGCGAAGTTAGAGGAAGGCAAGCGATGCTACCGCACGCTCTTGCGCGGGCTGCTCGACCTCACCGACAATTTATCGGGCGGCGCCGTCGTGCCGCCGCCGCAGGTGGTGCGGTACGATCAGGACGACCCGTATTTGGTGGTGGCCGCCGATAAAGGCACCGCAACCTTTTCCGATATCGCGAACGGCGTGTCGGCGGAATATAAATTTTGGCTGGGCGATGCCTTCGCCTCCGGCGGTTCAGCCGGATACGACCACAAAAAAATGGGAATCACGGCCAAGGGCGCGTGGATTTCGGTGCGCAGGCATTTCCGCGAAGCCGGCGTCGACTCGCAGCACGACCCGATCCGGACGATAGGCATAGGCGACATGTCCGGCGACGTGTTCGGCAACGGGTTGCTTATGTCGCGTTCGGTGAAGTTGGTGGCGGCGTTCAACCACATGCATATTTTCGTCGATCCGAATCCCGACGCCGAAAAATCCTTCGTCGAGCGCGAACGTTTGTTCGCCTTGCCGCGCTCCACGTGGGAAGATTACGACGCGCGCCTTATCTCCGACGGCGGGGGCGTGTTTTCGCGCGCGGCGAAAAGCGTGACGCTTACTCCCGAAATGAAAAAACTCACCGGGCGCGACGAGCCGCGCATGACGCCGGACGAGTTTATCCATGCGTTGCTGCAATCTAAGGTTGATTTACTCTGGAACGGCGGTATCGGCACCTACATTAAATCGCGCAGTGAAACCAACGAGGAATGCGACGACAAGGCTAACGATTCGGTACGGGTGAACGGCGCCGACCTGCGGTGCAAGGTCGTCGGCGAAGGGGGCAATCTCGGGGCAACGCAGTTAGGGCGCATCGAATACGCGCTCTCCGGCGGCCGCATCAACACCGACGCCATCGACAATTCGGCCGGCGTCGATTGTTCCGACCATGAAGTCAACATTAAAATATTGCTCAATCGCGCCATCGAATCGGGCACGTTATCGCACGACGAGCGCAACGCGCTGCTCGAGTCCATGACCGACAACGTGGCGGATTTGGTGCTGATCGACAATCTGTTGCAAACGCAAGCGCTCACCGTCGCACAAATGCAGGCGCCCTATTTCCTTGAATTGTTTACGCGCTTGATCGCGTTTTTAGAAACGCGCTACACGCTCGATCGTCAGGTGGAGTTTCTGCCGTCGAAAGAGGAAATGTCTCGGCGCCAATATGAAGGAAAATCCTTCACCCGGCCGGAACTCAGCGTGATTATGGCCTATTGCAAGCTATATATTTACGAAACGCTGCTGAAATCGGCCCTGCCGGACGATCCCTATTACGAATTCGACTTGATTCGCTATTTCCCCAAAGCCTTGCGCGAGCGGTTTGCGGAAGAGATCAAGCAACACCCGCTGCGCCGCGAAATTATCGCGACGGTCGTCACCAACAGCCTGATTAACCGGTTGGGCGTCGTCTATTATTTCCGCTTGACGGAAGTCACCGGCGCGGAGGCCGCCGACGTTGCGAGCGCCTATATCGCCACGCGCGACATTTTCGAACTGCGTTCGGTATGGAAGGATATCGAAAATCTCGGCGCGGACGTCTCCGCCAACGCGAAAACGACCTTGTTTGATTCCGTCGGCAAATTAATGCAGCGCTCCGCGCATAAATTGCTGCGCCGCCACGCGAAAGACCCGGTGGGAAAAGTCATCGAGCAATATCGCGAAGGGGTGCGCGCGCTCAAGTCGGCCTTGCCGAACGTGTTGGCGCCGGACGCGCTGCACGAATATAACGAACGGCGCGACAGCTTCCTTGCCGACAAAGTGCCGGAAAAACTGGCGACGGACGTCGCGGCGGCGCGTTCGCTGCTGTCGGCGTTCGATATTTTGGCGGTGTCACAAGCGGCCGGCGCATCCGAAAACGACGTCGCCGCCATTTATCACCGCGTCGGACAAGATTTGCAGCTCCGCAAAATGCGCCACGCCTTGGTGCAAAAAGGCATTCCGTCTTACTGGCAGCAAGTTTCCGCCTATAGTTTGACGGAAGAATTGTACCAGGAACAAGAGCGCATCGCCCGAAACGCCGTGATTTTTTTCCTCTCCTCGCCGCATAAGGAACCGCTCGCGGCGCTGGACGAATGGCGCGAGGCCCATGTCGAGGAGTTTGGTCGCTATCGCCGGTTCTTAGAGGAAATAAAATCGCAGGAAGATGAAATCACCGTTCCGATGATCGTCGTCGCGCTGCAAAAACTGAAAGAAATCGCGGCGGAAGATTTGTGCGTGCCGTCGGAAAGCAAAAATCGCGCGGCGGGGTAGGGGCAACCATGACCTCCATTGCCTTACCGACCGGCCGCCGCTTCGACGTCGTCGGACTCGGCAACGCCATCGTCGACGTGCTGGCCGAAACGCCGGCGGATTTTCCGGAAAAAAACGGATACGCCAAGGGCGCGATGCGGTTGCTCGATTCGGAAGACGAGGCGCGGCGCTGCGCGGCGTCGTTGCGCCAAACGGGTAAAGCCGTCGTGCGCTCGGGGGGGTCGGCGGCCAACACCGTATGCGGACTTACCTTGCTCGGAAAAAATTGCGCCTTTATCGGTAAGGTGGCCAATGATATTCTGGGCGGCGAGTTCGCCGAAGATTTGCGTCGAAGCGGCGTGCATTTCGATTCGGAGCGTACGAGCGTCGCCGCGACCGGCCAATGTTGCATTGCGGTCACGCCCGATGGCGAGCGCAGCATGATGACCTATCTCGGCGCCGCCCGGATGCTCATGGAACGAGACATAGACCGCGCGCCCATTGACGACGCCGCCGCGTTATACATAGAAACCTATTTATGGGACGAAGGCGATCTGCAATCGCTCATTCGCCGCGCGATCGATCGCGCTAAAAAAGCGGGCGCGCGCGTCGCCCTGTCGCTGTCCGATCCGTTTTGCGTCGAGCGGCACCGCGCCTCGCTTTTTGCGCTTTTGGAAAGCGGCGCCGTCAACGTTCTCTTCGGCAATCGCGACGAATACGCCGCCATGTTCGACGGCCAAGACGACGACGCGTTGGCGGAATTTTTCAAAACGCGCCGTTGCCTCGCCTTCCGCACGCTTGGAGCTAACGGCGCAGGGGTCTTTTGGAACGGGGAATATGTCTTCCGCCCTGCGCTTTCGGACGTTCCCGTCGTCGACGTCACCGGAGCGGGCGACTTGTTTGCCGCCGGCGCGCTGTTCGCCTTATCGGAAAAATTTTCCCTCTCCGCCTGCGTCGACGCCGGCATAGCGGCGGCCTCGCACGTCATCGGCCATCTAGGAGGCCGCGCCAACAATGCGTTGCACACAGCCTAAGGCCTTGCTCCGTCGATTTTTCCCTTTTTTTTAGCGCCTTTCGCCTCTATTGTCGAAACGAAACATCAGCAAGGCGGAAAGTATGGCCGAAATAAAAGCGCTGGCGGCGGGGTATAAAAAATTTTACGAGCGTTATTTTGCGTCCGGCGACGACACGTATCGCGAATTGGCGGAAACGGGCCAAGCGCCGAAAACCTTAATTGTGGCGTGCAGCGACTCGCGCGTCGATCCTTCGATCATCACCGACGCCGGGCCGGGCGACATATTCGTGATACGCAACGTGGCGAACGTCGTTCCTCCCTACGAAAAAGACGGGGGATTGCACGGCGTGAGCGCCGCGCTGGAATTCGCCGTGAAAATATTGGGCGTCAAGCATATCGTCGTGCTGGGCCATAGTAGGTGCGCCGGCGTCGACGCCCTTCTTGACGGCAACGCCGAGGAGCGCACCGACTTTATCGGCGCGTGGGTGGCGGCCGCGCTGCCGGCAAAGGAAAAAGCCCTGGCGGAAATTCGCGGCGACGACCACGACCGCCGCGCCTTGCGCCGCCGCTGCGCCCAGGAAAACGTGTTGCTTTCCTTGGCGCGCCTTCGGACGTTTCCGTGGATAGACGAGCGCGTCGCTTCCGGCGCCTTGCGTCTCCACGGATGGTATTTTTCGCTGCGCACCGGTGCCTTGTCGGAATATAAGCCCGACGTCGAGAGCTTCGTCGATTTGCCGACGGCATAACGGAGGAAATTTTCTTGCACCTATTTTGTTTTGGTTTGGGCTACGTCGCCGAAGCGTTCGCCCGCCGGCTGTTGGCCGACGGATGGCGCGTCAGCGGCACCTGCCGCAGCGAGGCAAGGTTCGATAAGTGGCGAGAGCTTGGCGTCACGGCCCACGTGTTCGACGACGGCGCTCCGCTGCTTTTTCCGGACGACGCCCTCAGCGAAGTCACGCACGTGCTGCATTCCGTGCCGCCGGGGGAATCGGGCGACGGCGTGTACGCGTCGCACGCAGATGATCTGCGGCGCCTTCCGGGGCTGGCGTGGTTCGGCTATCTTTCGACCACCGGCGTATACGGCGATTGCGGCGGAGCGCGCGTGGACGAGCGTTCGCCCACGGGCGCGACGGAGCCTCGCGCCATCAGGCGCATCGAGGCGGAAAACACATGGCTCGCTTCGGGCCTTCCGGTTCACGTGTTTCGCCTCTCCGGCATTTACGGACCCGGCCGCAACGCGCTCGAAAAACTGCGCGACGGAACGGCGCGGCGCATCATCAAGCCGGGGCAGGTCTTTAGCCGCATTCATATAGACGACATTACGCAGGCGCTGTGCGCCTCCGTCGCCTCGCCGGCGCCGGGAGAGGCGTATAACGTGGCCGACGACCTTCCCGCCGCGTCCGACGAAATCATCGCCTACGCCGCCGAGTTGCTCGGCGTTCCCCTTCCTGACGCCGTGCCGTTCGACGATCCGTCCCTGCCTTCGATGACACGAAGCTTCTACGGCGCGTGCAGGCGCGTCGCGAACGATAAAATGAAGCGCGAACTGGGCGTAAAGCTCCTCTATCCGGATTATAAGGCGGGATTGCGAAACCTGTTAAACACATAATTGGACTCCATATTTTCTTCATCCGCCTCCTCGCTTGAAATTCACGTGACGTCCGCATATTTAAAGGCTTACCTAAAATAGATTTTTGCTTTATATAAAAAAGCGTCGAACGTTAATACGGAGATCGCGCATTGCCTGCCATACCCGTTCCCCTTGCGACCGTTTTATTGTTGCTTGCCTCGAACGCGTTCATGACGTTCGCGTGGTACGGACATTTGCGCTATAAATCCGCGCCGCTCGCCGCCGCGATTTTCGTCAGTTGGGGATTGGCGTTTTTTGAATATTGCCTTCAGGTGCCGGCAAACCGCATCGGACACGGGCATTTCAGCGCGGCGGAATTAAAAACGCTGCAAGAGGTGATTACCCTTTTCGTTTTCTCCGCGTTTTCCGTATGGTATTTGCACGAGCCGCTCAAGTGGAACTATCTCGTGGGATTTGCCTTTATCGCCCTCGGGGCGTTTTTTATTTTTCGGAAATGGTAGGCCGTATGATTCCTTTCGTTATAGGAACGCGCCGCAGCCCGCTTGCCCTGTTTCAGGCCGAATTGGTGAAAAGCCTGATGGAATCGGCGCGGGCGGACGTTTCCGTTTCCATAAAAACGATCGTCACCACGGCGGACGTCATGCCGGAGGCGCGCATTGCGGCGATGGGCGGAAAGGGCGTTTTCGTCAAGGAAATAGAGGAGGCGCTGTTGAGCGGCGAGATCGACGCGGCGGCGCACTCCCTTAAGGACGTACCGGCCGCATTGCCGGAAGGACTGCATCTTTCGCGATTTTTGCCGCGCATCGATCCGAGGGACGCCTTGCTGTCGCGCGGCGGATGCTCCGTCGACCAATTACCCTATGGCGCGCGCGTGGGAACGTCGTCTCCCAGACGCGCCGCGTGGGCCTTGCATCGCCGCCCGGACTTGCGCATCGAACCTTTTCGCGGAAACGTGGACACGCGGCTGCGTAAATTGGAGCAAGGAGAGGTCGACGCCACTTTTCTTGCCGCCGCCGGCCTCCGTCGCTTGGGGTTGTGGGATACGTATCGCCCATATATTCGTCCCATCGACGCGCATGATTGCGTTCCCGCCGTCGGTCAGGGCATTATCGCGCTGGAAACCCGCGTCGGAGACGTCCGCGCCCATGCGCTCACCGACGCGATCGGCTGCGCCGACAGCGAAGCCCAAGCCCGATGCGAAAGGGCGTTTTTGGCGCAATTCGGCGAAGGCTCATGCACGCAGCCCATAGGGGCGATCAGTGAATTCTCCCGCGGCAAGGTGACGCTGCATGCCTTTGCGGCGTCGCTCGACGGCAGTTTCGTCGTCAGGCGCACCGGCTATGCGCCGGCGGAACAGGCGGAGAAAATGGCCGCCGAGATAGGCGAAGCGTTGCTGCGATCGATGCCGTACTAATTCTGCCGCTTGCATTGTGTATATGCGCTGAAGCGCTCACCGAAAAAATATTTTGGCTCTTGACTAGCGCCTAGACTAGCCGATATAAGGAAAGTCTATGAGCAACAGGCATTTGAACGAGTACGGGATCAAAAAAATTCTGCGTTATTTTTGCTCGGATATATGCGCGAGCAAAACGGCGGA
>JBEVNR010000013.1:0-10260 GCA_040507985.1 Rickettsiales bacterium | reverse complement strand
CGACGAACGACCCGACCATGTTGCCCAGCGCGCCCAAGGCCGGCCCCGCCCACGCGTTGCCGAACCCCTTGCCGAAGGCGCCGCCCGCCGCGCCCAACGCCACCTGCGCCACGCGTCACTCCCCCGCGCCGAAAGCGGAGTCCGGCAGGGAATATACCCCAGCCAGCAGCCGCAGCCACCGTTCGTCCAAACGGGCTTCCGCCACCCTGCCCGAAGGCTCGTAGGCGCGGGTAAAGATAGCGGAACTTTGTCGGGAGCCGCCCGTCACGATCCCCACGTGCTGCGGCCTCGTCCCGAAAGAAAAAAGCAGAATGTCGCCGTGCTGAAACGGATATTTGCCGCCCGCGCCCATATACACCCGTTCAGAGTGGCGCAGCAACGCCGACTCGAGCGTCCCCGGCGAAGGCGCGCGGGCGTAGTCGGGGGAGTCGAAGGCGGCCAGCGGAATCCGCCGTCCTTCCGAATCGCGTTCGCTCGACAGCAGCCCCCGCGCCTTCGCCGCGCCGACGAGCAGCCCGAGGCAATCCACCCCGCCTAAGTCGTGTCGCGTCTTCTTCAGACGGCCTTGGTGGGCGAACGCCGTCCCGATCCACGAACGCGCCTCCTCCGCCAACAATCGGCGCTCAAACAGAGCGTTTCTCATGATTTTTTCCCGTAACGGTTTTACGGGGTATTTTACCGCACGAAAGCAAGGCGATGAAGACAGGGTGAACGAAAAAATGCTTGATTACATGATAAATAAGGGATAATTAATGGCTATATTTATTAAATAGCCATGGGCTGCGAAACCTTTATATTAGCGCACTTACCGCTTGAACAGCGTTACCTAATTGAATGCCTGCATCATTACATAGTTGCCCGAGGTCGGCATATCGACGCCCTCATTAAAAAACTTGAACAAAACCCTTTTAAAAGTCCTGCGCAAATAAATCTGCTAATCTCACTTCAAAATGCAAAAAGTTGCCACGAAAAAAGCTGTGTAACTCACGGAGAACTTCCAAATCTAGAAAAGATAGCTTTAAAAAAGCTCATTAAGGACTATAGCGTTTAATTTTTGATTGATAAATATTTTAATATAAAAAAAATTAAAACGGCATCTCGTCAAAACTTTCTTCCGGCCCTCCGGACGCGCCCCACGTGACGGCGGCGTTCTCCGGCGGCGCATTGTCCTTCGCGGCGCTCCCGAGCGGCTTCATGAAGCGAATCGTTCCGGAATAGGCGTCCACGCCATGCCTTCTCCCTACATGTTCCGCGCGCGCGCCGACGCCACGCAGCGCGTCGTCTCCGCGACGATCTGCCCGCTTGACGCGCGGAAGGACTGCGCGTCCGCCACGCCCGTCACGTGAATGTTCACCGTCATGCCGCCCGTCCTTTCGTGCGGCACAAGCCCGCCGGTGGGGCGCACGTAAAATTCGCCGAACTCCGCCACCTCGCGTTTTTCAATAAAGCGCGAAGGCAGGGGCGATAAGAATATAGAATTGTCCATAATGTTTTTTCCTTTAAGATTGAGATTTACGAAACGGCGCGGGTCAGCGTACCGCTGCCGGGGAGAGAGACGGAACTTTTGGCGAGATCGCCACGTAAGCTTTGAGGATTTGCTTGAATTCAAAAATGTGCGAAACAGCGAACTGACGGCATTGCGCCATCATCATGGTCAAACGAAACCGAACCATAACTATGTTAGGCTAGCAATGCCGTTTTTTTAAACGAATTAAGCCCTGCCATCGTTGAGTTGCTCCCCCCTGGATTCGGCGCGCGACGCGGCAACCCTGCTCACCCAGCTTTGGTTTTTTTGTGCGTCTTTTTTTCTTCCGGCTTTTACCATCGCCTGCTTTTGGGGATCATAGCGATAGAGTCGAGACAATTTCATCCGCTCTCCCTTTCTATACGTATTGAGGGGAGCAACCGAAGAAGAGGCGAGGACCTCCGAAGCGCGCAACTCCTCGGCTTTTTTTTCGGCGATGCAAAACAACGCCTTAAGTTTGTCCTTCTCCGCTTGCTTGACGTATGAAGTCGCCGTTTCTTTCGTAAAAATCGGCTTAAGGGAAGTTGTTTCGGCAACGACGCTTTCTTGAACGGGCATTGAGAAGGCGACGATCACTCCTTGCCTCTTGCTCGACCTCTGCGAATATTTCTCTTCCCAATCTTTTTTTTGCGAAGATTGCAAGTTTACGTCGACGAGGGTTTCTTGTTTTCTCATTTTGCGCTCAATATCCTCCACTCTTTGAAGTATGAATTTGTTCTCTTGACGTAAAGTAGCGTTTTGGTTTTCTAATCGTTCAATTCTGCCAAGCAATTCTTTCTCGTATGGCGTCGGCTCCGGTGCGGGAGCGGCGTCGCCCACGATTTTTGTCAATAAATTTAGCGTTTGCGGCGAAGCGTTTTTCCAGGGATTAAAATCCGGATCTTGTTTGTCTTTTCCCCTTTCCCGTAGCGCGTTAAACAGGGAGTCGGCTATTGCCGTCGCCGCGCTCGGGTCGGCGACGTCCAATATCTTTTCTATTTCCTCTTGCCTTGCTTTGCTTATGGACGCATTTTTTCCCGGAAGATACGTCAATCCCGCGTCTTGCATCATGCCGTGAAGCGTTTCGTCTATCTCGGATTCGACGATGTATCCGACGCTTGCCTCAATGCGCTTGTCATAGGTTTTCACCAGCGTGGATATTTTCGTTCCGTATTTTGATACGCCCGTGACGAAACCGTTGACGAACCCTCCGAGCGCCCCGACGCCGGCCAATACGCCGAGCGAGGCGCCTCCGGCTAGCGTCGCGTCTCCTACTGCTCCAACAGCCATCCCCGAGGCTGTTCCTGCGACGGTACGGCCGAAGATGTTTGCGATAAGCAATTTATTTTCCACTTTTTTGGCGTCTTCCAAAAACATTTTTCTTGCCATGAACGCGCATCTTTTTACCTCATGGCGTATCTTCGCGTTACGCTCTTCCGGCGGCGTCGCGTCGAGCTTTCGCAGGGAATGCTCCGCATGCAAAAATAACGCCACGCGACCGGGCGCAAGGGTGCGTAACGTGCGGTTCAGATCAAGCCGATAATCGTCGAAATTTTTATAAACCGAGTGGCGCGCCCGAAATTTCCGAAGTTTTTTTTGTTCCTCCGGAGACAAGCTCGAGTCGGAAAAAATTTCCTCTATTTTTTCGTTATGCCGGCGCGCGTCTTCCTTGGCGTCGAAATGGCCGATCTTGTCTAAAAATCGTCGGACTAACTCCTCTTCGGCCGAAGCGTTGTACACGTCGCGGACGTCTCGATATTGCGCGTTTTTATCGTCAATGAGGCACAAATTATAGCGAACATCGCTCCAAAATCCTTCTTTTTCGTTCACAAGAAGATGGCGAACGACGTCTTCGATCAGAGCGTCGTATTTACGGAGGTTTTTTTCTCCGCGCGCATAGGCGTATCGCGACCCTTTAAAGCCTAATCCCGCCAATAATTTGAATGACATAACCTACTCGCTTTGAAAGAAACCGCTACGGAAAACAAATTTATAATACACTAAATAAATATAAATTATATATTTAATAGTGTATTGGCGCATAAATTTTACGGAAAGGAAAAACGTTGCGAAAGAGAAGCGGTCGCGTAATATCAATAACGAACGAAACGCCGCGCGCTATCCCATAACGGATTTTTGATTATGCCCATGCTTCCTTATTCAGGCGTCGCGCCCTCCATAGCGCAAGGGGCCTACGTTGCCCCCAACGCCTACGTGATCGGAGACGTGACCGTCGGTTCGGGCAGCGGCATATGGTTCGGTTGCACGGTCAGAGGCGACGTGGCGTATGTGCGCATCGGCGAAAACACCAACATTCAAGACGGCACGGTCATTCACGTCACGCGCGGAGGGCATCCCACTATTATCGGAAACGGCGTGACCGTCGGGCATAAGGCGTTGCTGCACGCCTGCCGATTGGAGGACGCATGCTTTATCGGCATGGGAGCGATCGTCATGGACGACGCCGTCGTGGAAACGGGCGCCATGGTGGCGGCGGGCGCGCTGGTGACGCCCGGCAAACGCGTGCCGACCGGAGAAATATGGGCGGGCAACCCTGCCAGGTTCTTTCGCATGCTGACGTCGGCGGAAACGACGCACATCGCCGCCTCGCGCGACAATTACGTCGCGCACGTGCGCGAGTATCTTTCCGCCTAGAAGCCTTCCGACGGCATTTCTTCCACCCCTTCCTCCGCCCGGTAATGCCGCTCGGCCACGGCGGCGAAAGCGTCGGAGGTCAGGCGCAAATGCGCGCGATACATGCCCCTCGCTTCCGGGCCGGCCGGAAAAACGGCGTAGCGCGCCCCGTATCCGCGTTTTTTCCATTCCGCGCGGCGCGTCTCGTTATTTTCAGGCGCCATGCGCGCTTCCTTGGATGCGTTGGGATCGCCGACATATTTCGTTACGAATCCATCGAAATCCTTCAGCCCTTTTTCTCCGATAACCGTGCCGGAAAAGGTGAGAGCCGCCGGCTTCCCGTCGTAAAACGCGACGACGACGGCAATCGATTCGCTTAAGTCGGAACATTCTTTTTTAAACGCCGGGGCTTCCCAATATCCGCGCTCCGGCACAACGCGAGGCGACAGGCTGAAGAACGCCGACGCTTCTCCCGCGCTCATGCCGAACGGCGGGGGAAACAGCGCGCAACCCGCATGCGCAGCGGCGCCGACGCACCAAGCCGACGCCGTTAAGGCGACGAACGCTCGTCTTTTTAGCATGCGTTTCTCCCTTTTTCGTAGAGTTCCTATAATTTTAATTGTAATGTCTAAGATTTAATATTGCCTTGAGAGTCTTGGCGAAGATCGAATAAAACACCGGACAACCCGCCCGTCTTTACTATATGGTCGAGCGCAAATAAGAAACATGAACGCTTCACCGCCCTATGTCCATCCTTTCCGACCGCGAAATTCGCCTGCTGGCGGAAAAATGCGACATGATCGCGCCTTTCACCGAGCGACAAGCATCGAGCGGCGTCATTTCGTACGGCTTGTCGTCATACGGGTATGACGCTCGCGTCTCGGACGAATTTAAAATATTTACCAACGTTGATTCCGCCGTGGTCGATCCGAAAGACTTTTCGGAAAAAGGGTTCGTGGACAGGCGCGCCGACATATGCGTCATCCCCCCCAACAGCTTCGCGCTCGCGCGGACGGTGGAATATTTCCGCATTCCCCGCGACGTGCTGGTGATATGCGTAGGGAAGTCCACCTATGCGCGCTGCGGCGTCATCGTGAACGTCACGCCGCTCGAGCCGGAATGGGAGGGCCACGTCACGCTCGAATTTTCCAACACCACTCCGCTCCCCGCTAAAATCTACGCCAACGAGGGCGCGTGCCAGTTCCTTTTCCTCCGGGCGAACGACGCCTGCGAAGTGTCCTATGCCGACAGAAAGGGGAAATATATGGGGCAACGCGGCGTCACCCTGCCGAAGGTAAGCGCGCGCGCCAAAGGCGAAGGCGCATGACGGGTCAGGCGTTGCGCGTCGAGGGAGGCGTGAAACTGGAGGGCGACGTCTATATAGGCGGCGCAAAAAACTCCGTCTTGCCGCTTCTTTGCGCCACCCTGCTGACGGAGGAAACCTGCCGGTTACGCAACGTGCCGCATTTGTCGGATGTGGCGACCGGAGTGCATTTATTGTCGCATTTGGGCGCCTCGTGCACGCTGTCGGCGTCGTCCGGGAGTTCAGGCCGCTACAGCGACGCGTTAAAAATTCGCTGCGACGCCATTACCGATCTCACCGCGCCGTATGAAACGGTGACGAAGATGCGCGCGTCGTTTCTCGTGCTCGGGCCGCTTCTCGCGCGCTTCGGTCGGGCGAAAGTCTCGATGCCGGGCGGATGCGCCATCGGGCTGCGTCCCATCGACCTGCACTTGGCCGGGCTTCAGGCGCTAGGCGCCGACATTCACGCCGAAGAGGGATATATCGTCGCGGAAGCGCCGGGCGGATTGCGCGGCGGCGATTTCACTTTTTCGAAAGTGTCGGTGGGCGCCACGGAACATCTCATGATGGCGGCTTCCTTGGCCGAAGGCGAAACGATATTGCGCAACGCGGCGCGCGAGCCGGAAATATCGCAGCTCGCCGACGTGCTAAACGCCATGGGCGCGACGGTGCGCGGCGCCGGCGAAGAGACGATAAGCATAACAGGCGCCAAAAAATTACGCGGCTTTTCCTGTTCGGTCATTTCGGACCGCATAGAGACGGGAACGTTTATGGTCGCCGCTCCCATCACGGAGGGGAGGCTTATTCTGCACGGCGCCGAAACGTCGCATAACGGCGCGCTCATCGCGCTTCTGGAAGAAATGGGCGTACATTTTCGCGACGCCGGCCCCGGCCGAACGGAGGTATGGGGAGACGTAAAAAATCTAAGGCCCGCCTCCGTCACCACCCATCCCTACCCCGGCTTTCCCACCGACATGCAAGCGCAATTGATGGCGCTGGCGTCGCTCACCCCCGGGCAATCGCGGATTTGCGAAGACGTGTTTGAAAACCGCTTCATGCACGTCCCTGAAATGCTGCGCATGGGCGCCGATATCGTTATCGAGGAAAATAAATGCGCCGTCATCACCGGCGCGCCGTTTTTATACGGCGCGGACCTGAAAGCCACCGACCTGCGCGCCTCGGTGTCGCTCGTGCTCATGGCCATGGCCGCCCACGGCGTCAGCCACATTCATCACTTGCATCATATCGACCGGGGATACGAGCGCATCGAAGAGAAACTGCGCGCTTGCGGCGCGAAGATCGATCGGGTGGCGACATAAAAAAACTTCTTTTTTTTATAAGGCGGAACCTGCCGCAACAAAAACAAACGAACGACCTTAGGTAAAATCACGACGCGTACAAAAAACTAACGGCTTAGGAAGCTTCAGTAATAATGCTATAGATGCATCCGCTGCCTTGAATGACATGATTGTTATCAAAGATCACGAGAGCGAAGGGAGAGTTTGCAATGAAGGAGGTTATCATACCTTTTACTCCCTCAAATTTAGTCTCGCCCGTCACGGAAAAACCTAATTCATGAAGATTGAGTGCGAAACTCGTACTACATTTGATCTGAAAATTAAATGTAAGATATTGAGAAATCCAAGACTCTAATTTTCCTTGAGAAGTGAGGTCGCATTTAGGTAACGATACATGCATTGTGCGCAGAGCGTCACATTGGTCCTCATAGGAAATATCTTGAGCAGTTAGCTCCGATATCGCCCCAAGCGCCATTTCCGGGATAAAGCGATCGTTAGCGGGGGGGAGGCCGAAGACGGCGCTGCCCGCAAACTTACCTTCCTCATCGTTATAACGAAGCACGACAATGTCGCATTCATCTCTGATTAGAGGCAAATATTGTACGGATTCACCCTGACTGCTGTGCATCATTAGAACGGTAGACGATTTAACGCCATGGAACGTATCTTGTTGCGTTTTCTCGGAAGGGAAAGGATGCTCCCACCTGCCGGAGGCGGAGGTATTGTTTCTTATGATAAGATGGCTCATTCGGGCGGATTGATCATTCAACGAAATAAGGTTCTTGCTCAACGCTTCCTTAAACGTCATCACGGTGGCGCCCAATTTTTTGGCATGTTCTTGATAGCCTTCCGGAAGAGAGATAAGCTTATGGCGGTAGATCACCTGCGCACCATATTTCTGCAACTCTTCCGGATCGAGGGGACATTCCGGCAGAGCGGGAGCGCCTGCCTTCGATTTTCCCCAAGGCTTAATTAACCAAAAAAGTTGTAAAGCAGCGATGGGATCAAGGAAACGCACGTCCGGGTCGGGATGACATCCGCATAGATTCCGAGCGACGTCGGCAATTGTAAGCGGGGCGGATTCCATGGCGACGAAATCGAACGGTCAGGAGATAGGTGAAATCCTATAGGAGAGCGTGAAGTATCTGCTTTCTACCAATTTTCACGTATGCGCGCAACATAAAACAGGGTTTTTGCCGTGATTATTGTTTTCTTTTTCCGCAAAAAATCGTGCATTTTCCTTATGCCTCAGGTAAAAAAAGGGGGAAATTAACGCCATATTGGTCTATTATGGAACGCGCCGCCGTTACCCTTGCGACCGACGTCCGGCGCCTGCCCGGCGTGGGTCCGGATTCCGCCGACAAATTGCGTAACCTGATGGACGTGCGCAACGCCTTCGACCTGCTCACCTTTTTGCCGTCGGACGTCATGGTGTGCCCCGTGGATCCGGACGCCGCAGGCGCGGAAGGTGGCAAACGGGCGGTAATGCGGGTGGTTCCCTACGATTATCGCCCGTTCGGGGCGCGGGGCATGACGGCGTGGCGCGTCGCCTGCAAAACGCGGCGCATGGGAACGGTGTATCTGGTGTTTTTTCGCATCTCCCGCCCGTGGCTTGAGAAGATATTCCCCTTAAACGCGGAATGCGTGGCCGAGGGCAAGCTTGAGCGGCACGGCGAAAGCTGGCAAATGGTGCATCCGGAAAGCAGGACCATGCCGGAAAACGGAGCGCCGGCGGAAATCTCGAAGCCGTTTTACGCTCTTCCCTCCGACGTTCCCGAGCGCCGTTTCATCGAATGGGTGAAGAAAACGCTCGACGCCCTCACTCCCCCGACCGAGTGGCTCGAGCCGACCGTCGTCGCGCAGAAAAATTGGCCGGACTGGCGGTCGGCCATGACGATGGCGCATTTTCCCGACAAGGCGCCGTCCAAGGAGGCGCGGCAAAAGGCGCTGGAGCGGCTTGCCTACGACGAATTGTTCTGCCACGCCCTGGCCCTGAAAAAGGCCCGCATGGCGCAAGAATCGACGCACGGCGCCCGCATTCCCCGCTCGCATTCCCTTGCGAATGCGTGTCGCGCGTCCTTACCGTTTGCCTTGACCGGCGATCAGGAAAAAGCCCTCAACGACATAGAGCGCGACCTCGCCGCGCCAACCGCCATGATGCGCCTGCTGCAAGGCGACGTCGGCAGCGGCAAAACCGTCGTCGCCCTGCTCAGCATGCTGCAAGCGGCGGAGGCGGGGTTTCAGGCCACACTCATGGCGCCAACGGAATTGCTTGCGCGGCAGCATTTCGCCCTGTTTGAAAAATATCTTCCGCCCGGCGTGACGTGCGTGCTGTTGATCGGCGCGTTGAAGGCCAGAGAAAAAAGGGAGGCGCTGGAAAAGCTGGCCTCCGGCGAGGCCGCGCTTTCCGTCGGCACCCACGCGGCCTTTCAGGACGACGTCGCCTATCGCAACCAAGCCTATATCGTCATCGACGAACAGCACCGCTTCGGGGTGGGGCAGCGCAAAAAACTGGCGGAGAAAACCGCCGGCGCCAACACGCTGCTGATGTCCGCGACGCCGATTCCCCGCAGCCTGACGCTTGCGCTTTATGGAGATATTGACGTCTCGCGCATTCGCGAAAAGCCGGCGGGGCGCAAGCCGGTGGAGACGCGCGCCTTGTCGGTGGCGAAGCTTCCCGCCGTGATGGACCGCGTCGGCGCGGCGTTAAACGAGGAAAAAAAAATTTACTGGATTTGTCCGCTGGTGGAAGAATCCGAGCAAATCAAATGGACGTCGGCGGAGACGCGACACGCGTCCTTGCGCGAACGTTTCGGCGACAAGGCGGCGCTCGCCCACGGCAAAATGTCTGCGGAGGAGCGCGACAAGGCGATGGAAGCGTTTCGGGAAGGAAGCGCGCGGCTGCTCGTCGCCACGACGGTGGTTGAAGTGGGGGTGGACGTGCCGGACGCCACCGTCATCGTCATCGAACACGCCGAACGGTTCGGCCTGTCGCAGCTTCACCAATTGCGCGGGCGCGTCGGGCGAAGCGCCGAGGCGTCGCAATGCCTGCTGCTCCACGGCAAGCTGACCGACTACGCCAAACGCCGCCTGGAAGCCATGCGCGCCACGCAAGACGGATTCGCGCTCGCCGAGGAAGATTTACGGCTGCGCGGCGCCGGCGACGTGCTGGGCATAAAGCAATCCGGCCTCGTGCGTTTCCGCATGGCCGATTTTTATCGCGACAAGGATCTGCTGGCGCTGGCGCGTCACGAAAGCAAGAAGCTGCTCGCCGTCGATCCGAATCTCGCCGCGCCGCGCTCATCCGCCCTGCGCGAGGCGATGGAATTGTTCCGCTACGGAGAGCGCGAAGAATTTTTCGGCGTAGGATAATTCGAAAATTATATGGTTGGCTCTAGACTAGCGCCATGACTAGCGCTTGGTATATTTCTTGTATTTTTCCAAAACTATTGAGACGAGTTCATTGTCGGAATAATTGAACCTAAACTCGCATTCTTTGAGATGCAAGTAAAAAGTATGGG
>JBEVNR010000024.1:0-9787 GCA_040507985.1 Rickettsiales bacterium | reverse complement strand
TAGGTCAAAAACGGATAAAAAGCGCAGCGTACTCAACGCGAAGGCCTGTCCCCGCGTAAGCGGGGATGAGCATTTTTAGACGATTTTTACCGCTGAAAGCGCCAAAAAGATGCTCAGCTAGCGTAAGTCCTATTAAAAAATCGAAGAATAATTGGAGTTTAACCGGTTCGTTGCATCAGCGATGGAAGATGTTTTTTGGGGGGATAGCTCAGCGGTTAGAGCAGGGCGCTCATAACGCCTTGGCCGGGGGTTCAAATCCCTCTCCCCCCACCATTTTTTCTCAAGAACCAAATACAAAAGTGCGACCTTTACCCTGCTCCTTAGCAGTTTTCATGGCTAGGTTGGAATGCTCTGAAAGAGCCTCTAACGGCATACCTTGTTCATACTGTGCTATTCCAACGCTAATAGAGATATTTCGGGGCAGTACCGTAAAAGAATGCTGACCAATAATGCTTATAGCCCATCAAAAAGATACTTGGCTTCATTCCCATCGGAGTTGTGTAGGCAAACTAAGAATCCATCTCCGCTCCTATGGTACAGCTTCCCCCGTCCAACAAGTAATTCTCCCAAAATCTTGGATAGCTCTATGATTACCAAATCTGCTTTATCATGGCAGATTTCGGTGTTGATGGCCTTAAAGTTGTCTATATCAATAAATGCAAGGCAAAGAGGACAATCCCCCTCTCCTCGTACACGCTGGGCTGCGCCGCCCCGTCGCCGCACAGGGCGCGCGCCAAGGCTATCAGCAAGGCGATCACGCCGTCGATCTTTCGAAGATTCGGTTTGCGGCGAAAGCGGCGGCGCATCGACTCCCCGTTCCATAAAGGGACCGCCAACAAAATGCTGGCGGTCGGGGTAGTTGATAAACCGCAAGAAGACGGCCGCAGAAGAAAATCAGCGCATGGTTACCGGAAGAGGCTTCTTCCAGTGTGTCAGGATTGTGCTGTGAATGTGGCGAAAGCGGGCAAAACCGAGGGTTTTTTACGGGTTTCGGCGGGGGATGTTTTTGAAGAAAACCCTTATTCTTCTAGGGCTTGTTGGCTCCCCATTCTTGACGGAATTCGAACCTCAGATTTAAGGCTGATATTCATTACTTCCCCCGTCAGAGAGCAAGCACAGTTTTTAAAATCGTTCTTTTAACCTGTCATCCCCTATTTTGAAACCATCCATTGATGAAGGCCTCGTCTTTGGCGCGTTTTTCGGCGAGGTTTATGTAGTGTGCGCCTTGGAGGGCGGCGACGGCCTTTGTGACGTTGTTCAGCCCGGGTTCGCCGCGCTTGGCGGCGAAGGATTTTAGGGCGTTCAGGGTGGCCGGGCCGACGTCGCCGTCCATTGTCACGTCCGGATAGTCTGCGCCGTTCCTGTTGAATACGTTGAGGGCGCGCTGCAGCCATTCGGCGGCGCGCGGGACGCCGCAATTGACGCCGGCGTCGAACAGTTTTTCCGCCAGCTTCTGCGACAGAAAGCATACCTCGTCGAGTCCGAGCGCGTCCCAATATTGCGCGATATAAATCTCGACGGCCTTGGCGCGGGGCATGCCCTCCATGTCGCCGCGATAGCCGAAACGACGGGCGACGCGCTCCGTGACGCCGAAATTCGTCTTGCCGCCGCTGTCGTTCGGGTCGCCGACGTAGCCGCCCTCGCGGGCGAGCAATTCTTCGATCAAGCGGTCGCGGGTTGGATGGGGAACGGATTGCACAAGTTTCTCCTATAATTCTTGTTTTTTCGCGGATTTTTCGGGCGCGGGACGCCCGCACGAGGCGCGGCAGTAATTTTCGGCGAAGGCTACGCCGTGATCGATTGCATAACGGTCGCGCTCATAGGCCGATTTTGCCGCCGACACGGCGCAAATCTCGCCGCAAAACGACGCCGCCTTGACGGCGCGGCCGGCGGTTTCGGCTTGCTCTACCTTCTCGGCCAGATAGACCGAAGCGCGGGCGGCTTCTTCCGGCCCGCGCGCCGTTATAAAACTTGCCGTCTCGTTAAAGGCGAACGCGCCTGGCTGCGCCTGAATCGCCGCGCACGAGGGCAACAGCAATGCGGACAAAAGCATTATGGCTTTCATGCGGCGCCTCCCTCTTTTACTGCGCTGCCGTTTTCGGCTGTCGGCTGCGGTTGGCGAGACGCGCTCTCCAGCAGCGACATGATGCGGTTCATGAGTTGCAGAATCTCGCCGGTTTGGCGCGCCTGCTCTTCGGCGGCCTTGGCGGCCACTTCCTGCCGCACGAGGATTTCGCGCATATATTCGGAATCGCTCGTTTTTCTTTGGGAGTCCAGATACAACCAAAAAGCGAAGGCGGCGAAAATGGCCAGCGTCACCAACCGGCAGTAATCCGTCTTGGCGATCAGGTCGCTCACGGCCTCCGCCGCGCTTTCCTTGTCTGGGGCCATGGCCTACGCTCCTTCCTCTTCGGGTTGTTCGGGGGTCGGCGCCAGCGCGGCGAGCGCGGCGATTCGCCCGGGCGGCAAATGCGCGGCCAGCCCCTCGGCGTCGTCCGTGCGAAAGGCGGCGCGCCAGAGGGTTTTTTCATAGTCCGCCGAGACATACTCGCGCATCACCGAGACGGTCCCCGCCCTGGGGTCGACCTCCAGCGCCGTCACGCCGTTGTCCTTAAAGATACCCTTTCCGTATATTTCCGAAAACATAGCCTAGGCCCTGTATATGAAGGTGAAATAGAACTCGCCCGACGTCGACGCCTCCGTCATGTCCATCGCGCCGGACATGGTCGATTCGGTGGCTTTGCGCAGCGTGATGTAGCTCGCCCCCGGCTCCGGGTAGCCGCCGGGAAAGTTGCCCGCCGGCATCGACAGCGAGTTGTAGTACTGGAAGTTGACCATGCCCCGGTTGCCCGTGCCGGCGGCCACGGCGAACGGCAGCCCGCCGATGCGCGCCCCGCCCGTGCCCGTGGCGTTCGTCCAGATCACGCGGCCGTTGCCGAAGACGAGGTCGTCCACGCGCCGGTAGACGCCGTCCTGCGTCGTGTAGGTCGTCGTCCCCGCCGCCGTCGCGCCGAAAAGTGTCGGGGTGAAGGCGCCCCGCTCGTAACGCCCCAGATAGTTCGCGCCGCCGTCGAACGACAGGCCGCCCGCGCCGACACGCAGCCGTTCCGATCCGCCGGCGGCTATGGCCAGAATGTCGGACGCGGGGCGAAAAAGCCCCGTGTCGGGGTCGCTTTCGAAAGCGACGCCCGGCGCCGCCGCCGCGCCGTCCTGAAAGAAGGCGACTTTCTTCAGCGTGGGTTTGCCGGTGGTTTTGTCGACGACGAGGGCGGTATTCCACGCCGCGCCGTCGGGAGAGACTTTCAGGGTGAAATTGTCGTCGCCGACGCAGCCGAATTCCGCGCGGCCGGAGTAGCCGTCCTGAAATAAAAAGCTTGCCGTGTCGCCGGCGGCCGCCTTGTTCAGCTTCGCCTGCACCCCCGCGCCGATATTGTCGAAAAGGATGGCGGAGGATTTGACGGAGAGCTTGTTAGTGGCGTCCGCCGTCGCGTTCACGCCGAGCAGCGGCATGTTTTGCAGCCCGAAGCCGCCCCACGCCGTGCCGTTGAAGACGAGCAGCGCGCCTTCGTCGGCGACATACGCGGCCAGCCCTTCGTTGGGAACGATGAAATTCCACGAGTTGTTGTAATAAAACGCGATATGGTTTTCGCGGCCGGCCCACGCGCCGGTCGCGGTCGCATGGGGGATGTAGGCGTCGCCGGCGGAAGGCGACACGGGCGGCGCCGTCAAATCGCGGTCGATGACGGAAAAATTCAGCAGCGCGTCGATCTTGGCGAACGCTTGGTTCGCCGTCACCTCCTTTTGCGCCTGCCCCTGTTCGATCAGGGCTATGCCGAGATTGTTCGTCGCCGCCATGCCTTCCGCCGCCTTTTGCCTATGGCGCTATTTTACGGGGCGGCGGGAGGGGCGCGGAAGGGGGATTTTAAAATGCGCGCTCAAAACGACTTAAAGATTGCTTTCCTTTTTTATTTATGCTTTAAATGCATATGATTATATGCTAAAATGAATTTGACGATGCGATTTGAGTGGGACGAAAAGAAGGATGCGGCCAACCGCGAGAAACACGGGCTGGCGTTCGATCTGGCAAAGGAGGCGTTTTTTGATGCGCAAAGGATAACGACAGCAGACGATGCGCATAGTTCGGAGGAAGAACAGCGTTATTTTTGTTTCGGGCGCATCAAAGATAAAATCGCAACGGTGCGTTTTACGCTGCGCGAAGGCAACGTTCGTATTTTGGGCGCGGGCTATTGGCGAAAAGGAAAGAGGTTTTATGAGGAAAAAAACGGGCATTGACGACGGCTATACCGACGAACCCATAAAAATAGGCCGCGCGGTCGATATCTTGCCGCCGCCGGCCGAATTGGCGCGCATGGCGCGGACGGAACGCGCGACGCTGACCCTTACCAAAGCGACGCTCGACTTTTTCCGAGAGGAGGCCGAGAAAGAACATGTGTCGTATAACGTGCTGATTCGCAACGCGTTGGACGAGTACACAAGGGCGATGCGGGTCGGGCATGCACAAATGTGAAAATCCGCAAATCATGGGAAGGCGGTTCGCGATAAGCACGGTTTCGACTTTTAATTTAAGGACAGATAAAAAATGAACGGTGAACAAGTTAATTGCCCTGTTTGTGAGGGACAAGCGAAGTCCCACGCCGGTTCGGATTATAATCAAGAAATATTTTGTAAAGATCGGTGCCGTGCCACTTTTTATCTTCCTGAGGACGAAAACATAAGTTTAGAAAGCTTATCCGATTGGGAAAAAACCGCGCTGAGCCGTTATCTTAGAACGAGAAAGCAGAAAACTTCTATTGAGGTCACTCAAAAAATTGTTGATGATTTAACTATAATTAGTCCACAAAAACAGGCGGATAACTTAATTATTTATATAGGCGATAATCAAAGAGATTTATATTACCCTTTAATGGTTGATAGAAACAATAAAAGCGACTTTTTTTCTGAAATCGGCATCTCTGTAAAACAAGAAGATAAAAATCTTGAATTTATTGCCCAGTTTTTGCTTAAGAAAGGATTTTTATCAACTTATAATCCATCGCAATTATCGTTCGTATTTGCCTTATCTATGGAAGGATGGAATCACTACGAGCAATTGAAACGCTGCATATCCGAAAGTCGGAAAGGATTTTTTGCTCTTAAATTTAATGCGCCGGAACTGGATACAATTTATTTGGCGCTTAAAAGCAGATTTAAAGATGACGGATATGATTTTTTAAATCCCTTGTTAGACCTTCCCAAAAGCGGATGCATCGACGCGCGGCTGGAAAGGGAAATACGCGAATCCAGATTTTTAGTGGCAGATTTGACCCACGGAAACCAAGGCGTGTATTGGGAAGCCGGCCTTGCGCACGGATTAGGCAAGCCCGTTTTTTATACGTGCAAGAAAAACCAAGAAGCGGAAGAACAAATAAAGCGGCATTTTGATATTAGCCACCACACCACAATATTTTGGCAGCCGGGAAAGGAACAGGAATTTGCAAAAGAAGTGGCCGCAGCCGTATTCAATACCATAGCGGCTTAAACGCTGCCTTCTCCCCTGCGCCCTCGCCCTACTACAGCCGATAACTGGTACACGACGATGTCGACGGATGATTGCGGCGATCCGCAACTGGACGGTTTGCATGGCGAGGTTGGTGCATTAATCGCTTATTCAGAAAGACGCCATAAACTTACTTTATGAGTAAAGCTTTGATAGAGTATGAATTATGATTTTTGAGGAATCCACAAAGGAAAAAGCGCGCGACCTATCTTTTACAATATACAAGAAAACGAAGGAATTTTCTTCGAGCCATAAAACCGAATTAAAGTCGTCAGGAATGGGCGCAGTCGCCGCCGGTTACGTTACATCTTACGTAGGCATAGCCGCATTAGGCACCGCAATCAATGCGGCATGGATAGGGGTGCCAGTAGGGATATACTATGGCTGGAAAGTCGGAAAAAACTTTAGGGATAAGCAATCTCCGCCCTCCGCATCACAAACTTCCTCTTCCCCCTCTCCCCCGCCCTACTAATGCCGACAGCTGGTACACGACGACGTCGACGGAGGCTTGCGGGCTTCCGAAGTCGGCGGTTTGTTGCGCCGCGCTGTAGGCGCAGGAGGGGGAGGTTGCGGCTATGGTGCGGAGGACGGTCGCGCCGTCGAGGATATCGACCTCGTAGGCTTCGGACTCTTCGGAAAGCGGCACGTCCGATCCGTCGGCCCATTCGCCGCCCAGTCTGGTACGGCGAATCCACGTTATGGTTAAATCGCCGCCGCCGTCGCGCTCTCCGGCGATGTGCACGGGCGACCACGGCTTGTAGCATTCGGCGGCGTAGGCGAATTCCGCCTGCTCGGCGTCAGAGAGGTTTTGCTTGTAGGTGACGCCCTTGTAATGCCGCGTCAAATTGAAGACGTTGCGCTCGACCGTCGTCTTGAGGATCGCGCCGTCCAGCAGAACGAACCGCTCGCCCGGGGAGTGTCCGCCTATCGCCCATTCCGTTCCCAGCCGCCCCCGCAGCAGGTTGCTTAGCCGGTACCGCCCCGCGCCCAGCAGCGTCGCGGTTTGAAATTGCACGATCTCCTCGCCTATCAGCGCGGCGTTGGCGCCGTTCAGCATCCCGAGTTCGGTGACACTCGCAAGCTCCCCGGAGAACAGCCCGACGTCCACGGTCGACGCCGTATCGACCACGCAGGAAGACGCGGCCGGCAGCGCGTCGAAGGCGATCCCGACCGTCGCCTCGTTCGCGGTTTGCGCCAACTCGCGCCAATTGTTTCCCTCGTCCTCCCCGCCGTCGTCGCTGCGGTACAGCGCGCCGCCCGACCAGCCCTGCGCGTCGCCGTACAGCGCGACGCGCAATATCCCGTTCTCGTCCGAGTCGCCGGGAAATCGCGGAAGGTCGAGCAGGACGGGAACGGAGCGCGACGGCAGCGAGGCGAGGGCGATCTTCGCCCCGCCGCTTCCCCCGTCGCGGTACATGTCGTACGCGTCCGCGTCCTGCACCACGGCCTCGACGCGCTGCGCCCCGCTTCGGGCGGCGCGCGCGGAGAGGATGCGGCAGGAATAGGTCGCCCCGCCGACGCTTATCCGTAGCGCGTCGGTCGGGCAGAGGCGGCGAAATTCCGGCGGAAGGCCGAAGCTGACGCTAGTGCGCTCCGTCCACGCGATATAAAGGTATTGCAGCGCGCGCCGCTCCGCGTCGGCGTCGGAGAGGGCGAGCGGCCACGCCAGCGACAGCCGGTCGGCGGACGTCACGCTCTGCCGCTGCGCCCGCCGCGTCGCCGTCTCGTAGAGGTCGCTCGGCGAGGCGAAGCTTATTTCCGCCGCCGTCGGAAGCTCCTCCGACGAGCCGCGCGTCAAAACCGCCGGCGACCGCCGATCCCCGCTCCCCGGCAGCAGGACGTCCTCTTCCGCCGTCGCCTCCGGCTCCCCTCCGCGCTTGACGCAGACCAGCTTCCCGTCTTGCTCGACCACGTCGAAGAAATACGCCTCCGCCAGCTGCGCCGCGTAGTCCCGCGCGCGCCCTTGATCGGCCATGACGAACCCGTCCACCGGATCGTTTAGGGCCGAGACGTCGTATTCCGACGGCTCCAATCCGGCGAGCGCGAACAATTCCGCCACGGCGAACCCGAGCGACGGCACGGCCAGCTTATGGTTGATCCAATGCCCGCTCTTGAAGTTCGCCCCGTCCGTCCAATAATTCGTCAAAAACGGCCAGTGCGGGTAAGGCCGCGCGTCGTACGCCCATAAAAACATATGTTCGGCCAGCCCTTCGTTGCCCGGCTCCGCGTTTTTCGCCTGCCAAAATTCCAGAAACGCCCTCACCGCCTCGCGCTGCGCGGCGTAGTCGATCCGGCGGCGCGAGCCGCGCGGGTAGTAGGATTCGTCGCTCGACGGGTCGACGAACACGTTGGGTTGGTTGGCCGCGCCGTCGACGGAGGGGAAGCCGAACTCCGTGAACCACAACGGCTTCGCCTTCGCCGTCCAGCCGGTTGCCCCGCCGCCCGGGTTGGCGTGGGCGTTTTTCCACCAATATTCAACGTTCTTCCATGCGTACTTGGGATCGCCGCCGTAGCTTACCTCATCCGTCCGTTCGGGGTCGGAATAGTAATAGTCCCACCCCTCGCCCTTCTCCAGATACTCCTTGATCAACTCCGGCGTGATCTGCCGCTGGGGAAGGTCGGGCGTAATAGGCATGTAATTGTCTATCGCCACCACGTCGATATCGGGGCTCGTCCAGAGCGGGTCGAGGTGATAATACCCGCCCACGCTGTGGTATTCGCTCCAGTCGGCGGCGTAACTCACCTTGACGCCCGATCCGACGATTCCCTTCACCGTCGCGGCCAAATCGACCAATTCCGCCACGGCGGGGAAAGTATGGCCGCCGGCGTCCCACGTGGTCAGCCCGACCATTTCGGAACCGATCAGGAACGCGTCGATATAATCCTTGAGCGCGTCGCCCTCGACCGAAAGGTTGGCATAATGTTCGACGAAATGGCTGAAGCCCCACGTTCTATTAAAAAACGTGTCTACGTCGCCGGCGACGGCGGGCACAAGCCGACCGCGCCACGGCTTTTTGTCCTCGCCCGGCTCCTCGCCCGTCGTGTCGACCAAGGGCATGGGGTAGAGCAGCACGTTGTAACCCAACTCCTTCAGCCGCTTGCATAATTGCACGACGCTCTTATCCGTCGGCGTGCCGCCGTAGGTGAGCGAACCGTCAGAAAACGAGTTGAGGACCTCGCCCGTCTCGCGGGTCCGTCCCGCCACCTCCCAGTCCGGCACGGTTTCGTGCACCACCGCGCCTTCGTCAAAGAGGGATAGGAATTCGCATTTCGGCACGATCTCCGCGTCTGCGACGACCTTCGACGTGATGAACCAATTGACGACCACCGCCACCCATTCGAGGTTGGGCAGGTCGCGCCCCATTTGTTCCAGAGCGACGTCGACGTTCGGAACCCCCTCGCGCGCGATCGCGTTGGCGGGGGTGAGTTTCGAGTAAACGTTTTTCACCGGACTGCCGCCGACATAGGTGACGTAGCTCGTTCGGTTGTAAGCCACGTCGCGCGAGTAGACGAACTCGCCGCTGCCCGGAATGAGGACGACGCTTTTGACGAGCGATCGCGCGTCCTCCGCGTCGCCCGGATTGCGCTCGACCTCGAAGGTGAAGTTGGGAATGCGGTTGCCGAAATCGCCGAGGGGGAAATCCTCCATCACCACGTAGGCCACGCCCCGATAGGCCGGAGTCTCGCCGACGCCGTCGTAGCTCTCGATGATCGACGACGGCGATTGCGTCTCGCTTCCCAAAAACAATTCGTACTTTCCCGAGGCCTCCCGCAACTCCGACACGGACAATTTCCTCGAATCGGCGTACACGGCGTTGACCGCGTCGATCTCGCCCTCGCAGATCGCGATCGCCAGCGTGGCGTAATAAAAATAGTCCGTCTTGTCCGCCTTGGGCGTCGAGCCGCCCTTGCCGCCCACCTCTTGGGTGCGCTTGCGCTCCTTTATGTCCCGCGCCCATATCACGTTGCCGGCGACGCGGAACGACCCCACCACGCGCGGAATCCCGCCGCCGTATTCGCTGCGCTGCACCTTGAGGTCGTTCAGCCGCGCGCCGAAGATTTTTCCCTTCGGGCCGTATTCGTTGAACAGCGCCGTATCGACGAACGACCCGACCATGTTGCCCAGCGCGCCCAAGGCCGGCCCCGCCCACGCGTTGCCGAACCCCTTGCCGAAGGCGCCGCCCGCCGCGCCCAACGCCACCTGCGCCACGCGTCACTCCCCCGCGCCGA
>JBEVNR010000004.1:0-13507 GCA_040507985.1 Rickettsiales bacterium | reverse complement strand
AGGCAAAAAGGCAAACGATGCGAATGCCGAAATTCCGGTTTTTATGCCGCATGCTCCCACGCGCTAACGGGGTATGCAATAAATCTATTGCCGATCACACCAAATCATTGCAATGTTTGCTTGATATCGCCTTTAAATTGTATATGATAAAAGCGAGTAAGTAAAAATCGCGTCCCTGACGCATGGCGTTTTTACGGTAGAAACGATATAATTTTGCGACCATGCAGGAAAAGTCTCACGTCGAACGAATGGTAGACAGGCTCAAAAACGAAATGGAGCGCCAGCGCCTGTCGCCCATGGAGTTGTCGCGGCGCGCCCAGGTCGGGCGTTCGTTTATTTACGACATGCTGAACGGCAAAGCGTGCAACCCCACCACGAACAAGATACGCGCGGTGGCGAACGCTCTGGAGGTAAGCGTTCCTTACTTGACCGAAGGAAATTGCGAAGAGAAGGATTTACGCGGACGCGCCGAATACGTGGCGATAGAAGTGCTCAGCAATGCCACATCCGTAGAGAAGTGCGAAATTTTTTCCGATAAATATTACTTACCCAAGGATTTTTTCGCTTTCGCCGGCATAGACTTGCGCGAATTGTGCGTGTATTTCATGCGATCGGACGAAATGGAGCCGACCATTCATCGGCAGGAAATTCTGCTGATCGACCGTAAGGCGCCGACGAGCTTCTCGGCGGGCATCTACGCCATAAAAGACGAGCACAACATATCCATTCGTCGGCTGGAGAGGTTTTATTCGCACCGTCAGGCGAATTTTTACGTGCATCCCGACAATCGCAACTACCGTTCCTACAACGTGTCGGAAAGGGATATCTGCGTGATCGGAAAAGTGGTGCGGCGCTTCGGCGCGCTCTAGGCCGCGTGCAATTTTGAGCCATAGGCAGGCGTAGCTAAAACGGTCGGATTTTTGATCTTTTTTGCTGCGAACTTCGATATGTACACCAAAAAGCAGAATTCATATATTAAGTTTATTAGCATAGCGTTCCCTCTTCATACGTTGCACTGTTTTTTATGTTCGTCATTCCCGCGTAGGCGGGAATGACGATTCGTTGTTATTCATTAAAGGAAAACACTATAAAGATTGAATGATTGACGTCTTTTCCCTGACGGAACATTTATCCGGCTTGCATTACGTCTTAACATGCATTACGATGGGTTAACTTTTTTAAACGTCTCTTAACGCAATTTCCATCCTGCCGTTATTGCCGCGTTTTACTGCCAGGCTAGCTCCGCTTCTTTTATCGCAACAATCGTCATGGAAAGTTCGGACGAAGAAATTCGCTTAGCTCAATGGATCGCGAATCTAGGACAAAACGGGTTTTCGTATGATACGGCTCTCAATATTAGCGATCCGTATGGCTGCCTTAACGATCTTCCTGAAAACCTGCCTGAATGGAAAAACAATGCCTCACCAAGTTCGCACATCAGGGTTATTTGCTACGTCTGTAAAGGAGAAGATGTACAGACATGTAAAGTGCCGGATCAGCAATCATACGATAAATTGAAGAAAAAATTAACCGACGCTTCCTCTGCTGAGAATCTTTCGATAAGCTCCCTTCTATTCTTAGCCGTTAATCGAGACGCTTGGAATAAAGCAAAAAAATCTTCCGGGGAGATAGCTAGCACAAGCAACATGAGAAAGCTTTCCTTCAATAGCGGCGACCTTCACGGTTCATCCTCAGCTGCCGGCACAACCTCCGCAGCGGATTTTACGAAAATATTAAGAATAGATACATTGCAAACACGCGCTGTCGAGCACAAACTCAGCAAGGCATTCGATGAGTTTCGCAAAATTTCGCCGGGAAGCATTCAAGTGCTGTGGAATTCGCCTGCCGGAAAAGCCTATCACAAGCTTCCCGAACAAAAACCGAACCTTCCTTCGGATATTTCCAAAGATCAACAACCATCCTTTATGGTCGCATTAATTTTTATGCGACACCGACGGGGCAAATCATCGAATGGGGCCTATAGAAACGTAGAAGACGCAGATGTGTATACAATGGCTGCCAGCTTTTTATCCGGCGCCACAAACGCACAGGCCACTTTCTCCAACGTCCAAATCGTTGCCGTCAACGTCAACGATTTCGCAAAATTTTTGGCGGAAAAGAAGGCGAAAGACCCGAATTTCAACCTTTAGCCATACCATGTTTCGCGCGGCGCAGGCGTCGCTTTTTTCGTAACGTGATTGGGCATGATTTTTTTCCGCGCATCGCGGCAGGTTTTCCTACATACGCGCAGGTTTCCCTTTACGGGGAAATAAAAAAAAATTATATCTAATTTATTACGCAAAACGCTGCGGCAACGATAAAAAAAGGTACGCCATATGGCCGCCATCGGCAATCGCGACGCCATCGTGAAAGACATTTCGGCGGTGATGGAGATGCTTCCCCACCGTTTCCCCATGCTGCTGGTCGACCGCATCGTCGAATATATTTCGGGAGAGTCGCTGACCGCCCTTAAAAACGTCACCTTCAACGAAAATTTTTTCAACGGACACTTTCCGGGGGCGCCGATCATGCCGGGCGTGCTGATCGTCGAAGCCCTGGCGCAAGCCGCCGCGCTTTATGTGGGCATGGAGGAGGAAAACAGCGCGAAAGATCGGCTCGTCTATTTTATGTCCATCGAACAGGCGAAATTCCGCAAGCCCGTCACGCCGGGCGACAGCCTCTATTTGCGCGTGAGGCCGGTGCAGCAACGCCGGAACGTGCATAAATTCGCGTGCGAAGCCTATGTCGCCGACGCAAAAACCACCGAAGCGACCTTAACCGCCATGATCGCAGACAAATAACCCATGCCCATTCACCCCACCGCCGTCATTGCCGGCAGCGCCCGCATCGACGAGACCGCGCATGTCGGACCGTATTGCGTCGTCGGCGACGACAGCGCCGTCGGCGCCGGCGTCGTCCTGCAATCCCACGTCGTCATAGGCGACCGCACCCATATCGGGGCGAATTGCCGGTTGCATCCGTTTTCCGTCGTCGGAGGACCGCCGCAAGACCTGAAATATCACGGCGAACCCTCGCGCACGATCATCGGCGACGGCACCGTGGTGCGCGAATGCGCCACCGTCAACGGCGGCACCGAAGGCGGAATCATGGAGACGCGCGTCGGAAAAAACTGCTTGCTGATGACGTCGTGCCACGTGGCGCACGATTGCCGGGTGGGCGACGGGGTGGTGATGGCCAACAACGCCACCTTGGCCGGCCACGTCGTCGTGGGAGACAGGGCCGTCATCGGCGGGCTGGCCGCCGTCCATCAATTCGTGCGCATCGGGGAATACGCCATGATCGGCGGGTTGGCCGGCGTGGAACGCGACGTCATTCCCTACGGCCTGGCGAGCGGCGACCGCGCGTTCCTGGCCGGACTAAACCTCGTCGGCCTCAAGCGCGGCGGCTTCGACAAAAAAGACGTGCAATCATTGCTGAAAGCCTTTGCGGAATTGTTCGACGCCGGCGAAGACGCCACGCTCAAGCAACGCACGGCGGAAACGGCGCAGCGCTACGCGGATAATCCCTTGTTGGCGCGGATCGTCGCCTTTATGGAGCGCGAATCGGAACGCGGCCTGTGCCGCCCGAAAAACGGCGACGCCGCCGGAGCGAAAGCAAAAACGTCATGACGACGACTACGTTAGGAATCATCGCGGGAAGCGGGGCCTTGCCGGCGCAAATCGTTCGCACCTGCGCCGAGGCCGGCCGGCCGACCTTCGTCGTGTCGATGCTTCCCGAAAATGCGCTGCAAGCGGAAATAAAAAATTCCCCGCATGCGTGCCTCCCCATCGGCGCGGTGGGAAAGGCCGTCGCCATGCTCAAAGAGCGAGGCGTGGGGGAATTGCTGTTCGCCGGAGGATTGCGCCGCCCAAAATGGAGCGACGTGCGTCCCGACGCCGACGGCGCCAAGCTTCTCGCCAGACTTATTAAAATGGGGCGCGCCGGCGACAACGCGGCGCTGGAAACCGTTCTGGCGTTTTTTGAGGAAAAAGGTTTCGTTATCGTCAAGGCCCACGACGCGCTAAAGGACGCAATCGCTCCCGAAGGCGCCATGACGCAACGCCTTCCCACTACGCGCGACGTACAAGACATGGCCTATGCGATGGAGGCCGCGCGGGCGCTCGGGCGCTTCGACGTCGGGCAAGCCATGGCGGTGGAAGAGGGGATGATTCTGGCCGTCGAGGGAGCGGAGGGCACCGACGCCATGATGCGGCGGGCCGGGCAATATCGGCGTTCCGACGAAGGCCCAATATTGGTGAAGGCAAAAAAAACCGGACAGGACGAGCGGGTGGACCTGCCTTCCGTCGGCGTCGACACCGTTCTGGCCGCCCACGCCGCCGGATTTCGCGGCGTCGCCGTCGAGGCGGGCGCCGCCCTTATCGTCGATCGCGCCGCCATGACCAAAAAAGCCGACGAATTGGGGATATTCGTGTGGGGGATAGCAATCCTATGAAAAATGCACCGTTCACAGATTAAGCGCGGGAGTGTATCGCCGCCACGGAAAGACGAAACCCAACAGCCGCCAAAACTTTATTTAGGGTGTAAAAACGAGGATTTCCGTCTTCGGAGAGAGATCGGTACAGCGCTTCCCTGTTTAAGTCGGCAGCGCGTGAAAGTTCCGTCATCCCCCCTAACCGCGCGTCCGCGACTTGCCTCAGCGCCAAGGTGAAGAGTTCCGGATTGGCGTCGGCAAGGCATTCCTCTAGATACGCCAATGCGGTTTCGTCGTCGGCCAAGGCGGCGGCAGTCGTTTCGCCGAACGGTTTGCTAGGTTTCATTGTCGCGACCTCTTTATATAGTCTTCTAAATATTCTTTTGCCTTACGGACGACAACTTTTTGATCGCTTTTTTCCGACCCCGCCAGCAACAATACGATTTGCCCGTTAACAATAGAGAAGTAAGCGCGGTATCCTTGTCCGTAATGCTCGCGCATTTCAAACAACCCGTTTTCGCCCTTTAGCTTTTTCCAATCGCCGAGATTTCCGAGTTGGGCGCGAGAAATCCTTGCCATTATTTTTGCTCTTGCCTTTTTATCTTTTAACGACAAAAGCCATTTGCCAAACGGCGAATCTCCTTCTTTCGTAACGTATTCCTCTATGCTATACATCGTTACCATTGTAGCTTATTTGCCACAACAATTCAAGCGGGACAAAAGGCGCCGCCCTAAGCATAACGTAAACATTGGCCTATTCATTCATGACTTCACCCTACCCACGAACGTCAGCGCCCACCTCCTTCGATCGATTTTTTTCGGAGTCCCTCGCCGCGCGCGCGCAAGAGGGAAGATTGCGGCGATTGCGTCAGGACGACGGGGCGCTCAGGTTCGATTCCAACGATTATTTTTCGTTGAGGCGGCATCCAAGCGTGACGGAAGCGGCAAAAAGCGCGATTGCCCTTCGGGGCGCCGGCGCCGGCGCGTCGCGGCTGGCGGGGGGGAACGACGGGGATTTAGAGGCGCTGGAAACCGACCTTGCGGCGCATTACGGCTATGACGCCTGCTTGCTGGCGGGAAGCGGATATTTAACGAACGTCGGGGCGCTCGCGTCCCTGGCACAAAAAGGCGACCTCATTGTGGCGGATAAATTTTCCCACGCCTGCATGATCGACGGGGCGCGCCTTTCCGGCGCCGATTTGCTGCGTTTTCGCCATAACGACGCCGCGCATTGCCTCGAGTTGCTCAAAAAAAAGCGCGCCGCCTATCGCAAATGCGTGGTGATGACGGAAAGCGTATTTAGCATGGACGGCGACGCCGCGCCGATCTTGGCGCTATCGGACGCGGCAAAAGCGTACGACGCCTTGCTTTACGTCGACCATGCCCACGGCGTCGGATTCGTTTCGCCCAAAGGCGCCGACGTCGTCGTCGGCACCTTGTCGAAAGCGCTGGGGTCTTACGGGGGATACGTGCTGTGCGACGCGCGCGTCAAGGATTTTTTCCTGAACCACATGCGCAGCGTGATTTTTTCCACCGCCTTGCCTCCCGCTTGCGTAGCGGCCGCCCGCGCCGCGCTACGCGTTATCGCCGACGATCCGGAGCGCGTGCGCCGCGCCGGACGCGCCGCCGAACGCTTCGCCGCGCGCCTTTCCCTCCCCTCCCCCGCCGGCGCCGTGGTTCCGGTGACATTCGGCGCCGAGACGCGTGCCGTCGACGCGGCGGAACATATGCGGCGGCAAGGCGTCGTCGTGTCCGCCGTTCGCCCTCCCGCCGTGCCGCCGAACGCTTCCCGCTTGCGTTTCGCCTTTAACGCGGACCACGCGCCAAACGACGTAGACCGCGCCTTGGAGGCCGTTATGGGACTCGTAGAAGGCAATGTTATAAATTAATGAGTTAATAAGTTGTGCTACAGATATGAACGTTCGTCATTTCATATTTATCAGCAAGACGGCGCCTTTGCCCTTGCCCGGGCGCTTATTCCGCCGACGCCGACCCTTCAACGTCATCCTCGCCTCTTTCCTCGCTTTTATCCTCCGCGATGCGCGCCACGGAGACGACTTTTTCGTCGTCCGCCGTTTTGAAGATGGTCACGCCCTGCGTGTTGCGGCCGGCGATGCGCACGTCTTTGACCGGACAACGGATAAGCTTGCCTTTGTTCGTCACCAGCATCACGTCGTCGGCGGCGTCGACGATAATGCTCGCGGCCACGGCGCCGTTGCGGTCGGACGTGACGATATTCACGATGCCGCCGGCGCCGCGATTGGTTTCGCGGTATTCGTAGGCGGAGCTGCGCTTGCCGAATCCGTTTTCCGTGATCGCCAAAATAAACTGCTCATAGCGCGCCCACATGGCGATCTCGGCGGCGTCGGTCATGCCGCCTTCCGTCTCGTCGATCATGCGGACGACGTCGGCGCCTATCTCGTCGCGCAGCGCTTGCATGGCGACGGGATCGTTTTCGGCCTCCGGCGCCGCTTCGCACGCTTGCAACCGGCGCAACTTGCCGTTTAGGGCGATGCGCTCGAGCGCGTTGAATTTTAAGTAGACGTCGCGTTTTTCCGGCTCGTTGAAAATGGTGTTGTTGATGATCTCCATGCTCACCACCTTGTCGCCGTCCTCCAGACGCATGGCCTTCACGCCCATGGAGGCGCGGCTTTTGAACTCACGGACGCTAAAGGACGAAAACCGCACCGCCTTGCCGCTTTTTGCCGAAAGCAACACGTCGTCGGTTTCGTTGCAGAGCGCGACGCCGATCAGGCTGTCGCCCTCTTCCTCTAATTTCATCGCAATTTTGCCGTTGGAGGGAACGTGCGCGAAATCCGCCAGCGAGTTGCGGCGAATGGTTCCGTTATTGGTGGCAAAAATAATGCCGCGATCTTGCAATTCCGCCTCGCTCTCCGGCATCGGCACCACCGCGCTGAGCGTTTCGCCCTGATCGAGCGGGAATAGATTGACCAGCGCGCGGCCCTTGGTCGTGGGCGATCCTTCGGGAATGCGGTACACCTTCATTTTATACACCTTGCCCGACGAGGTGAAAAATAAGAGCGGCACGTGCGTGTTGGTGACGAACAGGTGGATGGTGGCGTCGTCGGAATGCATCGACACGCCGGAGCGCCCCTTCCCTCCCCTTTTTTGCGCGCGGTACGAATCGAGCTTCACCCGTTTGATGTAGCCGCCCTGCGTGACGGTCACGACCATGTCTTCGCGCGGAATCAAATCTTCAATGTCGGACTCGAATTCGTTTAAGTCGAACTCGGTTTTGCGCGGCACGGCGAATTCATCCTTCACTTCTTTCAATTCGTGGCGGATGATGGCGATGACGCGCTCGCGGTTGCGCAATATGTCGAGATAATCGGCGATGGACGCCGACAACGTCGCCATTTCGTCGTTGATTTTCGTCTGTTCCAATCCCGTGAGGCGAGCGAGCTTCATGTCAAGGATCGCTTTAGCCTGCGTATCGGTCAGGCGGCACTTGCCGTTCTTTACCTCGTTGCGGCGGTCGTCCACCAGCGCGATCAACGCGCCTATGTCGCCGGCGTTCCAGTCGCGGCTCAGCAATTCTTCCTTTGCGGTGTGCGGGTCCGGCGATTGGCGAATGACGCGAATCACCTCGTCGATATTCGCCACGGCCATCGAGAGGCCGATGAGGATATGCGCTCGGTCGCGCGCCTTGCGCAAATCGAACGCGGTGCGGCGCACCACCACTTCTTCACGGAAGCGGCAAAAAGCGGAAATAACTTCGGCGAACGAAAATAATTTTGGCCTTCCCCTATCCAGCGCCAGCATATTGACGGCGAAGGAGGTTTGCAACTGCGTGTACATGAACAGGCGGTTGAGCAGCACGTCCGCGTTGGCGTCTTTTTTTAGTTCGATCACGATGCGCACGCCGTCTTTGTTAGACTCGTCGCGCATTTCGCTGATGCCTTCGATTTTTTTCTCGTGGGTTAGCTCGCCGATTTTTTCTTGCAGCAGCGCTTTGTTCACCTGGTACGGCACCTCGGTGACAACGATGCGCTTCCGGCCGTTGTTAAATTCCTCGATCGTCGTTTTCGCGCGCACGACGACGCTTCCTCGCCCCGTTTTAATGGCTTGCATCGAGCCTTTTAGCCCCAAAATCACGCCGCCGGTGGGGAAGTCCGGCCCGGGCGCGATGCGCATATAGTCTTCGTCCGGCGCATCCGGCCGGTCTAAATACAGCAAGCAACAATCGATCACTTCGCCCAGATTGAAGGGCGGAATGTTGGTCGCCATGCCCACCGCGATGCCGCCGCCGCCATTCACCAGCAAATTGGGGAAGCGCGCGGGTAGAACGGACGGCTCAATCTCCGATCCGTCGTAGTTTTCCTGAAAATCGACCGTGTCGCGATCAAGTTCTTCCAGCATGGTGTGGGCAATTTTCGCCAGCCGCGATTCGGTGTATCGCATCGCCGCCGCCGCGTCGCCGTCCATCGAGCCGAAATTTCCCTGCCCGTCAACCAGCGTCACGCCCATCGAGAAATCTTGCGCCATGCGCACGAGCGACTGGTAAATGGCCCCGTCGCCGTGGGGGTGGTATTTACCCATCACCTCGCCGACGATGCGGGCGGATTTTCTGTACGGCTTGTTCCAGTCGCACCCGCTTTGCTTCATGGCGTAGAGAATGCGCCGATGCACCGGCTTCAGGCCGTCGCACACGTCGGGAATCGCGCGGCTCACGATCACGCTCATCGCGTAGTCGAGATACGATTTGCGCATTTCGTCTTCAATGGCGACGGGCACGACGTGGTTGTCGTTGCCGGCAAGCGAGCGATTCATAGGCGTATAAATTAAGTGGACGAACGGTTCCGATACTACCCCCTTACGCCTTCCCCCGCAACGGGAAAGGGTGGTCGCCGGACAAATAAAAGGCGTCTTTTTTTTTATCTCTTTTTTAAACGGACAAGCGGTAACGTCAAGAACGTAAACGTAAGCGAGCGACGATAGGAAACGCGACCGGCGCTTTAAACGTTCGTGCGGACAGGTAACGACGGGCGGCGGCGTGGAGGGGGTTAGTTCTTTGGCACTTTAGAATCGGCGGGGACGGCAGGAGCGACGGGAGCGGCAGCAGTCCATTTAATAAACGCATAGAAGCCGATGGAGGTAATGATAACAATCGTTATTGCCGGAATGCAGCCAATTAGCAGCGTTTCGTATACGCCTACGCTTGCAACGCCGTTCGTATCTTGAATTTCCGGGAATCGAGATGCAAAGATGCGACCGGCAAGGTAAGAGAGCGCTGCAACAAAAATCATGACGGAGTTTAGTTTAGCCGCATTGCCGTGCGAAAGCGTTGCTAATGCCTTAAAGAGGCATACCGCGCACAATATTAAGTATATAATAAAAACTATGAGAATGAGTATCAACCAAATCGTTCCAATTTTGCTAAATGCGCCGCTATTCACGATCATTCCGACAGAAAAAAATAAAACAGCAGCATAGAAAATTGACAGGCACGCCCTATACATGGTGATTGCCGTCGAATGAACAACCGAATTACCGCCAAAAGCGCATGTTACCGTGAACGCGAAAGAAGCCCTCAATAAAATACTGACAACGGTTTCTCTGGAGTGGAGATATTTTTCTAAATCCTTCTTGACCTCAGACGCAATATCCAAAAATAAAGGCATTTCTAAGTTATGGAAACTTGGAATAAATGAGGTTCCGAAATTGGTAAGGCAAAGTCTGATTTTATAAGGGCAATATAACAAGTCCGCCATGTAAAACGCAATAATAAATCTTCATTTGTGCACGTTACATGCGATTCCCGACGTCTTTTTTTATTTCTTTTTTTATCGAAAAACAGATGGCGTCCGGACAAAAACACAAACGCAATTTTTCCTTAAAAACGCATTGGGATTATAGCCCAATCTTTGAATCTCGGAAAGGCCTTGCCAAACCGAGTGAACAGCCGACCATAAAAATCCGGTTCCACGCGGAGAATATGCTCTGTAAGAAGAAAAATCAAAAATTGCACAATTTTTGCATCCCGTCATAAGAAAAGCGGAGCATTGCGCGTTTATTCAATCGCGCTATTGACAACGCCCTCGTTCCGTTCGATAGTCTAACAAACGCACGAACATTATGTAGACGCATGACCGCAGACGTATTTTTTACCCCGAAGCGCGGCGCGAACGCCTTGCTTGCCTTGGCAAACGGCGATTATGCCGTCGGAGAATCCGTCGGGGCAGCGGGTAAGGCCGTCGGAGAAATTTGCTTTAACACCGCCATGACGGGCTACCAGGAAATTCTAACCGACCCCTCCTACTCCGGCCAAATCGTTAATTTCACCTTCCCTCACATCGGAAACGTCGGGTGTAACGCCGTCGACGTGGAGGCGAGAAAACCCTTGTGCAAGGGAGCGATACTTCGCAACGCCCCCACGAAACCGTCCAATTATCGCTCCGAAGCATCGCTTGGGGAATGGATGCGAAGCTGCGGCGTCGTCGGCATATCCGGCATAGACACCCGCGCCCTTACCCGCCGCATTCGCGCAGATGGGGCATGCAACGCGGCCATCGTCGCTCCAAAGGCGGATGCGCCCGTGAACGTGACGGCGTTGATCGCGGAATTGGCGTCCGCCCCTACCTTAAAAGGCGCCGAGTTGGCCGCCGGCGCGTCGCGCGCCGCCAAGGAAGAATGGAGCGCGTGCCTTTACGACGTGACGTCGGCGCAACCCCGGCCTTTTATGCCGGGCGAATATCGGGTCGTTGCGATAGATTACGGCGCGAAGGACAATATTTTGCGCTGCTTGTCGGAATTGGGCGTCGTCGTGACGACGCTTCCCGCCCGCGCAACGTACGAAGAGGTGGCGGCCCTTCGCCCTCACGGAGTGTTCCTGTCGAACGGTCCGGGCGACCCCGAAGCCACCGGCCAATACGCGCTATCCACCATACGCCGGTTGCTTGCGGACGGCGTGCCGATATTCGGCATATGCCTCGGTCACCAATTATTGGCGCTCGCGTCGGGAGCGCGCACCGTCAAGATGGAGCAAGGACATCGCGGGGGGAATCATCCCGTGAAAAACCTGGCGAAAGGAACGGTGGAAATCACCAGCCAAAACCACGGATTTTGCGTCGACGCCGACGCCTTGCCGGAGGAGGTCGAAATTACCCACGTCTCGCTGTTCGACGGTACCGTGCAAGGATTGCGCCGCAAGGACGTTCCCGCCTTTTCGGTGCAGTACCATCCGGAAAGTTCGCCCGGGCCGCACGACTCCCGCTATTTGTTCGACGAGTTTTTGCGCCTTATCGCCGCGCGCAAGGCGCCATAACATGAAACCGCTTACCGTAGTTTTGGCGAAACCGCGAGGATTTTGCGCCGGCGTCGAGCGCGCCGTCACGACTGTGGAGAACGCGCTGGCCGCCTATGGCCCGCCGGTGTACGTCAAGCATGAAATCGTCCACAATCGATACGTTATCGACGACCTAACCTCGAAGGGCGTGATATTCGTCGACGAGTTGGACGCGGTGCCGGAAGGGGCGATCACGATCTTTAGCGCCCACGGCGTATCCGACGCCGTCGAAAAGCAAGCGGCGGCGCGCGGCCTTCGCGTGATAGACGCGACCTGTCCCCTGGTGACGAAAGTGCATAACGAAGCGATTCGCCACGAAAAGGAAGGGCGGGAAATCGTGCTTATCGGGCATGCCGGCCATCCGGAGGTGGAAGGCACCTCCGGGCGCGTAAATAAGGTGTATTTAGTGGAATCGGAAGAAGACGTCCGAGCCTTGCGACCGGAACGACCGGACGCCTTGTCTTACGTGACGCAAACGACCTTAAGCGTAGACGATACGTCAGACATAGTCGCCGCGCTAAAAGAGCGTTTTCCGACCATTAAGGGACAAGGGTTGAACGATATCTGTTACGCTACGCGCAATCGCCAGCAAGCCGTTAAGCAATTGGCGACGATGGCGGACGTGATTTTCGTGATCGGCGCGGCGAACAGCTCAAACTCCAACCGCTTGCGCGACATTGGGCAGGAATGCGGCGTCGAAAGCTACCTTATTAACGATCGCCGGGACATCGACATGGCATGGCTTTGTAATAAAAAAACGCTTGGCGTCACCGCCGGCGCCTCCGCTCCGGAAAGTTTGGCGGAAGAATTATTGGCGTTTCTTGCCGAACGCTTTGCCTTGTCCGTCATCCCCTTGCCGGACGGTAAGGAAGAAAACGTGTCTTTTAGGCTACCGGCGATTGACGGAAACCTATAGGGCGTTTATGGGCGCCATCACATTAAGCATGGCATAAATCTCCTTGGTCACTCCTGCGCAGGCGAAAACGGGAATCTAAAATGAGGTAAAGTTTTTATGGACTTAGATTTTTGCTTTTATGGATATGATGCTATGTTCTCCATAGCAAACATTTTAAAATAAATAAGTTGTTTAACAGGCCCGGTAACGTCCTACTCTTCCACGCCTTAAGACGCAGTACAATCGGCGCTGTACAGTTTCACTTCCGAGTTCGGAATGGGGTCGGGTGGGTCCCATACGCTATAATTACCGAACCAGTCAAACAACTTAAATAACTTCATGCCTTACCGCAATTAGCAGCAGGAACGAAAACAAAAGCTAACACATATCTAACCGTTATACAAGCTTCATTCTGTATATAACGATCGTCTTAAAGACAATCGAGCTATTAGTATCGGTTAGCTGAACGCGTTACCGCGCTTACACACCCGACCTATCAACGTCGTAGTCTTCGACGGCTCTAATAGAGAACATTATCTTGAGGTTAGTTTCCCGCTTAGATGCTTTCAGCGGTTATCTATTCCGTACTTAGCTACCCTGCGGTGCCGCTGGCGCGACAACAGGTACACCATAGGTACGTCCAACTTGGTCCTCTCGTACTAAAGTCAGATCCTCTCAATGTTCTAAACACCCGCGGCAGATAGGGACCGAACTGTCTCACGACGTTCTAAACCCAGCTCACGTACCACTTTAAACGGCGAACAGCCGTACCCTTGGGACCTTCTCCAGCCCCAGGATGTGATGAGCCGACATCGAGGTGCCAAACGATGCCGTCGATATGGACTCTTGGGCATCATCAGCCTGTTATCCCCGG
>JBEVNR010000030.1:0-20000 GCA_040507985.1 Rickettsiales bacterium | reverse complement strand
ATGGCTGTCGTCAGCTCGTGTCGTGAGATGTTGGGTTAAGTCCCGCAACGAGCGCAACCCTCGCCCTTAGTTACCAGCGGGTCATGCCGGGGACTCTAAGGGAACTGCCTGCGGTAAGCAGGAGGAAGGCGGGGATGACGTCAAGTCATCATGGCCCTTACGGAGTGGGCTACACACGTGCTACAATGGCGGTGACAATGGGTCGCTACTGCGTGAGCAGATGCTAATCTCTAAAAGCCGCCTCAGTTCGGATTGTAGTCTGCAACTCGACTACATGAAGTCGGAATCGCTAGTAATCGCGGATCAGCATGCCGCGGTGAATACGTTCCCGGGTCTTGTACACACTGCCCGTCACGCCATGGGAGTTGATTTTACCTTAAGCCGGTGAGCTAACCCTTCGGGGAGGCAGCCGTCCACGGTACGATCAGCGACTGGGGTGAAGTCGTAACAAGGTAGCCGTAGGGGAACCTGCGGCTGGATTACCTCCTTTTAGGCTATTGCTTCCTTGTCTATCTTTTCAGGTAGCGCAAGTTAAGCGCGCCGCCTTCTTCAAGAAGGTTACTTTTTTCTTTTCATTTGTCTTTACGGAACGTAATATAACTTTCGTCCGTAAAGACGTTATAGTGCCTAATTCTGCTGTAAAGCGCAATGTAGCTTTTTGCGGTTTTGCGCTATGCGCCTTATCGAACGCCTTATCGAACGTTTGATCGAAAGGGGGTGTAGCTCAGTTGGTTAGAGCGCCGGCCTGTCACGCCGGAGGCCGCGGGTTCGAGTCCCGTCACTCCCGCCATCACTAAATTTATAATATCAAAAATTTAAAATTTGTACGATTCTCTTGCGTTCTAGTTCTTAACGGCGTAAGCTTATACAAGCGGCAACATAAGGGAATGTATGAATTTTCTTGGAGATAGACAATTGGCTTTGCGTTTCAAAAAAAATGCAGTGCCGTCTAAAGAAAGATTTTTATATCTCATCATTCTTACGTCGCTATGCACCGGAATGACGTCATCATTTTTTATTGCGAACGTTTTTCCTAAATCGCCTAATCAATGGGACGTCTACATTGATATTGTTATGACCCTAGCCACTATCGCCGGAACTATTCTTTGTTACCACACCAATAAAAGCGGGGATGATAATGAATTTATAGAACGATATTTTTGTATTGGATTTCCTGTAGGCATTCAGTCATTCCTATTTTTGATAGTGATCGAGGTTATATTTTTCCCCATCGCCTCGTTTATGGCGCAAGTCGAGATTCCCGAGACTAGCTCTTTTTATGACCTGATAGCAATGACTGTTTTTGTGGTATATTTTTATTGGAGATTAAATTCCTCTATAAAAATAGCATCACATTAAATCTAATGATTGTGCAGTAATCTATACTGCAAATAACTTCCGGATTCTTTCGAAATTTGTTAACTAAGGCCCGCCGCATACCATCAAAAAATCACGTATTTGCTTTCATTTTATTATGTTGCAAGCATATGCGCGTAAATTTTTCTTACTTATTTTGTTGTGCTGAAGCGGCGTCGCCGAAATGCGTTGCTTTATCTTTTTTCTCGTTGTCGGCATGGCTGTACGCCTGCTTTTTGCCCCTATCTGCGCGGGCGGTCAATTTCTCGATGCCTCTGGCATGCGAATACGGAAAGGAATGCTATGTTTCCCGCTATTTCGATCATTCCGGACCCAAAGACGAGAAAGCGGCGGACTATACCTGCGGAAACTTAAGCGCGCATAAATACGCTTCCACCGACTTTATTCTGAGCGATAGGGGAGGGGAGGAAAAAAACGTTATGGCGCTGGCGGCAGACGCAGGGGTCGTCGCCTTTGCGCGCGACGGCCTGGAAGACGTCGACGTGCGGCTTGTGGGAGAAGAGGCGGTCAGGGGGAGGGAGTGCGGCAACGGCGTCGTCATATCCCACGAACGCGGATATAGCACCCAATATTGCCACCTAAAAAAAGGAAGCGTGCTCGTCAAGCCGGGACAAAACGTTGAGCGGGGAGATCGCGTCGGCGACGTCGGGTTGTCCGGCAACGCCTCGTTTCCGCATTTGAAATTTACGGTATTGAAAAACGACCTTCCCGTCGATCCGTTTACGGGAGAGGATCCCTTAAGCGAGGGCGAAACCATGCCGTGCGGAGCGGTCAACCTTTATCCGCTGTGGGATAGAAAGACGGAGAAGCGCCTCGCCTACGTTGCCGCCGCCGTGCTCGACGGAGGATTTTCCGACGTTCCTCCCAATGAGTTCGGGGCGGCGGAAGGAAGGTTTCGCGCTTTCTCCTTTTCGACCTCGCAGCCGTTCCTCATTTTTTGGTCCTTTATTTTCGGCGCGCAAGAAGGAGACGCGATTCAGGTGGAAATGTACGGACCGGGCGGCCAACTCCTTAAAAAAGACGTGCGCCGGGTTGTCGCCGGCGAAACGCGCCGCTTTCAGTACGTGGCCGCGCGCCGCCCTAAGGATAGCTGGTCGGTCGGCAATTATCGCGTCGACGTGATCGTGTCGCGTAGCGCCGGCGGCTACGCCTCGGAAGTGGCGCGGCGAAGTTTTTCGGCGACGGCCATGGGGGCTTCTTCCGCGCCAAAGAAAAATAATAAATAAATCCCTTGTAAAAATGCGTGGCCGATGATAAAAAATCGCCGTTCGGACCTTGAAATATAACCCGAACCCCTTATATGCCATATCATATAACGACTAACCTCATGAATCGGAGCATTCATATGACTAAAATAGTGCCATTGCACGATCGCGTGCTGGTTCAGCGCCTGGAAGACGAATCAACCACCGCCGGCGGCATTATCATTCCGGACACCGCGAAAGAAAAACCTACGCGCGGTAAAGTGGTCGCGGTAGGCAAAGGCGGCCGCAGCGACTCCGGCAACATCATTCCCCTCGAAGTGAAGGAAGGCGACGTGGTGTTTTTTGCGAAATGGGGCGGCACCGAAGTGAAAATCGAAGGCCAAGAATATCTGATCATGAAAGAATCAGATATTATCGCCGTCGAAAAGGCCGCATAAGTAAGTTTATTCAATATTTTAGGAGAGCGCAATAGCTATGTCCGCAAAAGAAATTCAGTTCGGCAACCAAGGTCGCAACCTTATTTTGGCCGGCGTCAACGAATTGGCCGACGCCGTCGCCATTACCCTTGGTCCCAAAGGCCGCAACGTTGTGATCGAACAATCGTTCGGCGCGCCGAAAATTACCAAAGACGGCGTTACCGTCGCGAAAGCCATTTCTTTTTCCAACAAGTTTAAGAATATCGGCGCCCAATTGCTGAAGGACGTGGCCGGCAAGACCAACGACATCGCCGGCGACGGCACCACCACCTCCACCGTCCTCGCCCGCGCCATCTTCGTCGAAGGCTATAAAGCCGTCGCCGCCGGCATGAATCCGATGGATTTGAAGCGCGGCATCGATAAGGCCGTGTGCGCCGTCGTGGACAACATTCAATCCCAAGCCAAAAAAGTGAGCGAAAAAGCGGACGGCAAAGGTAGCTCCGCCATCGCGCAAGTCGGCACCATCTCGGCGAACGGCGACAGCGAAATTGGCCAAAAAATCGCGGAAGCGATGGAAAAAGTCGGTCGCAACGGCGTCATCACCGTCGAAGACGGCAAAGACTTGCAATTCCGTTTGGAAACGGTGGAAGGCATGCAATTCGATCGCGGCTATTTGTCTCCCTATTTCGTGACCAACGCCGAAAAAATGACGGTGGAACTCGAATCTCCCTTCATCCTCCTGTACGACAAAAAACTCTCCGGCCTGCAAGCTTTGCTTCCGGTATTGGAGGCGGTCGTGCAATCCGGTCGTCCGCTTTTGATCGTCGCGGAAGACGTGGAAGGCGAAGCCCTGGCAACCCTCGTCGTCAACAAACTGCGCGGCGGCCTCAAGGTTGCGGCGGTGAAGGCCCCCGGCTTCGGCGATCGTCGCAAGGCGATGCTGGAAGACATTGCGGTGCTGACCGGCGGACAAGTCGTTAGCGAAGATATCGGCGTGAAGCTTGAAAACGTTTCGCTCGACATGCTGGGCCGCGCTAAAAAAGTCACGATCAACAAAGAAAACACCACAATCGTTGACGGCGACGGCGACCAAAGCGCCATTTCCGCTCGTTGCACGCAAATCAACCAACAGATTGAAGAAACCACGTCGGAATACGACAAGGAAAAACTTCAAGAGCGCTTGGCGAAACTTTCCGGCGGCGTAGCCGTGCTCAAAGTCGGCGGCGCGACGGAAGTCGAAGTGAAGGAGCGTAAGGATCGCGTCGAAGACGCGCTGAACGCCACCCGCGCGGCGGTCGAAGAAGGCATCGTCGCCGGCGGCGGCGCCACGCTGCTCTATTCGGCGAAATGTTTGGACGGCGTGCAAACCGCCAACGACGACGAAAAAGCGGGCGTAAACATCGTTCGCAAGGCGCTGCAAGCGCCGGTGCGCCTCATCGCGCAAAACGCCGGACTTGACGGCGCCGTGGTTGCCGGAAAATTGACGGACAAAGCCGACACGTCCTTCATTTTCGACGCGCAAACCTTGCAATACGTGAACGCCTTCGACGCCGGCATCATTGATCCGGCCAAGGTCGTGCGCGCCGCGCTGCAAGATGCCGCCTCCATCGCCGGATTGCTGATCACCAGCGAGGCGATGATCGCCGACGAAGAAAAAGAAGACAAGTCCGCCGGCGCCGGCGCCTCCGGCATGGGCGGAATGGGAGGCATGGGCGGAATGGACGGCTTCTAGTCCTTCCTACCTTCCTTGAGAAACCTCTCTTTAAAGCCCCGCCCTAAAAAGCGGGGCTTTTTTATAAAATTTTTGCTGTCGCTAATTGCACTAAATATTTGGAAGTGCGCTTCGCATATAAGGGATTTTCCATAGCCTCGGGATTTTTCTTGACCGCATTGCGGAGGGTGCGTATGATTTGCGTTTAATCGCCTGTTACGAATTAAAAATTTTGTCTCTTTAGGTCTTTTTCGTCGTTTTCTCGTTGAAATTTTGTCCTCCGTAGCGTAGCTAACGCAGGACAAAATTTTTCCTGAAAATACCAAAAGATCCCTCAAAAATAGACGAAAATTATAATTTATAATAGGCTCTAACGTCCGCAACGCGCCAAGGCCTCATCATGTCTTGGGTTCACGTTTGCGTGACGCGGAACGCACAACTAAGGATATGCCATGAGAGTGTTAAGCTCACTTAAGTCGCAAAAAAAACGCGATAAAAATTGCCAGGTGATCAAACGCGGACGCACCGTCTATATCATCAACAAAAAAAATCCCCGCTTTAAAGCCAAGCAAGCGTAGCGTTATCCATTTAGCGTTTAGGTGCCATGCCGTCTACGTCCGTCACCATATCGTTTGAAGACGGTCAGGTCGTTCCGTATGTGTACGGAGACTCCGATCGCGTCGTGCGCGCCGCCGAAACGGAATACGGCGTGGAAATTTATTCGCGCGGCGGACGTTTCGTCGTGCACGGCGATCCGGAATCCGCCCTATGCGCCGAGCGCTTCTTGCTGGCGGTGTATGGCTTGGCGAAAAAAAAACAACACCACCTGAACGAAGGCGAAATAAAAAAGCTGTTGCGCCAAAGCTTTCATGCGCAGGCCCCTCAACACGACGACTCTAGACCAAAACGCCATCCTGAGGCGAGGGAGGAAAAACGCGCCTCGTCTTTCATTGCCGATCCGTCGTCCGATTTTTATATCGTCACTGAAAAAGCCAACATCGCTCCCGCCACTCCTAGGCAACGCCGCTATATCGAAGCAGCCTATGCGAAAGATCTCGTCTTTGCCGCCGGGCCGGCGGGAACGGGAAAAACGTTTTTGGCGGTGGCCGTCGCCGTGTCGTTGTTTCTGCAGCGCCGTTACTCACGCATTGTGCTGTGCCGCCCGGCGGTGGAGGCGGGGGAGAAAATCGGGTTTTTGCCGGGCGACATGCGCGATAAAATCGATCCGTACATGCAACCGCTTTACGATTCGCTGAACGAAATGTTGCCGGCGGACAAAATTGCTCGGTTCATCGAAAAACGCGCCATCGAAATTACGCCCCTGGCCTTTATGCGGGGCCGTACGCTTAAAAACTCCTTTATTATTTTAGACGAGGCGCAGAACGCCACGTCGGTGCAAATGAAGATGTTCTTAACGCGGTTGGGCGAAGGCAGTAAAATGATTATTTGCGGCGACATGTCGCAGATAGACTTAACCGGCAGTTCCGTTTCAGGGTTTGCGCACGCCATATCGCTGCTGGAGCGCCTGGAAGAAGTCGCCACCGTTCGTTTCGGCGAGGAAGACGTGGTGCGCCACCATCTGGTACGCAAAATCATCGCCGCCTACGACAAACAAGAGAAGAAAAAATGACGGTGGACGTTATCGTGTCGCGCGACGAATGGAACGACGCCCTCGGCGATCTCGATGCGTTTTGCGCGACCCTTGTCGACGCCTGTCGCGCGCGGTTGCCGCAGCTTGGCAAGGGCGCGGAATGGTGCGTGAATTTTTCGGACGACGCAGAGGTGGCGCGGCTCAATTACGATTTTCGCGGAAAGAACGAATCGACGAACGTGCTCTCCTTTCCGTCGGACGACGTCTGCCCGGACGAAGCGGAAGTTCCGAGGGAAGCCTATCTCGGAGACGTGATATTCGCATTCGAAACCGTCGCGAAGGAGGCGGAAGAAGGGGGATTGTCCTTGCGGGAACATACGGCGCATCTTTTTATCCACGGCCTTTTACATATGTTGGGCTATGATCACGAAACGGATCGCGACGCCGGGGCGATGGAGGCGTTGGAGATAGATATTTTGGCCGATCTCGGCATTGAGAATCCCTATTAAACGGCGGAATTCGCATGTCTTTATCGAACGAAAAACGCATGTACGACAATCTCGCGGCGCTGGGCGGCGCGTCGACGTTACCGCGTTCTCCCGACGAGGCCGAGCTGGAGACGGTGCCGAACCCCCATCCCGGCACCAATTATGCGGTGCGGTTTACTTGCCCGGAATTCACCTCGCTCTGCCCCGTGACCGGCCAGCCGGATTTCGCTAGACTTGTCATTGACTACGTTCCCGATGAGTTATTGATAGAAAGCAAGTCGCTCAAGCTGTTTTTGGGGTCGTTCCGCAACCACGGAGACTTTCACGAAGCCTGCACCGTCTACGTCGCCAAGCGCATCGTCGACGCGGCGGCGCCGGAATGGCTGCGCATAGGGGGGTATTGGTATCCGCGCGGTGGCATTCCCATCGACGTATTCTACCAAACCGCAGAGCCTCCCGCCGGAATATGGCTTCCGCCGCAAGAAGTGCCTCCCTATGCGGGAAGATAGCCTGTAAACAGCGCCGATTAAAGGATCCGTCCATGATTTCCGTCGCTACCTGGAACGTCAATTCCGTAAAATCGCGCCTGCCTCATCTGCTGGAGTATCTTCGCGCTAACGACGCGCCCGACGTGCTGGTGCTGCAAGAGACGAAAACGACGGACGACGCCTTTCCGCGCGTCGAGGCGGAAGACGCCGGATATAATCTGGCCGTCTACGGCCAAAAATCCTATAACGGCGTGGCGATTCTTTCCCGTTTTCGATTGTCCGAGGTAAAAAAAGCGACGTTTGGCGGCGACGCCGACCAGGCGCGTTACATAGAGGCGCTCGTCGAGCGTCCGGGCAAGGCGCCCATCCGCGCGGCATCGGTATACGTGCCGAACGGGCACGCCCCCGATTCCCCAAAATTTGCCTATAAAATGCGCTTTATGGAGGAATTGGGCGAGCGCATGCGGCAATTATGGCGGGACGGAACGCCGACGATCGTCGGGGGCGATTTTAACGCGGTTTTTCTGCCGGATCGAGACGTATACGACCCCGTGCGATCGGAAGGGGCGATATGCTGCCACCCGGCCGAACGCCGGCGCATGCGCGCCTATGAAGCGACGGGATGGCGCGACCTCTATCGCGCGGGAAATCCTTTCGCCAAAAATTTTACGTGGTGGGATTATCGCGCCGGCGCCAGACAAAAGAACATGGGGTTGCGCATCGATTTTCTATTGGCGTCGCCCGAAATTGCCGACGCGTCGCGCCGCTGTGACATAGACGATTATATGCGCGACAAGGATTCGCCCTCCGATCATGCTCCCGTGCGAGCGCAACTTTCCATATAGATTTTCTCAACCGCATAAATGGAATTGACGTTTTATTCAAAGAGGATTAAAAACACATGTAATCTACTGTGCGCAGAAAAAGAAAGGATTTATTAAAAAATAATTAACGTCGCTTCGACGCTTATATTACATTTTTATTAAAAAGTAGAAATATTGATTTTTTTGGTCTATTAATTTAAATAATTATTAATAATTACTTGTAAACTATAACGCTTAACGTATAATGTATTCAAGCGACATTTTTATGTTTTTCTTTGTCGCCTTGTTATAGTTTAGGTTTTTCGGTAAGTACAATATGGCAGCCAATGATTCTTTTGCGCAAGGCCGCGTGCAAGTGCAGGATTTTATGTCCCCGTCGGCGCAGCCACAATCTCCCGTCGCACGAGATTTTGCCGCCGAAGCAGAAGCGGCCTTTAATCCGCAGGAGGCGCAGGTTGATACGAACCTAATAGATCCTCGTAAAGCCGTTGCCACAAAATCGACCATAACGCCGAAAGAAGAACCATTGTGGAGGAAATTTGCAACCTTCTTAACGGTACCGGTACCGGAGCCTAGGTCTAGGTCATATCTGGCGTCCGCACGTCGCCTAAAGCCGGCGGTCGAAAAAGGCTCCGCTCAAAATGTTACGCCCCCTCGGCAGCAAGGTCGCCCTCGTCCGGAGCCGATCGTCATTCCTGCGCCGCAAACCGAAATGCGCCAACAAGGCGTTCCTCAACGGCCTGATCGCGCCGGACAATCTACCGGTCTCCGTCCGCTCGCCACTCCCGCTTTGCGGGCCGGAACGAACCAACGCCCAAGGGATCAGCAACCTCGCAACGTTCCCGCCAAGCAAGAAAAAGAATTGCCGCCTCTACCTAAATCGACGCTAAGCGCGATAACCACCTTTCTTACGCCGCCGTCGAGGTCTCAATCTCGCGAACAAACTGCCTATAACCCGGATCCACGGGTGCAACCTAAGGTCGAAACGTCGCTTTCCCCGGCAATGCAAGGAATGCTTAACGTACAGGCAAGGGAAATAAGCCGATTAAGGGCACAAATTGCTCATCTAGAACGGGAAGTATCTCATTTAAGAAATGAGATGGTCATCAGCAGGAAACCGGCGTACAATATTGCGTACTATCCCGACCATACACACGCCCCAAAAACCTCGCATATCGATATACGTGAAATCCCTACTTTTGACGAACTCTTAAATTTTAATCCTCCCGTGCCGTCACCGACTGCCGTTCCGTCTCCGGTGAGAAAAGAAGCGAAGCCGGACCCGCTTTCTTTCAAACCAAAAAACCACGAACAAGGGTTGTACTTCGCGAGTGGAGCAAATCCCTCCGGCGCACCGTCCGGCAGTTTGCCGTCCAGCGTTCCACTCAACCAAGAAAAAAAGGAAATAATTAATGCGCTCCCGATTGTGACCGGCGGGAAAGGGAAAGGAAAAGCCCCGTTGGAGTACTCCTCCACTTCGGAGTTGGGTGATTTTCTTAATAACAACCAACGTCCGGGGGCGGGTACATTCGTGCCCGGCGAGGCGAGGCATTCCCAGACATTCCCAAAGGGCCTTGATGTAAAAAAAGTAAATCTTGATTTATCTAACCTTAATACGGAAAAATCTCAACAAAGTTCACCATACCCTAATAATGCTTATGCCGCTACGAAATCGTCAGTGGTCTTACCCATAATAGGCGGGGAACATCCTACGCCATCAGCTCCTGTAAAACAGGATGATGTTGCGAAGAGACCAGAATCCGTCTCGTCCGAATATTCCATGGATGGCGCACAAAAAAACGTCGCTCCTGATCCGTTGGGCGTTAAAAATCCCGGCGTCAATAATATACAACGTCCCCAACAACCGGAGTCTCTGATGGAAGAGAATAGTCGCGCGTTGGCGCAACAAGAGCAAGATAGCGCCAATCTACAAAAAGCAAAAGAAAATGGCCGTACTCTTGTAACTCCGGGCAATAATTACGTTAACGGGTCTACGTCGATAAGCCAATTTTCGGCCTCTACCGATACGTCGTCTCAACCAGAAAAAGACGGAAAGCAGAACAAATTGAACTGGTTCAGTAGAAAATTTAGCAAAATGCTCAGTAAAAATACTGAACCACCTCCCCAACCCCGTATCACTACGTCTATGATACGCCGTGTGGATAATTTCCCTACGCAATCTTCGCTTGGTGGCTCGTCAGAAAGCGTTGAGCCACCAAAGATTGAACAACAAACGGACAAGAAAGCGGTCAAGGAAACGGTAATACCTCAAGGCAAAATTGAACAAGCATTGACAAAATGCTCCATTGAACAACGGCAGGGTTTGCAATCGCCGGCAGCTAATGATTTAGGAGGAAAATCATGGAATGAATTGACTCGGGATGAACAGCACGACATAAATAGGAATACATTATTTCGTGCACATCGCGATAAATATGGGGTGCGTAACCCTGCTGCTGAACAAGAAAAACAAATTACGCAAGACTCTCCTCCTTTTAGCGGGTCAGGGAAGTGGGTTGCAACCACCAATGGTCCCTCTTCTTCGCATGTGTCAGGTAGCATCCAACGAAGATTGTTAGAGCGGCTAGACCAAATTGAGCATTCACATGGATGAGTCTTAAAATAGGACTTACGCAGTGCGTAGATTTTTGAGCGATTTATAGGTCAAGAACGGATAAAAAACGCAGCACACTCAACGCGAAGGTCTGTCCCCGCGTAAACGGGGATAAGAATTTTAGACGATTTTTACCGCAGAAAGCGCCAAAAAGATGCGTGCTGCATAAGTCCTATTAAAGATCAATGATTGCAAGGAGCATTGAGTCGTTGATTTTACGTCGCTCGCTTCGTATGCAAGCGGCAGTATGGCGCCAAAAGCGTTTCCCGTTAGGGCAAAAACATGAATTAACAAGGTTATAAAAAATTAAACATTGTCATTCCCGCGAAAGCGGGAATCTAGGCAAAAAACAACATTTACGTGCGTAGCTCGCTCATTTTTTCTTTAAAATTAAGAGCGCGCTTCGCGCGCAAGTTTAAAAAATGCTGGATTCTCGTCTTCGCGGGAATGACGAAGGAGGAAAGTGGTTAATGCGTTAATTCATTTTTTTGCCCTGGCCGCCGTTATTTTTAGCGAAATGAAACTTTACTTTAAGAAAAATATCCTCTATGTTAATAAAACGGTCGCAAGAATTAAGCGATCGTGATTTTCGCCTTGGCGCCGTTTGCCGACAAAGATAACCACGATGCGGGTATGCTTATGCCGAAACGTTATTTTTCCTTACTCGGACGTTTGTCCATGTGTGGCGCCGCTATTGCGCTTCTTTCCTTGTCCGCATGCTCTCGCGAAGCTCCGCGATACTCTTCCTTCTCCATGCTCTCTTCCGTCGTTCCCCGTCCCGCCGGATTTATTAAAGAAATGCCCGGCGTTCCCGTCTTTCCCGGTGCATACGCCACCGAATCGGCTCGCCCTTACAACGTAGGCTTCATGAACGGCGGAGATGGCATGCAGGCGGTCTACCATGCCGAGAATGCCTCGCTTCCCTCCCTTCTCAGTTTTTACCGCAACTCCATGCGAGACGCCGGATGGCAAAAATATCCGGGTATGGAGCTATATCGCGCCCCCGACGGCAGGCAAGTGCATATTACCTTCGCTCCCCAATCCGGAGGATCGTACATTCGATTTAAACAGGGCCGCGATCTGATTTCTCCTCTTGAATGGAACTACGCGTTTAACAAACGGCAGCAAAATCTTTATACGCCCGCGAGCGTCGTGAATGCCGCCCCCACACCCCAAGAAGATGACGACGCCACGTTAAGCGCCTCCCTCTTTTAACGCCTAAGGAAGTTTTTTTGTATGGATAGACGCGTTTTTTTTGTGGCGGCGACGCTGATTCTTTCCCCCGCCGTTGGATTGGCCGAGGCGCCGACCGCTTCGGTAGGGGCGCACCACGTTGCCGAAGTCGCCCAAGCCGTTCACGCGGCCGGCGCGGAGGAACAACGCCAAATGCGAGATTTATTGCAGCGGCGCGAGGCGCTGTTGGTGGCGGAAAAATTTGATGCCGACGCCTACATCAAGCTTTCCGACGCCATAGAAAAAGCGAGCGCCGCAAAATACGACGCCAAAAACAAGACGTTGGTGAATGCGGCGAAAACCATGACGCAGCAAGAGCGCAGCCGTTTGAGCTTGGCGTTGCGTCGCCGTTTTTCCTCTAAGGAAAACGAGTAATTCTCGCCATGCGCGCCGGGAAGAACGCGGGTTTTAGCCTTGTCGAGCTTTCCATATCGGTGCTTATCATCGGCATGCTCGTGGGCGGCACCCTAGGCGGCATGCGTATCGTCAAACAAGGAAAGCTAAAACGTCTCCACACTCAGATTAGCGAGGCGATACAAGGCGCGTCCGTTTTTTCCGAAAAATTCGACGCGCTTCCCGGGGACATGAAAAACGCCTATGCCCGGTTGGGATCAAGTTGTGCCGGCGGTTCCGCCGCCCATTGCAACGGCAACGGCGACGGTCGCATCGGTTATAAGGATTTTGACGCCGAAACCTATATGGCGTGGGCGCATATGCGGCTGGCCGACGTTTACCCCGGCGCCTATACCGGCGAGGCGGGTTCCGAGCCGGGCGTGAACGTTCCCGAAGCCGCTCTTCCTTCCTCCGCGCTCCGTTGGCGCTACGAATCAATCTCCGCCTTTAACGACATAAACGTCGGGAACGTCTTAATGGTGACGTCGCTTGACGGCAACTACGCAAACGGCGCCGCATCGGCGAAAGACGCCTACGTTATCGACGCAAAATTCGACGACGGCCTGCCGACCTCCGGCGACGTCATGGGGTTTTACGGCACGGCGACGACGGACGGGGCGCATTGTTTCTCCGGAACCTACGTCGGCGGCGACGCCGCCTATCTTGCGTCGCAAGAAACTCTTCCCGGATGCGTCCTGCTGTTTAAAACGCCGTTTTAACGCTTATGCTTATACATAACCAAAGGTAAAGCCCTCGTCTGTCGGACGTCTGCGTTGATTCGTCCGTCCTCGAATGCTCCGCTATACGTTTAGTACGGTGCGTTTCTGCGGGCGGACGAAACCTGACATTCATTAAGCTATCGTCTAATGTTTAGGAAGAAACGGATTTAGGACTTACGCGAAACGTCGTCTTTTTGGTGATTTTGTCGTTATTTTCCTGCTCGAATCCTCACCCCCGCTTTCGCGGGGGCAGGTCTTCGCGTCTAGTACGCTGCGGTTCTACGCACTGCAGTAAGTCCTACTTAAAATCCCTCAAAAATACGACGTTTCGCGTAAGTCCTAGGATTTATTTGAAAAAGCGGCGAGCTTTTAGGGTAGCCAATTCTTACTTTCAGTAGTGATTGATTCGTTATGCCGCCACGGCGCTATATTTTCGCTCCGGAACGCCGCCCTGCGACGCGAAGAAATATCCGCCGGCGGACACGCCGAGCAACGCGACGTAAAACACCGCCTCCATGCCGCTGGGGCGCGGAACGTACCCTACCATTACGCCAAGCCATTGGCCCAAGAAACTATCGGCGGAAACAAAGCGGGACGTATCCCACAATTCGGGAGACAAGGCGGGAAGCACGTCCGCCGCGACTAAAAATCCGGCCCCTTGCGCCGCCATGCCGGCGGCCAAAAACATGAGCAACCAACCCGTCACTTGAAATACCCGCTTGCGGGCCGTGGCCAGTATGCCGAAATATAACAACGTTCCCAGCGCCGCTCCGCCAAGCGCGCCGGCGATTCCCCCCGCCAGCAAGGTCGCCATGCCGTATTGGCCGGAGGCTTGCATGCCGTAAGAAAACAGGGCGATTTCCGCCCCCTCGCGAAACACCGAGAGCGCGACGATCGCCACGATGGCATAAAGCGGTTTTTCGCCGCGCATGACGTCCGCTCCCACGCCCCGCAAGCGCTCGGACAGGAAACGCCCGTGGCGGCGCATCCACACCACCGTCCAGCATAAGAAGGCGGCGGCGGTAAACATAACGGCGGCGTTAAATATTTCTTGCCCTACCCCGTCCATCGCGGAGGAAATGGCTTCGGTAAAAAAGGCGATGCACGCCGCGCCGAGCGCCCCTAAGGCCAACCCTGACGAAAACAACGCCAATCGGCCTTTAAGCCCGCGCGTGGCAGCCATCAAAATGCCGACGACCAGGGCGATTTCTAAAAATTCGCGAAAAACGATGGTTGCCATTTCCCACATGCGACTACTCCGCTATGATTTTGCCTTGCGCGGTCTTTTGATTGAACTCGCCGACGAAGCGATAGGTTCCGGGCTTTAGCGGCCCGAGCAAAATCGTTGCGGCGGTTTTGCCGGGAACGACTTTTTCCCTGCCCAAGTCGGAGCTGTCGAATTCTTCCGGAGAAGGATCGAGGTTGTTGACCGTGAGCTTAAATTTTTCGCCGGCAGGAACTTTTACTTCGCTTGGGGAAAATTGATGGTCCTTGACGGTAATTTGATAGCTCGGCTTCTCCGCTAACGCGGCAAAGGAAAAGGAAACCGCCGTCGCGATCGTGGCGACGACAAAAAAGATTTTCATGCGCTTCTGCTCCGTAATGCGAATAATTCCCATTATAAAGCCGAACAACCAAAAATCAAGGGGAATATTGAGAAGGAATCGCGTTATCCCTTAAAAAATCCGCCGCCTCACTTCCCCTTTACCATTCATTAAAGGCGCCGCCGTTATAATATGCCCAAACCTTTGCGCGGTGCGGCACGTTATGAGCGTTATTTCCTTAAACGATTTAATCCACTACGCCATTACCCATAAGGCGTCGGATTTACATCTGACCTGCGGGCATCCGCCGATTTTGCGCATTAACGGCGACATGTTCCCGTTGCAGGTGCGGTTGCTGACGCACGAAGACCTGTTTTCCATGCTGGAGAAATTGCTCGCCGACGACCAAATGGAGCGGCTGCGCACGGTCATGGAACTGGACTTCTCCTTCTCGTCCGAACACGGCACGCGCCTGCGGGTGAACGCATTTTTCACCTTTAACGGCCCGGCAATGGTGCTGAGGCTCATTCCAAGCGAACTAAAAACATTTGAGGAACTGGGCTTGCCTCCCCAAGTGGCGAAGCTGACGCAAATCTCCCAAGGACTGATTCTCGTCACGGGCGCCACCGGCAGCGGAAAATCCACGTCGATGGCGGCAATGGTCGACTACATCAACCGCCGACGCGCCTGCCACATCATCACCATCGAAGACCCGATCGAATATATTTTTCGCTCGAACCGCTCGGTCATCAACCAGCGCGAAGTGGGGGAGCACACGAAAAGTTTTTCGAACGCCTTGCGCAGCGCCCTGCGCGAAGACCCGGACGTGATCATGCTGGGCGAGCTGCGCGACAAGGAAACGATCACGCTCGCGCTGACGGCGGCGGAAACGGGGCACCTGGTGATCGCCACGCTGCACACCAATTCCGCGCCCAAAACCGTGGACCGCATTATCGACGTGTTTTCCGAAGGCGAGAAAGACATCGCCCGCGCCATGCTTTCGGTGTCGCTGAAGGCGGTGCTGACGCAAACCCTGTTGCGTCGCGCCGACGGTTCCGGGCGCGTGGCGGCGCTGGAATTGCTGCTCAACACCTCCGCCGTCGCCAATTTAATACGCGACAATAAAATTCCGCAAATCACCTCGATCATGCAGATGAATGTCAAAAACGGCATGATCACCATGAAAGATTCGATCGACGCGCTGGTCAAAAAAGAAATTATCGGGCCGGATCAGGCCAACAAAACCTTAAAGCACATTAGCGGTATGGAGGCGGACGATTTTTAACGGCGCTACGGAAAGCGATGAAATGGCGGACATATGGCCGGAAAAATATCGCAGTTTTTTTTATCTGTAGCCGGCTAAACGAACGTTACGCAGCAATTTTAGTCGTGCGCCTGCGCACGACGTAACAAAAAATATCGACGATAGACGAATGTCCGCTTTAGGCGGCGTCGCTTCCATCGATGCGTTCGGAAAGCTTTCCTTCGATCAAGGAGAGCCTGTTCGCCAATTTTCGGATTTCTTCCGCGTTGCTCGAGCTTCCCTTGACGGTGATCGACGCCACGAGCCATGCGGCGGCGCTGAGAAGGGCGAAAACGCAGATGACGATTCCAATAACGGGAGCGTTCCAATAAAATGCCAGGGTGCCGGACGCTATCCCCGTCGCCAAACTAAATGCGGCGGCGACGATGTTGGCGGACTTAATCAATTCCTTCCTGCGCCTTCGCGTGCGGTCCCGAAGGGTTTCCGCATGTCCTTGCTCAAGGTCGGCGGCGGCTTGGCCGGGGAAGAGTGTTTTTAACGAGGTAGACGACATAACGTAATCCGGCGCGAGCGTAGGCAGGTTAGGTGACGTCAGCTAAAATCGAATGAATATATGTATTATATTCGTTGCTGCGTAGGGTTGGCGTAACAAGAACCACGAAAGGCGAATGGAAATCGTATAGTTTTCGGAACCATATTCGCACAGCCTAAGTTATACAAAAATGAATTTAACACAGTGCATACGACCTAAGACCTCAACCCCGAGAATATCTTACGCAAAATACCGGGCGTGAGGATGGACAACGGATTGACGGAGAGCTTAGGGTCGGAAATGGCGCCGTTTATCTCGTAATTGACGCCGATAAGTCCCTCGTTTTTTCCGCCCGTGACTAATTTGCCGACGATGGGAATCGTGGCCACGAGCTTATTGACGCCGCCCTGCGCCGGCACCATGACGCCGCGTAGCCGGACGGCGTCGCGCGTGAGGTCAATTGTTCCGTCCGCCGTCGCGCCTATCGTGGCCCCGAGCGGGGCGCCGATGGTGGCGGCGTCGATCACGCGGATCACGCCGCGTTCGTAGGAAAACGGCGCCTTAAACCTGTCTATCGGGTATCCCTCTTCGCGCCAGAAGGGCAAATGCTTGATAAGCGCCAGGTTCATCGCCCGAAAGTTGTAGAGGTTAAGCGTCCCTTCCAGCGCAAGCGCGTCGCCGGACCCCTTGGCCTCGCCGTCCACGTCGATGCGCCCCCCTTGAATTTTTCCTTCCGACCCGAGCAGCGCCAGCAGGGCGCCGGCGTCGTCGCTTTCGCCGCGCATCGTGCGCCTTCCGTCTTTTTGTTGGTTGACGGCAAAGAGGAAGCTCCCCCCTTTTTCCGGCCGTCCCGACAATTCCATGGCGCGGCAATAGCGCCTCGCGTTGCATTCCAGCCGCCCTTTCGCGGAATAAAACGCCCGTCCTTTTTTCCATAGCGCCTTGTCCGCCTCGAATACGGCGTCGATGGCCATGGGATGGTCGTGCGGGCCTCCCCGGCGATGCATGTCGTACAGAGCCAAGGCATTGACGGTTTTTCCCCTTGCGCGAAGGGTAAGGCCGTTTTCGGCGGAATAGACCGCCTCGCCGGCCAGATCGTGGCCGCCTTGCTTAAATTCCGACGTCAAAACGCGCGTTTTCTCCCGCGAGAACGACGCATCGCTTGCCACAAATTTATCGCCGCCGGATTCGTACCGCATTGTCGTTCCGTCAAGCGTTCCGGGAGAGACGTCGCCCTTCAAGGAAAAGGAGGCAGGAACGCCGGGATATTTCTGATAGCCTAAAAAAGGCGCCCCCACCGTAGCGTTGTCGGCGCGCACGTCGATGGAGAGTTTTCCCGTATGGTCGCCGGCGGGCGCGTAGGCAAGGGTAAGGGAAACGGGACCGTCCACCGACAGCAAATGCGGGGGAATGCGGACGAGCGCATCTTCCTCCGCCTCGGAGACGACGCGATGCGCGATTCCCGTTCCCGCCACGCCGACGTCGTGATTTTTTACCGTAACGTCGAGCATGGCGTCGGAAACGGAGGTTTCGGGAAACAAAAACGGCAACGTGCCGTGACGGAGCCGCACCGATATGTCGACGTCTTTCTTCAGTGTCGACTCCGGCGTCGTCGGAAAAGCGACGGTGAAATCGGCGTCGGCGTCACCGTTCGTATGGGCCATAAGATAGCGCAATTTATCACTTAGTCCATTGGCGTGCGACGCAAGCGCGTCCGTTGCGTCCTTCACGCGCCCGGAGACGTTGCCGGTCGCCGTGAACGCACCGCGCCTTGCCTCGACGTCAAACGCCACGTTTTTCACCCGCAGGCTTTTATACGCGCCTTGAAAAATCGTTCCTTTCGCTCCGTCCGGCACGAAGGCGACGTCGGCGTCGACGCCGGAGAGGTATATCTCCCGATTCGGCGCGAGGAGCGTGGCGTTTTCCAGGGAAAATTCTCCGCTAAAACGCGAGGCGTCGCTTTTTTCTCCCGTGAGGGCGGCGGGAAGGCGCAGCGCGATCGCTCCTTTTTTCACCGTGCCTTCGCTCAGATAGCCTTCCATTTTATTGCGCCATTCGGATAAGCCCAACCCCTCCAACACGGTATATAACGCTTCGGTTTTCAGGCCGGAGAGGGTAAAGGTCGCCGTGCCGCGCAATTTCTCCGGCTGCGTCCGCAAAAGGAATATCGACGCGGCGTCGTGGTGCAATTCGGCGCGCACGTCGCCTTCCACGCCGGCTTCGACGAGAAAAGCGCGTCCTTTCGTCACGAAAACGTCGCGGCAATTATGTTCGCAGCCAATCTCGGCGTGCGAGAGCAAGACGGTCGCCTTTTCCTTGCGGTCGAAAAACCGGTCGAACGTCGCCTTTGCCCTCTCCGTCGAAAGCGTCGCCCGCTCCAACGCGCCTTCGTTGGTAATAAACATGTCGAACTTTCCCGAAAGCTCCCACGCTTTCAGCGCCGGCGCGAGCGCATATAGATAAGCCTCTTGCGGCAGGCCGCGCAATAATTCCGTCCGCGCGTTCTCCGCCATGACCGACAGTCCCGCCATGCCGTCGCGTTCGGCGAAGAACGAGGCCAACACGCGGGTTTTATCTCCTTCCCCTCCCTCCGTTTCCATGGCCAAATTTAAGCTGCGCTTGCCGTTCCTTTTGCCGTCGCGGGACACGCAGAGGCGGGACAGGCGGCGCGTAACGGGTTCGTCCGTCGAGGAAAATATCAGAATGTCGGCGTCGTGCGCGCATATCGACGACAACGCCGCGAGCGCGCGACTGCGTTTTACGACGCGGCGAAACAATTGCCCGGCGCGGCGTCCCGTCTCTTCGGCGCTCACTTCTCCCGGAGCCTCCCCTTCCCGCAACGCGAGGCGAAGGCGCGGACGATATATGTCTATCGCGGGAAGGTTCCACGGTTGTTCGCCTCCCGGCGCCAAGGCGGCGGAGACGCGGATGTGCGGCGCAAAAAAATCGGCGCCGCTTTGGTCGTCTATCAGCGCGTTATCGTAAAAATCGACGACGAGGGAACGCGTTTTTACGTCGAATCCCACCGTCGCCTCGCCGACGGACGCCGTCGCGCCGGGCAGAAACGCTTTCGCCTTATGCGATAGATACGCGCCGAGCGCACCTATTTCCATCGGGCGAATCGTGAGTCGATACGCAAGGATTGCGCCGGCCGATAGCGCCAACGTCGCCGCCGTGACAATAAAAACGGCGATCCGGCCGCGAATCATGCGCATAGGGGTAAACGGAAGGAGTATGAGACATACGGGAAAACATATTAGGACTTACGCGAAACGTCGTCTTTTTGGTAATTTTTGCGTTGCCTTCGTACTCGAAGCCTTATGTAGATTGACTACACGGCGGCTTCTGTGTGCGAAGGCGCCTAAAAATTCCTCAAAAATACTCGTTTTTCGTAAGTCCTGCATATGCCTCATACTAACACGCTTTTCTTGGAAAAACGTAAATTTCCGGGCGAGGACGCCGAAAATATTTGGCTCTTGACTAGCGCCTAGACTAGCCGATATAAGGAAAGTCTATGAGCAACAGGCATTTGAACGAGTACGGGATCAAAAAAATTCTGCGTTATTTTTGCTCGGATATATGCGCGAGCAAAACGGCGGAA
>JBEVNR010000027.1:0-17026 GCA_040507985.1 Rickettsiales bacterium | reverse complement strand
CGAAGGCGAGCGCTTCGCCCATCGCCCAGTCGATACCCTGACCGGTCTCGATCATGTTGGCGCGGTTTTCCATGAAGCGCTGGATGGTCTTGTGCGCCTTGAAGTCGGCGGGAACCTCGGACAGCTTGCGGCCGATCTCCTTCAGGGTCTTCATCGGTACGGAGGTCTTGCCCCGGCGCTGTTCGTCCTGATTGTCGGCGGCGCGCAGGCCAGACCATGCGCCGTCCAGCCAGTCGGCCTTGTTCGGCTTGTAGGACTGGCCGGCCTCGAATTCCTGTTCCAGCCGGGCGCGCCAGTCGGCCCGCATCTTTTCCAGATCGCCTTCGGAGATCAGGCCTTCGGCGATCAGACGCTCGCCGTAGATCTGGACGACGGTCTTGTGGGCGCGGATGACCTTGTACATCTTCGGCTGCGTGAACGACGGCTCATCGCCCTCGTTATGGCCGAAGCGGCGGTAGCAGAACATGTCGACCACGACCGGCTTGTGGAACTTCATGCGGAATTCGGTCGCGACCTTGGCGGCATAGACCACCGCCTCCGGATCGTCGCCGTTGACGTGGAAGATCGGCGCCTCGATCATCTTCGCGACGTCGGATGGATAGGGCGACGAGCGGGAGAAGCGCGGATTGGTGGTGAAGCCGATCTGATTGTTGATGATGAAATGCAGCGTGCCGGCGACTCGATGGCCCTTAAGGCCCGACAAGCCCAGGCATTCCGCGACCACGCCCTGGCCTGCAAACGCCGCATCGCCGTGCAGCAGCAGCGGCAACACCTTGGCGCGCTGTTCGAGCGGAACGATTTCCTCGCGTGTGCGGCCGGCAAGCTGGTCCTGCTTGGCGCGCGCCTTGCCCATCACCACCGGATCGACGATCTCGAGATGCGAAGGGTTCGCGGTCAGCGACAAATGCACCTTGTTGCCATCGAATTCACGATCCGACGAAGCGCCGAGATGGTATTTCACGTCGCCGGAACCCTCGACATCGTCAGGCGCATAGGAACCGCCCTTGAATTCGTGGAACACGGCGCGGTGCGGCTTGGCCATCACATTTGTCAGCACGTTCAGGCGCCCGCGATGCGCCATGCCTATCAGCACTTCCTTCACGCCCAAACCGGCAGAAGCTTCGATCACTTTTTCCATTGCGGTCAGCGCCGACTCGCCGCCCTCGATGGAGAAACGTTTTTGCCCGGGGAATTTTTTATGCAAGAATTGCTCGAATTCCTGCAAATGCACCAAATCGCGCAAAATCGAATGCTGATCTTCTTTCGTCAGCGAGAATCGGCGCATGTCCTCCATGCGCGCGGCGATCCACTCGCGTTGTTCGAGCGAGGGAATATGCATGAATTCCACGCCGATGCACGAGCTGTAATCGCGCCGCAAAATACCGACCAACTCGCGCAGCGTCGCATGTTTTAATCCGAGCGCGCCGGCCATGAATATCGAACGGTCGTAATCGCCTTCGCCGAAACCGTAGGTGGCGGGATTTAAATCGGGATGCTCCGCCGCGCCCGTCAGCGCCAGCGGATCAAGGTCGGCCAATAAATGGCCGCGCACTTTATAGGCGCGAATGAGCATCAGCGCGTTGACGCTGTCCCGACAGGCTTGCTCCAATCCCGCAACATCTTGCGGCGCGGAGATTTTTTCGCCTTTAAGATTAGGCTTGGACGCTCCGGCAGATTCTTCGTCCTTGACGCCGATCACCCGAAGATGGGTGCGCGCTTTCTTGCCGCTTTCGCCGCGAAAATCGGCGAAAAAATCGCGCCAACGTTGATCCAACGATTCCGGAGAGGAACGGTAGGCGTCGTAAAGTTCTTCAAGATAAACGGCGTTGCCGCCGTAGAGAGGGGAGTCGCCCGACATGGTTAAAGTCGTTTCCGTTAAAATAATAAAAATCTGTATCTATCTTCACCATATACCCGCTTGTGCGGGGATGACGAGAAATACACGGCGGCATCAGAAAAAATTACGCCGCCAAGAGTTGTTTCATGGTGTGTCCAAGGCGCGCCGGAGAATCGGAGACGCGCATTCCTGCCGATTTCATGGCCTCGATTTTGTCTTCGGCTCCGCCTTTGCCGCCTGAAATAATCGCGCCGGCATGTCCCATACGCTTTCCCTTCGGGGCGGTGCGTCCGGCGATGAATCCGACGACGGGTTTTTTGACTTTCGAGTCTTTCAAAAATTGCGCCGCGTCTTCTTCCGCCGAGCCGCCGATTTCGCCGATCATGATGATGGCGTCGGTGTCCTTGTCCGCCAAAAACATTTCCAGCACGTCGACGAAATTAGTGCCGTTTACCGGATCACCGCCGATGCCTACGCAGCTCGATTGCCCCAACCCTTGTTGCGTGGTTTGGTGCACCGCTTCGTAAGTGAGCGTGCCGGAGCGCGATAAAATGCCGATGCGCCCCTTGCGGTGAATGTGGCCGGGCATGATGCCGATTTTGCATTCCTCCGGCGTAATGACGCCCGGGCAGTTCGGTCCGATTAGGCGCGTTTTTGAGCCTTTTAGCGCATTTTTGACCCGCACCATGTCAAGCACGGGAATGCCTTCGGTGATGCATACGACTAGCGGCACTTGGGCGTCGATCGCCTCTAAAATGGCGTCCGCCGCAAACGGAGGCGGCACGTAGATCACGCTGGCGTCGCAATCGGTGCGCTCCCTCGCTTCGTGCACCGTATCAAACACCGGCAACCCTAAATGGGTTTCTCCGCCTTTGCCGGGCGTGACGCCGCCGACCCATTTCGTGCCGTAGGCGATGCATTGTTCGGAGTGGAACGTGCCTTGCGCGCCGGTAAAGCCCTGACAAATGACTTTGGTATGCTTGTTTACTAAAATAGACATGTTATGCGGCCTTTTTACGTATTGCTGCGACGGCTTTTTCCGCCGCGTCTTCTAAATCGTCTGCGGCGATGATGTTCAAGCCGGAATCTTTCAACAGTTTTTTGCCTTTGTCAACGTTGGTACCTTCCAAACGCACGACGAGCGGCACGTTTAAGCCGACTTCCTTCGCCGCCGCGATCACGCCTTCGGCAATGACGTCGCAGCGCATAATGCCGCCGAAAATGTTAATTAAAATGCCCTGCACGTTCGGATCGGAGGTGATGATTTTAAACGCTTCCGTCACGCGCTCCTTCGTCGCGCCGCCGCCCACGTCTAAAAAGTTCGCCGGCTCCGCGCCTTTCAGCTTAATGATATCCATCGTTGCCATGGCTAAGCCGGCGCCGTTCACCATGCAGCCTATGTTACCTTCCATTTTGACGTAGCTTAATTCAAAACGTTTGGCGCGCAACTCAAACGCATCTTCTTCCGACTCGTCGCGCAAATCTTCCAATTGACGATGACGGAAGAGGGCGTTGTCGTCCAGCACGTATTTCGCGTCCAGCACCAACATTTCGCCTTGTTCGGTTTCGGCCAGCGGATTAATTTCAATCTGAGCGGCGTCGGTGCCTTTAAACGCGTCGTACAACCCTTGCACCACCTTCCCGAAGCTGCGATGCAGTTTTTTGTCGAGCTTGAGCGCAAACGCTAATTGGCGAATATAAAAACCGCTCAAGCCTTTTGACGGGTCGATGGTGATGGTGATGATTTTCTCGGGATGATGTTCCGCAACCTCTTCGATATCCATGCCTCCTTCCGTCGACGCCACGAACGCCACGCGTCCGGTCGCGCGATCAACCAAAATGGATAGGTAATATTCTTTTTTAATGTCGATCGCTTCTTGAATATATAGGCGATTGACTTGTTTGCCTTCCTCGCCGGTTTGCACCGTCACGAGGGTAGAACCAAGCATTTCCTTCGCCGCCAGTTTAAGGGCGTCTTTTGACGTCACAAAACGTACGCCCCCTTTAGAATTGGGATATTCCTTGAACTTCCCCTTGCCGCGTCCGCCGGCGTGAATCTGCGCCTTCACCACGTAAGGAGGACCGGAGACGTCTCCCAAGACGCCGTCGATCTCATCGACGAGCGTCACTGTTACGCCGTTGGTCACGGGCGCGCCGAATTTTTTCAAAAGAGTCTTGGCTTGGTATTCATGAATATTCATGTAGCTATTGGTCCTTTAAAGCGTTATGCCGTCCACTAATTTACGCACCGCATCGACGGATGCGCGGAAATTTTTCTCTTCCTCGTCGTTTAGCGACACCTCGATCACCCGCTCCACACCGCACGCGCCTATCACGGCAGGCACGCCGACATATAAGTCTTTCACGCCGTATTCGCCCGTGAGATGCACGGCGCAGGGAAGGATTTTGCGCGCGTCCTGCAGATACGACCGTGCCATTTCGATGGAAGAGGAGGCGGGAGCGTAATAGGCGGAGCCGGTTTTCAGTAACCCGACGATTTCTGCGCCGCCGTCGCGTGTACGCTGCACGATGGCGTCGAGCCTGTCTTGCTTAAGCAGCCCGCTTTTCACCAATTCCGGCAAGGGAACGCCGGCAACCGAGGTGTAGCGAACCATGGGCACCATCGAATCCCCGTGGCCGCCCAGCACGAAACCGGAGATGTTTTCTTTGGACACGCCCAATTCCTCCGCGAGAAAATGCGCAAAACGGGAGCTATCCAGCACTCCGGCCATGCCGACGACGCGCTTGGGCGGAAATTTCGTGATTTTTTGCAGCGCCCAGACCATTGCGTCCAGCGGGTTGGTGACGACAATGACGAACGCCTCCGGCGCATGTTCCGCGATGTTTTCGCCGACGGTTTTCATTACCTTTAAATTGACGTCGATCAAATCGTCGCGGCTCATCCCGGGCTTGCGGGGAATGCCGGCGGTAACGATCACCACGTCGGCGCCTTTAATGTCCTTGTAATCGTTCGTCCCCGTTAGCGAGGTCGGCCCGCCTTCGACGGCGAGACTTTGGTTAATGTCGAGCGCCTTTCCCTGCGGCAATCCTTCGTTAATGTCGAACAGGACGACATCGCCGAGACGCTTAAGGCAGGCCAGCAACGCCAGTTGTCCGCCAATGTTTCCGGCGCCGATAAGGGCGATTTTATTGCGTTTTCTCATGGTTCGCTTCTCCCTGCCATAGGAACGTCGCTCCCATGATTACCACCATAACTTTGTTGACGCAAGGCAAAACTATCCACAACGCTTCACCGCTTAAGGCAATTTCACAAGTTAGCGAGCTATATAACATCCCCCCTCGATTATTTACAATAATAGGACTTACGCGAAACGAGTATTTTTGAGGGATTTTAAGGAACTTTCGCGCGCAGAACCGCAGCGTACTAGACGTACGTGAGGATTCGAGCACGAAAATGACCACAAAATCACCAAAAAGACGACGTTTCGCGTAAGTCCTAAATAAAACTCTTGGTAACAATTGGCGTTCGTGCCTCGGCGTTTCCTGACAAACAGATTGACGGCTTGGCGAAAAAACATTACCATTACCTTACCCTTTTCGCTTGCCTTGCCGCCACATCCGTCTTTAAAAACAGCATTACCGCCGATAATTCTTGTTGCCGTCGCCATGGATTCCACCCCAAAAAGCGGCGTCTCAACTCCCCCTGCTTCCCCCGTTCCTTCAATATGGAAGACGTTGGTCTTCTTGATTTGTTTTCTACTTATCATCATATGGGGAACAAACGACTCCTTTCGCTCGACTCCGCACTCTTCTGCCGCCCCTACGCTTATCGATCCCGCCGCAGAAACCACCTTTTGCTTCCCCGAGGAAGGTTTTTCTCATGTCAATCTATATGCGATTGTTCCGGCAAGCGTTGACGCTCCGTATTATAAACACGTGTTGCATTTAGTGGAAAAAAATCTTGCGCCCCTCGCATATCAGTCTTCTGCTTTGCACCAGAAGATGGCCGAATGTTATTATCGCTACTTGACAAGCGCCGATCTTTTAGACGATTCACAAGCAGAAAATCCCTTTTTAAAATGCGCCCCCCTTACTGAAGCCTGGCAGACTCTAGAGAGAGTTTCTTTGGAAATGCATACGCTTAAAGCAGGGATCGAAAACCGAATCTCCGGGGGACAACGCCACGGAGACGGCAACGAACGTGCGCTTGCCGAGCAAATCGCATTTCTTATTGAACGCATCACGAAAAGGGGGATTCCCGACAAAAAGTGGAAATCCATGCGCACATCGTGCATGACGGGAATTCTTCCTAGCAAACGCGTTGCAGTCATCTTCAATTTTAAGAACGGCATCCCTCCGTTAGGATTCTGTGAAGAATTTTTGCGCATGCGTCCGAAAAACGGCGTACTTCCCGTGACGAAAATTGTGGAGGCCACGCAAGACGTGACGACCACGATCTTTGCCGAAACTACGTGCGCAAACATCCTTGCGACGGCCACTTTGAACGCGAAGTCTTTGACGACGCCGAATTCCTTGCCGTCCGCCGCATCGCCCTGATCTTCGCGTGCAGTCTTACGCAGAAGACCGCAACCTTCCCCCGTCCAACCACGCCACCCAGCCTGACCGCGCTCCGCACATTCACGCATCTCGCGATTTGTAGGGCCGGCACCTATAAACGCTCCGTTCTTTTTTGACGTTTTTTCGTGTGGGATTTATTATCGGATAAAAAAAAGAAAAAATCTATATCGCCGGCAGCCTCGATACAAGGAGAAAGTCTACGAAGAAGAAGCCTTCCGGGCCGTATGCACTTTTTGATCCATAGGCCGGCGTAGCTAAACGAAGTGAACAATTTAGCTGCGCTGATCTTCGGTTCAAAAAACGAATGGAATTTGCGGCAAAAAAGATCGAAAATCCGGCCGTTCTTGCTACGCCGGCCTATGGATCAAAAAGTGCATACGGCCCGGAACGAAGGTTATGAATTCATCGACGCAAAAAAATCGTCGTTTGTTTTTGTGTGGCTAAGCTTGTCAAGCAAGAACTCCGCCGCTTCCACCGGGTTCATTCCCTGAAGCACGCGGCGCAGCACCCACATTTTTGACAATATGTCGCGCGCGACCAGCAATTCTTCCTTACGCGTTCCGGATTTTACCATGTCGATCGCGGGGAAGATGCGCTTGTCGGCGATTTTGCGATCAAGCACCACTTCGGAGTTGCCGGTGCCTTTGAATTCCTCGAAAATCACCTCGTCCATGCGCGATCCGGTTTCCACCAGAGCGGTGGCGATGATGGTAAGGGAACTGCCGTTTTCGATATTGCGCGCCGCGCCGAAGAAGCGCTTCGGGCGTTGCAGGGCGTTGGAGTCGACGCCGCCGGAGAGCACTTTTCCCGAAGAGGGCGCCACCGTGTTATAGGCGCGGGCCAAGCGGGTAATCGAGTCAAGCAAAATCACGACGTCTTTTTTATGCTCGACGAGGCGCTTCGCTTTTTCGATGACCATTTCCGCCACCTGCACGTGGCGCGTGGCCGGCTCGTCGAAGGTGGAGCTAATCACCTCGGCGTCGACGGAGCGCTCCATGTCCGTCACCTCTTCCGGGCGCTCGTCGATAAGCAGCACGATAAGATAACAATCGGGATGGTTGCGGCGAATGGACAGGGCGATATTTTTCATCAATACGGTCTTACCGGTGCGCGGCGGCGCGACGATAAGCGCCCTTTGCCCTTTGCCGATGGGAGCGATAAGGTCGATGACGCGGGAGCTAAGGTCTTTGGAGTCCGACGCGCCGTCCGAATCCATGTTAAATTTTTCTTGCGGATAAAATGGCGTTAAGTTGTCGAAGTGAATGCGGTGGCGCGCTTTTTCGTAATCTTCTCCGTTCACGGCGTTCACGCGCTGCAAGGCGAAGTAGCGCTCGCCTTTTTTGGGAGAGCGCATTTCGCCCGTCACCGTGTCGCCGGTGCGCAGGCCGAAACGCTTAATTTGGTTTGGAGAGACGTACACGTCGTCCGGCCCCGCCATGTAATTGACCTCGGGAGAGCGCAAAAACCCGAAGCCGTCTTGTAGCACTTCGACGGTGCCTTCGCCCGTGACCACGCCGCCGCCGTCAGCGACGCGCTTTAAAATGGAAAACACCAAATCTTGTCTCAGCATGCCGCCGGCGTTTTCCACCCCGACCGCTTCGGCGATTTCAAGCAACTCGCCGGACGGTTTTTTCTTGAATTCCCGCAAGTCAAACTTTAAGTCGCCGAAACGCTTGCGTAAATCCTCCGGCACGGGCGCGCCGGGCAGCGATTGGGAAGGCGTCGCTCCGTCTCCTCCGTCTTCCGCGTCGAAGCGCTCGGGGGACGGCGAGTCGTGCGGAGCGCGGCGAACGTCGTCGTCGCGCTCCTGGGGAGGGGAATAGCGACCGCGACGGCCGGAAGAAGCTTGCGGAGAGGAACGCCCTCCGGAGCCGCCGGCGTCATTGTTACGCCCTCTATTGTCACGGTCGCGTCCTCGCTCGCGATCTCCGCCGGAACCGTAAGTGCGGCGGCGCGGCGCATAATTTTTTTGCTCGTCGCCGCTGCGCTGCTCTCCGCGTTCGGCCGGAGCAGTTTCCGCGACCGGAGCCGGGGGAGGCGCCGGCGCTTCGGACGTTGACGGCTCCCTTTCAAAAAAATCGTCTTTAGCGGATGTTTTTTCTACGGAACGCCTTTGCCCGGACGGCTTTTCCGTTCTGCGTCGCTCGGCGCGCGGAGATTCGGGAGCGGAGTCGGTCGGGAAGGCGTCGGTGTCTGACATGCAAAAATACCTGTGGAACAATAAAGAAAATTAAGAAGCAATATGGAGCGATTCGATATAAAACGCACGAATGAAAAAACGCGCGACGACAATTTTTGCGCAACGGCAACGCAGGAATGCGTTGCGTAGCAAACGAAAAAGCGAGAACCGACCGGTTACACGGCCGCTTACAGCAAATAACGATGCCATCTTCGTCGCTCGCACCTATAAGCATTAGCAAAACTTACGCACGACGTCAAGACGGGATTTTATCCGGTCCAATAAATGTTATTTATATTTAACGCACAACGCATTGCCCCGGTTAGCTTTCTCGACCGACATCTCTTCTAAGTTTTTCAAGCGCGCACTAACGTCGCAATCGCCTTCGCGAAGGCGTCTATGTCGCGTTGCGTCGTCATTTCCGTGGCGGCGACGAGCAGGCGTCCGTTTTCCAGCGGATACCCGGCGATAATTCCCCGTTTGGCAAGCGCGGAACATAAAGCAAACGCGTCGTTCGTTGGCAGTTTCACCACGAATTCGTTAAAAAAGGTCGCGTTTTCGACCGTTACGCCGTCGATTACTTCCAGCGCGTCCGCAAGGCGGCACGCCGTCTCATGGTTAAGAAGGGCGAGGCGCGTAAATCCGTCTTCCCCCAACAGCGCCATATGTGCCGTAAAGGCCAGGGCGCACAAGCCTTGGTTCGTGCAAATGTTCGACGTCGCCTTTTCTCGCCGTATGTGCTGTTCGCGCGTGCTGAGCGTGAGAACGAATCCCCGCCGCCCGTCGGCGTCTTCCGTCATGCCGCACAACCTGCCCGGCATTTGCCTGACATATTTTTCCCGGCAGGCGAAAAAACCCAGATGCGGACCGCCGAACGCCATGGGCAAGCCGATTCCCTGCGCCTCTCCGCAGACGAGGTCCGCCTCTTCCGGCGCGGGAAGCAGTCCGAGGGACAGAACGTCCGTCACCGCTATCGCCATCAGCGCGCCAACCCGGTCGCATGCGGCGCGGACGGACGTCATATCTTGCGGAACGCCGTAAAAATCGCAAAACGGCGTCACCGCACAGGCCGTCTCGGCGTCGACGGGGCCGCCATCCACAATCGTTGCGCCTTCTACGTTTTTGACGTAGCTCTCCAGCGTCGCGCGGTAATGCGGATGCAACGGCGCCGTCACGACGATTTTTCTGCGTCCTTTCTGCGCGCGAAGCGCCATCAGCGCCGCTTCGGCGAGCGCCGTGGCGCCGTCGTAGAGCGACGCGTTGGCGATTTCCTGCCCCGTCAATTGCGCGACGAAGGTTTGAAATTCAAACACCGCCTGCAACGTGCCTTGCGCAATTTCAGGTTGGTAGGGGGTGTAGGCGGTGAGATACTCGCTGCGCTGGATAATGTAATCGACCGACGCCGGAACGTGGCGATAATAGCATCCTGCGCCCAAAAAGAAAGGCCCGTCCGTCGCGGCGCGATTGCGCGCGGCGTAGCCGGCCATAATGCGCTCGACCTCTATTTCGCCTTTATGGTCGTCAAGCGCGAACGGTTTGGCGTAGATCGCCGAAGGAGGAATGTTTCTATACAGATCTTCGACGCCTTTCGCGCCGATGGCGTCCAGCATCGCCGTTCGCGTCGCCGCCGTTTGCGCAAGATACCGCATAAACTAATCGCATTCCCTTAAATAGGTGGCATATTCGGCTTCGTCCATGAGCAGGGCGACGTCTTCCGACGAGGACAGCCGAATTTTGGCGATCCATCCGTCCTTGTCGAGCGGTTTTTTCAGCGCGTCAAGGTTGGCTTCCAGCGCCGCGTTCGCCTCGATAACTTCGCCGCTCACGGGCGCGTATATCTCCGCGGCCGTCTTCACCGATTCGATGACGGCGATCTCTCCGCCTTTTTCCACCTGTCTTCCGACGTCGGGCAATTCGATATAAACGAGGTCGCCCAGCGCCTCCAAGGCGTATTTCGTAATGCCCACATAGGCGACGTCGCCGTCGATAAGCACCGCTTCGTGTTCTTTGGTATAGCGTAGTTCGGTCATGGGAAGGATATATAAGGTTGATGAAATTTATGCGTAAGCGGCGACGGCCGGCGCCGCCGCCTCAGTAAAAAGCCGGCGCAACCCTTCCGGCAGCGGCGGAGTGGCGCCGCGCTGCGTGCATACGTAGGCGGCGACGCGATTGGCGGCGTCGTTCACGGCGTCTAAATCCATTCCGAGCAGCGTGCCGACCGCGACCGCCGCCGTGAAGGAGTCTCCCGCGCCGATGGCGTCCGCAAGCGCCGCCTTATGTCCGGCATGGACGGAGACGCGGCGTCCGTCCGTTAAAACGCTTCCCCTTGCTCCCCGCGTCAATATGCCCAGTCGCAAATCGTATCGCTCGACCAGCGCGTTTAGAGCGGCGACGTCCCCTTCTTTCGGCATGTCGAGCATCCGCGCGACTTTCGGCAGTTCTTCGTCGTTTATTTTAACGACGTTCGCCGTGCGCAACGAATTTTCCGTCAGATCGCGCGAATAATAACGTTGGCGTAAGTTCACGTCGAATATTCTCAGGCAGTCGGGTTTGGTTTCTCGCAAGAACCGCATGATCGCTTCCCGGCTTTGCAGGGAGCGTTGCGCGAGCGTTCCGAAACATACGGCGTCAACCGTGCCGGCAAAACTGCGACATAATGCGGGAATGGCGTCCCACGCGACGTTTTCGCCGAAATCATATTGGGCCGCGCCTTCGGCGTCGAAGCGCACCGTCGCCGTTCCCGTGACGCGCTCCGGGTCGACGCCGACGTGATCGACGTTCACCCGAAGGAATTTCAGCCTGGCGAGCATTTCCCTTCCGTGATCGTCGTCGCCGACGCGAGAGACGACGTAGGCGAGAGACTCATCTTGCATCAACGTTTTGGCGTGATAGGCGAAGTTGGACGGAGCGCCGCCAAGCTGCTTGCCGGTCGGCAATACGTCCCATAAAATCTCGCCGATACCCGCAAACACCTTATGCGTCATGGGCCTACGCTCCGTTAGTTAATTTAGGCAAGCAATCTACACCGTTTTCTTTCTCCGCGTCAAGAATCCGCTTCGCATTGTTATGTCGTAAAAACCGACGCGCATTCCCAATTCCGCGTTATGAGTTTCGTCATCGGCCTTTAATTTCATTCCGGGCGTTTTGTCTTCCATGTCCGACGCGGAGAAATAGCGATAACCTAACGCCGCCGACGCGTTTTGCGAAAAAGGATAGCTTGCCCCTCCCATAAACCGGCATCGCCGCCGCCATCTTCGCTACCACGCTCATCTTAAACTCCAAATTCCTGCTTGCAGGAACGAGTTTCTAATCTAACGGGAGAATCTTGTCAAAATTGACGGGTGGTAAGGTTAAGGTGGGAATTTTTTATTTTTTCAATTTTTTATAATGCCGTTAATTTGGTTCATCACTCAAACGGCAACGGATACGAAACGAGCGTGCGATAACGAAAAACGAAAAAGGCGAAACCTGTTCGCAGAGGAAGAGAAAAAAGGCGGGCCATCAGGCATTCCGCCTGACCTTGCTCAAAATTTCCGCCTGAAATTCCTCAAGAGGCGCTTCATATACGTCGTCTCGGATGAATTCAGGATTCATTCCGGGGTAATTGCGCAAAAACGCAAGGAAGTCGTCTTTTCGACTTGCCAGGTAATCCGTCCAATTCACGTCCGTTTTTACGGCTTCCGCCTCCATGAGGGCAAGGATGTTTTTCGGCAGATCCGTTAGTCGGAAAGGAAGCGCGGGCGTGTTGTTGCCGTTAACGTCGACGTTATATATTCCGTTCACGTCAGCGGCTAGGAGAAGGGCGGGAACGTCGTCTTTTCCCGGTCGTTGCATGTGGTAGCAGGCAATAAAAAAACCTCGCTGTTTCGTTAGAGCGGCAAGCGATATTAAATTTACGGCAACGACGCGATCGATCGCAAGGGCGTTGAATTTTCTTGCCAGTTCGGTACCGATGCCGGCTTGCCAATTGCCCAGCCCTTTCCCTCGCTTTTTCGGAGCGACGAGCAGATTAAATTCCAGCGCGGCCGGAATCCAAAGCTTAGAGCAATCGCTCGCGGGAGGAGGGAAGATAAAATGCTTGGCTTCTATCTCCATATCCACAACGGCTTCGGCAACGCTATGAACGAGCATATCACTTACGTTTTGTTCGTCGAATGATCCCGTCCATAGCTTGCCTTGGGGCATGCATCCCATGCTCCTTCCCAAATCCGTGGGCACGAACAGGCCCGTAGAGGAAGAGACGGCAATGGCTTCCTCGATAAAGGGGGGGATTTCTTCTGTTGTGAAAAACGGATAATATATCTCGTCCCCGCTTTCCTTCACCATTTCACGAAGAGGCTTCGCATGATCCGGGCCTAAAATAACGTGTTGCATGCCATCGCGCGCGCCAAGCTCAAGGAAAGCGCCTCTTGAGTTACAATAAAGCGCTCCGCCGGGATAATCTTGTCGCGACATTTTTGTCAGCGCGTCCAAGGTGAGGTCTTTGACATTTTGAGATGTACGTGAATCCCGTAGATCACTTTCCTCCATGGCGAACGAATAATCAATGGCAAGATGGCGCAGCCTTGGCGGCAAATAGGAAAAAATAAAGATGTGGGGAGCATAGAGGCGTTTTTTGTTAAAAACAAGGCATAAAAAACGTTGCAAGGGACATTTCCGTATGTATAATCCCCACTCGCGGCGTTTGCAGCGAAGCGACGACCGCCAACATAAAAATTTCGGAACAGCGAAGGTATGGCCTTTTACGAAACAACTTTTATTGTCCGCCAAGACGTCTCCGCCAACGAGTTGAGCGGCATTATAGAATCGGCCGAAAAAGCCGCGCAAGACGCGAACGCAAAGATAATAAAAAAAGAGAAATGGGGCTTGCTTTCCTTGGCATACCCGATTAAAAAAAATTTCAAAGGCCATTACGTGCATTTTGGACTTGAGGGAGAAGCCTCATTGCCTGCCGTAATGGAAAAAGAGTTTCGTCGCCAGATTGATTCCGTCATTCGCCATCTGACCGTGCTGGTGGATTTTATCGGCGAAGGCGAAAGCCATGTGCTTCGCGCCAATGCGCGTGGTACAGAGGGTAATAATTAACATTATATGCTACGCATTTCGGAGTAAAAATGAACGACAAGCCCACCGATTCCGCCGCGCTTCCCATCGTAAGAAGCGTTAAAAATATGTTTTTTCGCCGCCATCGCGGCTGTCCGCTTTCCGTAAAAGGCGCGCCGGAAGGCAGTTTGGACGTCACGTATAAAAACGTTGATCTGCTTAAGCGCTTTATTACCGAACGCGGTCGCATTATGCCTAGTCGCATCTCCGGCGTGTCAAGTAAAAAACAGCGCGCATTAAAGCGCGAAATAAAACGGGCGCGTTTTCTCGCTTTGCTCCCCTATGTCGACATAAAATAATTACGCCAAGCAACTTCGATACCATTTAGTTTTATGCAAGTCATTTTGTTAGAAAAGATAAAAAATCTTGGTGACATAGGTAGCGTCGTTTACGTGAAAAACGGTTACGCACGCAACTTTTTATTGCCCCGCGAGAAATGCATCGCCGCCAACAAGAATAGCATTGCGCAATTTGAGGCGCGCCGACAAGAAGTTGAACGCCAAAACGAAGAATATTGCGCAATCGCTGAAAAAGACGCCAAAAAAATCTCCGGTTCTTTTTACTCGGTGTTGCATCAAGCATCCGACGACGGTAAATTGTTTGGTTCCGTTTCCGGAAAACAAGTCGCCGTCTTGGCTAACGTCGATAAGCATGCCGTTATTATCCATTCTCCCATTAAAGCTCTTGGCGTCCATAAAGTCACGATTCGCTTGCATGCCGAAATCGAAGCAGAGATATTCGTCGTCGTTGCGCGCACCGAAGACGAAGCGGAAAAACTTAAAACCCAATTTATCGCCTCCACCCAATCGGCGGAAAAAAATCCCGAAGGCGAAGCAATTTCCGCCGCATAAGCGCAGGAAAAAAACGCCCGCGACACTCTTTTACGAGTTTAAACCACAAGGACAGTCATGACAAAACGTATTCAGGCTAAGTATAAAATCAGCAGATCGCTTGGCGCAAATTTATGGGGACGCCCGAAGGATCCGTTTGAATTTAAAAATTATGGTCCGGGGCAACACGGTCCCTTGCGTCGTCGCGTACAATCCGATTATGCAAAGCAATTGCGCGCTAAGCAAGCGTTGCGTCGATATTACAACATCACCGAAAAGCAATTTTTCAACACTTATAAGAAAAGCGCACAAAACAAAGGCGATACCGGCGCAAATTTTGTTGGGATGCTTGAGCGTCGCTTAGATATGATCGTTTTTCGCGCGAATTTTGTGCCTTCTATTTTTGCCGCTCGTCAATTCGTCACCCATAGACACGTTCTCGTAAACGGTAAGACGGTAAATATCCCCGGCTATATGCTTAAAGAGGGAGACGTCGTCACAATTCGCGAAAAATCCCGCGCCCTTCCTATGGTCCTTCAGGCTATGCAAGCGATGGAGCGTGAACTTCCAGGGTACATTGAGGTGGATTTCAACGCATTCTCCGCCGCTTTCAAAAAAGTGCCTTCGCTTGACGAAGTTCCGTATCCCGTTAAAATGGAAATAAATTTGATTATCGAGTTTTACTCTCGTTAACTTGTCTCTTCACATAGCTATCTATGACAGATTAGCGTTTGTTTGTGCGGACGAGTTTTAATAAAAATTAACCACTGTCTTCTAAATAGACGACAGTTTAAGCTAGCGACCATATATCGCACGAAGAGAGGATAAAGCCTATCGCAACCAAGGCTTACCGCTATTCAAGCCTGACGTCACCGGCTCCTTCCGGTTGATGGGCATCGTTATCTCCATTGATATATTCTTTGATAATTTCATCAGTGACATTACCGCTTGTCGGGCTAAAAAATCCTTCCGCTGTAAAACCCCGTTGCCAATACATTTTCTTGAGTTCAGGAAATTTTTGCTGAATCTTTTACGTAGCAATTACGCAGTGCGTAGATTTTTGAGCGATTTATAGGTCAAAAACGGATAAAAAGCGCAGCGCACTCAACGCGAAGGGCGTAAGCTGAAATCCAGGACCATACAAGCCTTGCGCGCGCAGCACGCTCAATTTTTTCTTAAATATAGAGTGCGCTTCGCGCATAGGTTTATTTTCAAAATCCGTATTGGCGAAAATTCGCTGAGCTTGTTTTCCCGCCTGCGCGGGAATGACTATAAATTCCCATTAATTAAGGGGAAATACTTTTAATGCGCCGCTATCGTCTCCGCGATAAGCTCCCTGTCGTCCACGTAGCGCAGGCATGCCTCCCCGATATGCTTGAGAAGGACGAATTTTAAGCGGCCGGAGGCATTTTTCTTGTCCCCTTCCATCGCGTGAATGACGTCGTGCGGGGAGATTCCGCGCACGAAAAGGTCCGGGCTTGTCGGCAGGCCGCATGCCTCTAAATGCTCTTCGATGACGCGCTTCATGCCGGCGTCGCGCGCAATGCCCGCGCGGTGCGACAAATCCGCCGCCATGATCATGCCGAAGGCGACCGCCTCGCCGTGCAGCAGCCGTCCGTCATAGCCGCAAATATGCTCGTAGGCGTGGCCGAACGTGTGGCCAAGGTTTAAAATGGCGCGCACCCCCGTTTCCCGCTCGTCCTTGGCGACCACGTCGGCCTTAATCGCGCATGATTTTTCCACGGCGTACATGACGGATTCCGGATCGACGGCGCACACGTTTTCGCCGTTGCGCATCAGCCATTCAAAAAACTCCGCGTCGCGTATCAGCCCGTACTTCACGATTTCGGCATAGCCGGCGCGCGCCTCCCGGGCGGGGAGGGTGCGAAGCAAGTCAACGTCGATCAACACGTTTTTCGGCTGGTAAAACGTGCCTATCAGATTTTTTCCGGCGGCGGCGTTTACTCCCGTCTTGCCGCCGACCGAACTGTCGACCTGCGACAACAAGGTAGTGGGAATTTGGAAAAACGGCGCGCCGCGCAGCAATATCGAAGCGATGAATCCGGCGATATCGCCGACGACGCCCCCGCCCAGGGCGACGACCGGCGTATGGCGGTCCGGCTTTTCGCGCAGAAAAACCTCCAACGCATGGGCCACGACGTGCATGGACTTGCTCTTCTCCCCCGCCGGCACGACAAAAGGCACGACGCGTACGCCGGCGGCGTCGAACTTCGCCATCAAATAAGGGAGATAAAGTTCCGCGACGTTGTCGTCCGTCACCACAAAACAAAGAGACGATTCCATCATGGGCGCAACATAGGCGCCGACTTCCGCGAACACTCCGCTGCCGATGACGATTGGGTAGGTGCGCTCTTTTAGCTCGACGTGTAAAATACGCGTGTCGAGGTTAACTGCCATTATTTAGTACCTTGCGGTTTTTAGTTGTTTAGATTGCATGCGCTCTTTGAAGCGACGGACGCCCTATGTCGTTCCGCCTGAAAAAAACAATATATTAACGCAGGCAAAAAGGCAAACGAT
>JBEVNR010000014.1:0-66431 GCA_040507985.1 Rickettsiales bacterium | reverse complement strand
CGGTTCGGGGAGAGGCTCGGGTTCGGGCAGCGGTTCCGGTTCGGGGAGAGGCTCCGGTTCGGGGAGAGGCTCGGGTTCGGGGAGAGGCTCGGGTTCGGGCAGCGGTTCCGGTTCGGGGAGAGGCTCCGGTTCGGGGAGAGGCTCGGGTTCGGGGAGAGGCTCAGCTATCTCATAGCTTTGGAATATTTCCGCTTCCAGTCGGGAAAAATCAATTTCTTCAGGTTGTTGCCCTTCCTGCGCAGTCTCCGGCATGAAAATTGATTCCGTCGGATTCTCGGGCATGGGGGCGGGGGCGTCGTAGCCTTGAAATATCTCGGCCTCTAATGCGGAGAAGTCGATTTCTTCTTTTTCCGTGGAGTCAAAACTGCGTAAAGGTCGGTTCTCCAGCGCCGAAAAATCGATTTTTTCGTCGTCGCTTTTATCATCGGGTGCGGGCGAAGACGCAGCGGCAACGGAATCCGCCGATTCCGACGGACGTTTCTTTTTACGCTTTTTACGCTTTTTTTTTGTTGCGGAAACGCCGCCAGCGGATGAATCCGCCTCGTCTCTTTCCGTTAGGTCGGGGTCGTCCTCCGACGCGTGGCCATGGATTTCCCGGCTCTCGGAGGGGGAAACGACGAGGGCGTCATGGTATTCGTCTAATTCCTTTAAAAATTGTCGCATTCCTTCGACGTCGTCGGCATCCATGGAGGAAAGATCGGGGGGAGGCGGAGCAAACGCCTCATCCGGCTTTAGGCTCTCGATTTTTTTTTCCATTAGCGAAACGCGTTCGCTTGGCAAGGGTTCGGGGGCGTTTTTCGGTACGGCCGGAATCGTGTTCGCCGGCTCTTTTGTCCGGTGCGGCGAGGGGGGGAGGTCCGTGTCGCGCGGGGGAGAAGGGTGTTCCGCCGCGTGAGGGAGAGGCGGCTCCGGCATTTTTTTAAACGGAGGAGGGGCGGGAGGGAATTTTTCTTCGCGGACCGACGTAACGTTGCCGAGCGGCGGGGGCGGCGGAATTTCCTCCGTCGGCGGGAAAGAGGGCGATGGTTTGCGCGCGGACGCACGGTTGAAGAAATCGTCACGGGCGCTACGTTTGTCCGATTGCGCTTTTTTATAATCCGCTTCCGGCGGAGGGGGGGCATCAAACGTCGGCAGGGGAGGCAATCCGCTCTCGCTTAGCGTAAAGGAAGGTGCGGGCGGAACGAGCCGCTCCGGCGCCGGCTCGGGTTCCGGAAGGGAGGGAGGAAGCAATTCCTCCGGGTCAAATGCCGGGAGGTCGGGCGAAGGCGGAGGCGGGACGACGCTTTCCGCGTCAATGAAAAGATCGTCGTCCAGCGTTAACGGAGGAGGGACGTCGTAGGTAAATTCCTCCGTTTCCTCCGGCGCGACGGAAAAAGAAGGCGGAGGCGGCGGCGGCGCAAAGGTCGGGTTCGGCTCCGAAGAGCGGCGAGGGACGGGCGGCGGCGGCGGAGCGGGAGGCGCAAAAACGTCCGCAAATTCGTCCGAAAAATTTTCCGTCGCGGTGGACGGGCTTTCGTAAAATTCTTCGGCGCTTGCGAACACTCCCGGATCGTGCGGGTCTTCGTCGTCGAATTCGCGTAAAAATCGTGCGTCGGTTGCTTGTCGGGGCGAATAATTCGGCGCTTCGTCCTCCAGCCCTAAAATTTCCACGCCGGGGGGAATGTTGCTTAAGTCGGCCTTGACGTCGTACAACGCCCCGTCGGTAAGGGCGGTGTCGGCGTCGTCGAAGGAAAAACGCGCCGACTCAAGGTCGTCGTCGCGCTGTCGTCGCGCGGGCTTGGCGTCGTCGTATCCGTTATAATCGTCTTCGGAATACACCACGTCGTCATAAGCGGCGTCGCCGCGTCCGGCGACCGCGCGCTTGCGAATGGCCGGGCGGCGCGAGGGGCGCAGGGTCGAGAATATCCATCCTCCGCCGGCGAGAAACAACAACAATCCGCTTCCCACGCCACCGGTTTGCACCCAGAACGCCGCCGATTCGTCGGTGGGCAAGTCTATTCCCTTCAGCATATCCTTCAAGGGAACGGAGTTTTTGCGAAACTCGAAAATAGAGGCGTCGCCGTTTCGATAGGGCGCGAGCGCGCCGTCCTTAATGGTTCCTAAAAACGAGGCGTGCATCGGCGGGGCGAATTGGTACCCGATGCGAATGGCCCCGATCTCCGGATTGATCGGCTCCTTCGCCCACATGAAGCGCCCGTCGAACAACTCGAACACTTTTTTGCCCTCGTCGCGCAGCTTCGCGTAGTCGTCGGCGGACAAGACGCGTTCGACGAAGCTAAAATCGAGGATTTTACGTTTGTCTTCGGGAACGATTGCGCCGGCGAGCGTCACGTTTTCCGGCGCGAAGGTTTTTCCGGTGAAATAAACCTTAGTCGGGTTTTTCCTTCCCATGGGGGCGTCGATCAATTCCGAGGCCCATATTTTTTCGCGCCCGGTTTTTGACCACTGGTATATTTCCGCCACCCGCCTTAGCGCGACGGTTGCATCGCTCACGCCGAACACTTCGTCGACCGGGTTTTTCTCCGGCGCGACGAGTCCGGTGACGAACACCAGCTTTCCGCGATAACGCGCGGCGTTCGCTCCGTCTCCGGAGACGATTTCGGGAGAGATTTTAGGCACGAAGGCCGGCCAGCCAAGCAGGCAAACTAGGCCGCACGCCGCAAGAAACGCTCCGCCGACGGGAATTTTTCGGCGGGGTAAAATAACGTCTCCCGTTTCTCCCGGGAAAAACTCGTCCGGCCGCGCGGGCGCCGGCGCAAGGCGGTCCGGTTCCGGAGGAGAGTCGAAAATATCGGACGGGTCTTCGTAAGGATCGTCTTCGTCCGGCGGAGAGGGAAGCGCGTCGTTGCCGCTTCGGCGCTTTCCCATCCCGCGAAGCGGAAACCTCTTTTCGGAAGGGGAGGGGAGGGGAGCTTTTTCTTTTTTGGCTTTCGGCGGCTTGGACGGCTTTTTATTTTTTTGGGGGGGAGCGTCTTGTCCGACGGGCAATTCCTCCAACTCCGACATGTACGGATCGGCAAACTCGTCGCGATACGGTTCGGCGCCCGGAGGAGGAGGCGCATCGAACGGCTCTCCGCCATCGTTCCATTCCGTCGTCTCGGAATCAGGAACGGGAGGCAGTTCGTCGCCATGCGCGTTTTTTCTAAAAAATTTACGCAACTGTCATCGCCTTTCGTCGTACCGCAAACCATGCCCATTATGAATGCCGGTCGCTAAAAAAAGTTTAATAATGCATGTCATGGCGACGTATTTGTATTTACTCGTTTCGGCGCGTTGCCCCACGCACGTTTAACTAAACGGGGTGAGTTCGGTCACGTGTCCCATTTTGCGTTCGGGCGCGGCTTTCGTTTTTCCGTAAAAGCGAAATTTCGCGAACGGACGCTCTAATGCGCTCGCGCACTCCTTCGCCTCCTTCCCTATAAGATTATACATAAAGGCCGAGCAAAGCAAGTCCGTTGCGCCGAGCGGCAGGCCGCATACGGCCCGAATATGTTGCTCAAATTGGCCGGTCATGCATGCGTCGGCGGTCCAATGGGCGGAATTGTGCGGCCTGGGAGCGATTTCGTTCAGCAGGACGGCGCCGTCCTCCAGCAAAAAATATTCCGCCGCCATGACGCCCACATATTCCAGCGTGTCGGCGAGGGCCTTCGTGTGGCGAACGGCGAGGGAAAGCGCGCCCTCCGTTATGGCGGCAGGAACGGCGCTGCTGTATAATATGCCGTTTTTATGGATGTTTTCCGCCGGCGGAAACGCGATGAACTCGCCGCCTGCGCCTCGCGCCGCCGTTACGGAAAATTCCTTGACGAACGGAACGAAATTTTCCCATATCGCCTCGTCGACGTTTAGCGCGTTCCATGCGGCGGCGACGTCTTTTTTCGCCATGCCGGGCTTTAACCTGGTTTGGCCCTTTCCGTCATATCCCAAAGTGCAGGTTTTGACGACGCCGTTTTCGCCGAACCGCGAATAGGCCGACCATAACTCGTCCGCCGACGACAGGGGAACGAACAAGGCCGTCGGCACGCCGCGCGCGTTGGCGAAGGTTTTTTCCTTCAGCCGGTGTTGAGCGACGCGAAGCGCCGGCGCTCCCGGACGGAGCGACGTCAAGGCGGCCACGATTTCCAGGGACGTCGCCGGCAGGTTCTCGAATTCGTAGGTGGCGACGTCGACCGAAAGGGCGAAATTTTTTAGCGCCTCCTCGTCCGTATAGGGCGCGATCGTGGAAAAAGGGGTGACGCGGAGCGCCGGGTCGTCGGGCCGGTCGCTATAGACATGGACGTCGTACCCCAACGAAAAGGCGGCGCACGCCATCATCCGCGCAAGCTGTCCGCCGCCGATAATGCCGATGCGGGCAGGGGGAAGGACGGGCGCGGCAACGTTAGTCTTCATGCAGGAAATAGGGGACGCTTTCGGTTTGGCGGGTGCGGAATTCTTCTATTTTACCGGCCAGTTCGGCGTCTGACAAGGCCAAAACCGCAAGCGCCAGAAGGGCGGCGTTTTTTGCGCCCGCCTCGCCGATGGCCAGCGTTCCCACAGGCACGCCGTACGGCATTTGGGCGATGGAAAGCAGGCTGTCCACCCCCGAGAGCGCCTTGCTTTTGACGGGAACGCCGAAGACGGGAAGGGGCGTCATCGACGCGACCATGCCGGGCAAATGGGCGGCGCCGCCGGCCCCGGCGATAATGACGCGTATGCCGCGTCCTTTCGCTTCTTTCGCGAAGCGCGCCAACCTGTCGGGGGTGCGGTGGGCGGAGACGACGAGCGCCTCGAACGGCACGCAAAATTCGCTTAGCACGTCGCACGCGCCTTGCATGGTCGGTCCGTCGGATCGGCTTCCCATCACGACGCTGACGAGGGGAGGGAGGGGATGCATGATGGATTTTTCCGCCTAAGTTTCCGTAAGCCTTTAAGCGAACGCCGGCGCCTTGCCGCCGGTGGAGCCGAATCCGCCTTCGCCGCGCGCGGTGTCTTCCAGCGCCTCCACCGCGTCAAGCTGCGCCCTGGCCACTTGCGCCACCACCATTTGCGCGATGCGCTCGCCGCGTTCGACGCAATAGGGAACGTCGGAGATATTCACTAAAATAACCTTTATTTCCCCGCGATAGTCGGCGTCGACGGTGCCGGGCGCGTTGGCGACGGTCACGCCGTGTTTAAGCGTGAGGCCGGAGCGCGGACGAATCTGCGCCTCATACCCTTCCGGCAGGGCGATCTTTATGCCCGTCGGCACCAAGAGGCGTTGCATCGGGTGCAGCACGACGGCATGCTCGACGGCGGCACATAAATCCATTCCGGCGCTCATTTCCGTGGCATAGCGGGGCATGGGCAACCCTTCCGCATGGGGAAGGCGAACCACGGAAACGGACGGGCGAGCGGCGGACATGGGCGATATTTCCTTGTGTATGTCGGATGACCCGCACTATGCTATCCTGAACGCCGTCTTTTATCCACAAGAATTTTTTGCCGCCATGACGCACGACACGCTGTTTGTCTTCGACATCGAAACCGTTCCGGACGTTGAGGCGGTTTTTCCCTTAACCGGCGATCCGGAGGCGGAGGGCGCGGACGTCGATTTTCTGCGCGAGCGCCTCGAACGCTACCATCTGGACGTGACGCAAGGTAAAAATCCCTTTCCCCGCCAACCGTTCCATAAGGTGGTAGCGATCAGTTTTTTAGAGGCCGGACTCAGCGTCCATAACGACGTCGAGCGTCTGGAGCTGACGCATATCCGCTCCGGGGGTAAGGAGGATTCCGGCGAAAGGGAGTTAATCGAAGGGTTTTTCTCGTATGTGGGAAAGTCGCGCGCGCGGCTGGTGTCGTTTAACGGCAAGGGATTTGACCTTCCCGTGCTAAAATATAGGGCGATGAAATACGGCGTCTCCGCGCCCTGGCTGTATCGTCGCGGCGACAAGTGGAACAACTACCGCCAGCGCTACAGCGCCGACTGGCATTGCGACCTGCTCGACGAGCTTTCCGATTACGGCGCCTCGGCGCGGATAAAGCTGAACGAGGTGGCGTCGATCATAGGCGCGCCGGGCAAGGTCGGCGTCGACGGCTCTCACGTCTCCGCGATGTACGACGCCGGCGAGATCGGCGCGATACGCCGCTATTGCGAAACCGACGTCGCCAACACCTACCTCATTTATTTGCGCCATCGCCTTATGACCGGATTTATGGACAAACAAGCCTATAACGACGCGGCGTCGGACCTGCTCGCCTTCGTCGAAGGCGCGGACGGCGAGCATTGGGCGGAGTTTTTATGCGCCTGGCGCGACGCCTCCGAAGGAAAATTCGGCCTGTTGCCGTAAGGTAAGTGGACGTCGCGGGCAATCTGATGTAAAACCTCCGTGACAAAAAGCGAGCTTCATTATGGCGTTATTCGGATTCGGCAAAAAGAAGTCGGAAGAAAAAAAGGACGACGCTCCCCGCGCGGCGATTGGGGAAGAAGCGGCGCCTCGCCCCCGCTTCGTGCCGCTGGCGCCCGGTGGAGAGGTTCCCGTCGTTGAGGTTCCGAACGCGTCCGCTCCCGCGCCGGACGGATGGGCGGCCAGATTGGCTTACGGATTCCGCAAGACCTCCTCCGCCTTAAGCGAAAACATGGCCGACATATTCCTGCGCAAAAAACTGGACGCCGACTCCCTGAACGCGCTCGAAGACGCGCTTATCCTCACCGACATGGGTCCGAAGGCCGCCGCCCTCATCCGCCAAAAGCTGGCCGACGCGAAATTGGAGGGCGAAGGCACGGAAGAGGCCGCCCGCAAGGTGATGGCAGACGAAATCTTTCGCATCGTCGCGCCGAAGCAAAGGGAATTTCTCTTGGACGGTTCCAAAAAGCCCTACGTCATTTTATTTAGCGGCGTCAACGGATCGGGAAAAACCACCACCATCGGCAAAATCGCCGCCTTCGCGCGCAAGCAAGGGCTGAACGTGATCGTCGGGGCGTGCGACACGTTTCGTGCCGCCGCCGTGGAGCAGCTCGACGTGTGGGCGGACCGCGCCGGCGCCGAGATTGTGAAGGGCGCGCACGGGGCCGATCCCGCCTCCGTCGCCTATCGCGCGATGGAACGCGCCCGCGAGGCGCATGCCGACCTGGCGCTGATCGACACCGCCGGCCGCCTGCAAAATAAAAACCATTTAATGGACGAGCTGCAAAAAACCCGCCGCGCCCTGCAAAAAATTGACCCGTCCGCGCCGCACGATTCCGTCATCGTGGTGGACGGCACGACGGGCGGCAACGCCATGGCGCAAATAGAAAAATTTAAGGACGCCGCCGCGCTGACCGGCATATGCGTCACGAAGCTGGACGGCACCGCGAAAGGCGGTATAGTGATTCGTGCGGCGCAGGAATGCGACCTGCCCGTTTACGCCGTCGGCGTGGGAGAAAAAGAGGACGATCTGCGCGCGTTTCGCGCCCGCGCCTTCGCCGACTCCCTTGCCGGACTATCGTCGTAACGCCGTTTGTAAAGGTTATGCGTTTTATGTTTTCTCGTTCGTTTCTTGCCTTGCTGATCGCCGCTTCGCTTGCGCTGTGCGGTTGCGGCATGTTTACGCATCATAAAAAAGAGGCGAAGGACGACGCCCCGGTCGCCTCGTCCGACGAATTGTTCGACAAGGGCGTGAAGCTGCTGAAGGCGGGAAAATACAAGCAATCGCGCGAGGCGTTCGGCGAGCTTGACGCGACCTATCCTTATTCGTCCATCTCGGCGCGCGGATCGCTGCTTTCGTCGTACGCCGCCTATAGCGACGGCGATTATGACGGCGCGGCGGCGACGCTCGACAGCTTCGTCAAATTGCACCCCGCCCATAAAGACGTCGCCTACGCCTATTACCTAAAAGCCTTGTCCTATTACGACCGCATCGCCGACATAGGGCGCGACCAGAGCGTGACCGCCGAAGCGAGGCAGGCGCTGCTCGACGTCATTCGCCGCTTTCCCGACGGCGAATATGCGCGCGACGCCAAGCTAAAGCTCGATTTGGTACAAGACCATCTGGCGGGAAAGGAGGTGGCCGTGGGGCGCTTCTACCAAAAGCAATTAAAGCCCGCCGCCGCCGTCAACCGCTTTACGACGGTGCTAAAGAAATACCAAACCACCGCCCACGTGCAAGAGGCGCTCTATCGCCTGACGGAAACCTATTATTCCATCGGGGTGCTGGACGAGGCGCAAAAATACGCCGCGCTTTTAGGGTACAACTACCCCAAAAGCCGTTGGTACGGGTACGCCTATCGGCTGATGAAGGGAAAGACGCCCTCCCTCTCCGGCGGTGCCTTGCGATCCGAGGAAAACGCGCCTATCGAAAAAGGCGAGGCGATCATGCCGGAGGAGATAAAAAACGGCGTCGGAGAATTCTAGGCCGTAGGACGCCACGATATGTATATTTTTTTATTTTTTTTATCGCCGTTCTGCCTGAGTCGACGATAAGTATAATATGGTTACATACGTTAGGCACAGCCTGACATTAAGAAAATGGACGCTCCGGAAAAAATGAGGGGAAGGAACGCGCCGGTCGTTCCCGAAGGGAAAATTCCTTATGCGAGATGGTCAGCCGTATTTGCGAGGGGATTTTGCCGGGACCTGCCTTGACGTTGCTCGGCGGATTGTAGTGTTCGGCGCTTCTTGCACGGCCGTTCGGAGAGTTCATCCGTATCATCGGCGGGCGCATTAAAAGGGTGGATTGCCACGGCTTCTCTGACGACGTTAAAAGTTTTCTCAAAGGAGACTAGCTTAGCGTTGGCTGCTTTAAGATCGGTTGTGCGTTGCTTTAGTTGCTCCATAAGCTCCTCATTTTGATCCAAAGCATTCTGTAGCGCTGGTCGCAGTTCCTTAATATCCTTTTTAATCTCTCCGTATGCTTTCCTCTTTTCGGCAAGAGTATTCGCATGTTCTGCCTTTGCTTTCTCACGTTCGGCTTCGTGCGCTTCCTTCCGTTCGGCGAGTTCGGCTGCGTGGGCTTCTTCTGCTTTGGTCAGTGCGTCCGTATGTTCTGCCTTTACTCTCTCAAGTTCGGCTGCGTACGTTCCTTCTATGTTGGTAAGTTCGGTTGAACGTGCTTCCTCTGCTGCGGTGAGATCGGCTTCGTGCTCTTCCTTTGCTTTGGCAAGAGCGTCGGCGAGTGCGGCTGCATTGGCTTTCTTCTCTTCGGCAAGGGCGTTGGCGAGGTTAGCTGCGTGCGCTTCCTTCTCTTTCGCAAGTTCGGAGGCATGCTCCCGCGCTGTTGTATTCAATTTTTCTCGAAGCCTTTCTTTGTCCGCTAGCACATTATCGAAGTGTTCAGGTGATGTCCCTAAGTCAAATTGCTCTTCCCGGTCAGTTAGCGTGCCGGAATCCGGAGACAATGTTCGTTCGTTCTGAAGTTCGGATTCCAGTGCGGATAGGCATTCTTTCAACGTGGCTATCTCTGTATCTTTCTGATCATTCGACTCTCTCAATGCTTCAATCGAAGTCGTTAAATCCGTCGCTTCAGCGTTTGTGAGGAGGCTAAGCGCATCAGGATCAATTGCCGTAGCGATGTCGTCGTCATTTTGCGAGAAATCTGTGCCGTCGCCAAAACCCGAATCTCCTGAATCAACTCTCGATAAGTTCGTGGCGGGCATCAATACAAGTAAATTTTTTAACTTACCATCTACGTCTTGCGGGAGCGTAGCACTAAGCATAACCGGTAGATCATAAGCTCGATTACAAGCCATACTCGCTTGTACGGCGAAAAGATGTAGCGGTTGAGAAAGCGGAAAGAGATGGGGGAGTTGCGTGACGGAAACTAATGAGTTGATTTATATTATAACGTATATACGGAAAAAAACAACGCAGACTTTAAATATATTTAAATTTCCGTTGTAGATTTAATAAATTATAGTCGCTGAAATGCTTCGTTTATACTGTTTGATTGGAATTGAACGGCCCTGGCTTTATACCTAAGCAATGTAAATTAAGACTTGCATGTGGTGGTTTTATCCGCTAGGTTCTTTTTAGGAATTCATGCTTTATTTAAAGCCATTCTGCGTAAAAATGGCCCCTTCGTCTAGCGGTTAGGACATCACCCTTTCACGGTGGTAACACGGGTTCGAGTCCCGTAGGGGTCACCACTAAGGACCGAGCGGTTTTCAGCAAAGAAATGTAGCGGGGAAGCAGCTAAAAACAAAGGGTTTTCCTCGTCTAAAAAAGGGTTCGGACAAGCGGTTTTCAAAATGTCGGCTTTTTAGGGTCAGCCCGAATCCGCAAAGATTTTAGGGACTTTTGCGAGAGGTTTTGCGGCAGCGATGAATTTTTCGGCGAAGGCGGATTGCGCGGTTTTGATTTGCTTGATTTGACCGTCCGGGACGTCGCCGACGAAGCATGCAGGGCCGCAAAAAACAAGGCGTGCGCAAGGCAAAAGTTCTTCAAGACATAAAATCCCTGTTTTTTATATTGTTTTTAATTCTGACAATCCCCAAGCACAGCCGGCTTCTTAAAAATTGTCGGGAGCCGGTCTATTTTAGAATTGCCGGGGCATAAGGTTATGCATAGATTTTTTATGGAATTATTTTTACATTAGACTGTATACATTTTTTGAGCCATAGGCCGGCGTAGCTAAGCGAGACGATTTTCGAGTTAACCACGAAGGGAGAAAGCCCCATGCCACACGAAGAACGCGCCGCACAACGCCACGTCTCCGCCTGCGTCATCGGCGCAGGGGTCATGGGGGCGGCGATTGCGGCGCATTTCGCCAACGCCGGCGCATCCGTCTTGTTGCTGGACCGCGTGCCGGACGAAGAAAAAAAAGGCGTCCGCAACCTGCTGGCCGAAAAAGCAGTCGCGGGACTCAAGGAGCGTTCTCCGTCGCCCATCGTCCACGAAAACGCGCTCGAGAAAATTCGTTGCGGCAACATCGACGACGATCTGGAGCGCGCCTGCCGCGAATGCGATTGGATCGTGGAGGCCGTAATCGAAAATATCGCCGTGAAACGCGACCTGTACGCGCGCATCGAAAAATATCGCGGCGAGAACGCGATCGTCTCGTCCAACACATCCACCATTCCCTTGTCCGACTTGGTGGAAGGGCGCGACGCGGCGTTTAAAAAACATTTCTGCATCACGCATTTTTTTAACCCGCCGCGTTATATGCGCCTGCTTGAGATAGTGGGCGGCGTCGATACCGACCCCGTCGTGCTAAAACGCGTCGAGGCGATAGGCGACGAAACGCTGGGGAAGGAAATCGTTCCCTGTAAGGACACGCCCGGCTTCATCGCCAACCGTATCGGCTGTTATTGGATCACCGCCGGCGTCGTTGAGGCGGCAAGACGCGGCGTGTCCGTCACCGACGCCGACGCGATTCTCTCCAAACCCTTCGGCGTACCGAGTACGGGCGTGTTCGGCCTTGCCGATTTAATCGGCGTCGATCTGATTCCCCTTATCGCCGCGTCGTTTAGGGATACGCTGCCGAAAGACGATCCGTTTTTGACTCTCTATAAAAACATCCCGGACTTCGTCGAAAAAATGATCGCCGAAGGCTATACCGGCCGAAAAGGGAAGGGGGGATTTTACCGCCTGAACAAAGAGGGCGGCAAAAAAACGAAGGAAGCGCGACATTTGCCTACCGGCGAATACGCTCCGGAAAAACCGACCGGCTTCGCGAGCGTCGACGCCGCCAAAAAAGACCTTGCCGCCCTCATGCGCCACGACGACGCCGGCGGGCGCTACGCCCGCGCCGTCATGTTGCCGACCTTTGTCTACGCGGCGGAGTTGGCCGCCGACATTGCGAACAGCGTGCGCGACGTAGACCGCGCCATGCGTTTCGGCTATAACTGGAAATATGGACCGTTTGAGCTGATGGACCGCATCGGCGCGCGCGCGTTGGTCGGATTGCTCGAAAAAGAAAACTTCTCCGTTCCCGGTATCGTTCGCCGCGCGGCGGAAAAAGACGGATTTTACCGCACCGAACGCGGCCGTCCTTTTTATATCGACGTGAAAGGGGAAAGTTACGCGTCCATCGAAACGCCTCCCGAAAAACGCATGGTGGCGGATTACAAGCAGAACGCCTCTCCCGTGCTTAAAAACGCCTCCGCCGCCTTGTGGGATATTGGCGACGGCGTCGCGTGCCTGGAGTTTCGCTCGAAAATGAATTCCGTCGATCCCTTTATTCTCGACATGTACGAAGAATCCATCGAGCGCGTCAAAAGCGAGTTTTCGGGATTGCTGATCGCGAATGACGGGGACAATTTTTGCGTGGGCGCCAATCTGGGCGTGTTGCTGTTTGCGGCCAATACGGCCGGGTGGAAAGAGATCGACGACATTATCCGTCGCGGTCAAAACGCCTATATGGGGTTTAAGTACGCGCCGTTCCCCGTGGTCGCGGCGCCGACCGGTTTCGCCTTCGGCGGCGGGTGCGAGTTGCTGCTGCACTGCGACGCGGTGCAGGCGCATATGGAACTCTACGCCGGGTTGGTGGAAATCGGCGTGGGCGTCGTTCCCGGGTGGGGCGGATGCAAGGAAATGCTGTGGAGCAGGCTCGCGACCGACAAGAAAAATCCCGACGAAAAACAAGGCGCGCTCTCGCGCTTGGCCGGCGCGATAGGGCAGGGTGCGCAATCGTTCAACGCCGTCGGAGCGGTAAAAACGGTGTTTGAAACCATCGCCATGGCCAAAACGTCCGAATCGGCGGAGAAGGCGCGCGATTTAGGGTTTATATCCAAAACCGACGGCGTTACCATGAACCGCGCCAGGCTGCTCAACGACGCCAAACACACCTGCCTGCGCTTAGCGGACGGATACGCTCCCCCGTCACGCGAGAAGGAAATTCGTCTGCCCGGCAAAACCGCCTCCGCCGCGTTGAAAATGGGCGTGGCCGCGTTGGTAAAAAAAGGCGTCGCCAGCGAATACGACGCCCTCATCGCCGACAAGCTGGCGCGCGTCTTAACCGGCGGCGACGTCGGCTTCAACCAACCGCTTTCCGAGCAAGATATCCTTGACCTTGAGCGCGAGGCGTTTATGGAGTTGATTAAAAATGAAAAAACCTTGGACCGCATCGAGCACATGCTTGAGACGGGAAAACCTCTGAGAAATTAAATTATAGTTCATCCGAATTAAAATATGCCTCTTGCATAACTTAGGCTAAAGGGGAGGCGAATACGTGCCGTTATCCGTCCTTAAGTAACCTAAATTCGCCTATAATCGGGAACGGATTCGCCGTTAGCGAATTTTTAGGGTGGATAATCCGATAAGGGCGAAAATGGCGGCGACGATCCAAAAACGAATGACGACGGCGGTTTCCGACCACCCTTTCAGTTCAAAGTGATGATGCAGCGGCGCCATGCGAAAAATACGCTTTCCCCCGCTAAATTTATAGTAATAGACCTGCAATATCACCGATACGGCCTCGGCGACGAACAATCCCCCGACGATGGCCAGCACGATTTCATGCTTCGTCATGACCGAAACCAGACCGAGCGCTCCCCCGAGCGACAGGCTTCCCACGTCGCCCATAAAAATGCGGGCGGGAGGCGCGTTAAACCACAAAAACCCCATCACCGCCCCGATAATGGACGAGCAATAGACCGTCATTTCGCCGGAAAGGGGCATGTGGGGAATGCCCAAATAATTGGCGTAAATCGCGTTGCCGGCCAGATAGGCGATAAGGGCGAAACATCCGCAGGCGATGATCACCGGCATGGAGGCCAGCCCGTCAAGCCCGTCGGTAAGGTTGACGGCGTTCGACGCGCCCACGACGACGATCATCGCGAACGGAAAGAACATGAACCCCAAATCGGGCGCCAAGTCTTTCAAGATCGGGAAGGCGAGCGTCGTCGCGCTATCGCCCGGCGTCGCAAAGCGAAAGGCGAGCGTGGCGGCCAACGCGACGGCAAACTGAAAGAGCAGCTTTCCCTTTCCGCTGACGCCGGCGACGTTGCGCTTCTTGACTTTGCGATAATCGTCCGCAAACCCTAGCGCGCCATAGGCAATAAGCGTTCCCAGCGCGATCCACACGTAAGGGTTGCGCAAGTTCGCCCATAGCAGGCAAGAAAAAATCGCGCACGATAAAATAAGCAGTCCGCCCATGGTGGGAGTGCCTTTTTTCGTGGCGAGGTGAGATTGCGGACCGTTCTCCCGAATGGGTTGGCCCTGCTGTTGCCATGATTTCATGCGGGCGATGAAGCGGTCTCCGAAAAGCAATGCCAAAAACAAGGCGGTAAAAACGGCTCCCCCGCTACGAAAGGTGATGTATTTAAATAAATTAAACAGTAACGCGTCTTCCCCATAGAGCAGGTAGAGTTCGTATAGCATGGCGTCGAATCCGGCGTCGTAAATTGGCGCCGCATTCGGTGCGGCACATCCCCTTTTGGCCGCATATTGCCGTTTTTTCGCCGGATTGTCCAAATATTTCGCGACGAGGACGGGATAACGTCATAAATTAACGTATTGATTCATGTTTTCACCCTCGCCGGCAAAGTCCATCTCCGCATTATCGCTCGACTTTTTCGTCGTCTTCGCGCATTGTGGTGGGCGTGTAAGTTTTTCGTTCGGAATGTGTTTGTGACGTTTGTATTTGCCGCGCGTCTCTCCCGCCATCTGCGCGCGTTGCCGGTGTGCGGCGCGCTGTGCGCCGCCCCGATTCTTGTCCGCGCGGCTGACATGGGCGAGGCGTTTAGCGCCGACGCGCCGGTCTACGTCTATGCCGACGACATGACCTACGACGGAAAAAACGACGTGGCGACGGCGACGGGCGACGTGCGCCTTGAGCAAAACGGCAACGTCGTTATCGCCGACCGGACGGAATATCGCCGCGCGACCGACGAGGTGATCGCCGTTGGGAACGTGATGTGGCGCCGAACGGACGGTTCCGTCGTGAGCGCCGACCGGGCGTCGCTGTCGCGTAAGATGAGCAAGGGGGCCATCGCGTCGCTTTCCGCGCAATTTCCTAACGAAAGCCGTTTGACGGCGGCGGAAGGGCATAAAAACGGCAAAAAAACCGTCTTTAAGGACGTCTCCTTCACCCCCTGCCCGGTGTGTTATTATAAAGGCAAAAAAAGTACGGTATGGAGCGTGCGGGCAAAACGCGCGGCTCTGGACGAAACGAAGGAAAGCGTGTCCTATCGCGACATGACGTTCCGCCTGTTCGATGCGCCGATTATGTATCTGCCGTATTTCTCGCACCCCTCGCCGGGCGCGTCGCGCAAAAGCGGGTTCCTGACGCCCACCTATAGGAACGACTCTATTTTCGGCGTCATGGCCACGGTGCCGTACTACTATAACATCAAGCCGGAGATGGATTTAGAGCTTGCCCCCACCTTCACCTCCGAAGAAGGGCCGGCCATGCTCGCGACGTTCCGGCATTTAACTCGGAAGGGGAAATACCAATTCACCGCCAGCGGCACGAATCCGGAGAAAATCGACAATACCGACGGTTCCCGCCTGCCGGGCCGGGAATTTCGCGGCCATATCGAAGGAAACGGCGAGTTTGATTTCGATTCGCGCTGGTCCGCCGGATTCGACGCCAAGCGCGCCACCGACGACACCTATCTGCGCCGCTACCGCTACGGCAGCCAGGACGTGCTGACGTCGAACGCCTACACGCAATTCATGACGGCCAATAGCTGGATGCGCGCGGACGCGCTCTCGTTTCAAAATCTCGACGCCGACGTCGATCCGGCGGTGACGCCGCTGATTTTGCCCGACCTGCGTTTCGAGTGGAACGGCGATCGGGGCGAGATTATTCCCGGTACGGAACTGTCCTTCTCCGGCGGCGGATTGCTGCTCGAACGCGATTTAGGGTCAAGCACCGAACGCGTCTCCGGCAAATTCGTCTCGCGCACGCCCTGGACGACGGACGGAGGCCACGTGTTCTCGGCGGAGCTTAGCCTGCGCGCCGACGTCTACCACATTAGAACCGAGCAATCCGGGCAGGCCGCCCATTCCGAAGAATCGCTGCGCACCATTCCCGAAGCGACGCTACGCTGGTCGTACCCCATGGAAAAACAGGGCGAACGCGTCACCTATTACATTGAGCCGCTCGTCAACGTGCACGTTAGCCCCTATGGCGGCAACAGCGAGGACGTGGTGAACGAAGACAGCCAGGACGTGGAGTTCGGCGCGACGAACGTGTTTTCCGACAACCGCTATAACGGCTATGACCGCGTCGAGTCCGGTCCCCGCATGGATTACGGCGCGCGCGCGTCCGCCTATTCGCCGGAATGGGGCGAGGCGAGCGTCACGCTCGGACAAAACCTGCGCCTAAAGCCGCAACAAGATTTTGATCCCGATAGCGGATTGGGCGAAAAACGCTCGGATTACGTCGTGGGATTAGGCTATTCCAAAGACGACGTGGCGGCGGTCAATTACGAGACGCGCATCGACGCCGACGGCTCGCGCGTGCAAAGCCAGTCGCTTTATGCGCGCATGCATTTGGCGCCGATGGTCTTGGAAGGGGAATATCTGGTGACGCACGAACCCTACGCCACGTCCGACGTCGCCTTCGAGAAGCGCGAGGTGGCGCTGGCGCACGCCGAAATTCCCGTGGCGGAGCATTGGACGGTGCACGCTTACGGCCACCACGACCTCGACGCCGGCAAATGGATCGCCGCCAAGGGCGCCATACGCTATGACGGCGAATGCTACGGCGCGGAGCTTGGTCTCAGCAAGGAATTCACCCGCGACCGCGACGTCGAGCCAAGTTCGACCATATCGTTTCAGCTCACGCTTAGCAATTTCGGCGGGGAATATAGTGACGGACGGACGGAAGACGGCGATTTGCCGTAACGTGACTTCCGTTCAGTATAAGACTTTACCAAAGATAGGGGTATGCAAGAGGTCCAATGTTCTTCAGTCCCGGGCGCGCCTGTTGCTTTCGGGCGCCGGAGCGCGTAAATTCCCGTTTGTAATCCACTGTTAACCGAACGGAATTTTCGCCATGCGCGACGTCCACCCCACTGACATGCAATCGCCGGCGTCGGAATTTTCCGACGTTTCCCTTCCCGTATATCTTGACAACCAATCTTCGACTCCGCTCGATCCTCGGGTTGCGGATTACATGGAGCCGTTCCTCAGGGAGAAATTCGGCAACCCCCACGCCGGAGCGCATCGATACGGATGGGAGGCGGAGGCCGCCGTGGACGTCGCCCGCGAGAACGTCGCCGCCTTGATAGGGGCGGAAGCCGGCGAAATAATTTTTACCTCCGGCGCCACCGAATCATGTAATTTCGCGATAAAAGGGGCGTGCGCTTACGCACCAAAAGAGCGAAGAACGATCGTCGTGTCTTCCGTCGAACATAAATGCGTCCTCGAAACGGCGGAATTTATGCGGCGGGCGGGGTTTCGCGTCGCATTTGCGCCCGTCGATGAAGACGGAATCGTCCGGATGGAGGCGTTAAAAAAGCGTGTTGACGACGACGTTTTTATGGTTTCCGTCATGGCGGCCAACAACGAAATCGGCACGATTCAGCCCGTCGCGGAAATCGGCGCGCTATGTCGCGAAAAAGGCGCGCTTTTTCACTGCGACGCGGCGCAAGCGGCGGGAAAAATTCCGATAGACGTGCGCGCGTCGCATATAGACCTGTTAAGCGTGTCGGCGCATAAAATGTACGGCCCGAAGGGAATCGGCGCGTTGTACGTGCGAAGAAAGCCGCGCGTTCGGCTGGAGCCTTTACTGCATGGCGGCGGCCAGGAGCGCGGGTTGCGTTCCGGCACCGTACCGACGATGCTCGCGGCCGGCTTCGGAGAAGCGGCCCGTATCGGGAAAAAAGCGCTTGCCGATGGAGAACCCGAGCGCATTCGCCTTCTTTCCCGTCTTTTTATCGAAGAAATCCGCGTCTTTTGTCCGAACGCGCCTATAAACGGGTGCGAAACGCGTCGCCTGCCGGGCAACGTCAACATGTCTTTTCCCGGCATTGACGCCGGAGCGCTGATCGCGTCGCTGCGAGAGGTGGCGGCCTCCGCCGGATCGGCGTGCGCCTCGTCCGGCACGGAATCGTCTTACGTGTTAAAGGCGTTGGGCGTGTCCCAAGAACGCGTCGCCGGAGCCGTGCGTTTTAGCTTAGGACGCTTCACGACGGAACGCGAGGCGCGATTCGCCGCTCGGGCTGCGGGAATAAAAGCGGTGCAATTAAATTTAGCAAGAAAATAATTGGGGATTATCCACCCCCCTTCGCAGCCGAATGGAGTCTTTCTTTTATTTGTTTTTTTTCATCCCCGCCGACGGCGAAGGGTTTTTGTGCCTATGGTTATGACATAAAGGAAAAAACGCGGCGCCGGGCCGGGGGTGGGAAAGGAAAGACGCCGATAACTTAAGCAGCGAACGGGAAAAATCACTTTTGCGAAGTGGATCAAGAAGAGGCGGGTTGCTCTTTTGGAGGAGTCCAAATATAATTTTCCTCTATGCTTCTTACAACGTGCGTCGGGTCGGACGTAGCGTAAAGCTGAACTATGTAGCTCATAGTTGCCGGGTTGACGTCTTTTTCATAGTTACTTGTGCAATAAAGCGTCGAATTTGGAACGGCGTCGTTATCAATCCCATATTTTTTGACGTACTCGCTTATTTTATTTTTTAGCGCTAGAACTTGCTCCGGAAATTTCGGATCGTTGCTTGGATTTTCTGTATCTTTGACGAGCGCGTTATTTAAGGCTTCATGGAAGTCGCTCACGTCATTTACCATTGAGGAAGCAAATTCATGCGCGTGTTTGGCAACGTGATCATATATTGCTTTCATGTGATCGAAAGAGGGAGAGGGTTGCTTATGTTCTTCAGTGATTTTCATAAATACTTTCTCTAGAAGAATGAACTGAATCGCCTTAAACAAAAGGGTATTATATCGTTGTTTAAATAGCAATTTTCTTTCCGGACATTGGTCGCATCTCATTTTGATAGACGGGATGCATGCGATATTATTGAGGAGCGTCACGTGGATGATGAGAATATCTCGTAGGTCATATGCGCGCTTGCCCGCCTCTTCTATGAAAGCGGGATTCTCCGTTGGGGCATTGCTTAAAGTTGCAATCTCGTCGCTGAAATCCGATTCATAAAGCGTGCCTTGATCATCTTTGGAATGAATGGAACCGTCATCGGGCAAGGGCTTTTTTTCGGTATGCTCCTCCGGTCCACAAAGCGTTGTATCGTCTCGTCCGGTTGCGCATATTAGCCCACGGCAAATTTCAAGAACTGTCTTAAAATTCATATTTGGCATAGCTATTAAAGCTATTGAATGTAAGAGCGCTTAATGTTGCGGCAAATCCAATAGTAAGTTTCCGCACGAGAGAAGAACGAAACGCATGCGTTTTCGAACAGGAAGAAGATAAATCGTTTATATAATTAAAATATTGCACATTTATTACGTTTCAGCGGATTTCATCCGAGACGTAGGCGGAGACCGGAAACGCGAATACAGTCACGGCTTATTCGTATATGTCCGAGGCGGGGGAGTCGTAGACCGGCGCTTGGGACGAGGGCATGGCCGGCGCGGCGGGAGGGAAGGGAACCGACGCCGGCGGAGAACCGGTCGCCTCCATGGAGCGCTGCTCGCCTTGCTCGTAATAATCGGGGTAGTAACGATATAAAAACAGGCGCTTTTCCTGTTCCGAATCAAGGTTGCGGTCAAGGTTATAGTGGGCGCCATATTCGTTGGTGGGTTTTTTGCCGCGCAGGCGGGCGAACAGCCCGTCCTTGGCGATTTTCATGCGATGCCCGAGCGCGGTGTCGCAACCGCTGAGGAAAAGGCATAGCGTTCCCATACAGGTAAGGCAGGCGAGGCGAAAGAAAGGGGAGCGGAATCTCATGAAAAACGCGCGTTACGTTAATTGGGGAAGCGATATGACAGGCCAAGCCCGACCACCACCGGATCGAACGCAATTTTTCCCTTTCCGTCGAACGGGCCGTTCGCGACGTTGTCAAACTTAGACAAATCGACGTCCGCCTCCATGGCGTAGTATTTCACGTCGAAGCTTACGCCCCAGTCTTCCTTCACCCACCAATCGAATCCGGCGTGCGCCATCCATCCCCAGGGCGAATCTATGTCGATGCGATCGTATCCCATCACGACGGGAGCGACATAGGCCCCTCCGCCGACATAAGGGCGAATGGCGCCGTAGGGAAAGGGATAAAATTCCATGCTCACCGACATGGGCATCATATGAAAGCGTCCGGAGTCTTTGGAGTCGTCCGGCATATATTTGACCGACATGCTTTCTTGCGGCACGTAGCCGAGCGACGCGGACAGGGTGAAATGCTCGCCCACGCGATACGACCCGTCGAAATCGAGCATCACGGACGAGGTGACGAACTTGCCGTCGAAATCGTTCGCTTCCGAAGGAACCTGCATGTCCGGAAACGAGGTGCGGGTGAGAAATGCGCCCAGACGCGCGCGCGTCACCAACTTGCCCTCGTCTTCCGACCACATGTACGGACGTTGAAAATACGGGCTGTTCACGTGCTGCGACGACGAATAGTCCTCTTGCGCATGCGCCGTCCGTGCCGACGTTAACAGCGCCGCCAAGGAAAAAACGGCGCCGCAGACGTTTGTCGTCGCGCGCGTAAAATTTCGTAACATAATTTACTCGTTTGCATTCTTTCATGCGTCGCGTTATAATATAGTACATTGCCGCTAAAAAAGCATTAACGAATTAAAAGAAGCGGCAATTTTGGAGTTCAAGAGATGAACGACGACACGCAAACCGATAGGGACGACATATCCGACGCCTCCAGTACGTACGGCGACCGCGACCAAGGCTTTAGCGACCGCGCCGGTTCGAACTATGACGGCCAACGCGGACGCGGTCAACCGATTGATAGAAGTTCCGGAAGCGCGCGACTTGGCGGCAAAGGCGGCGCGCGCGCTCCCTCCGGCAACCGAGAAGGCGGAAAGCCGGAGAGCGCCAAAGACCAACTTATCAAAAAACCGTGGAGAAAGCTTGATCTCGGCGGGTATCTGGACGCGATCGCGGATGCGGGAAAAAAGACGAATAACGTATGGCTTCATCAAGCCTTTACGGCGTTTACCCAAGGTATCATTAATTTTGTAAGAGCCGTCGCAGAATTTGGCAAGGGCGTTCTTTCCGTTGGCCCTAAAAAATACATGGAAAGAAGGGAAAGAAAAAAGCAGGAAAAAGAGGGCGTGCGCGCCGGCTCTCCTGAGCGTTATGCTGCGCAAAACGTCGCGCCGGCAATGCAGCCGGGCGTCGTCCCGCAAGTTCCGGTCGCCGCCTATTACGGCCCTCCCCCGGGAGGACCGGGCGCGCCTCCGCTCGCCGGGCATGGGTTAGGCCCGGCCGCGCAAGGCATGAGCGACGGCGTTTCGGGAGGACATGCTCCCGCGCCGGCCCAAGCGCAACAACAACAGCAACAACATCATCCATTTACGGGTTTTTACGCTCCCGATCACCGGCAGCAAACCGTTCATGAGAAACGCGCTTCCGTAGACGGCGGGCTCCCTTCCTCTCGCCGTCAAACGATCGACGAAAAACGCGGCGCCGGTGCCGTTCGCCTCGAGAATAAAGGCAAGAAGGAAGAGAAAAAAGACGATAAAGCCGCCTCCGTTCATGACGGAGCGGACTTAAATAAAAAATCGGATCGCGAAACGGGAAAAAATCCTGGCGAAAAATCCATTAAAGACATAGCTACAGGCAAGAAGAAAGTAGGGGAGAAAGCAAAAGGGAAGCCTGACGTCCAAAAAAAACCGCCCTTAAGTGCGACCGTTCAAGGTCCAATGGGTACGCTTACCGATCCGAAGATAAAATCTCGCTTTAGTCAACAAAGCGCTTCGGAAAAGGAAAAGCCTAAAAAACCTACCACGCTATCTCCGGAACAAAAGGAAAAGCCTAAAAAATCCACCACGCTATCTTCGGAACAACAAGGCCTTGCCAGAGATTTCGGAAAAAATATGGGAAATGCGCTCACTAGGATAAACGGTAAACCAAGCATTGAATATAACTCTCGCCCTCCCTCCGGCCCGGGCTGCACGCCCCCTCGTTCACAAATGCCGGAACGCGCTCAGCAAGCAGGCATGGCATTTTAGTTGGCTATTGCTATATAGTGCTTCCACCTAATACATTACACTGTTTTTTTATGTTCGTCATTCCCGCGCAGGCGGGAATGACGAGTTTTTTTACGCTATAGAAAAAACCTGCGCAATGCCGTGTCCTCTCCCTCGCCAAAGGGCAAAGCGAACGCCCTATTCCACCGTCACCGACTTGGCAAGGTTGCGCGGCTTGTCGATGTCGGCGCCTTTCAGCAACGCGACGTGATAGGCCAAAAGTTGTAGCGGCACCGACGTCATCACGGGCGAAAGCATGGGATGGGCGCGGCGCAGCGTTATCATGTGATCGGCCAAGCCTTTCAAGCGCTCGGCGCCTACGTCGTCGGTGACGGCGACGATCGTTCCCCCGCGCGCCTTGACTTCTTGCACGTTAGAAAGGGTTTTGTCGAACAGCGCGTCCGCCGGCGCCACCGCGATCACCGGCGTGCCTTTCTCGATGAGCGCGATGGGACCGTGCTTTAACTCTCCGGCGGCGAACCCTTCCGCGTGAATATACGAAATTTCCTTCATTTTTAACGCGCCTTCCATCGCCACGGGAAACGACACGCCGCGTCCGACGTAAAAAATATCGCGGGCGTTCGCGCACAAGGCGGCGATGCGCTTCACCTCTTCCTCTAAATTTAGCGCCGATAGCGCCGCCGAGGGTAAATCCATCAAATGTCCGGCGGCGTCCTTATAATCCGCGTCGGCAATCGCGCCGCGCATTTTTGCCAGATCGAGCGCGACGCCCGCCAGCGCCACCAGTTGCGTCGTAAAGGCTTTGGTGGAAGCGACGCCGATTTCCGGCCCGGCGCGCGTATGCAGCACCACGTCGGACTCGCGCGCCATCGAGCTTTGCTCGACGTTCACGAGCGACACGACGGTTTGGCGCATTTGCTTCGCGTAGCGCAGGGCCGCGAGCGTGTCGGCGGTTTCGCCCGATTGCGAAATACACAGGGCCATGCCGCCTTGTTCGGGCAACAGCCTTCCGCCGTAGCGAAATTCCGACGCGACGTCGATGGATGAGGGAATTTTCGCGACTTGTTCCAACCAATAGCGTGCGACCATGCCGGCGTAATACGACGTGCCGCACGCGACGATGGTAATGTGGTGGATGTTTTTTGCCTCCCTCTCTAACGCCTCGAAATGCAGGCGGCGGCGGACGGGGTTATAAAAATCATGAATCGTTTCGCTAATGGCGGTGGGCTGTTCGTGAATTTCCTTTAGCATGAAATGCTCGAAATTTTCTTTGCTGGCCTCTTTTCCCGTCGCGTTCGACAGGGTGATCGGGCGAATGGCCTCCACGCCGTTCCTGTCGAAAATCCTGGCGCCGCGCGCGTCCACGACGGCGAAGTCGCCTTCCTCCAAATAGGCGACGCGGTTGGTGTACGGGCCGAGCGCCTGCGCGTCGGAGGCCACGTACATGCAGTCCTTTCCGTATCCGACCGCCAGCGGCGATCCCAGCTTCGCCGCGTAAATGCGATGCGGTTCGTCCTTAAACAATATGCCGAGGGCGAACGCGCCTTCAATGTCGCCGAGCATGGCCGTCACCGCCTGTTGCGGCGCGTATCCTTGGTCTAAGTAATAGGACAACAATACCGGCACGACTTCGGTGTCGGTTTCCGTCTCGAATTCGTAGCCCTTCGATTGGAGGTCTTGCCTTAGTCGATCGAAATTTTCGATGATGCCGTTATGCACGACGGCGACGCGCGTGCGGCAATGGGGATGCGCGTTGATGACCGTCGCCGGCCCGTGCGTCGCCCAGCGCGTGTGGCCGATGCACACCTCGCCCTCCGGCGGGGACGCATCCGCGTCGATGGCGGCGCGCAATCCGGCGATTTTGCCTCCGTGGCGCACGCAGCGCAAATTGCCGTCCTTGTCCACGGCGGCGACGCCGGCCGAGTCGTACCCGCGATATTCCAGCCTTCTTAATCCTTCCACGGCGGAATCGACGACGTTTTTACCCTGCGCTATTATGCCGATAATGCCGCACATAATTTCGATCTCTGATTTACTTTTTCCGGACGGATAGTAGAGTGTTTTCAACCGAAAATAAAGAATTTTAGAGGGCTTTGAAGTAATCGCACCATTCCGTGAGCGCACAACGATCGCATGCGGGTTTTTTCGCTTTGCAGACGTAGCGTCCGTGAAGAATCAGCCAATGGTGCGCGTGATGCATAAATTGGGCGGGAACGGATTGCTCCAGCGCGACTTCCGTTTTCTCCGGCGTTTTTTCGTTAACGATTCCCAGCCTGTTGGCGACGCGAAACACGTGCGTGTCTACGGCGATATAAGGCTTGCCGAAGGCGCATGCCATCACCACGCGCGCCGTTTTCCTGCCGACGCCCGGCAAGGCCTGCAACGCCGCCAGATCGCAGGGCACCTCGCCGCCGTGCCGCTCGAGCAGCGCCGCGCTGAGTCCGACGACGTGCCTCGCTTTGGCATTGTATAACCCGATCGTATTGATATAGGTTTTTAGTCCCTCTTCGCCGAGCGCCGTCATGGCGCGGGGATTGTCCGCCGCGTCGAACAACGCGCGCGTCGCCTTGTTCACCTGAACGTCGGTCGTTTGCGCGGACAATACCACCGCCACCAGCAACGTGTAATGGTTGCGATATTCCAGCTCGGTGCGCGGCTCCGGGTTGCGCGATCGAAGCGTTGAGAAAACGTGCGTCATTTTATCGGTGACGTCGGTCATGGCGCTTAATTATGCGGTTATGGGAAGAAACGTAAACACTACCGCTTTTTACGGCAAAACGAAAAGCAAAACGTTGACGCCTATGAAGGTTTGGAGTAAAACACCCCGATCAAGCGAAAAGAGACGCTTTGATGAATGGCGCCCAAGGGTTCGTAGCTCAGCTGGTTAGAGCACTCGGCTGATAACCGAGAGGTCAGTGGTTCAAGTCCACTCGAACCCACCATCTTGCAAACACATGCCGAAAAACGGCATAAAACCCTTATGCGAGAGGAGTTTTAGCGTCCGGTAAGGTGTTCGCCTCCATCTTCCTGCCGCTCGGATTTTTAACCGGCCTGCCCGGGGCAAACGGCCCGCATGCGTTCCCGATATTTTGCGGACTTCTCGCCACGCTAATCGTCGCGCAAGTATGGATTTTTAAAAAATTACGATGGTTTTAATCGTCGTCCCGACCCAGGCTCTATGCACTTTTTGAGCCATAGACCGACGTAGCTAAACGAGACGATTTTTAGGGATTTTTTAGTTCAAGAAGTAATTCATAAGATCCTTGACTAGCGCCAAAACTATCCGTCATAAGGAAATTACTATGAATAACAGACCTTTAAGCGAGTATAAGGTCAAAAAGATTTTGCAGGCGGTAAGGGCTATAATTCGCATCAGGCTGTAATAAACCTCTTCCATAACTTAGCTAGCGGCAAGGCGGAGGCTAAAATATTCCGTTGACAAAACCGTAGCGTACGTTTGGTACGTGAGGATTTTGGAAGCGGAATATCTGACGCATACGCCCGCCGCAGCAGAGTTATGGCAGTAGAGTTATGCAAGAGGTGTAATATTAACCTACATGGCGAACGGAATGCGATATCCGGCCTCGACGTTGTGCGATCCTAGCTGAACGTCCCTTCCTCCGGATACGTCTAAATCCGTGCCGTCTAAATAACGATACCCCGCATAAAAGGCATGCCCGTTGCCTAAGGTGACGTTTGCGCCGGCCATGAATTGATAGCCGAAACCGAAATCGTCGTCGTCTGTCAAGCCGTTGGACGTGGCCTCTCCGTAAATTCCGCCAAGGCCGGCGCCCACATAAGGAGTGACGGCGGTGCCGGTCGGCACGTCATAATACATGTTCGCCATGGCGGAACTCAGGCGAAGCTTTCCGCCTCCCGGCGCGTCGACGTCGGATTGGATGTGGAAAAGTTCCGCTTCGGTGCGCACGTTCGGACCAATATTCTTGCCCAGGGCCAGCCCGACGCCCCACCCGTTGTCGTAATCGCGCGACCCTACGTCTTGCCCGGGAACGTAAATACCCTTAATGGACCCATAATATGGGCTTTGCGCAAATGCCGGCGAAGCTGCCACAACGAACAGTAAAGTTGATAAATATGCGATTTTTTTCATAACGATAATCCTTACGCGTTCTTACATCGTGAGCGCATCGTAACGCTGCACGCATAAAAACGCCATCATTAAAATCGACATTCATGATTAACCAACGCCGCTGCGCGTCATGCTTCCTTGATATATGCCTTTTTTTCCGCCTTGACTTCTTGCCGCACGTTATAGCATCGATAGGAAAGCGCGCGTTGGACGGCGTATTTTTTATCGACGTTGACGACGACGGGCGCCTTGCCGTTAAACGTAACGACGCGTTTCCCCGCTTTTTGCGCCACGCTCACCACGAACAAAAACACGGCTGCGTCCGGCGCGGCGTCCACCAGCGCGCACAACTCTTCGGCATGCTCCGGGTAATAATACCCTCCTTCGGGCGCGGCAGGCAATACGATAAAGCATAAATCGTCGTCGGTTATGGATTGCAGCAGCTTAAATTCGTCTCGTCCGGGATAGTCCGTCAGGCAATATTCCCGCTCTTGAGGAAATCCTATCAGCCCTCCCTTCACGTAAACGGCGCGCTCAGGGAAAATGTTAAGCACGCCAAAACGGTTATGGACCATGCGTTCCCCTTGGAGCGCGGGCGAAGCGCAATCACGAAAGGTGATTGCCTCTCCCTTGGCGTCGCGTATCGTTTTCATAAAAGACATGTCCGTTATCGCTGCGTTTCTTTATTAACGATAGCGCTAAAGGCTTAACTTTACGTGACTTGCGATAGCTTGCGCTATAATAAACCTTTGTCAGGCGCTTTTTTCGGTAGTAAGATCATCCTATTAAAAAAGATCGCCAGGTTTGAACCGACATGCCCGACGCCACCACGCTAGACCCCGCGGAAATAGAAAAATTCTCGCGCCTCGCCGACGCGTGGTGGGACGAGTCCGGCCCGTTTAAGCCGCTCCACGCGTTTAACCCGACGCGCCTCGACTACGTCGTCTCCATGGCCGAAGCGCGCTTCGAAAAGCGGGAAGACGGCAAGTCGCCCTTGTTCGGCAAAAATCTGCTCGACGTCGGATGCGGCGGCGGGTTGGCGGCGGAACCCATGGCCCGGCTGGGAGCCTGCGTCACGGGAGTGGACGGCTCCGAAAAAAATATCGCCGTCGCCCGCCTGCACGCCGAGCGTTCCGGCATATCGGCCCTGTACGAATGTCGCGAGATCGGAGAGCAAGACCGCGAAAAATTTGACGTCGTGCTTGCGCTGGAAGTCGCGGAGCACGTGAGCGACGTCGCCGCGTTTTTGCGCCGGGCATGCGCCGCCGCCGCTCCGGGAGGCATGGTTATCGTATCGACGCTCAATAAAACCGCGACGTCGTTCTTGCAGGCCATCGTCGGCGCGGAATATCTATTGCGCTGGTTGCCGCGCGGCACGCACGACTGGAAAAAATTTCTGCTCCCTTACGACGTCATGGCGCAGATGGAGCGAAACGGCTTGGAGATATGCGACGCTTCCGGCTTTACCTACGACTTTATCGGGCGACAATGGAAAAGGGGGAAAAATTTATCCGTCAACTACGTCGTGTGCGGACATAAGGCGCCGTGAGCGATAGCGACGCCCTTTTGCCCTTCGCTCCCGACGCGGCGACCCTGTTCGGCGAATGGCGCAACTACCTTCGCGACCTGAAGCGCGTCTCTTCCCATACGCTTACCGTGTACGAACGCAACGTTATCGACTATGTCGGCACGCTATCGCGCGGACGAGGAAGGGCGGCAACGACGGAGGACGTTATTTCCGCCACGGTGCAAGACGGGCGCGCCTGGCTTTCTTCCATGCAAAAGCGCGGAGTGGCGGGGCGGTCGTCGAACGTGGGATTAAGCGCCGTCAGAAATTTTTATAGATTCTTGCAAAAACGCGGCTACGGAGAAAACGAGGCCGCCTTCTCGCTACGTTTCGCCCGCAAGGAAAAATTATTGCCGAAGCCGGCGGCCCATACCGACGTAACGGCCCTGCTGCGCTCGTGGAAGGAGATATATCCTGACGACCCGCCGGACGTCGTCGCGCGCGACGTGTCGTTGTTCGTGCTACTATACGGCACCGGCATGCGCATCTCCGAAGCGCTGGCGCTGAACGCGGGCAACATAGGCGCCGAGACGCGCGGCGTCACTATCGTCGGAAAAGGCAATAAGGAGCGCCTCATTCCCGTTACCGCCTATGTGGCGGCGCACGTCGAGGCATATAAAGAATTGCGCGGCGCCGTTCCGGACGAACCGCTCTTCATCGGAACGCAAGGAAAAAGGCTGCATCCGGACATGGCGAGGCGGCGCCTGCGAACGGCAAGACGTGCCATGGGGTTAGGAGAGCATATTTCCCCGCACTCGCTTCGCCACGGCTTCGCCACCGATTTGTTGGAAAAAGACGGCGATCTGCGCGTGATTCAGGAATTGCTCGGCCATGCCTATCTCAGCTCGACGGAAATTTACGCGAAACTCAGCGACGCGCGCATGAACAGGGAATATATGGCGGCGCATCCCCGGGCAAAAAAACGAAAAGAGACGGAATAAAGCGTATATGCAACGGTTTTTTCGATGATTGAATCCGGACTGCATGTACTTTTTGAACCATAGACCGGCGTAGATAGAAAGGTTGAGTTTTGATATTTTTTCTGCGAATTTGGTATGTTTTTTCAAACATAGCTTGCTATTACGTCAGAAACGTACCGAATTCTCGTTAAAAAAGTCCCTAAAAATTGTCTCGTTTAGCTGCACCGATCTATGGTTAAAAAAGTGTATGCAGACTCCATTAATACGTCGTTTTTCCAAAGATTTCAAAAAATAAAAACAGAAAAGCATCAACGACGCTTACTTATAAAGTCAATAAGCAAGCGTCGTCGATTAATTTATTTACGCACCGTGTAGAGAATTTCAACGCGACGGTTTTGTGGTTCGCGCACGCCGTCATCGGTCGGAATAAGAGGTTCGTTTTCGCCTTTCGCACGAACGGAAATAAGGTCGGCGGGAATGCCCATGGCCACCAATTTTTTCTTTACCGTTTCGGCGCGTTGAAGCGACAATTTGTCGTTATAGGCGTTCGCCCCGGAACGGTCGGCGTGACCGGTGACTTCAAAGCGAATCAAGTCGACGCTTTGCGCGTCTTGCACGGCTTTACCTATCACGTCTTGCGCGGCGGTGGTTAAGCTCGAGCGGTCAAAGTCAAAAAACACCAGATAGGAGCGGGAAATTTCGGACGGCTCGCGCGGGGCCATTTTTTCTTGCGTCGGGGGAGGCGGAGGGGGCGCCTGCACGGGACGCCAATCCTGCACTTGAGGCTCGACGACGGCGGGACCTTCATTCTTTTTGTTCAGCGCAACGCGCAATCCTAACATAAAGGTGCTGGCTTTGTAGTCGCTGTCGTATAGAGCGCCGCTATTCGTGTTGTATTCAAAATCTTTAAGCGACGCCAGATAGCGATAATCGGCATATAAATCGACGTAATTGCTGAAGTCGTAGGTAATGCCGGCGATGCCTTGCGCGACGAAGCTCGTATCTTTTTTGCTGATGCGTCCGTTGGCGGGAGTGACGTAATCGTCAAGCAGCAACGTCATGCCGCCGGCGCCCGCGCCAACGTAAGGCGTGAAGGCGGTGCTATTATAAAAATCGTAATAGACGTTTCCCATGTAGCTAAACGCCTCGGCGTCGCCGGTGGCCGCCACGCCATCCATGGAATCAATTTGGTTAAACCCGTAACCGGCTTCGAGCTCAAGGCGAAGGCCGTTCTTTAATCCGTAGCCCAGACTTAAATTTGCGGCGGGGCCTAAATCATGGTCAGTATCGAAGCTGGCCGCTCCTCCGCCTGCGGCGTCCATGCCCTGGCTATGCATGAGGCTTGCCCCCATGCCGAAACCGCCGTACAATCCTTCGGTCGCATGCGCCGCGCTTGCGGAAACCATACCGACGGCAGACAGCGCCATTAACGTCTTATTCATCCATCACCCCGTGAATTCTATAGGCAAAAATTAACTATTTGCTAGTATACATTAACGAATGCTAATTTCCAAGCGGAAAACTGTTGATAGCCTTACAATATTTTTTGCGAATTAGCAAGACAAACCTTAACGAAAATGCAAAAATATGCCCGTGCGCGGAACGCGTTTCCGTCCGCGCTTCGTAATAGATGAAAAACGCTATGTCATTATGGAAAGCGATTCGCTTGTATTCGCGGTAGACTCGGCATGGAGCGGCGCGCGGCTCGACAAATTTTTGGCCGCGATGCTTGAGTCGCGCTGCTCGCGCGTGGCGGTGCGCCGCGCCGTCGAGTCGGGCGAGGTGATCGAGGAAACTTCCGGCGTCGCGCTTTCGCCGAAGCGCACGGTCAGGGAGGGCGAGCGGTATGCGGCGCGCATCCCCCCTAAAGAGCCGCGCCCCCTTCTTTCTCCCGCACCCGGGCTGACGTTGCCCGTGACGTATGAGGACGAATGGCTGGCGGTCATAAACAAGCCGGCGGGAATGACCGCGCACCCCGGCGCCGGAACGGGCGACGACACGGTAGCGCACGCCTTGCTGGCCAGATATGGGGAAGCCCTGCCGAAGGGGTCGGGAGAAGACCGCCCCGGCATTGTCCATCGGCTCGACCGCGACACCTCCGGGCTTATGCTCGTCGCGAGAACCGACCGGGCGCATTGGCTGCTCTCGCGCATGATTGCGGAGAGGGAGGTGAAAAGAACGTATCTCGCCCTATGTTGGGGAGCGCCGACGCCTCCCTCCGGCGTTATCGACGTTCCCGTAGGGCGTCACCCGACGGCGCGCACGAAAATGGCCGCGATTGCGACGGGAAGGCGCGCCGTCACCCATTATTCCACCCTGTGCCGTTATGCCGGCGGCGCGGCGTCGTTGGTGGAATGCCGGCTGGAAACCGGAAGGACGCACCAGATTCGCGTCCATATGCAGCATCGCAAATGTCCGCTGATAGGAGACAAATTGTATGGCGGCAATCGCTCGGCGACGCCGAAAACGCTTTCGGACGAGGCAAGAAACGCTTGCGCCGCCTTCGGCAGGCAAGCCCTGCATGCGGCGGAACTATGTTTCACCCACCCGCTGACGGAAGAGAAGATGCATTTTCGTTGCGCTCCGCCGAAAGACATGGAAGAGTTGACGGCGTCGCTGGCAACGAAGGAAAAGTGAGGCGCGGCGTTCGGCCTTGTTGAAATATGCCGTTGACAAACGCGCGTTTTGTTTTTAAATAAGTGCCGTCGTTTTCATCGTTAACGTTACAGGCGCCGGGTAAATTCCATGCACTTCGCCCCCGATATGATACATCTCGTCGGCGCGACCATTTGCGCCTTTATGATGCTGACGTTTCACTGATGTCGCAAAGTCCTTCGCTAGCCGCAAGTCATGCGGACAATATTTCGCTTGCTTTTCCCGACGGCGCCGTACGCGCCTTCCCCAAAGGAACGACGCCGGCCGACGTTGCGGCCTCCATTTCTCCGGGATTGCGGAAAAAATCCGTGGCCGCAAAACTGGACGGCAGGCAGGTTGATCTCTATACCTCGATTTTCCACGACGCCAACATTGATTTAATCGTCGCCGATTCGGAAGAAGGGACCGAAATTTTGCGCCACGACGCCGCCCATTTGCTGGCGCATGCGGTGAAGGAATTGTTTCCGGACGTGCAAGTGACCATCGGTCCGACGATCGAAAACGGTTTTTACTACGACTTTAAGCGAGAGGAGCCGTTTTCCGAAAACGACTTCCCCGCCATCGAAGCGCGGATGCGCGAAATTATGGAGCGCAACCTCCCCATTCGCCGCGAAGTGGTCAGCCGCGACGAGGCGGTGCGCCGCTTTACGGAGGAAGGCGAGCCGTTTAAGGCAGAGTTGGCGGCTTTCATCCCGGAGGACCAGGAAGTGTCGCTTTACCATCACGGCGACTTTACCGATTTATGCCGGGGACCCCACGCCGAAAGCACGGGCTTTCCAAAATATTTTAAGCTGACGAAAACCTCCGGCGCCTATTGGCGGGGCGACGCGAGAAATCCGATGCTGCACCGCATTTACGGCACCGCGTGGCCGTCGAAAAAAGAGTTGGACGCCTATATCACGCGGCTGGAGGAGGCGGAGCGCCGCGACCATCGCAAGATCGGCGCGCAGATGGATTTGTTCCACCTGCAAGAAGAGGCGCAAGGTCAGGCATTTTGGCACGAGAACGGTTGGACGCTCTATCGCTGCCTCGAAACCTACATTCGGCAAAAAATTTCCTGCTACGGCTACCGCGAAATAAAAACGCCCATTTTGCTTAGCCGCAGCTTATGGGAAAAGTCCGGCCACTGGGAAAAATTCGGCGACATGATCTTCACCGTCCATTCGGAAAAAGAAGAAACCATGGCGATTAAACCCATGAGTTGCCCGGGGCACGTCCAGATTTTCAATAAGGGCGTGAAAAGCTATCGCGACTTGCCGCTGCGCTTCGCGGAATTCGGCCACGTGCATCGCAACGAGCCGTCCGGATCGCTCCACGGCCTAATGCGCGCGCGCGGATTCACCCAGGACGACGGGCATATTTTCTGCACCGAGGATCAACTGGGAGACGAGATCGCCTCGTGCTGCGAAATGATTTTAGAGATTTATCGCGACCTTGGCTTCTCCGACGTCTACGTCAAATTTTCCGACCGCCCGGCGAAACGCGCCGGCGAAGACGCGGTGTGGGATCGGGCGGAAAACGCGCTGGAAAACGCGCTTAAATCCATGAAGCTGGAATATACGCTCAATCCCGGGGAGGGCGCGTTTTACGGGCCAAAGCTGGAATTCGTGCTGCGCGACGCCATCGGGCGGCATTGGCAATGCGGCACGGTGCAAGTCGATTTCGTGCTGCCCGAACGCTTGGGCGCCACCTATGTCGCGGCAAGCGGACAAAAAGAGCGGCCGGTGCTGGTGCATCGCGCGCTGTCCGGATCGTTCGAGCGGTTTATCGGCATTTTAATCGAGCATTACGTCGGGCATTTTCCGCTATGGATGGCGCCGGTGCAAGCCGTCGTCGCACCCATCACCGACGAATGCGCCGACTACGCGCGCAAGGTGAACGATACGCTGACGCGCGCCGGTCTTCGTTCGCAGCTTGACCTGCGAAACGAAAAAATAAGCTATAAGGTTAAATACCATTCCGACCGAAAAATTCCGATCATTTTAGCGGTCGGAAAGCGCGAGCAGGAAGAGGAATCCGTGGCGGTGCGTCGTCTTGGCTCGCAAAAGCAAGAGACGCAAAAACTGGCGGAATTTATCGCCGCCGCCTTGAACGAAGCGGCCATGCCCTCATGACGCCGCGAAAATTATAGTTTTTTTATCTTTTTCTCTTTATAGTCTTTTCTCATATTTCATTATAACATCGGAGGCGGATATATCATCGCAAACAGGTAAGAAGGGGAACATCCCTAAGGCAAATGAGCGCATCGACGCTGAAAAAGTGCGGGTCGTCGCCGACGACGGAGAAATGCTCGGCCTTATGAAATTGGCGGAAGCCATCGCCCTTGCTTCCGGCAAGGGGATGGATCTCGTCGAGGTGTCGCGTCAGGACGACGTGCCGATTTGCAAAATGCTTGATTTCGGCAAATTCAAGTTCGACAAGCAGCGCAAGGAGCAAAAAAATCGCAAGAAACAAAAAGTCGTCCATATTAAGGAAATTAAATTACGCCCGGTGACCGGCGAGCACGATTACCTTATTAAGCTGAAGGCCGCGCGCAAATTTATCGAGGCCGGAGACAAGGTAAAAGTGTCGCTGAGGTTTCGCGGTCGCGAAATAACGCATCAAGAGGTCGGCTCGGCCATCATGGAACGGATGATCGCCGACATGGAAGACGTCGCGAAAACCGAATCGGCGCTAAAATCCGAATCTCGGCAGTTATTATTGGTGCTGGCGCCGAAGTGACGTGCAGAACAACCATGCCGATTCGCCCCGCCGATATGCCCGAGCATTAATTTTGACGCAAGCAGGTGATGCCCATGGCGTTTTCTCCCCTCACGCAAAAACGCTTTTCCGCCTTTCGCCGCAATAAGCGGGGGATGGCCAGCCTTATGATTTTACTGGCGCTGGCCATGCTATGCGCGTGCGCCGAATTGCTGGCCAACGACAAACCCGTAGCGGTGCGGTATAAGGGCGAGTGGCTGTTTCCCGCCTTTAAGGAATATCCGGAAACGCGCTTCGGGGGATTTATCGAGGCGGAGGCGGATTATAAAGACCCATACGTCGCCGACATGATTATAGGGGAAGACAAAACCGGCGTCATGCTATGGCCGCCTTTGCGCTTTGGCTACAACACCATCAATTATCGCCTGAGCGCAGCCGCTCCCACGCCGCCGGACAACGACAACTGGCTGGGCACCGACGACAGGGGGCGCGACGTGCTGTCCAACTTGATCTACGGCACGCGCACTTCCCTCATTTTCGGCTTGGCGGTGACGATGATTTCTTCCGTCGTCGGCGTGGCGGCCGGCGCCGTGCAAGGCTATTTCGGCGGAAAGATCGACTTGTTCTTCCAGCGCCTGATCGAAATGTGGACCGGGCTACCCGAACTGTTCGTGCTGATTATCGTCTCCGGCATGACGCAGCCGAACATGCCGATATTGATTGGGTTGATAAGCCTCTTCGGCTGGCCGCGCCTCACCGGGCCGGTGCGGGCCGAATTTTTAAAGGCGCGCAACCTGCCTTACGTGACGGCGGCGAAAACCTTGGGCGTGAAGGAGAAAACCATCATTTTTCGCCATATTTTGCCGAATGCGGCCGTCTCGGCGCTGACCTACATCCCTTTCGTCATGACCGGCACCATCGCCTTACTGACGGTGCTCGACTTTTTAGGCTTCGGCATGCCGCCAAGCGCGCCGTCTCTGGGGAAAGTCTTGTCCCAAGGAAAAAATAATCTCCATGCGCCTTGGATTGGATTGTCGGTGTTTTTCACCCTCGCGTCGCTTTTAACCTTAATGCTTTTCGTGGGGGAGGCGGTGCGCGACGCGTTTGATCCGAGAAGGGAATCGGCAATCATTACTTAGGCTGTGCGCGCTTTTTGAGCCATAAGCCGGCGTAGCCTGAGCGGTCGGATTTTTGGTCTTTTTTGCTGCGTTAAATCATCGCTTAAAAAGCGAGAATACGCCCTTCTCGGAAGAATCGCCGGCGGAAATGCGTTTATTTTTCGATAGAAATGGAGCCTTGTTGCGTTTATAGGCGGCCGCCGCGTCGGCATAAAGATCGTCCACGGCACGAATCAGCAATTTCGGCGGCGCCAGAACGGCGTATTTGTCGGGGTGGGATCGCGAAAGAAGGCGCATGGCGTAGGCGGCGCCGTCATTTTCCCGCGATTGCGCCAGTCGGCGGCGCCTGGCGTCGAAATGGTTTCTAACGACGCTCGTGCCCTTCTCTTCGGCCTTTATGCCGAACAATAGCGGCATCAGGCGCGCATAGGCGTAAAATACCGCATGGTTGTAGGACAGGCGTCCGTCGTCCAGAAAATCGAGCGTCCGCAGCGCCGCCTCCTCCGGGCGCGCGTCTTTTGCCCGAAGCAAAATGTCGACGTAGCGCTCTATCGGCGTCGCGTCCTGCCTGGCGGCGAAAAAAGCGGCGGCGACGGCGCGCGTCTCGGACGAAGGAACGGAAAACGCCCGCACGAATCGAAGGGCGCAACGCCGGGCGGCGGCGGCGGCGAATATTGGTTCCGCCGTGCGAGGCAGAAGCGATTTGGCGCATTTGGCGGAAATGGCGATAAGGCAGTAAAGCGACGCCGTTCCCACCGCGCGACCGTTCCACGCAACGGAAGCGGCCAGTGCGTCGTCGCGCGAGTAGGCATAAAGGGGAGGCGTTTCCTTTTTTTTCCATGCCCCGAACGGCATAAGCGTTTTTCCTTATAAGGATGCGTCGCGTTTGGCCAGCCTTGCAACGGCGCTCTCGCGGGATAGCGTTTCTTGTTCGCCCGTTTCCATATTTTTTAGAGTGATTAAGCCCTGTGCGACTTCGTTTTCACCGGCGGCGCACACGATGCGCGCGTTTTTTTTATCGGCGACCTTAAATTGTTTGCGGACGTTGCCTTCGGGAAACCAATTCGCCGCCACGCCGTTCTCCCGCAACGCGCGTACGAACGCGGCGACGTAGGCGCGCGCGTCGTCGCCGACGGAAACGCAAAACACGGACGCGTCTTTTTTCTCCGGCAGGGCGATCAATTCGCACAGACGCTCAACTCCGGCGGCGAATCCGACGGCGGGCGTATGGTCGCCGCCCATTTGTGCGATCAATCCGTCATACCTGCCCCCGGCCAGCACGGTATTTTGCGCGCCGAGCGCGTCGTTCGTAAATTCAAACGCGGTGTGGCAATAATAATCCAGTCCGCGCACCAAGTTGGGGTTGCGGACATAGGAAACGTTCGCCTCTTCCAACCCTTGCAACACTTCGTCGAAAAACGCCCGGGAGGCGGCATTTAGGGCGTTCGCGAGAGACGGCGCGCCGGCGCAAATATCTTTGTCGCGCGCGTCCTTGGAATCGAGTATGCGCAAGGGGTTGTGCGCCAACCGGCGCTTGCTATCGTCGGATAAGTCGCTTTCGTAGGGGGCGAGGTATTCCACCAACGCGGCGCGATAGGCCGTTCGGCTTTCCGCGTCGCCCAGCGAATTAATTTCCAGCGTCGTGACGCCCGACGGCTCCAACTCGCGAAGCAGGTGCGCGGCGGCGGAAATGCATTCCACGTCGGCAAAAGAAGAGGCGGCGCCGAAAAACTCGAAATTCACTTGATGAAATTGGCGGCGTCGGCCTTTTTGGGGGCGTTCGTAACGAAAAATCGGACCGAACGAGAAAAACTTCAGCGGCTTGGCGTGTTGCATTGCACCGGTGACGTAGGCGCGCGCGACGCCGGCGGTAAATTCCGGCCGCAGCGCCAGCGCGTCTCCTCCCTTATCGACGAGGCGATATATTTCCTTGGAAACGGCGTCGGACGTCTCTCCCATCGCGCGGCAAAACACCTCTTCGTATTCGACGATAGGAGTGGAGATAGGCTCGAACGCGTAGAGATCCGCCACGCGCCGCGCCGCACGCAATACGCGCTCGAAACGACGCATCTCGTCGCCGACGATATCCGACATGCCCCGGACGGAGCGGAAGGAAGGTTCCATGAACTATTCTTGCTTAAACAAAATATGCTTTTTGAGTTTTTTATAATTTTCCAGCGCCTTTCCCGATCCCATGGCGACGCAAGAAAGCGGGTCTTCCGCGACGAAAATCGGCAGGCCGGTGGCGCGGCGCAGCCCGACGTCGATATTTTTCAGCAGCGCGCCGCCCCCGGAGATGACGATGCCCTTATCGACGATGTCCGAGGCTAGTTCGGGAGGAATGGCTTCGAGCGCAAATTGCACGGCGGCGACGATCTGCCCGATGGCCTCCGACAGGCTTTCGGCCACATGGGTTTCGGTGAGCTCGATTTCTTTGGGCACGCCGCGCATGACGTCGCGCCCCTTCACGATCATCGAGCGGCCTTTGCCGTCTCGGGCGGGAATGGCGGAACCGACGGTTTTCTTGATTTTTTCCGCCGTCGCCTCGCCGATCAGCATGTTGTGCGCGCGGCGCATATAGGCGACGATGGATTCGTCCATCATGTCGCCGCCCACGCGAATGGAGCGGGCGTTGACGATGCCGCCAAGCGAGAGCACCGCCACTTCGGTGGTGCCGCCGCCGATATCGACGATCATGGACCCCGTGGGTTCCGTCACGGGCAGGCCGGCGCCGATTGCGGCGGCCATCGGCTCTTCGATTAAGTACACCTCGCGCGCGCCGGCGCTTTCGGCGGCGTCTTGAATGGCGCGGCGCTCCACCGGCGTCGATCCGGACGGCACGCAAATGACGATGAGCGGACCGGCCAGAAACCGCCGGTTATGGACGGTGCGGATAAAATGTTTCAGCATTTCCTCCGCGCCCTTAAAATCGGCGATCACGCCGTCTTTGAGGGGACGAAACGCCTCGATGCGCTCCGGCGTGCGCCCCAGCATCATTTTCGCCTCGTTGCCGAAGGCGTAAGGCACCGGGCCGCCCTTATCTTTAAGCAGCGCCACGACCGACGGTTCGTTCAGCACGATGCCGCGCCCGGGAACGTACACCAACGTGTTGGCAGTGCCTAAGTCAATCGCCATGTCGCAGGCGAAATGAGAAAACAAACTCATAAAGCGTTACTCATAAAATCCGATGCTTTCCTTAAGTCGGCGTAATATCATTATTATGGGGAAGGTCATATCCTAAAAAACATTCCCTTGTATAGAAAATTATGCGCCGAACGCCGGAGTTTAGGAGCGTATGATGAATTTCTTTTATAAAGGTTAAAAAGAAAATATTTTTTATCGAAGAAGTCGGCGTTCTATTTTCGATATTTGTCCAAGGATACGACGTTGCCGTCCTTTGCGGCGGCGGCGTCTTTCCGTTCTTTTCCTTTCGAGCTTTTCGGCGGAGCGGGCGTATCGTCCTCCGCGTCTATTTGATGGAATTGCAGCCCAAACTTCACTCCCGGATCGGCGAAGGCGACGACAGAGGAAAACGGCACGCGGATAGGCTCCATCACCCCGTCAAAGCTGAGTTCGACGCTAAAACCGGCGTCGTCCACCGTTAAGTTGGCGTATTGGTGTTGCAGCACGATGGTCATTTCGTCGGGATAGCGAGCGCGGAGCTTTGGGGATATCGATACGTCCTTATGGTAGGTGGCGAAGGAGATAAAAAAATGATGTTCGCCCGGCAGACCCTTGTCGCGCGCATATTCGAGCGCGCGCTTGACGATAAGGCGCATGGAGTCGTCTATCCATGCCGAATAATCTAGATAATCCATAGGCGTATCGCGCGTTGCGTTTCCGGTACGTAAAGCGCTGTTATTGTAAAGGGCGGCGGCGCGCTTTTCAAGCGGAAAATCGGGGCAGATTCGGGAGAAATGCCTGCGCCCGTTCGTGCGGACCGAAAGATTGGTTGAAAAATTATAAATAATAGCAAACAAATCAATGATTTTTAACGCTTGAAACTTTTGCGTATTTGGTGCATACTGGTTAAGTTTTATAGGGGTAATGCGCCTAAATTTTTCTTGAAATAGGATAACAAGTAACACATGAGAAGACACGTCACGGCGCGGTTTGGCGCCATTATCGGCGTTGCGGCGGTCGCCGCGCTGTTTCACGCCTCGCCTTCCTTCGCCGACTCCGCCGACGACGACGCCTTATACGCCGACTACCAACCCGAAACGGTCACGCTATATAACGACCCTTACGAGCCGATGAACCGACGTATTTTCGCGTTTAACATGGTCGTCGATAAATATATCGGCGAGCCGCTCGCGCGCGGCTACCGTTTTATCGTTCCCGCCCACGTGCGGCTGATGACGCGCAACGTGCTAAAAAATTTAAAACAACCCGTCTCCGCCGTCAACCATTTATTGCAAGGCGACGTCACCTCCGGCGCGGACGCCCTCGCCGGATTTTGGATCAACCTCACGCTGGGCGCCGGCGGCGCGATGGACGTAATGGAAGCGGCCGGCCATGACGCGGAAGACGAAGATTTCGGGCAGACGCTCGCCGTGTGGGGATACGGCGAGTCGGCCTATTTCGTGCTCCCGATCCTGGGACCGTCCACCTTCCGCGACGCCATCGGAAAAGGCGCCGACGCGGTCATGTCGCCCTATCCGTACATCGTCGACGAAACGACGCTCGCGGCAAAATACGGCGTCACGTTCGTGGACGCGCGAGAATCCGCTTTACAAACGACGGACGATCTGAAACAATCGGCTCCCTTTGACCTCTACGCCTCGTATCGCAGCCTGTACATGCAATACAGGAACAGACAAATTAAGGAGTAAGCCATGCGCCGCCTTCGCCATTTCGTCGCCTTTTTCGTCATCCCCTTATGCGCGGCAACCTTAGGCGCCCCTTCCTTCGCCGACGACAAGGCAGACGTGCGCGCGTTTGTGGAATCCTTGACCGACGAAGCGGTCGCCTTGGCGAAAGACTCGCAGGCGGACGACGCCGTCCGCACGGAGAAGTTGGGCGCGTTGCTCAAAGCAAAGGCCGACTATCGCTGGATCGCCGGTTTCGCGGCGGGGGCCGGATTAAAAGAGGCCGGCGAGGAGCAACGCAACCGCTACTTCGATTTATATCCTCGCTACTTGGTCAAAAATTACTTGCCGAAATTTAAAAACTATGCCGGCGGCGCGAAGCCTATTATTTATTCGGTGGACGGGCAAAACGGCAAGTTCGTGGTAAAGACGCGTCTAAAAGGCCAAAACGGCGCCCCGCTTGCGGTCGATTACCGCATTCGGAAAACGGACGAGGGCTTTAAAATTTACGACGTCATCGCCGAGGGCGTTAGCCTTATCGTCACCCAGCGCTCCGAATTTTCCGCCTTCATCCAACGTGCGGGCATGGACGGATTTTTAGATAAGCTGCAACGTTACGTCGAAGGGAACGGCGCGTAGCGCATTTCTAAGAGCCTGTAGCGATGCGACAATTTTCTTTCCTGCGCTACGCATTCCTCGGGGGGCCGCTTGCCCTGCTTGTTCTTGCGGTTTCCCTAGGTGCCCTTGCGTTCCGGCATTGGGAGTACGCGCCCGATTTCACCGACGGCGCGTTTATTAAGGCCGAATTTCCTTCATTGCCTCCCTCCGAACGCCGTTTGCGCGAGGCGTTTAAAAAATTATCCGGCGCACGTCTCGTCGCGCAGCGCGTTGCGGACGAAAATATATTGCTTTTGCGGATAGGTGCGGCTAAAAATCAAAACGATCGGGACAAGGCACAGCGTTATTGCAACGTGCTGACGGCGGCGTTTCCGGACGCGCGGTGCCTTGCGTACGGAAATTTAGGTTCCGGCATAGGAAAAAAAACCGTCGATCGCGGCATGACGGCGGCGTTTTTGGCGGCTTTTTCCGTTGCCACCTACGTATGGCTGCGTTTTGGTTGGCCTTACGCCTTGGCGACGGCAGTCGTTTTATTATGTCAAGCCACAAGCTGCGCGGGATTTTTTGCGTTGACCGGCCTCGACATATCGACGACGTCGCTCTCCGGCGCCTTGGCCGGGGCGATGTACGCCGTCATCGAATGCGTCGCCTTATGCAACGGAACGCGCGATTGCATGCGGCGGCATAAGAACGCAACGTTCGGCGAGGCGCTCAATAAAAGCGTGGGCGCAACCGCTAAACGGGCGACATTGACCTTGTTTACAACGGCGCTCGCGTTGGCGACGTCCGCCGCGTTCGGCGGACCGGCCCTTGCCGGACCAAGCGTCGCGACGTTGTTCGCGGCAATCGCGGGAACGTTTTTTACGTTTTTCGTCGGAACGCCGATATTAGACTTCTTGCATAACCCGCTAAGGCGGAGCGGATACTAGGTTTCGCCCGCCCGGAGAACCGCAGCGTACTAGACGTACGTGAGGATTCGAGGACGGACGAACCGACGTAGACGCCCGCTTTAGTAGCGCTTATGCAAGAAGTCTATTATTTTACGCGAAACGGGAGAATAACTCTCGCAAAAAACCTTACGAAGGATAGTAACGCCATGCCTGACTTTCGCTCCCTTCCCTATCGCGGCGCCTCCGTTCAGGCCGCATGCTCCGTCGCGCCGCAAGACGAGCCTCCCGTATGGGACTTGTCGCTGCTCTATGAATCTAAAGACGACGCCGCGCTGGCGAAGGACATGCAAGAGGCCGAAGCGGGCGTGGCGCGCTTTCGCGAGCGTTACGTCCAAAAAGTGGCGCAATTAGGGGCCGACGCCTTGGCCGAAGCCATCGTCGAATCGGAGCGCGTTTCCCATATTTTGCAAAAAATAGGCTCGTATGCCTTTCTCTATTTCAGCGAATGCGTGACCGACCCGGAGCGCGGCGCCTTTTACCAGTCGATTCGAGAAAAACTCAGCGAGCAAGACGGAGAGACGGTGTTCTTCTCGCTCGAAATTAACGCGATCGACGACGCTGCCCTGGACGCGATGTACGAAGCGTCTCCCGTTCTCGCGCGATACCGTCCGTGGCTTGAGCAAGTGCGGGCGATGCGTCCGCACCAATTGACCGAGGCGGAAGAGCGGATCGTGCTCGAAAAAGACGTCACCGGCGCCCATAGCTGGCAACGCTTGTTCGACGAAACCATGGCAAGACTGGAATTTTCCTTGGACGGAAAAACCTTGTCGCTCGAAGAAACGCTGCATCTGCTGCAAGACCCCAAGGAGGAAACGCGCCGCGCCGCCGCGATGGAGCTAAGCCGCGTGCTGAAAGCCAACGTCTCGCTGCTCGCGTTCGTTTCAAATACGCTGGCCAAGGACAAGGCGACGGAAGACGCGCGACGCCGCTTCGTCAACCCGATGGACGCCCGCCACCTTGCCAATAACGTGAAGCCCGAAACGGTCGAGGCGCTGCTATCGGCAGTGGAATCGCGCTACGACGACGTTTCCCGTCGCTATTACGCGCTAAAGGCGTCGTGGATGGGCAAGGAAAAAATGCATTTCTGGGATCGCAACGCTCCGCTTCCCGGCAAAGACCCCAAGCCCGTGTCATGGAACGACGCCAAGCATATCGTACTCGACGCCTATCGCGCCTTTAGTCCGGAGATGGCGGCGATTGCCGAACGGTTTTTTACCGACGGGCGCATTCACGCCAAGCCGATGAAGGGGAAGGATTCCGGGGCGTATTCCCACCCGACCGTCCCGTCGGCATCGCCGTACGTGATGATGAATTTTCAAGGCACAGTGCGCGACGTGATGACGCTGGCGCACGAACTCGGCCACGCGGTGCATCAATATCTCAGCGGTCCGCAGGGATTATATTTGTCCGACACGCCGCTCACGGTCGCGGAAACCGCGTCGGTGTTCGGCGAGCAACTGACTTTCCGCTCGCTGCTGTCGCGCGCGAAGGACGCCGACGAGCGCAAGCGGTTGCTGGCGTCGAAGGCAGAAGACATGATTAACACGGTCGTGCGCCAAACGGCCTTCTGCCGCTTCGAGCAAAAACTGCATGAAGGACGGCGCAAGGGCGAGTTGTCCGAGGCGCAAATCGGCGATTTCTGGCTGGAGACGCAAAGCGCCGCCTTAGGCGACGCCATTATATTGGGCGAGGAGTATCGTTCTTTTTGGGGATATATCCCCCATTTCATCCATACGCCTTTTTACGTGTACGCCTACGCGTTCGGCGATTGTCTGGTGAACAGCTTATACGGCGTTTATACCGAACGGCCGGACGGATTCGTCGAAAAATACATGAATCTCTTAAAGGCCGGCGGCAGCGTGCGGTATGACGCGTTGCTGAAGCCGTTCGACTTAAACCCGGACGATCCGGCCTTCTGGCATAAGGGGCTGGACATGATTTCGGGCATTATCGACGAATTGGAGCGTGCGTAAGGCGTGACTAACGCTTCGTCCGTCGCCGCCTGGCTGCTCGCCTGTTCCCTCGCCGTTTTATGGATGGTAGGGATAGGGGGCTACACGCGGCTGACGGAATCCGGATTGTCCATCACCGAATGGGCGCCGGTCACGGGAGCGCTTCCTCCCCTTACCCCGCACGCATGGGAAAACGCGTTCGACGCCTATCGCGCCTCGCCGGAATATGTCCGACTGCGCGATAAAAATATGAATGTGGACGATTTTAAGCGCATCTATATTCCGGAATACCTGCACCGTCTGTCCGGACGCGCGGTCGGCCTGCTCTTTTTTTTGCCCCTGTTTTACTTTTGGGGAAGGGGAGCGTTGTCGGCCGGCGAAAAAAAACGCCTGCTCGCCGTGGGCGCGCTCGGCGCGGCGCAAGGGTTGGTCGGATGGATGATGGTAAGAAGCGGGTTAAACGAATCTCCCTATGTTTCCCATTTTTGGCTTGCCTTTCATTTGGGCATGGCGCTCGCCGTGTTTTCTTTGCTATGGACGGGTTTTTTAGAGCGGCGCGGGGGCCGCTTTTCCTTTTTCCCTACCGAATGCGTGCTGTTCGCATGGCTATGCCTTCAAATTATTTTGGGCGCGCTCGTGGCGGGTAAGGACGCGGGGGCAGCGTTCGGAACCGAATTTCCGACGATGAACGGCGCCGTTATTCCTTTTTCGTCCTTTCCCGATAGTATCACGGCGTTTTTTTACGATTCCCTCGCGCTTCATGCCATGCATCGCCTCTCCGGCATGGGGTTGTGCCTGTGCGCGACGGGCATTGCCATCGTTTCTTTTATAAAAAAATCGCCGCGCGCATCTGGTCGCGTCCTTTTTGCGGCGGCAACGCTCGCGCAAGCCGCGCTCGGCGCCATGGTCGTGACGAGCGGCGTCTCCGTTATGTGGGCGTTGGTCCATCAGCTATTTGCGGCAGTTTTATTTGCATTTATTTTACGATTGTTTTATATCTTCAATAAAAGCGTATAAATTAACCATTTTGAAAATGCGATTCAATCGCATTAAGGAATCCGACTTTATGGTGGATTACCAAAAAATTTTTCAAGAAAGACTCGACGCCGTCAAGCGGGAGGGGCGCTACCGGGAGTTTCTGCCCCTCAGCCGCGAGGCGGGAAACTTCCCCAAGGCGTCGCAACTCTCCCCCCATGCAGGGAGCGACTTAATTACGGTATGGTGCAGCAACGATTATTTGGGCATGGGGCAACACCCCATCGTGACGGGCGCCATGAAACGGGCGATAGAAGAGATGGGCGCGGGGGCCGGAGGCACGCGCAACATCTCCGGAAACCATGCCGCCGTGCTCGATCTGGAGGCCGAACTGGCCGACCTGCACGGAAAGGAAGCCGCGCTCGCCTTCGTGTGCGGATACGTCGCGAACCAGGCCACGCTTTCCACCTTGTCGCGCCTGCTTCCCGACGTCGTCATGTTGTCCGACACGCTGAACCACGCTTCGATGATAGAAGGCATACGCCACGGCGGCGCGGAAAAACATATTTTTCGCCATAACGACCCCTCCCACTTGGAAAGCTTGCTCAAGCAAGCGGGAGATCGCCCAAAAATCGTGGCGTTCGAGTCGGTCTATTCCATGGACGGCGACGTCGGTCCCATTGCGAAAATATGCGACCTGGCGGAAAAACATAACGCCCTCACTTATATCGACGAGGTGCATGCGGTCGGCATGTACGGTCCAAGAGGCGGCGGCGTGGCGCAGCAAGAAGGGCTGGAAGGGCGCATCGACGTCATTCAAGGCACCCTCGCCAAAGCCTATGGATGCATGGGAGGATATATCGCCGGAGGAAGGATATTGGTCGACGCCGTTCGCAGCCACGCTCCCGGCTTCATTTTCACCACCGCCCTGCCTCCCTCCGTCGCGGCGGGAGCGGCGGCGAGCGTTCGCCATTTAAAAACGTCGCAGGCGGAGCGCGAACGTCAGCGCGATAGGGTGCAGCGAACGAAAGAGGCGTTCCGTCGGCGCAGCGTGCCGTTTATCGACGCGCCGTCGCACATCATCCCCGTCATCGTGGGCGATCCGGAGCTGGCGCGGGAGGCGTCGGAAATATTGTTGAACGAACACCGCATCTATATTCAACACATCAACTATCCCACGGTGCCGCGCGGCGCCGAAAGGCTGCGCATCACCCCGTCGCCTCTCCACGACGACATCATGATCGCCAAAATGGCCGACGCGCTGCAAGAGACGTTCGCGCGGCTGGGCGTATTAAAAAATTCACCCCTACGCAAGCTTCAGGCGCAGGCGGGGTAGCTTATTTTTGCCTGCGCAACGCACAAAACACGCAATAAAACGCTGGATTATCGAAAAGGCGCCGCTATACTCCTGAGCGCGGCATATTATAACCTAAAGGTATTGCTATGGCATTGGCAGCGCTTAACTTGCAGGCTCCGGGGTACGAACCCTCCCTTCACACCGACGGGCGGGGAAAAATTTACGACAGCATCGTCGACGTCATCGGCAACACGCCGCTCGTGCGCCTTAACCGCTTGCCGAAAGCCTTCGGAGCGGACGCGGAAATTCTGGCAAAGCTCGAATTTTTTAATCCTCTCTCCAGCGTGAAAGATCGCCTGGCGTTCGGCATGATCGAGGCGGCGGAAAGCCAAGGCGCCATTAACGCCGACACGTTGCTCGTCGAGCCGACGTCGGGCAACACCGGCATCGCGCTCGCCTTCGTGTGTGCGGCAAAAGGGTATAAATTGACGCTCACCATGCCCGAGAGCATGTCGATCGAGCGGCGAAAAATGCTGAAATTATTAGGCGCGCACCTGGAGTTGACGCCGGCGGCGAAGGGCATGAAGGGCGCCATCGAGCGCGCGGAGGCCATCGTCGCGGAAAATTCCAACGCGGTCATGCTGCAACAATTTAAGAACCTCGCCAATCCCGCCATCCACCGCACCACGACGGCGGCAGAGATATTGGCCGACACGGGCGGAAAAGTCGACGTATTCATTGCCGGCGTCGGAACGGGCGGCACCCTCACGGGCACCGTAAGGGAACTGAAAAAACGTAATCCCAATCTTATCGCCGTGGCGGTGGAGCCGGAAGACAGCCCGGTCTTGTCCGGCGGCCTTCCCGGACCCCATAAAATTCAAGGCATCGGCGCCGGTTTCGTACCGGACGTACTGGATAAGGGCCTGATGGACCTCGTCGAAAAAATCAGCAACGACGACGCTTTCTCGACGGCCCGCGCCGCCGCCGAACAAGAAGGCATTCCCGCCGGCATTTCCTCCGGCGCCACCTTGCACGCCGCCTTACGATTGGCCGCCAAGCCGGAATTTCGCGGAAAGCGCATGGTGGTCATTTGCGCTTCCTGCGCCGAACGCTATCTCTCCACCCCGTTATTTAATGCGGAGTGACATCGGACGGCGCTGCGCATATCTCTAATGAACAATTCGAGTCCCGTTTACGCTCCCGTTCTCTTTCGCCTTGGCGCTTGGATAGCCGATTCTTTCGTTATCTCCGCCGTCGCCGCCCTTTTGTCTTTTGGAGCGACGGCGTTCGGGTCGCCATTTTCGCTGCTGACGGACATGACCGTTTCGTACGTCGTGCAATTAGCCTATTATACGTATTTCGTTGCCGGAGCGATGCAAACGTCGCCGTGGGGAAAATTATTCGGCATAAAGGTGGTCGACGCCGCCACGCTGGTCCCTCCCACCTTATGGCAAAGCTACGTGCGCATCGCGTCGCAAATCGTCTTGGTCGCGTTTATTTATAAAATAGGCGTACCGCTCGACGCCTTAACCGGCGACGCCGCAAACGCCCTGACCGAGCAAGAAAAAAACGCCGTGGCGACGGCCGGTCTGGCGGTCGCCGCATGGTATCTTCCCGCGCTTTTTACCGAGAGGCGCACCGCTTTCCACGATTTAATTTCCGGCACGAGAGTGGTGCGTTTCCGCAGAGGCGCGGTTTAATAGACGTACGTGCGCATTCGAGGACGGACTTAGGCGACGCGCATTCCCTCCGCCATAGCGTGTTATGCAAGAGGCGTTCCCTTCCTTTACGCTACGGCTTCCTTATCCGACTCCGCGCCGAAAATGGCGGCTACGCCGTCTTGACGCAACGCGCTTTTCTCGTCCGGAACCTGCCCAAACGCAACGCGCGCGGCGTTCGCCGCAAAAGCGACGTCCTTCGTGGCGTCGCCGAGCGTTGCCTTGAGCGCCGCGTTTTGGATATACAGCGCGTCCAGCGGCCACTTGATCGACACGCCTTTCTCCGCCTTCATTTTTCGCACTGCCTCGATGACGGCGACGGCGGCTTCTCCGGATTGCAAAGACTTTTCGTCGCAAAAACCGTCCTCCGCGTTGGGCCAGTTGCCCCGAGCATGAATGGATGCGCCGCGTAGCCTGCCGTCCTCCGCGAACAAGCCGGCGTATAATTCTTCGCAGAGATGCGGAAGGAAGGGCGCGAACAGGCGCAGGGCCGTTTCCACGCAGTGATAAAAAGTGAGCGAGGCGCTAAGCGACGCCCGCGCGTCTAAGCCTTCGGCTTCGCCATAGGCGCGCACCTTCGCCAATTCCAGATAATTGTCGCAGAACACGTTCCAGAAAAAATCTTCGATATGCACGCGCGCTTCGCAATATTCAAAACGGTCGAAAGCTTCCTGCGCCTTTTCTATCGTCTCTTTTAAGCGCGACAGCGCCCATTTATCCAACGCGCAGAAAATCGCGCCGGAGGCCACGTCGTTTTTTATCGTCGTTGGCGCCATGCCGTCTTTAAATTGCATCGAGGCAAATTTCGCGGCGTTGAATAATTTACCGGTCAGTTTTTTTCCGATTTTCAGCACGTCTTCCGAATAGGCCGTGTCGGCGCCGAGGCGCGACGTCGACGCCCAATAGCGCACCACGTCGGCCCCCATCGTGCGCACCAACTCTTCCGGCGTGACGACGTTGCCTTTCGACTTGCTCATTTTCGTTTTGTCGGCGGCCAGGCACCAGCCGGAGATCATCACGTCTTTCCACGGCGCGCCGTCGCTATGCAGATAGGATTTCACGATGCTGTAAAACGCCCAGGTGCGTATAATTTCGTGCGCTTGCGGACGAAGGTCGGCGGGGTACAGTTGCCCGAAACGCGTGGCGTCGACGCATAATTGTTCCGTTATGCCGCGCGCGTTCAATTGCGGCGAGACGGAGCTGGTCGCCCACGTGTCCATCACGTCAGTATCCGGCTCAACTTCAACATAATCATCTTTTTTGAAAATGATTCTACCATCAATTGAGATGATATCTTCTTTAGCTCGTGCGGTAATGGAATCGGGTTTTAAAGCTTCCGGAAGGGGTAAGGCAATTTCTGTATATCGCCGTGCCACGAATTGCTTTTCTTCAGCAGTAAGGATTCGAAACCCTTTTGGTAATGAACCGATCGGATTTACGGGCAATTGACTTTCATGAGCTGCGACCAGTTCCCATTGGGTTGTAAAAAAATCATCTGGTGCGTTAATCACATATTCTTGACTACCGTCCGGATGCGTAATTGGAGTACGTTCAATAGGCACTTCCGGAGAAAGTTTTCTTACATACCACACCGGGAACGGCACGCCGTAATAACGCTGGCGGCTGACGCACCAATCCCACGACAGGCCGTCGATCCATTGCTCCAGCCGTTTTTTCATGAAGGCCGGGCGCCAGGTGATTTCGTCGGCCTTGGATTTCAGCGCGTCCTTATGGTCTAAAATCTTGACGAACCATTGTTCGGTGGGAAGAATTTCAAGCGGCGCGCCGGAGCGTTCCGCGCATTTCACCGCGTGGACGATCGGCTCTTTTTTCAGCAGCGCTCCGTCCTCCTCCAACAAGGCGATGGTCTTGGCGCGCGCGTCCTCGACCTTGAATCCTTGCAATTGCTCTATGTATCTATCCGCCGTCGCGATATCCACGCACGGCCACGCCACGCCGGTGCACGGATGCGCCCGGCCGATTCCTTCCATATGCGTTAATTTGCCGTCTTTGCCGACGATGATGCGATAAGGTAGATCGTACTTTTGCTTCCACGTTACGTCGGTTTCGTCGCCGAAGGTGCAGCACATCACGAGTCCCGTGCCTTTGTCGATTTTCACCGCGTCGTCGGCGATGAAGGGAACGATCGCGCCAAACAGCGCCGTGACCGCGTTTTTCCCCGCCAGATGCGCGTAACGCGCGTCGTTCGGATGGTAAAACACCGCAACGCACGCCCCCAGCAACTCCGGCCGCGTGGTGCCGATGACGACCCGCTCGCCCGTTTCCCTTACCGTAAAGGCGACGTCGCAAAAATGCGACGCCAACTCCTTGTCTTCCGTTTCGGCCTGCGCGATGGCGGTGCGATCCACCGTGTCCCAAAACATGGGTTGCAAACGGCGGTAGGCATGGCCTTTGCGTAATAAATCCAAGAACGACATTTGCGACAGGGCGCGGCTTTCGGCGGAGATCGTATGGTATTCCTGCCGCCAGTCGACGCTGAGCGCGACCGACGTAAACAGGCTGCGGAAAGCCTGCCTCGCCTCGCGCGAGACGTCTTCGCAGATTTTAATGAATTCTTCACGCGGCATGGAGTGGGCGCGAATTTTTTTTACCTTTTCCACCAACCGTTCGGTAGGAAGCCCGTTATCGTCGAATCCCATGGGGTAGAACACGTTCTCGCCCCGCATTCGACGGTAGCGCGCCACAAAATCGGCCTGCACGTAAGAAAAAACATGTCCCATATGCAGCAATCCCGAGACGGTCGGGGGAGGCGTGTCAATCACGTAATTCTCGCCGCGCGGCGCGGACTCGTCCCAATGGTAGACCCCGTTTCGCTCCCACGCATCCTGCCATTTTTTTTCAATCTGCGCGGAGTCGTATTTTTGCGGAAGCGTCGCCATTGTCGTTCAAGCCGTTATGATGAATGGAAAGCGATCATAGAGGGCGGACGGCAAAAATGCAAAGGCCGTTTAAATGAGGGCGAAGGAATAACGGGCGATTGATTTATGTTTTTGCCATGACTGCCTTACGCGTCGCGTTCGACCGTGCGGTTGTCGAGAATTCTGACGGTTCCGATTTTTGCGGCGGCGAACAACCGCATCGGCTCGCCCGAAGGGTAGGCGTCGAACGGGGTTAAGGAACGTTCGCTGCGAAGATCGACGTAATCCGGCCTCGCCGTGCCGGCGTCCGTCATGTCGTTTGTTGCGTCATTTATGATTTGGCGTATTTTTTGTGCGTCGCTAACGCCGAACAAAGCGCAGGCGGTTTTTTCGACGATGCGGGCGAACTTTCCGGCGACGACCAGCTCCGGTGGCGTGAGATAGCGATTCCGGCTCGATAACGCAAGTCCACTTATCGGATCGCGCGCTATGGGAACGCCGACGACGTCTATTCCCAACCGAAAATCGACCGCCATGCGTCGCACCAGGGCAAGCTGTTGGTAATCTTTTTCGCCGAATATCGCGCAAGACGGTCTCACCTGCATAAAAAGCGCCATGACGACGGTCAGCACGCCCTCAAAAAAATGCGGACGGACTTTGCCTTCCATCGACGCCGCCGTGGCGCCCGGCGCAATGCGCGTGTCGAAACCGCTAGGATAAACGTCGCGTTCGGAAGGAAAATAGGCGACGTCGACGCCTTCTTTTTCCATCGTTTCAAGGTCGCTGCGTTCAGTTCGGGGATAGGACGAAAAATCTTCGTGCGGAGCGAATTGCTTAGGGTTGACGAACGCGGAGACGACGACGCAATCCGCCCGTTTTCTTGCCTCCCGCATAAGCGTCGCATGCCCCTCGTGCAACGCGCCCATCGTGGGAACGAAGGCGCGAGACGTCGAAGCCTTGTCTAGCGCCGCCCGTAGTTCCTGGTCGTTTCGGCATAGTCGCATAAGGCGTGACGCGTCATATGAAAATATTGTAGTAAGGGCAGGCAAGAATTTTAAAATAATATTTTTTTAGCGTAACGCACAACTCTATTCTTTGGCCGTAGCGATGTGAGAACGCTCTTCTATGACGTTTCCATAAAAATCACCATATATTTTTAAAATAGCGTATAAGCTTCTGAAGTGTTTCCGCCGTGGGTAAATCGTACCGTATCCGCAAATTTTATGGCGACCTCTACGCTTGCCTGATCTGTAGGGTTTGGAGTGTCGCACATATTAAAATTAGTATGGGTTCCTTGCGTAATATATCCCGTTCGATTTTCAATCATAAATTGCACCGCCTTATTCCTGTCAATGGTTTTTTCCTCCGGAAAGGAAATCGACTGTTGGTTCATGTCGAAAACAATGCGCTATAGGCGTGCGGTTCGATGCATGCCGAAATCTTTGCGGACGTGTAAAGCAAAGAAAATACTTCACCATGCCAGATAATGGATAATCAGCGCGGAGTCAATAGAATTACCCTCGCTAAAATAACAGAAGAATGGTATGGATGGCACGCGTCTCCTTATAAACGCGATTCCACAGGCCGACATATTTTTCCATGCGCTTTCACGACGAGATACCTTGGATAGACCCGCAGGCGTTGTTCGCATGGGCGCGCCGCTTCGGTAAGGTGCGCACGCTTCTGCATTCGTCGGCGTGCGACGAACGTGACGGAGGGTACAGTTGGTTGGCGTGCGATCCCGTCGCCTGCGTCTCATCCCTAAGGGAGTTTGCGGAAGGCGCCTTCCTTTCCCGCCATGCCGATAACGTGGCGGCGAACAATTGGTTCGGCTATGTCGGGTACGAGGCGCTCACGCTCGTGGAACCGAGCGTTCCGACGCGAAAGCGCGCCTTTATCCGCGCGCCCGACCTATGGCTGTGCCGGTTTCGGCGCGTCTATATATTCGACGCGCTGAAGAAAACCGTCTCCCTATGGACGGAAAAAGACGCGAGGCCCCCTTATTTTCCGTCGTTTTCCATGGGAACGCCTGACTTCCCCCCCATTCCCCGGCTAAAGGAATTTCGCACGCTGATGCCCCGCGTCGCGTATCTGCGGCGGGTGGAAACCATATTGGAGCATATTCGCGCCGGCGACATATTTCAAGCCAACCTGACGCGAAAACATGTCGGCGCCTTCGCTTCCGCGCCGAATCCGAACGCCGTCTACGCAAGGCTGGCGTCGGCCGCGCCCGGACAATATGCCGCGCATCTCGCCACGCCGTTCGCACATATTTTATCGTCGTCGCCGGAATGTTTTATGCGCGTAGACTCCCAAGGTCGCATGAGGGCGTCGCCGATAAAAGGCACCGCGCCCCGCTCGCGGGGCCGCGAGCAAGACCTCGCCAATAAAAAAGCGCTCGAGGAAAGCGAAAAGGACCGCGCCGAAAACGTGATGATCGTCGATCTCTACCGCAACGACCTGTCGCGCTCATGCGTTCCCGGATCGGTGCAGGTCCCGGAATTATGCGCGGTGCGCAGCTATCCCTCCGTTCATCACATGACGTCGACCGTCACCGGGCAAAAACGTTCCGACGTGTCGACGCTGCAAGCGGTGATGGCGGCGTTTCCTCCCGGTTCGATGACCGGGGCGCCGAAACATCGGGCAATGAACGTTTGCCTGGCCAACGAATCGTGGAGACGCGGCGTCTATTCCGGGATTATCGGCCGTTTCGGCGGCGACGGCGCCGCTGATTTTTCCGTCGTCATCCGCACGTTAATATTGCGGGGAAAATTCATGGAATGCCAGACCGGCGGGGGAATCGTGGCCGATTCCGATCCCTTGTACGAATTGCGGGAGACGGCGATAAAATTGCGCGGAATCGCAACGGCGTTGGGAGAGGAAAAGCGCATGGAAAGAGCGCTTCTTAAGTGAAATTTTTTGTTTTACCGCCCGTTATTTAGAGGACGAAGCAGGGGAGGGGGCATCCGTAAAGGGCGAGGGACTGACCTTCATGCCGTCTCCGGTTTTTTGATACCCTTCCACGACAATCGTTTCGCCTTCCTTGAGTCCGCTTTTCACGATCCAGCCGTCTTTATAGGCGCCGTCCGCGACGAAGGGGCGCATGGAGACGACGTTGCCTTCCCCCACGACCGCGACGACGAGCTTGCCGTCGGGCGTGCGCGTGGCGGCGCGTTGCGGCACGAGCAGCGCCTTGCCTTCTCCGGAGGCGAGGCGGGTTTTAACGAACAGGCCGGGCAGCAATATTTCCTCCGGATTAGGGAAAACCGCCCGCATGGTGACGGCGCCCGTCGATTCCTCGACCGTGGTTTCGGAGAATTTAAGCGCTCCCTTCATGCCGTATTCCTCGCCCCGCGCGAGGGTGAGCGTCGCTTCGACGGCGTTTTTCTCGCGCAGCCTCTTCCGCATGCGCGTCGCCTCCTCTCCGGATTGCTGTATGTCGACGTAGATGGGGTCGAGTTGGGTAATGACGGCGAGCGGGGCTTCCTGGTTGGCGGTCGCGAGCGCGCCTTCCGTGACGAGGGAGCGTCCGATGCGGCCGGAGATGGGTGCGTACACCTTCGTGTATTCCACGTTGATTTTAGCGGTTTCGACGGCGGCTTGGGCGACCGAGACAGCGGCGTCGGCGCGACTTTTTTCGGCCATCGCGTCGTCGAACTCTTGTTTGCTGACCGCGTTTAGCTTCACCAGCGTGCGGTAACGCGCGGCGCGGGAGGCGACGGAGGCCACGTTGGCCCTGGCGCCGGCGAGGTCCGCTTCGGCGGACCTCAGCGCGGCCTTATAAGGCACGTCGTTAATTTGGTATAATTGATCGCCTTGCTTGACTTCCGATCCTTCCTCAAAAAACCGCCGCACGATCACGCCGTTAACTTGCGGACGCACTTGCGCCTGACGGTACGGCGCCGTTCTTCCCGGCAAGACGTGCGTGTAGGAAACGGGTTGGGGAGAAAGCGCGACGACCGATACGGACAAGGGCGGCATGGCGGCTCCCGGCGCGCCGGCGCCTTGTTCCGCGCGTCTTTTGGCAAAAAACGCGTAGGCTCCGCCCGCAAGAACGATGGACGCGACGACGCAAATCAACGCTTTTTTCATTTTCCGCATTCCGTGTTAGATACCGACAAGGAAGATACATTTAACTTCTTCGCATATCAAGAAGCAATAGGGGGATTTTTTTCCTAACGCGCGCGATTTTCGAAAATGAGGCCGCCGACGCGCACGTCGGTGGCGCCGAGCCGGGCGGCGCACTCAAAATCGTTCGACATGCCCATGCTGAGGCGAGGCAATCCGGCGGCGGCGTTAAGTTGCCGCAATCGGGAGAAATACGGGGCGGGATCGGCTCCCTCCGGCGGCACGCCCATCAATCCGACGACGCGCACCCCTTGCGAGGCGGCGTAGTTCGCCAATCCTATCGCTTCCCCGGGCGAAACGCCGCCTTTTTGGGCCTCGTCGCCGATATTGACCTGCACGAAACACGGCACGTCGCCGCCGAAACGGCGTTTCGCGCTCGCCAGGGCGTCGACGAGAGGGGCGCGGTCGACGCTATGTATCGCGTCGCACCGCTTCCACGCCTCCGCCGCCTTGTTGCGTTGCAGCCTGCCGATAAAATGCAAGCGCACTAAGGGGAAGTCGCGTTTTATCGCCTCCCATTTCTCCGTGATTTCCTGTACGGTATTTTCGCCGAAATCCTCGCAGCCGCAGGCGATCAACGCGCGGACGTCCGCTTCCGGGCGTTTTTTCGATACGGCGATAAGCCGGGGCAAGGGACCGTCCGGCACGGCGGCCCGAAGCCGGGCGAGAACGGCGCGATAGTTCGCAGTCAGATCCGCGTTCATTTTGCGTTGCCGCTCGGGTCGCGATGGAACGTGTACGATAAGGTGACGGCGTTAATGTCACGCAAGTCCGGGTCGTTCGTTATCTCGGGATCGACGACGAACGTCACCGCCATGCGTTTTTTTTCCCCGGGCGCAAGGGTCTGCTTCGTAAAGCAGAAACACTCTATTTTTTCCACGTAGGTGGCCGCCAGATAAGGCGCGACGTTATAGCCCGCCAGCCCGGTGACGGTTTCGTCCGACAGGTTTTCGGTGGTGAAATAGGCGACGACCTCTTGCCCGAGCGCCGCTTCCGTTTTGACGGCTTCGGGAGCGAACTTCCACGGCAAGTCCTTGTCGACGTCGGCGTTGAAGCGAAGCTCGATCGCACGGCGGAGGGCTACGTCTTGCTTTGGCGCCGGCGCGGCGTCCGTGCCCCGCACGCGAGGTACGCCCTCGAATCCGGTGAGGGAACAAAAAATGCGGTAAAACGGATAGGCGGCAAAGGCGAGGGCGAACATGCCGGCCGCTATGGAGCCGACGATAAGCGCGTCGCGAACCGGGCGTTTTGAGGAATGCGTCATGTCGGTTATCTTTGTTGAAATGATCGTGCCAGATGTAGCCTTATGCGAACGGGTAGTCAATAATGACGAGTAAACAAAAACATAATTAGGACTTACGCTAGCTGAGCATCTTTTTGGCGCTTTTTGCAGTAAAAATCGTCTAAAAATGCTCATCCCCGCTTACGCGGGGACAGGCATTCGCGTTAAGTACGCTGCGCTTTTTATCCGATTTTGACCTATAAATCGCTCAAAAATCTACGCACTGCGTAAGTCCTAATAATAAATAGTTTTTTATTATTAGGGTTATTAGCGGCGCGAATATGTGCGCAACCGGACCTTTCCCCCGTTTATGCGCGAAGCATTCACGGCGTTATCCACCAACGAGTCTCAGGAAAACATCTATAATTTTCCTTGTTTTTCGGCATGAAAGAAAAAAGCGAGGCAGGTTATGCACCGGCGAGCGATAAAGACGGACGTCTTGCGGCTTGCAAGCGTAACGATGTGGAGAATTGGCGAAGGAACGGAGGATAATATAACAAAATAATAAAAATTCGCTTTTTATTCGCGCGTTATGCACCATTTTATCCTCTACCTTACGCTCAAACGAGACGATTTTTCGCGCCTTCTAAAATTTTTTCTTTTCCGCCTGAGGCGAATTCAATATAATGCCTATTTATTCCACGCTGAAGGCATTCCATGCAACGCAACGCAAACGCGCCCGGACGAAAAGCTTCCCGATTAATGGCGTGGGGAGCGGCGTGCGCCTTGGCGTTGGGGATAGCATGGATGGCCGTCGTCTTTTGGAGCCAACGGACGGCGCAGGCGTTTTTTGAAAAAGCGACGGAAGCCACCATCGAAACGGCAAGCGGCGAAAAGCGCGTTTTTTCCGTGAGGATTGCGTCAACCGGCGCGCAAAAGCGTCGAGGATTGCAACATGTGGCGCATTTGCCGCAAGGCGAAGGCATGCTGTTTCCTTACGAACGCCCGGGCGACGTGCGCATGTGGATGAAAGACACCATCATCCCGTTGGACATGGTGTTTATGCGCGGCGGACGCATCGTGTACGTACGGGAAAACGCTTCTCCCGAATCGGAAGAGGTGATCGCCGCGCCGGAGCCGGTCGACGCCGTGTTCGAAATAGGGGGCGGGGAAGCCGCGCGATTGGGAATTCGCGCGGGCGATCGATTTTTCTACCGTCCGGTTGACGTGAAGCCGTGACGCGGGGGACACGTGCACGCAACGCTTAAACTTTATGCGTATATTGTTATCGGCGGAATGCTGGCCTTATGGACGGCGGGTTTTTTTATTTTTGCGAGCGGCGTTCCCACCGCCGAACCGTCCGATTATGAATCCACCGACGGGGTGGCGGTGCTGACGGGCGGGAAGCGCCGCCTGCTTGAGGGCGTCATCTTAATGGAGCAACAAATCGCCGACCGCATGCTTATTTCCGGAGTCGGAGGAAACGCGTCGCTGGACGGCCTGCTCTTAGCGGTCGGCGCGAACCCCAAAGAGGCCGCAAGCTATGCGTCGCGCATAGAGATAGATCGCGTTTCGGACAGCACGGCGGAAAACGCGGACGCCATCGCCGCATGGGCAAAAAGGCACCGCCTGCGCAACGTTCGATTGGTGACGTCGAATTACCACATGCCGCGCGCCATGTACGAGTTGCGTCGGCGCATGCCGCTTTTTCGCATCGTCGCCCATCCCGTCTTTACCCCGGCGTTTCGGGCGGAGTCGTGGTGGATGCACCCGAACAGCGCGGGCATATTATTCACCGAATACGTGAAATTCGTGGCCGCCATCCTGCGGAACGCCGTTTTTTTCTGCGCGCCGGAGAAATGACGTGGCGGCCTTTACGTGCGATCCCCGCGTTTTTTCGGCGGAGTTGCCGCCCGCAGGACGAATTCTGGCGCTTGATTACGGATGCGCCCGCATTGGCGCGGCTCGCAGCGATCCGCAAAGAAAACTCGCCTTTCCGCTTGAAACCTACGGGCGAAGAAACGTTCGTCGGGACATAGGATATTTTGCGGATTATTGTCGGGGGGAAGAAATATGCGCCCTTGTCTTCGGCATGCCCTACGCCCTAACCGGCGAAAAGACGGAGTTGTGCGACGAGGTCGAGCGGTTCGCCCTTAAGTTAGTGAAAAAAAATCCGCTGCCCGTCTTGTTTTGCGACGAGCGCCTCACCAGCGTTTTCGCCAAGCGCGCCTTGTCCGACGTCGGAAGGAACCGGAAGGGCGCTCCCCCGCTGGACGACGCGATAGCCGCGTCGCTTATATTGCGGCATGCGTTGCACGTTATATAACGTTGCCGCATACCAAAATAAAAATCTTGAGATTCTCATAAATCGTTAAATTTTGCATATTACAATGTGAGAGGTAAAAAACGCTTCAAGGTTGCATGTTATGAAACGAATCGCTCCGGTCGCCGGTTTTCTGTTATGTTCGGCTATGGCGGCTATGGCGGCGCCCGCGCACGCGATAAAGGCATTCCCCACCGGGCTGACGGCGAACGTCGTGTATAAGGTAGAAAAGGGAGCGACGAACGTTAAGCCGGCGGACGTGTACGACGTCGATTTGTTCGATACCGACGCCGCCACGATCGCCATGCTAAAAACGCGGGACAAACAGGCGGGGGAAGAGGACAGGCTTATTATTTGTTATTTCTCCGCCGGATCGTCGGAAAATTGGCGGCCCGACTATAAAAGTTTTACCTCCGCCGACAAAGGCGATCCGCTGGACGATTGGGACGGCGAAAACTGGCTGGACATACGCAGCGCAAACGTGCGGTCCATTATGAAAAAACGCATGGACTTAGCGGTACAAAAAAAATGCGACGCCGTCGATCCCGATAACGTGGACGGCTATTCCAACGAAAACGGCCTGTCCCTTAGCAAGGAAGACCAATTGGATTACAATAAGTTCCTGGCGACGGAAGCCCATGCGCGGGGCCTTGCCATCGGCCTGAAAAACGATACCGAGCAAGCGCAGGCGCTCGAACCGTCCTTCGATTTCTCCATCGTCGAATCCTGTTTCGATTATAGCGAATGCGCACAATACAATGCCTTCTTTAAAGCGAACAAAGCCATTTTCGGCATGCAGTACGACGAAGGCAATTTTTCTGAAATGTGCAAGGACGCCAAGAAAAACGGCATGAGCACCGCGTTATATAATTTAGACTTGGACGGCTCGATTTATAAAACTTGCGAACCTCCCGCAAAAAAAGACGGAACGACCAATACGAATACCGGAGGCACGAATACCGGAGGCGGTACGACCGCTAAAAAGTGCCAATGTAAGCTAAAAAAATAGAACGTGCGCAACGTTCGCCATACCGTGGGAAGATAGAGGAAAATCTAGGGAAATATATTTACGTTCCGTCCGGCGTTTTAATCTTGTTCGCGTTAAACTTTTCGCTATAAATAGAGTCGCGGAGCGTATTCGCTAAAAAATATACCGCGAGAACCCTCACGATCCGGGCCCATTATGTTAATCGGCATACCCAAAGAAACGAAACCCTTTGAATATCGCGTGGCGCTCACGCCATATGGCGCGCGGCAATTGATTCGGCAAGGACATCAGGTGATCGTCCAGCGCGGCGCGGGCGACGCCGCCGGCCACCACGACGCGGAATATCAGCGCGCCGGCGCCGTCGTCGCCTCGCTGGCGGGCGAGGTGTACGAACGCGCTGAAATGATAGTAAAGGTAAAGGAGCCTCAACCCGAAGAATGCGGCATGATACGCTCCGGCCAAATTATATTTGCGTATTTGCATCTGGCCGCGTGTCCGCGCGTGGCCGCCGCCTTGATAGACTCCAACTGCATCGCGATTGCGTTTGAAACCATCACCGACGCCGCGCAGCGCCTTCCCTTGCTCGCCCCCATGAGCGCCATCGCCGGTAAAATCGCCGTGCAGGCCGGCGCGCGCCATTTGGAATGTCCGGGCGGAGGAAAGGGCGTGTTGCTCGGGGGATTGCCCGGCATCCGTCGCGGTCGCGTGGCGATCGTGGGGGGTGGCGTCGCCGGCCAGAACGCCGCTTCGGTGGCCGTCGGCATGGGCGCCGAGGTTACCATTCTCGATATTTCCATTTCGCGGCTCGAAGAGCTGGAAAACCGTTTCGGCGTGTCGTGCTCTTACGTCGCCGCCTCGCCCGACGCCGTGGCCGAAATCACCTCCCGGGCCGACCTGGTCATTGGCTCCGTACTGGTGCCGGGGGCAACGGCGCCCAAGATCATTACCGCCGACATGACGTCGGCCATGCAAAAAGGGTCGGTGATCGTCGATATCGCGATCGACCAGGGCGGCTGCTGCGAAACCTCGCGCCCGACCGACCTAAGCCGCCCCGTGTTCGCCCATGACGACGTGCTGCATTACTGCGTGCCGAACATTCCCTCGTCGGTCGCGCACAGCGCAAGCGGGGCGCTCGAAAACGCCATATTGCCTTACGCCATTCGCCTGGCGAACAAAGGCTATCGCGGCGCCCTGACCGAAGATAAGTTTTTCCGCCACGGACTCAACGTCTATCGCGGACGGGTCACGCACGAGGAAATCGCCAACGCGCTGAACTACCCCTACGTGCCGGCGGCCGGCTTCCTTGACCGGCAAACCAATTTCTCCGCGTTCGGTTAGTCCGGGCATGGCCAAGGCGGTCGTTCTTTGCCCTTACGTCATGAAGCCCGGCGTTGCCCCGCTCGGCGACGCCATGCTGCGTTATAAGGAAGACGAGGCCGCGTCACTCGCGTCGACGCTCGGGCTTGAGGTGATTCACCGCGAAACGTTACGCCTCGTCCAACCCAAGGCCCGCGCCTTTATCGGAGAAGGAACGATAGAGCGCCTGAAGGAACGCATTGACGGCGACGACACGGCGCTTATCGTCAATTGTGACATATCTCCCGTACAGCAGCGCAATCTTGAAAAAGCGCTGCAATGCAAGGTATTGGACCGCACGGCGGTCATTTTAGAGATTTTCGCCGCGCGCGCCTCTACCAAGGAAGGCAAGCTGCAAGTCGAGTTGGCTTCGCAAGAATATCTGAAAACACGCCTCGTGCGCTCTTGGACGCATTTAGAGCGCCAGCGGGGAGGCTCCGGCTTTTTGGGAGGGCCGGGAGAAACGCAAATCGAGTCGGACCGCCGCGCCATTCGCGAACGCATCGGCCTGATTCGCAAGCGGCTGGAAAAAGTGGTGAACACCCGGGAGCTGCATCGCGCGGCGCGGGAAAAAGTTCCTTATCCGGTCGTTGCCTTGGCGGGATACACCAACGCCGGAAAATCTACCTTGTTCAACCTGCTCACGAAAGCGAACGTTTTAGCGGAAGACAAGTTGTTCGCCACCCTTGACCCGTCCTTGCGCGGCGTGCGGCTTCCCTCCGGGCGCAAAATATTGTTCGCCGACACGGTGGGGTTTATTTCGGACCTGCCGACCGAATTGGTGGCCGCGTTTCGCGCGACGCTTGAAGAGGTGGCGCGGGCGAGTCTTATTCTGCACGTGCGTGACGTGTCTTGTCCCATGTCCGACGCGCAGCGCGCCGACGTGCTCGCGACGCTGGAAAACATCGCCCCGGCGGAACTGCGCGAAAATTTCATGGTAGAGGCGTGGAACAAAATCGACGCGGTAACGGAAGACGAAAAGGCGCGGCTTCGCGCTTTGGCGTCGGACGCGGAAACGCCGTCCGCGCTCGTGTCAGCGAAAACCGGGGAAGGCGTGGACGCGTTGCTGCGTGCCGTCGACGTCATGCTCGGCAGGGAGGAGAAGGGATACCGCGTGTCCTATTCCGCCTCTGACGGAGAATTGACCGCCTGGCTGTACCGCCGCGCCGTGGTGGAGGGCGCGCGCGTGGAGGGGGAAAAATGCGTCGCCTTGGCGCGCCTAAGCGACAGGGAATTGGGCGCGCTTAAGAAATTTATCGGCGACACGGGGCGCGACGCCGCCATTTTCTCGGCATAGCTATAGTCGATCCGTTTCAGAATGAACTCAATCCGCTTAGGAGATTTGAAGCATGGGAATTCAATTTCAATTGAAAAAAACTTTTAATTGAATATAGTTTTTTATCCTTCGCATAAAGATAGCCAATAGCCATCTGCGACCATACTTTTTTATTTGCAAACCATTGCATACCTTACTCTTTCGTCGCTTCTAGCATGGCGAGCGGTAGTCGTAAGCCTTTATGGCAACGCATAAGTCTAAGAGGGTTGACCTCTTTCATTACGATTGCGTTGCCTATTTGTTCCGCTATTTTGGGTATCGGCGGCCAAGCCATAGAAAAAAGTCGCGTTGTCGGCAAGCAAGACGTCGTGATCGACGACGAGGCGCTCAAAAGGTTCAACAATACGGTGACAGCCAAGCAACTTAAGCAATTCGATAGCGAGGCGCCGCTATTTTCCGTCGTAGGATATTTGTGTTTGCTCGGATTGCCCGTATATGCGGCGCTGATAACCCTTATGTGGGTATATTTTTCCGTGCGCAACGCCAAAATATACGACGGATTTAAACATCCTCTTCCGGAGCAAAGAAGGCATTCTTATCCTACTTCCGCCCCTAGATACGGCGACATAGAGCGAGCATGCAGATATATGGGTGGAATGGCATTCACGCTCATTCCGACGATCTATATCCTGCTAAAGGTAAAGGATCTTCGGGATTGCGCCGCTCCTTATGCGGATGTAAACGTCATCTCTCCCGAAAGTATTCATAACCTCACCCGGGAATGTTCGGACGCCAATATGCACGGCGGCGTCGTCTCCTTCTATTTTATAGGGTTATTCGTCTATTGTTTTACGGCCTTTTGGTTGCGTGATTTTTTAACGATGCTATACGATCGCTACGTTGCCGTTTCGTCGGCGCGAACGCCTTCCGCGAACGCCGTCCGCTCTCTAGGCAACCAAAACTTGCTTTCTTGGATTCGCGCATGGTTGCGCGGTACGCGCAGCGATTCGACGAAACTCTATTGCGAACGCCTTCATATGCGAAACACATGGAGAAACGGCATTTTTTTCGTGGTCGCGTTCGTGATTTTTTACTTTCCCGTCAAAGACGCCGTGAACAAAGACGAAACGTTAAAAAATTTCCCCGATTATCCCCCTTATGCTTTGGAGAACCATGCGTTCGCGCACATTAAATCGTTGCGCATCAGGCAGACCTTATATGTCGGAATGACGATCTCCATGATGACGCTCGAATTTTTGGGGCAAACGCTGGTCGATATTTTCATCGTCGATATGTACGTTTCCTTGGAAGACGGCGAGCAATACGGACCGTCCCCTCGCGACAGGCGCCACGAAGCCTATGAATTTGGAATTATTATCGGCGGTCTATTGCTATCTTTCGTCATATTTTTCGTTCACGTTCGCAAAGAAATAGGAACATGGTCAAAATGTCTCGACGCCAACGCCGGAAACCTGACCATCTATTTCGTTTTTCGTGCGGTGCGATGCGCCAAAAAAGATATAGACACGCAATATTTTATTCCCCAAATCGTAACCAGCGCGCTGGTGGCGGCTTTTGTCATCATTTTTTACGCTTTTAAATGGTGCCTGAGAAGACCCGAAAGCTCGCGTTACGATACGTTCGATCTAGCGGATAGGAGCACGGCAATCGCCGACGCCGCCGCTGACGCCGCGCAGGTGGGGAATGACGGGGGAGAACCCGACGCTTTGGACGTCGCCGGCGTCGCTGCGTTTGCCGCAGCAAGCGCCGTCGAAGCACAGGCCGGATCAAACTCTGCAGCCCCTTCTCGTCCCCGCCTCTCGCCCCTTTCCTCATCACAGAGCGACGGCAGCAATATGGGTCGCAGTCGCACTTCTAAGACATAGGAACATGAAAACAACCTTCGCGGCGCTCATGCAGCACACAATTGAAATCCTAAGGCATGATGACGCTCACGCTCTTTTACCATAACGAAATGACGGATAAGGCGTTATAGGCAAACGATCATTTATATTTCAGCCTAAAGGCGAAAGGAGTGACTTTTTAAAAAATCGTAACTGCCCACCTGTCAAGAAAAGAATCGGGTCAATAATAGAAAAAAGGGGCGAAATAGGCGCAAAAAGCGAAGCGCGTACCGCTCGTTGATCGTAGACTATGGAAACGCGGGAAATTTCTGCGCCCTCAGCGAATTCTTCTTCGCCGTGCAAAAAAAAGCGAAAATCCTTTCCAAGAAATCAAAAGCGCCATGGTCGCCGCCTAACGCTTTTTTATTTTTCCGTTTTTTTCTAGCGGACAATTGAATGGGTTGTGTGGTTACTTCCGTTCTTTTATCGCGCGATATCGATACAAGGCAAGAATACAAAAACGGCATAACGACGCACAAATCAAAGATACGATAGAGACGAACGAGAGGATGATTTACGAAGCCTGCGCAAATCGTTTTTTGATAGGAGATTAGTTATTTATACGTATGGAAACAGCATAAACAACGACGGCGCCGGTGCCCGGTATATACGTAAGCATAGTACACATAACAACAACGCGGATACAAGGTAAGGGAATAAGCAAATAAACGAGGTATGAAAAACGATTATTTTGGAGGGGGAGGCGGGGGCTTGGGAGTGCCCGTAGTGTCGTAGGCGCCGCGTCCCATATTGACGGTGGCTTCCAAATCGCGAAGAATCATTTTTTCGTAGGGATATAATTACGCGTATAATATACAGCCAATACCCGATAACCTGAAAAGAGTGGGATGACCTGCCCTAAAAAATATGTACGTATTTTATATTAAAATACTAAAAAAAACATATTTTTGCAATATTTTTTTCTTATTTAACATAAATTTCAGAAATAAACGGTGCTTCGTCGTGTAAAGACGATTTTTCCACCAACGCCGTGCGTCTTTGGGCCAGTACGTGGGTGTAGATTTGCGTGGAGGAAATATCGCTGTGCCCCAGCAACTCTTTTACCGTTTTAACGGACGCGCCGCGCGCCAATAAATGCGTGGCGAAGGAATGGCGCAATAAATGCGGCCTGACGGAGTCGCGCGGCACGCCCGCTTTTGACGCCAGGTTTTTCAGCAAACGCGCGACGTGCTGGCGGGTGAGGTGGCCTTCTTCCCCGTCGCTCGGAAAAACGAACCCGACATAGCCGGACGGGGCGTCGCGCGCGCCGAGATAGTCTTCCAGCGCCTCTTTCGCCGCGTCGACCAGCGGCAACTTGCGCTCCTTTCCGCGCTTGCCCTTTACCGTAACAAACGGCGCCAGGCGCCGCCTGGCCTTGCCGTCGACGAATTGCAGGGCGGAATAAGGCAGGGAAACGCATTCGGTAATCCGCATGCCCGTCGCATATATCAACTCTACGATCGCGCGAAGCCGCAATCCGGCGAGGGAAGGGTCTTTGGCGGCGCACTCTATCAGTTTCGTCGTTTCCTCTTCGGAAAGAGGGCGAGGCAACGGACGACGGTAGGCCACGCTTTCGAGCGAGCGCGCCGGATCGCGCGCAATGGCGCCGTCGGTGAATAAATAACGGTAGAATTGGCGCAGCGCCGAACGTTTTCGCGCGACGGTGCGGGCGGTTAAGTGGCGGTTGCCTCCTAAGTGCGTCAGGTATTTTTCCAGTCCCTCGCGATTTATCGAAATAAATTCCGGAGTGATGGCGATGAATTCTCGGCAGTCGTTCAGGTATTTTTCCACGACGGAAGATTGCAGGCGGCTTTCGGCGCGTAAATTTTCCTCAAAGCCGTTTAAAAGGCGAGACGCCTCGCCACAGGGCGAAGCGTCGTCATGGGAATGTGCCGTCATTTAATTTCCTAAGGCAAATACCATGGCGCAGCCTTGCGCCGTGACGTCGTCCATGGGAACGGGACCGCCGCCGGAATCATACGTGTCCACGACATTATATTCTCCCGTGTTGATGCACGACGCCGCGCTGCCGTCAAGGGCGAATACCCGTCCGGCGTCGGGTTGACCGTCGTCAATTTTCGCGTCGACGCTCATCGCTTGCGAGGGAAGCAGGAAAGGTACGTCGGAAAGCGTCGCGGCGCCGGTCGCTCCCCCAAATAAAATGACGTTGCCGGAGAAGAACGTCGGATCGGACGGCAAGTCGGCGTCGTATAAGAGCGTAATGACCACGCCTTGCTTAAACGAGGCTTCGGGAACCGTCACGCCCGCCTTCGACGTGGCGTCGGAATCGCCGGTGAACGCGCCCGGATAATGGCCCGAATTCGCTAAATGCGTCCACGCCGTATAGGATTCGTCGGCGGCGTCGTTTCCGTCGGCATAATCTATGTGTTTGTTGCCGTCGCCGTTGCAGGCGTTGGCGCTGCCGCCGCACGCCGGCCAAAACGAATCGGCGTTGCGCATGTCGCCGGGAACGGCGCGAAATTCGATGCGAAAATTGTTCACCGCCGTTTCGACGTCCGTTTTATCGGAAATAAGCGTGCGCAATTTTGCTTGTTGGATGAGGCGCTGGCCGCCGATCACCCCCGTGACGATCAGTCCGACGATGATGATCACGATCGACAGCTCGACCAACGTAAAACCTTTCGTCGCGGAATGCGTGCTCATATTAATTTCCGTTTTAATAGTCCGCTTTTGCCTGATTTGCATCATAGCATCATAAACGCAATCGCTTAAAGCATTATTAAGGGTAGGGGCGTAGAGCGATTTCAATAGATCCCTCTTGCATACCCCCTTATCTTCGGCGGCCGCCTGCGTCGCCTGAGTCCGTCCTGGAATCCTCACGTACCTATCTATGTATGCTGCGGCTGTAGCTAAGCGTGTCGCTCCTAGCATTCGGCTTGCCAATAGCTAAGTTATGCAAGAGGTCTCGTCTGTAAAAAAGGTGGTATGAATTTAGTTATCCGCCCTTTATGGTAGAGTGCGGTAGTCCGTTTCCCCCGGGCGAAGCAAGCTGGTTTAGCGAAGGGCGGGGGAAAGGGTCGGAA
>JBEVNR010000008.1:0-7460 GCA_040507985.1 Rickettsiales bacterium | reverse complement strand
CCGCCTTCCGACCCTTTCCCCCGCCCTTCGCTAAACCAGCTTGCTTCGCCCGGGGGAAACGGACTACCGCACTCTACCATAAAGGGCGGATAACTAAATTCATACCACCTTTTTTACAGACGAGACCTCTTGCATACCGCCTCCGCGCAATAGTGTTACGGCGTCGGCGAAGGCCTTGGGCAAGGGCGCCTCAAACGTTTTTCCCGCATGTTCCAATTGCCGGGCATGGAGAAACATATGGCGGGCGTCGGGATAAGGCCGAAATTCCGCCCGATATCCGTATTTGTAATCTCCGATGATCGGGCATCCCATTTCCGCCATGTGGACGCGCAATTGGTGGGTGCGTCCGGTGAGCGGAAATAACCGGACGAGCGAACTGCGCGCGCCGAACGATTCCGTTACTTCATATGCCGTGTGCGCCCTTTTCGCTCCCTCTTGGCGTTCGTCGCACGCCTCGATTTTTTCGACGCCGTCCGCGCGTCTTTTTATCAACCCGCCGATAATTTCTCCTTCAGGCGACGGAAGGCGTCCGGCCGTCAATGCGACATAGGTTTTCTTCGCTTCCCTCGTTGCAAACGCCTCTCCCCATCTCGCGGCGGCAGAAGGATTTTTCGTAAACACCAATATGCCCGTCGTGTCTTTGTCTAGCCGATGGGCGGGGGCGATCGCATCATTTTCGCCGTATATGCGCATTACGGCGTCCAGTCCGTAGTCGAGACCGCTTCCCCCTTGGGCCGCCGCGCCGGAGGGTTTGTTGATAACGATAATATCGTCGTCTTCGTACATCACCGACTCTGCGGCGCGCCGAACGGCGTGCATGGGAACGGCGACGTTTTCGCGTTCCCTAACGGCATAATACTCCGCTTGCGGCGGCGTGCGGACGACGTCGCCTTCGGTCAGGCGATCGGACGCCTTCGCACGTTTGCCGTTGACGCGAATTTCTCCCTTTCTCGCCCATTTCGACGCGTCGGCAAAAGTAACGGCGGGATACCGGCGGCGCAACCAGCGGTCGAGGCGCACGCCGTTTTCGTCGGAAAGGACGTTATTTTCCGCCACGCTCCTGCCTCCGCAATAAGGAAGCTTCCAACCTCTCCGCCTTGCGCGTGACGAGAAAACAGTTAAATCGCATCATAGTGACGGCGGCGGCCAGGCAGAGATAGGCTCCGAACATGGAAAAAAGGGGCCATCGCATGGAAGGATCGATGGATATGCCTCCGCTGCGCAGCACGCTCGCCGGTTGGTGCAGCGTGTTCCACCACTCCACCGAAAACTTCACGATAGGCACGTTCACTAGTCCCAAAATACATAAAAAAGCCGCCTGTCGCTCTCCGCGTTCGGCGTCGTCGTGCGCGTCTATCAGCAGTAAATACCCGACGTAAAAGAAAAACAACACGAGCGTCGAGGTCATGCGGGCGTCCCACGCCCACCACGTTCCCCACATCGGATAGCCCCATAAACTACCCGTGACGAGGCATATGCCGCAAAACGTCGCGCCGGGCAGGGCGATCGCGCGGCTGAGCGTCATCAATGAGGGAGAACGAAACGCCAATCCCGCCAAGGCGCACAGCCCCATCGTCACATAGGCCCCGAGCGCCGTCCATGCGGCGGGAACGTGCACGTACATGATGCGCACCGCCTCTTTTTGCTGGTAGTCCGGCGGCGAGGAAACCAATCCCGTATAGACGCCGAACGCCAGCGCAACGACGCATACGAATGCTAGCGGCAACAATGCGGCGTCGAACGCGTGGCGCATTTTCCCCGGAGCGGCAAGGGCGTGCAAAAACGCGAAAGCCATGGAGAAAACCTATCCTTGCTTAGTATTGTCGCCGAAGGCGGCGGAAAAAATGGCGTCGACATGCTTGGTATGGTAGCGTAAGTCGAACAGCGCCGACAATTCTTCGGACGACAACTTCGCCGCCACGTCGGCGTCGTTGCGCAAAAACGAAAGAAAATCTCCTTCACCGCGCCATACTCTCATCGCGTTGCGTTGCACGGCGGCGTAGGCGTCTTCGCGACTCATGCCTTTTTGCGTAAGCGTCAGCATCACGCGCTGCGAAAACACCAATCCGCCCAATTTATCGAGGTTTTTTTGCATGTTCTCAGGATAAAGCACGAGATTTTCGATTAAGTCCGCCACTCTTCCCAGCGCAAAATCAAGCGTGACGGTCGCGTCGGGGGCAATCATTCGCTCGACGGAGGAATGCGAAATGTCGCGCTCGTGCCACAGCGCCACGTTTTCGAGCGCGGGCGTAACGTATCCCCGGACGATGCGCGCCAATCCGGTAAGATTTTCGCTCAGCACCGGATTGCGCTTGTGCGGCATCGCGGAACTGCCTTTTTGGCCCTTGGAGAAAAATTCCTCCGCCTCCAGCACTTCGGTGCGCTGCAAGTGGCGAATCTCCACGGCGATGTTTTCGACGGAAGAGGCGATCACGCCAAGCGTCGCAAAATAATAGGCGTGGCGGTCGCGGGGAACGACTTGCGTGGAGACGGGTTCGGGCGCCAGTCCCATGCGTTCCGCCACGTAAGATTGTACGAACGGATCGATGTTGGCGTACGTACCCACCGCGCCGGAGACGGCGCACACGGCAACTTCGTCCTTCGCGCGCGCGAGCCGTTCGCGGTTGCGCCGCATTTCGGTATAAAAACGGGCGAATTTTAGCCCCATGGTGGTGGGTTCGGCGTGAATGCCGTGGCTGCGCCCCATGCATACCATGTCTTTGCTATCAAAGGCGCGCTTTTTTAGCGCCTCCGTCACGCGATCGATATCGGCAAGCAATAGGTCGGAAGCGTCGGACAGTTGTTTCGCCAAGCAGGTGTCAAGCAAGTCGGAGCTGGTCATGCCCTGATGCACGAAACGCGCCTCTTCCCCCACCGATTCGGCCAAATCGGTTAAAAACGCGATGACGTCGTGTTTGGTGACGCGCTCTATGGCGTCGATGCGCGCCGCATCCACTGCTCCCCGCTCACGCAACGCCTTCGCCACGCCTTGGGGAATAACGCCCAATTTCTCGTTGGCCTCGCACGCGTACGTCTGAATTTGCAACCAAATTCGGTATTTATTTTCTTCCGACCACAAGGCGGCCATCGGCGCCCGAGAGTAGCGAGGTATCATGATGTCTTTACTTCCTGCCGTCCGCAAGGTTAACGCGCCGTTAACCTTATCGAATTTATCGTAAAAATCAAGCCAAGAAACCTTCGCCGCAGGGCAAAGACCAAGGCAAAAATAAATTAACTGATTAATAATCTATGTTTAAGATATCAATTTCTGTCAATCTACTGCTATGATTGACGTGAGATTTCGGAAGAGTTTTATTTTATTGAAAAATAAAACCCTTGGTAAGAATCGGAGTCTTTGCCTTAGCGTCGTTCAGGTTTTTGTTTTATATATATTTTTTCTTATATATATTGTAACCGCGAATAACAATCGACGCCGGACATACGCATGCGCATTCTTTTAGTAGGGAAAAAAAACGGGCCGACGCAACAGGCGGCGACGTTGGCGGAAAAACAAGGCGCGGCGACGATGTTCGCCGGATCGGTCGGCGAGGCGCTGGCGCTGCTGCGCGGCGGCCACGTCATCGAATTGGTGATGGCCGACGTCGCCGGCGACGTTCCCGGCCTGATTAACGGCATGGTGGCGGAAAGGCTGACCGTGCCGGTGGTGGCGTTCGGCACCGAAGACGACGCCCCGGCGGCGGTAAGGGCCATTAAGGCCGGCGCGCGAGAATATGTTCCCTTGCCTCCGGACGAAGAAATTATCGCCGCGCTGCTGGGAGATTTAAGCGAAGACAAACAAAAAGAGGTCGTGTTCGTCTCGCCGAAAATGAAGGCGCTATTCGATTTATGCCATCGCATCGCCGCCTCGAACGCCACGGCGTTGATCACGGGGGAATCGGGCGCGGGAAAGGAAATCGCCGCCCGATACATTCACCGCCATAGCGGACGCAAGGACAAGCCGATGGTGGCGGTGAATTGCGCGGCCATTCCCGAAAATTTACTGGAAACGGAATTGTTCGGCCACGAAAAGGGCGCCTTCACGGGGGCGACGTCGCGCCGCATCGGCAAGTTTGAAGAGGCGGACGGCTCGACCTTGCTGCTTGACGAGGTGAGCGAAATGGCCCTGCCGCTGCAAGCGAAGCTGCTGCGCGTAGTGCAAGAGCGCGAGATAGACCGCGTGGGCGGCAAGTCCGGCGTAAAAATCGACGTGCGCATCGTCGCCACCAGCAACCGCAATTTATGGGAATACGTGCAGGCGGGGCACTTCCGCGAAGATTTATATTACCGCCTGAACGTCATTCACTTGCGCATTCCTCCCTTGCGGGAAAGGGAGGAGGACGTTCCCTTGCTGGCCGACTATTTTCTCGCCCGCTACGCCGCCATGAACGGCTCCCGCGTTAACCGTTTTAGCGACGAGGCGCGCGCTAAATTAGCCGCGCACGCTTGGCCGGGCAACGTGCGGGAACTGGAAAACACGATCCACCGCGCCGTCTTGCTCGCGAGCGGAACGGACGTCCGCCCCGAAGACGTCGTGTTTGCCGGCCCGGGGGCAGCCTTGAACGAATCGCTTTCCCATAGGCCCGTCTCGCCGCCATCCGGAACGGAGGAAAGCTTTTCCGATTCTTCCGTAAAAAAATCCCCCAACATGGTCGGAAAAACCGTCGCGGAGGCGGAACGGGAGCTGATATTGCAAACGATGGAGCATTGCTACGGCAACCGCACGAAGGCGGCGGACATTCTCGGCATTTCGATCAGAACGCTGCGCAACAAGCTCAACGAATACGAGGGAGCGGCCTAAAGCGCGCAGCGCGCCTTCTACTTCGCCGAAATGCTGAAGGTAAGGGTTTCCTGATAGGTGTTTCCCACCGCTCCCGTCAAGGTCGGATCGGCGGCGTAGGTGATGCGCACCGGTTTCTGCGCGGCGTTCGCCGGAGCGTTCGAATCGGTCACGACGCCGCCCGAGGCGGTCTGCACGCCGTTATATTTTACGGTAAAGTTAAGCTCGTCCGCGCTGACGCTATCGACGAACTTTCCCGTGTGATTCCCCGAGTTAGACCCGGCAAGAGAGACGGTGTAGCCGTCCGGGTCGTTGCAATCTTCCGTCACCGTAGCCACCAGCCGATCGGTGTCGCCCAGCGACAAGTCGGCTATGCCCGTCGCGCCCGATTCGGTTTGCACGACGATGTCGCACGCCACCGGCACCGAGCCGGTAATGGTCACGGATCCGGTCGCCGCCGCCAACACCGGATTACCCGCAAGATAACAGCCGCATACTAGCGACAAAAACACTAACCTTCTCACGCCCCTCTCCTTCCTGATTTTTCCCTTTAACCCTTATCTCCATCATACCCTTATTTTACTCGGTCGAGTATACATTATCATGTAAATTATTATTTACATATCAACTTTTTAGATAAAATTCTTTTGTATCCGAATTGGTCGCCGTCCAACCCTCCCGGGCCTCGACGAAATCCTTATAGGACTTAAACTTATCGATTTTACGATATAGACGTTGCACTTAAAACTTGAGGCCACCCTCTTTTGAATGCCGACGCCATTCCAAAATTATGGTCCAAAGAAAATTCCGCCTGGCGTTGAGGTGGGCCTAAAACTTCTTTGACAATCGGAGGCTCATGGTTTATACAATGCCGGACGAGAACGGTTAGCGGCGAGCCTCAGTGGCGGAACCGGTAGACGCGCCGGATTCAAAATCCGGTCTCCTTGCGGAGGTGGGGGTTCGATTCCCTCCTGAGGTACCATGCGCGCGCCGCTTAGTTATCGTTAGCGCTTTAGCAAGGCGTGCGGCCTGGCTTACTTCGCTCCGTTCATCCCTATTGCAAGCACATGCCCATGATCGCAATCGACCTGCAAAAAATCATCGAATCCGCATGGGAGAAACGCCAATCCGTCTCTTCCGATACGGGGGGAGAATTGCGCGACGCCGTGCAGCAAACGCTTAACCTGCTGGATATGGGAAAGATTCGCGTCGCGTCGCCCGGCGACATGGGGTGGACGGTGAACGCATGGATAAAAAAAGCGATTTTACTCTCGTTTCGGCTGAATTCTTCGCGCCTGATGGAAGGCGGTCCGTCTTGCCACGGCGAAAAAAGCGTGTGGTACGATAAAATTCCCTCTAAATTCAACGGGTGGACGGAATCGGACTTCGAGAAAGGAGGATTGCGCGCCGTGCCCGGATGTTTCGTGCGCCACGGAAGCTACGTCGCTCCGAATTGCGTGCTTATGCCGAGCTTCGTCAATATCGGCGCCTATGTGGGCGAGGGAACGATGGTCGATAGTTGGGCGACGGTCGGAAGCTGCGCCCAAATCGGCAGGCGGTGCCATATTTCCGGCGGCGTCGGCATAGGCGGCGTGCTGGAGCCTCTGCAAGCGGACCCCGTGATTATTGAAGACGACTGCTTTATCGGCGCGCGCAGCGAGGTGGCCGAAGGCGTGATCGTCGAGCGCGGAAGCGTGCTGTCGATGGGCGTGTATATCGGCGCATCGACGAAAATTGTCGAGAGGGAAACCGGAAAAGTGCATTACGGTCGCGTGCCGGCCTATTCGGTGGTGGTGCCCGGAACCCTTCCCGGAAAGGCGTTTTCCTCCGACGCTCCCGCTCCCTCCCTATACGCTGCCGTCATCGTTAAGACGGTGGACGAAAAAACCCGCTCGAAAACCTCCCTCAACGACCTGTTGCGCGGGTGGTAAAAAGAGGCTTTAATTAGTAGGACTTACGCAGTGCGTAGATTTTTAGACGATTTTAACCGCAGAAAGCGCCAAAAAGATGCTCAGCTAGCGTAAGTCCTAATTAGAAGACGTCTACAGGACTTACGCCTCTTCTATGTCCATAAGCTCGTCCGGGGCCACCCCCATGCTGTAAGAAATCAGAAACACCGCCGACGCCGGAACGGCGCTTTTTCCCGATTCCAGTCGCCGTATTACGTCGGCCGGTACGCTCGTAATTGCGCTCATCTCTTCCGGCGTCAAACGATGACGCCGACGCAGCTCGCTAATTTTTTGCGCGGTATGCTTGTCTTCCGGCAATACGGCGTCTTTCGGCGACAAAGTTTTTTCGGAAAATGCGGAGACGGCGACTTTATTCATAACGATATGCTCGACATCAAAGTTAACGTGGGCATGTTATACATAAATAGAAAATCTTAACGAAGAATTAATGGAAAAGGCCAATTTCCTTCTTTACGGGTAAATTCAGGGCAACGTCATCAATTAATGCACCCTTTACAAAAATTCAACGCGCTAGGCTGTATGCACTTTTTGAAACGAGACGATTTTCAGGGATTTTTTTAGCGAGCCACCGGCCAGCGAAGCTAAAATTTCGTTCGTTTTTGCGGGAATAGTGAACTATTTAGCTGCGCTGACCTTCGGTTCAAAAAAACGAAAGGAATTTGCAGCAAAAAAGACCAAAAATCCGGCCATTCTCAAAAAGTGCATACAGCCTA
>JBEVNR010000026.1:0-14339 GCA_040507985.1 Rickettsiales bacterium | reverse complement strand
CGACGATATAGGCGGCGCCGTCGCTCGGCGACGCCGGCGGAGTCGTCGCAACGCGAGAGATTGCGCCCACGTTCAGCAGCGCGTCTATCGCTAAAAACGCCTCGTTCGCCGTCACCTCCTTCTGCGCCTGGCCGACCGCGATAAACGGCAGTCCGACGTGCGGCGTCGTTTCGTTCGCCATATGATTCCATCCCGCACAAAACAATATGTTGCAATGCGGCCACCATAAAGGCGCGAAAGCAGGCAACGGAAGGAGGGGCGAAAAAATTATATAAGCCTATTGGAAACGCGCCCAAACTTGATTATAGTGGGCGGCGTTCATCCACCTGCGGACCGTGATTATGTACCTTCCCCTTGCCGATACCCTCAGCGCCCGCGTAAAAAACATGCATTTTATCGGCGTCGGCGGCATCGGCATGAGCGGCGTCGCCGAAATATTGCAGCGCCTCGGCTATTCGGTCAGCGGGTCGGACGCCGGAGCGAATTATAACACCAAACGTCTCGAACGTCTGGGGGTGACGATATTTCACGGCCACGACGCCGCGCACGTGGCGGGAAAGGACATCGTCGTGTATTCCTCCGCCATTCCCGCCGACAATCCGGAGCTGGTCGCCGCGCGGGGCAACCATATTCCCGTCATCAGTCGGGCGGAAATGCTCGCCGAGCTGATGCGCTTCCGCCACGCCGTCGCCATCGCCGGATCGCACGGAAAAACCACCACCACCACCATCGTCTCCTCCATTTTCGAGGCGGCGGGGCTTGATCCCACCGTCGTGAACGGCGGCGTCATCAATCGGCACGAGAGCAACGCCTATTTGGGAAAAGGCGATTGGTTCATCGCCGAATCGGACGAATCGGACGGTTCCTTTTTGCGCCTGCCGGCCACCGTGGCGATCGTCACCAACATCGATCCCGAACATTTGGAGCATTACGGCGACTTTAACGCCCTGTTGGCGGCGTTTCGGCAGTTTATCGAAAAACTTCCCTTTTACGGCTTCGCGGTGTTGTGCGCCGACCATCCGGAGACGGCGAAGCTGGCGAAACAGATTACCTCGCGCCGCATCGTCACCTACGGCTTCGACGAAAGCGCCGCCGTGCGCGCGGACAACGTGACGCCGGGCGCCGCCGGCTCGCGCTTCGACGTCTTTATAAAAGGCGAAAAAATCATGGAAAACGTCGCGTTCGCCGCTCCCGGACGCCATAACGTGCTGAATTGCCTGGCGGCGATTGCCGCCGCGAGCGAATTGGGCATAGAATGCGACGCCATACGCGCCGCGCTACAGCATTTCAAGGGCGTGAAACGGCGCTTCACCGTACTGGGAACGTCTAAAAAAGGCGTAACCGTGGTGGACGATTACGCCCACCATCCCGAAGAAATAAAAGCGACGCTCGCCGCCGCAAAAGCCGTCATTAAAAGCGCGGCGGAAGAACGCGGCGCCAAGCCCGGGCGCGTCGTCGCCATCTTCGAGCCGCACCGCTACAGTCGCGTGAACGCGTTGTTCCGCGAGTTCGCCAAGGCCTTCGACGACGCGGACCTGGTGTTGGTGAAGGACATTTATCCCGCCGGAGAAAAACCCATCGACGGCATAACGCGCGAGGCGCTGGTGGAGGCCATAGCGAAAAACCATAAAGGGACCTCCGCGACCGTGTATTCCGACGCCGAAATCATTCGTTACATGCAGGAAAACGGACGCGACGGAGACATGGCGCTCTGCATGGGCGCCGGTCCCGTGACGGTGTTCGCGCAACGGCTGCACGACGCCTTGGCGAACGAGAACGAAGGAGCGGCGTAGGGTTTTATGCGCATATCCATTCGTTTGGCCCTGGCGATAACGGGCGTCGCGCTGGCGGGCGCCGCGATTATATTTTTTATGCCGAAAAGCCGCTCTCCGTTTGAAAGCGTCTGTAACGACCATAATCCCCGATACAGCGCCGATTTATGTGCAAAAATAGGCATGCGCGCCCATCCCCTGGACAGCGTCAGCCCGGTGGTGCAAGGCGATTACGGCGAAATTGTCGGCGTGGCCTGGAGGAACAAGGACAACATCATTAGCCGCCCCGGAGACGTAAAACGTTTCTCCGAAAAAAACGATTATTATTACATCGTCTGCACGTCGGACTCGCCTGATAGTTGCTCGCTGCAACTTAATGCGGACGTGGAGGCGAGGTAGGGTATTGACGAGGTACGTCCATGCGGCATAAAGGCAGGTGCGCGTTCGTCACCGGCGGGGCCAGGCGCATCGGCGCGGCCATCGCCGAAGCGTTGGCGACGGAGGGCGCCGACGTCGCTTTGCATTACCGGCGTTCGCACGAAGAGGCGCACGCGCTGTGCGACGAGTTTCGTCGGCGCTTTTCGGGAAATTATTGCGCCGTTCGCGCCGATCTCTCCTGCGCAGACGACGTAACCCGCGCCTTTGGCGAGGCCGACCGAAAATTAGGAGGCGTAGACGTCGCAATATGCAACGCCTCGCATTTCGTGAGGGACGACGCCGACGCCCCGAACGAAGAAACGTTCGTGCAATCGATGCGCGTCAACGCCTTCGCGCCGGCCTTGCTGGCGCGCTTGCTGGCTGAGCGCAATCCGGGCGAACGCAGTGACGTCGTTATGGTGTCGGACTATGTGAGCGACATATATTCCGACGCGTTTTTTTCCTACGGGGCGTCCCGCGCGGCAGGGAAATACGTCGTAACCGCGCTGGCGCTCCGCTACGCCCCCCACATGCGGGTCAATGCGATTGCGCTCGGCAACGCGTGGCCGGCGCCGACGCAGAGACAAGAGCATTTCGACGCGCTGTGCGAACGCTCTCCCCTGCGCATGGCCACGCCCATATGCGACGTGACGAACGCCGTTTGCTTCCTGCTGGAGAGCGCCTCCGTCACCGGCCACACGCTTTTCCTCGACGCGGGAAACCGTTTGGCCCGTCCGCCGTACGTTCCTTCCGTTTAGGCGGCGTCGACGCGTTTGCCGTAAATATTTTTGGGCCAGGTAAACGTGCAGGAAAGACCTTTCCCTCCGTCTCCGACTCCAAGGCAGATTTCCCCGCCGTAGCGCAGCACCAGCCGGCGCGCCATCGCCAGGCCGAATCCGTTTCCCGAATTTTTCCCTTTATTCCCCAGGGTGCGGAACATTTTAAAAGCTTTTTCCTCGTATTCCGGCAAAATGCCGGGTCCGTCGTCCTTGACGGTAACGCGTATGTACTCTTCGCTACATTCTTCCGCCGACACGCACACATTTCCGGATTTTCCGTCGTGATGTTTAAGCGAATTGTCGATAAGGTTGTGCAACACTTGTTGCAGCGGCAACCGGTCGACCGTAAATCGGGCCAACGTCTCGTCTCCCTTCACGCAAAAACCGTCCGGAACGTGAATTAATCCGCAGATATTGTCTACCATATGGTTAAGGTCGACGCGTCCGCCTTCGTCGCCTCGACGGGTTTCGTCGTCGGTGCGGGCGAATTCCAGCACTTGCTCCAGCAATTCGCCCATTTTAGACGCACGTCCGCGTACGATTTCCATATATTCCCTTTCCTCCGGCGACATTTTTTCCGATATGCTCTCCTCCAGCATTTGCATCACGGTATAAATCGTTCGGAGCGGAGACTTAAGGTCGTGGGAGACGGCGTAGGTGAACTGCTCCATGTCTTCGTTGCTTTGCTCCAGGCAACGCGTGAGATGTTCTAAATGACGGTTTTGCAGCTCTAGCGCCAGGGCGCGCTCCTCCGCCTGCATCGAGACGCGCTTGTTTTCCCTGCCGACCATAAATGCGAGCAATCCCATCACGAACGTTAGCCCGACGCCGCACGCCAGAGCTTTCCACGGCAGCGACTCCCCTTGGGCCGTCAGGCGACCGCCGTTCGGCACGAAGGCGATTTTCCATTTCTCGCCCAAAAACGGTATTTCGCGAAAATAGGTCAATGGGTCGGGACCCGTCTGCCGGCGGCTCGCCAGCAAACCGATAAACTCCTGGGCCGCCGAGGGGGAAAGAACGGATTGCGGCGGCATCGAAAACGTCGATCCGTCCGGAGCGAACACATACGTCTCCGGAGCGTTTTCGTCCGCCTCGTCCGTAAAATTGACGTCGGAGAGAATTACCTCGGGGCGGGGTTGCAGCAGCAATGCCTTCGCATTGTCCTTGTACGGCACGGCTATGATAAACGCGGAGGTTTCGCCGGAAGGCGAGCGCCCATACTTCGCCGTCGCCGCGCGGTTCTTGATCGCCTTCATCGCGGCTGAGCGTAATGCGTCCGGCCGGTCCGGAACCTGCGCCGATTCGTCGGAAGACGCGCCCGAATACGGCAAAAGCGCGTCGCTTGCCACGTCATAAAGCGCAACGGGAGAAAAAACGGCCGGATCTAAAAAGAGCAATGCGCTTTCTTCGCTTGCCCGCACGTCCGTCAATCGCGCCTCGAACGACGCAATGGCGCGCTCTTGCAACGCCAACGACCGTGCAAAGGACTGGGCGCGGCTTTTGGCGTCCCTCGCGAAGGCCGACCCGGCGTCGGCATGGCGCATCGCGAGTAGCGCCGTAAAGGCGAAAATCGAGGCCGCCGCTCCGATAACGATAATCAGCATGGGCAATCGATAGAACCGTAAGTCCCGGACGGGTTGATACCCGATATTCGTCGACATACGCGCTACCTTATCGTTTTTTCTTCTCGTTAGAGGCCGCGTCGCACATTTCCGCCGCCAGGGGAATGACCATCGTCGCCGTGGCGAACGACACCGCCGCCGTCAGCGCCTTTAAGATTCCTTCGACAAAGTAATACGGACGCCACAAGGTAAGGATGGAGAAAATATGCGTTGCCCCGCATAAAAAAATAAAAATGCCGAACATGGTGAACGCCCACGGATAAGGCAGACGCTTATTGCGCTTCCACAACACCAAAAGAATCACCAGGGGAATGGCAAAATACGACACCGCGACGACTATGTCGGAAATAACGTGAAGCCATAAAATTTCGGGCAGCCACAAAAAGCAATGCCCGTGCGGCATGAAATTTTCTCCGCTTAACAGCTCTTGCCACATATTCCCCCCTTGTTGCGTTATGGCGCGTTCGATAACGGCGAGTCCTATAAAAAATAGATGATTTTCGGAAATAATCAACCATAAGTTATTGCGGCGCAAAAAATAACCGAGAATTGAAGAGGCCCCGAATATGTTAAAGGCAAGAGGCGTTCCGCCGATCGGAGGAACTGGCGGGATGGTTTAGCGTCTCTATTAGTTGAATGGCGGGCGGGCGACGCAGGAACAATTTTTCCGGATTCGCGTCGCGCATGCGTTCGCCATATCGCGCGAAGGCATGTGCGGTCCGTATTTTCTCGCGCCAGTCGGGGGTGCGGGAAAAAATGGCGAGGGGAATGGACGCGACGATTTTTTCCCAATGCAGCCACTCATGAAAGCGCGGTGCGCAATCGCTTCCCATCATCCACACGAAGCGCGCGCGGTTCTCTTGCGCCGTTGTCGCTTCGATTACGTCGACGGCGAAACGTAGGCGCATTCTGCGTTCTATGTCCGATATCGAAACAAACGCGTTGTCTTGCGTTAAGGCGCGGCACAACGCCATGCGTTCGTCGAAACCATGCGCGCAGCCCGATGGCTTTAAGGGATTGCCGAGGGCGGGAATCCATCGCACCTCGTCCGCGCGCAACGTTTGGTGGGCAAGGCGCGAAACATAAAGATGCCCCTCGTGGGGAGGGTCGAAGCTTCCGCCGAACAGGACTATCCGCTTCCTTGCCATGCTTTGGTGCCGTTATTGACGTAAAAATGGCGGCGCATCGCTGCGCCGCCGCTTTTGCTTTTTTGTGCCCTAAGGCGATTAACGGTAGTTATTCAGCACCGTTACCGCACGGCGATTCTTCGAGTTGGTTTCCTCATCGCCTCCGAAGGAAACGGGACGTTCCTTGCCGTAGCTGACCACGGAAACGCGAGAGGAGGAGACGCCTTCGCCGACGAGGAAGGATTTCGCCGCGTTGGCGCGTTTTTCGCCAAGCGCCAAGTTGTATTCGCGCGTTCCGCGTTCGTCGCAATGGCCTTCGACCGTAATGCGCACGTCGGTATGGTCGCGAAGCCACGCGGCTTGCTTGGTGAGCGTTTCCTGCGCGTTAGACGTCAGCGCCGCGCTGTCATAGCCGAAAAAGACGCGGTCATGGGCGCGCTCGCCTTCTTCCCCGCCGGGCTTTTCCGCAAACGCCTCTAAATCCTGGCCGTCGACGCCGTAGCCGTCTTCGCCGAACTCGTCGCTAGAGTCCGTTCCGCTGAGGGAGGTGGTGGAGTCGCCGTCTTTTTTGTCGGCGCCTTTCGTGGTGGAACATGCTTGCACGCCCACGGTAAACAACAGGGTGAATAAAAGTAGAAAGAGGCGCATAAGTTGCTCCGCGTTAAAAATAAAACCATCCACTAGCTACAACGCCCGGAGGCGCGGCGCAAGAAGAATATGCGTCCTTCGCATAAAAAATCAATGGACTTAGTTCCCTGCCGGAATCAATAAGGAAATATTTATGTGAAATTATTATTGATATTTCAAGAATATATCGCTAAAATGCTTTAAGTACGTGAGGCGTTTTTATATGGACGTCACAATAATGCGCGTAGTGTATTTATTTTTAAAAGGTAAGCGTATGCCTGTCAAGGCTAAGTTTGGGATCGCGTCGTTAAAATATGCGGCGGTTTTCCTGCCTGCGCTAGCGTTTCCGCTCGCGGGGTGCAATGCCGTCAAGGACATGAAGACGAGCTTTAGCGGAGATTCCGTCCATCCCCAATCGCAAGACCTTAGCCGCTCTCCCGACCAGCGCGCTTTTTACGCCGAACGGCGGCGCCCGGTCAACAATCCGCCGGTAGACGGCGACCCGCGCTACTCCGGCATGTACGGAGAAAACATGCTTTCGGCCTCGGCGGCGCAAGCGGGATCCCCTGCGGCGGGATATCCGCAAGGACTGCCGGCGACCCCGGGAGGCGCCGGCGCGGCGATGGCCGGCTCGTATCCCGGAGCGGACATGACGGGCATGGGAATGAGCGACGCCGGCATGCCGGGCATAAGCGGCGCCGACGCCTTCGCCTCCGGCGCAGGAACGAACGTGGCCGCCGCGCCCTACGCGGGCGGCGGAGAATACGCCACCCCTTACGGCGCCGGCGCGTATAATTCCGGCGGGTACGGCGCCGCCGCTCCCGTAGGATACAGCGCAGGCCAGGGCGCCACGCCCTCATACTCCGGGGGAAGCGACATGCCGCTCGACCTGAACGGGGGCTTCCCCGGCGACGCCAACGCCGGCCAATACGGACAACCCTACAGAAATCAGGCCGCCGCCGATCCTTACGCCCAACCGCAATACGGCGCGGCCCAGCAACAGCAACCGGCCTACGGCGCCTACCAGCCCGGCGGCGCCGCCGCGTACGGCACCGACGCTTATGCCGCGAACGCCTATAGCTCGCCTAACGGCGCCCAACCTCAGCCCTACGGCTACAGCCCGCCGTCTTACGGCGCCGCGCAGCCTTACCCGCCGCAACAATGGTACGGCGGCGCGGATCCCTCCTACGCCCAGCAGCAACCGTACGCGCCGCAACAGCAACCTTCCGCCGGATACGGCGATCAGAGCGGGTACGGCGATCCGCAAGCCTACGGCGACGACGCCTATTACGGCGGGTCGGGCATGACGTCGGTGCAGCCCATACCCGACAGCAGGACGCGATACGCCTCGCGCAATCGCACCGCCTATTACAACTCGTTCGCCGACGCGAATTCCGGTGCGAATCCTGTTGCAAATTCCGACATAAGCTACTAGTGTTTCGGGCGACGCAACACGCCCCAAACACTAGTATATGCAACATCGCTCCTTTCACCGCATCTCGCGATTGCCTCCTTACGTCTTTGCCGAGGTGAATCGCCTCAAGGCCGAAGGGCGCGCGCGCGGAGAAGACGTCATAGATTTCGGCATGGGCAATCCCGACATGCCGCCGCCCCAAGAAGTGATAGAAAAAATGTGCGAAACGGCCAAAAGGCCGGACGTGCACGGCTATTCCTCCTCGCGCGGCATTCCCGGCCTACGAAAAGCCGTCGTCGATTACTACATGCGGCGCTTCGGGGTGCCGCTTGACCCGAACAAGGAAGCGATCGTCACCATCGGTTCGAAGGAAGGGCTGGCCAGTCTGGCCACGGCCATTGCCGAACCCGGAGACGTGTTTCTGGTGCCCGACCCCGGCTATCCGATCCACATGTACGGATTCATCATTGAAGGTGCGAGCGTCTATTCCGTAAAAAACGTTCCCTACGAAACCGTGTTGGCCCAAAACATTAAGGAAGCGCTGGAGCAATGCTCGCCCAAGCCGGTGGCGATCGTGCTTAACTTTCCCAACAATCCCACCTCCGAGACGGTGAGCCTTGAATTTTACCGCGAAATGGTGGAAATTTGCACGCATTACGGCGTGTATATCATCTCCGACCTTGCCTATTCCGAAATTTATTTCGATCCTTCCGATCCTCCCCCCTCCATTTTACAAGTGGAGGGCGCAAAAGACGTCGCGATCGAATTTAACTCGGTCAGCAAAACCTTTTCGATGGCGGGCTGGCGCATCGGTTTTGCCGTCGGTTGTCCGCACTTAGTGGAATCCTTGGCGAAAATCAAGTCATACATCGATTACGGCACCTTTACCCCCCTGCAAGTTGCGGCGACGACCGCGCTAAACGGACCGGAGTCATGGGCGGAGGAAAGGCGGGCGCTGTATAAGTCTCGTCGCGACGTATTGATTGACGGGTTTAACCGCGCGGGATGGGAAATCGAACCGCCGCGCGCCTCGATGTTCGCGTGGGCGAAAATTCCTTACGGCATCGAAGGCGACGATTCGTTGGCGTTCAGTAAAAAATTATTGACGGAAGCAAGCGTGGCGGTGGCGCCCGGCGTCGGATTCGGCAAACACGGGGAAGGATACGTGCGCATCGGATTGGTCGAAAACGAACAGCGCATTCGTCAGGCGTGCCGAAACATTAAGAAATTTCTCGATCCTTATAAGGCGCGATACGACGGAGCGGCCGCATGATCGGCGCGCGGAGCCGAAAAACGTTGAGGCTCGGCCTTGCCGGACTCGGCACCGTCGGCGCCGGCGTCGTTGCCCTCGTGGAGCGCCATGCCGATTTATACGAAAGGCGATGCGGCGCGCGCATCGTCATTCATGCCGTCAGCGCAAGGCAAAAAGACAAGCGCCGTCCCTTTAATAGCGACGGGATGGTATGGGTCGACAATCCCGCCGACCTAGCAAACATTCCCGACATAGATGTCGTGGCGGAGGCCATCGGCGGCGCAAACGGCGTGGCGCTCGATCTCTGTAAGCGTGCCTTACGCCGGGGGAAGCACGTCGTCACCGCCAATAAAACGATGGTGGCGGAAAACGGCGCGGAGCTTGCGGCTCTCGCGGAAAAGCACGGCGCCACGCTGGCCTACGAAGCGGCGGTGGCGGGGGCCGTTCCCGTCGTTAAGACGCTGCGCGAAGGCTTGGCGGGAAATTCCTTCACGCGCATATACGGATTGCTTAACGGCACGTGTAATTATATTTTAAGCGAGATGGAAAAAGGCGGCGTCGATTTTGATTCCGCGCTTAAGGGAGCGCAGGCGCGCGGGTACGCGGAAGCCGACCCCGGTTACGACATAGACGGACGTGACGCGGCGCACAAATTGGCCATTCTGTCGGCCTTGGCGTTCGGCGGCGCGCCCACCATGGAGGCGATGGCGATCGAGGGCATTCGTCGCCTGCTTCCCCGCGACTTCACGGCGGCGAAGCTGCTTGGCGGGACGATTCGTCTGACGGCGTGCGCCGAACGCGACGCACGGGGCAATGTTTCCCGCGCCGTCTACCCGGCGTTCGTTTCGTTCGATTCCGACGCCGCGCGCAGCGCCGGCGCCGAAAATTTGGTATGCGTCGAAGGCGACGCGATCGGGAAAATTTCGCTCAAAGGCCCGGGCGCCGGCATGCTCGAAACCGCCTCCGCGATCATGGGCGACGTGATGGACCTCGCGCGCGGTTATCGATACGCGCCGTTTTCTCCGAAAGAGTTTCCTATCGGAAACTTTATGCCGTTATCGAACGGGGCCGCCGATCGCGTGTTCTGCGTTCCCGCCGACGCCGGTTTTCGCGAAGATTTCACCGCCATCAATACGCGGCGCTTTACGGACGGCGCGCAAGAATTTATCGCGGGCCTCGCCTCCATGCAAGAGGTCTAATAATTCTCATGAAGGCGCGAATCGATACGGCGTTCTTTATTTTTTCCCGGCGAGAGTAACGAAAAAACGCGAATTTCGCTTGCGTCCCGGGGGCGGGCCGGCGTAAAATTTACGCGGCGCGGCGTTTGTCGCCCATATTTAAGGCGCCGCCCGAAACATTACGAGAACGCATTCATGACCGCCGCCCCCGCAAAACATCCGCACGTCATCGTCCTCGGAAACGAAAAAGGGGGCGTGGGCAAAACCACCCTGTCGGTGCATTTAATCATCGACCTGCTATATCACGGCTTTAAGGTCAGCTCCATCGACCTTGACGCGCGCCAGCGCTCGATCTCGCGTTATCTGGAGAACCGCAAGAAATATATCCTTGAAAATGGCGTGAAACTTCCCTTTCCGCACCACTACATCATCAATAAGTCGGCGCTCGACTCCGCAAAGCACGCGCAAGAGGACGAAACCAAGCGGTTTCTGCATTGCATCGAAAAAGCGTCCGCCCATTCCGATTTCATCGTCATCGACTGCCCGGGCAACGACACGTTTTTGTCGCGGCTGGCGCATAGCTACGCCGATACCATCATCACGCCCATTAACGACAGTTTTTTTGACATGGACGTGCTGGCGAAAATCGACCCGAACACGCACGAAATAGATCGCCACGGCGTGTATAGCGAAGTGGTGTGGGAAGCCAAGCTTACCCGCGCCGAGCGCACGCAAAAAGAAACGTCGTGGATCGTCCTTCGCAACCGCCTTAGCGCCATCGACGCGCGCAACAAGCAGCGCATGGCCGACGCCCTCGCCAAATTGAAGAAACGCGCGGGATGCCGCGTGCTGCCCGGCTTAAGCGAGCGGGTGATCTATCGCGAATTGTTCCTCAAAGGATTGACCTTGCTCGACCTGTTTGCGCGGGTGAAGGAGGAAAGCATCAAGTTGTCGCACGTGACCGCCCGCAGGGAGCTGCGCCAATTGCTCGATTCGCTGCAACTCTACGCGGAAGGGCGCACCCCGGCGGACGAAGCGCGCAAACGCACCGAGGCGAACGGCAATTCTCCCTTTGCGTATGCTGAGTCCGGAAGCAGGAATAATTTTGAGGAATCGGGAAAAACCAACGCCGGAAGAACGGCGGACGCCTTCGCCCTTCCTAAGAGCCTGTAGCGAATTAAGAATCTTGCCTATTTTCGGGTCTTTTTCGTCGTTTTCGCGTCGAAATTTGACCTCCGTAGTCCGCTACGCAGGTCAAATTCCTCCTAAAACCGCCAAAAAATTCCTCGAAAATCGACGAAAATTTAATTCGCTACAGGCTCTAAAAACGCGGCGAAGGAAAAAATCCCCGCCGAAGCGCAATAAAGCGTCGGCTAGAAACGGCCGGTTAGCACCAAATCGTCGCGGTGAATAAGTTCCGTTCGTCCGGAAAAACCGACCAAATGCTCGATCGCCGCGCTGTTGTGGCCTTTTATGAGGCGCGCGTCGGAAGCGTTGTACGCGACGAGTCCTCGTCCTATTTCCTCGTTCCGGCAGTCGGTGATCGTCACCGTGTCGCCCCGGTCAAAGTCGCCGGTTATGTCGATGACGCCCGCCGGCAGCAGGCTTTTTCCCTCTTTTAACGCTTTAACGGCGCCGGCGTCGATGAATATATGGCCATAGACGTGCATGTTGCCGAGAATCCACCGCTTGCGCGCGTTTACCAGCGTGTCGCGATGCTTGAACAAGGTATATTTCACCTCTCCGGAAGCCAGAAGCGAGATCGGACGCCGTAAGGCCCCGCAGGTTAAGTACACGTCGCAACCGCAGGGCGTGGCCATTTCCGCCGCCTTAATTTTCGTGACCATCCCGCCCGAGCCGACCGACGAACCGGAGCCGCCGGCCATGGCGCGAATCTCTTCCGTAATGTTTTCCACCAACGGAATGTGGACGGCGTTTTCGTTTGCGGAAGGGTTGGCGGTGTACAGGCCGTCGACGTCGGACAGCAACACCAGCGCGTCCGCGCCGGCCATTTGCGCGACGATGGCCGCTAAGCGGTCGTTGTCTCCGAAACGCAATTCGCGCGTGGTGACCGTATCGTTTTCGTTAATCACCGGCACGGCGTCGTATTGCAGCAGCGTGTCGATCGTGTTGCGCACGTTCAGGTAGCTGCGCCGGTTCTCGCAATCGCCGTAAGAAAGCAATATTTGTCCCACGTGCAGGCCGTGGCGCGAAAACATCCCGCGATAGGCGTGGATTAAGTCGGTTTGTCCCAAGGCCGCATAGGCTTGCTTGTCTTGAATGCGCAGCGGCCCGTGCATGGCTCCCATGCGGCTGCGACCAAGCGCGACCGCGCCCGACGTCACCACGATGACTTGCGTGCCGGAGGCGCGAACGTCGGCCAACTCCGCGCATAAATCGCGCAGCCATTCGAGGCGCAATTGTAGCGTGCCGGCTTCCGTCAACAGGGAAGACCCAATTTTTACCACGACGCGACGATACGGACGAAAAAACGTGCGAAGCGACATGACGCTCTCAATTATTTATCGGAAAAGCGCTAGGCGAGGAAACGGAAGGCACATAACGTTACGCCATAGTAGCGAAACGCGATAAGATGGCAAGATATTTTTCTTAAGAAATCTTGCCGAAACTTACCATCCATTTAATCTAGCAAAAAAACGCCTTGACGCGTGGATACAATAGGCGTAATTAGATGCAATCATTTCTTTGGTTGAATACTCTATATTCTTTAAAACTACTTAAGAGTACATTGATCGTATTTGCGCGTAAGAAAGTCTCTTTCTGCTATTTTCTGCACCATGTCCGACGTTACCAAGGTTGATACTTGGGAAGATTTGCTGAACAAGCTTACTGATCCTTCAATCCTCGGTAAAAAAGGGACGAGCATAGAAACCCTGCTCCTGAAATGTCAGCCTCCGGGCAAATGGCTAACGGAAGTACTCCCTCATCTATGCGGAAAAGCGGCATATGATATTGCTGTTAGAGAATACGTCGTTCCCGAAAACGCTTCATCGACATATAAATCTATACGCATTTTGAAAAATCAAGCGACCTACCTGCAGAAATATGCCGATGCGTTAGGCGCGCTTGAAAACCCTCGCGAGGCGTTGTACGTTTTACGTGGGAACACGTATACGGCGCAAAGCCGAATTGAACTTTCGCGCGAAGATATGCACTATATTCAGGATGCCTACAAGACACGCTACAAGAATCACTTTACCCCGGACGACCTGAAAGAAGCGGCGAGGCATATGTTCGCGCAATATGATTCTGCGCTAAAGGATTTCTTTCAAGAAATAACGGGTCTCAATCCGTGTCTGCTCGATGAGTTGGCGCAAAAAATTTCGGAAGATTCCGGCAATGTCTTTGCATTGGATTTTCAGAATGCGCTACACCTCTATGTCATTTTGGAAGAGTTGCTCCTTGCCTACAAGGATAGACCTACGGCCTTAGGGAAGCATTCTCCGGAGATTGCTCGCATTCTTTCGGTTAGACTCAAAAATTCTTCTTCCGATTTCCCCTTGGCGGACTATGCAACCCTTTGCGAGCCGGAGCGATTGAACGAGATGAGCTTTAAGACGGCTAGTTCTTTGACGGGTAAGGGTTATTGGCATTACAGGCATTATAGTTTTTCACTAGGCACGGTGGAACAAATCAGCCAAGCAATTGCCGCGTACGCTCCGGCTAGCGATGACGTTCCTACCGGCATAGATCCGACGGGCGTCGATGAATTTTTTAACTCGATGAACGAAGACGAAAACATTTTTGATGGAGGTGAATTGACCTCGCGCCAAAATGGAGTGAAGATCGAGGAATTCATTAACGCCGTTAGCGCCGAATTGGAAAAAAGAAGCCTAGCGTCGAAAACGTCTTCGTCAGCCGGCTGCCAATCTATGAAAGAAAATCTGAACATTGACGCCGACGTCCTGACGCCGCCGAAATTCTATACAATTCCCGAAGAAAAATCTGACGTTACAAGGCTTAGATTAGCATATGCCGCTATGCCTAAGTGGAAAATGTTTGGCTCTTGACTAGCGCCTAGACTATCTAATATATAGAAAGTCTATGAACAACAGGCCTTTAAGCGACTATAAGATAAAGAAAATATTACGTCATTTTTGTTTGGATGTATGTGCGAGCAAAACGGCGGA
>JBEVNR010000047.1:0-20904 GCA_040507985.1 Rickettsiales bacterium | reverse complement strand
CGTTCTTCGGGTTGTACTCCTTCGTCAGCGCCGCCGTCAACGTCGTCTTCCCGTGGTCAACGTGACCGATCGTCCCGATGTTCACGTGCGGCTTCGTACGCTCGAATTTTTCCTTGCTCATCGCTAAAGCTCCTTACATGCTTATTGTGTGTTACGCCACTTTGTTTTTAATTTCTTCCGCCACGTTACGCGGAACGGCGGTATATTTAGAGAACTGCATGGTAAACTGGGCGCGCCCTTGGGATATGGAACGCAAGGTATTCACATAACCAAACATATTGGCTAACGGAACCTCGGCATCCACGACCTTTGCATTCCCTCGCGCCTCCATCCCGAGCACTTGCCCGCGACGAGAGTTAAGGTCGCCGATAATGTCGCCCATATATTCTTCAGGCGTAACGACCTCCACTTTCATGATAGGCTCTAAAATTTGCGGACCGGCTTTGGCCATTCCTTCCTTAAACGCCGCTTTTGCGGCAATTTCAAACGCGAGCGCACTGGAGTCCACGTCATGATAAGCGCCGTCGGTAAGTGTCGCTTTAAAATCTATCATCGGATACCCGGCCAACACGCCGGATTCCTTAATTTGCTCTATCCCTTTCTCTACCGCCGGAATATATTCCTTGGGCACGTTGCCGCCCACAACCTTAGATTCAAATACAAATCCCGACCCCGCTTCAAGCGGCTCGAACGTCATGTTGATCTTGGCGTATTGGCCCGCGCCGCCGGTTTGTTTTTTATGTTGGTAGACGATGTCGGCGGTACGGGTAATGGTTTCACGATATGCCACTTGGGGAGCCCCAATATTGGCGTCAACCGCGAATTCGCGCTTCATGCGATCAATAATAATCTCTAAATGAAGCTCCCCCATGCCTTTTAAGACCGTTTGTCCGGTTTCTTCGTCGGTAGCCACGGTAAGGGAAGGATCTTCCGCGACCAAGCGACCAATGGCGATGGACATTTTTTCTTGATCGCCTTTTGTTTTCGGTTCGACGGCCACTTCGATAACCGGAGCGGGAAATTCCATACGCTCAAGAATAATGGGCTTTTCCATACTGCACAACGTTTCGCCGGTCGTCGTGTTTTTTAGCCCGGCGAGAGCCACGATATCTCCCGCAACCGCTTCCTTTACTTCCTCCCGCGTATTCGCATGCATAAGTAACATGCGACCGATACGTTCTTTTTTCTGTCTAACGGAGTTTAACACGGTATCGCCGGACGAAAGCTTGCCGGAATAAATGCGGGTAAAGGTTAACGAACCGACGAACGGATCCGTCATGATTTTAAACGCCAACGCGGAGAAAGGCTCCGAATCGTCAATTTTACGCGTCATTGGCTCGGCGTCGTCCTTTACGGAAATACCGTGTACGCTTCCCACGTCCGCAGGTGAAGGAAGATAATCTATAACGGAATCAAGCAAGGGTTGGACGCCTTTATTTTTAAAGGCGGACCCACAAATAACCGGAACGAACTTTGCGGAAACCGTACCCTTACGAATACATGCGCGTAACTTTTCTTCGCTAATTTCTTCGCCGTTTAAATAGGCTTCCATCGCTTCGTCGTCGACTTCCACCGCTGTCTCCACGAGTTTCTCGCGATACTCCTTTGCCTTGGCGTGCAAGCCGGCGGGAATTTCCCCGACGTTATATTTTGCGCCGAGATCTTCCGCTTCCCACGTGATGCCTTTCATGGCTACCAAATCCACCACGCCCTCGAAACGATCTTCGGCGCCGATAGGCAATTGCAAGACAAGGGGAGTTGCTCCCAAACGGTCGACGATCATATCGACGCAACGGAAGAAATCCGCTCCGGTACGGTCTAACTTATTGACGAAACACATGCGCGGAACGTGATATTTGTCCGCCTGACGCCATACGGTTTCCGATTGCGGCTCCACCCCGGCAACGCCGTCAAACACGGCGACGGCGCCGTCAAGAACGCGCAGGGAACGCTCCACCTCAATCGTAAAGTCAACGTGTCCCGGCGTATCGATAATATTAATGCGGAAGCTTTTACCCTCCCTATCCTTCCAAAAACACGTCGTGGCGGCGGAGGTGATGGTGATGCCGCGTTCTTGCTCTTGCTCCATCCAGTCCATGGTCGCGTTGCCTTCGTGCACCTCGCCAATTTTATGCGAACGGCCCGTATAGTATAAAATACGCTCGGTGGTGGTGGTTTTACCGGCGTCAATATGCGCCATAATGCCGATATTGCGGTAAAATTCTATATTAGTCTCGCGCGCCATAACAACCCATCCTTAACTGCCGAAAATACGTAAACACACCAAAGAGATAAAAACGCTTAGGCCCATTTATAGTGAGAGAAGGCTTTGTTCGCCTCGGCCATTTTATGCGCCGTTTCACGCTTTTTAATCGCCTCTCCGCGCTTATGATAACAATCCAACAGTTCTTTATACAGCTTAATCGCCACGCTTTTATCGCCGCGCTTACGGGCGGCGTCAATAATCCACTTAATCGCTAACGTCTGTTGACGCTTATGGCGGACCTCGACGGGCACTTGATACGTAGCGCCGCCAACCCGACGGGAGCGCACCTCAACCATCGGCTTAACGTTATCGACGGACTCTAAAAACACTTCGAGCGGATGCGTTTTTAGCTCCCGTTCAAGCATCTCCATGACGCTATAAAACGCTTTTTCCGCCACGGAACGTTTTCCATCATGCATCAAACAGTTAATGAACTTAGAAATAACGACGTTGTGATACTTCGCATCGGGCAATATAAAATTTTCTTTTGCTGCGCGCCTTCTCGACATAATATAAGCCTACACGATAATTTATTTAGGTTTTTTTGCGCCGTATTTGGAACGGCCTTGCTTTCTGTTTTTAACGCCTTGGGTATCCAACGTACCGCGAATGATGTGGTAGCGCACGCCAGGCAAGTCTTTTACCCTTCCGCCGCGAATCATAACGACGCTATGTTCTTGCAAGTTATGGCCTTCGCCGGGAATATATCCGGTCACCTCATAGGCGTTGGTCAAGCGAATCCTTGCAACCTTACGCAAAGCGGAGTTCGGCTTTTTAGGGGTGGTTGTGTAAACGCGCGTACATACGCCGCGCTTTTGGGGATTGGCCTGCAAGGCCGGCACTTTATTAATAACGCGCTTGTCTTGGCGCGGCTTACGAATAAGCTGATTAATCGTCGGCATGAAACCTTCTTGCATTTTATTCTTTAAATTACTGCACGCATAACGCACCGCCGTCGTGTATCGACGCCAAACGTGAACGTTCGCCTTACAAAGGGCGCGTCCACCGAAAAATACATGCTTTGCGCATGATTGCAAGCGTAATGTTGTCTCATTGGGCGTGATTTTATTTTTACGACTTCTTTTTATACCGGAACCTCGTGAATTTCGGGTAAGGTACGAGAAACAAGGAAAAAAGAATATCTATGGCGCGCGCTTTTTTAGGTTTGGGATCGAATATGGGCGACAGAACGGCCCAACTTCGCCGGGCGACGGAAGCGCTAATCCGCGACGGAGAAGCAACGCTTGTCGCCCATTCTTCGGTCTACGCCTCCGCCGCGCTGCTCAAGCCGGAAGCGCCCGCAAGCTGGAACTGGGAATACCATAACGCCGTCATCGCGATAAACACCTCCCTCCCCCCGCTGGACCTGCTGCGCGCCGCCAAGCGGATCGAAGCGCTTTTAGGGCGCCGCGCTCGCGGGGAATGGGCGCCGCGCGAAATTGACGTCGACATTTTAACTTACGATGACGTTTTTATGGCAACGCCGGAACTCATCTTGCCGCACCCCCACATGCTCCGAAGGGATTTCGTCATGCTGCCGATGGCGGACATTGCGCCGGACGCCTTCGCTCCCGGAATATTCCCCTTAACGACGTTACGCGCATACGTCGCCGAAAATTTTAGCGAAAGCAAGGCGCTCCTCGTCTCCTCTCTTTTTACGCAATCTTGAACGTTTACGATCCCTTTATAAATATCGCGCGCACAAATGATGGAAAACATGCGCCGGCGGTCATAGTGTAACGATTAATCATCGTGATTAAACACAAAAGGAAAATAAAATTATGTCAGTAAAATATACCGCCGCCTTGGCCGTCGCCGCCGTTTCGTTGGCCTTTTCTTCCGCTCGCGCCGAAGAGCCGTCCCACTCCGCGTCGCCGCACGAAGCTACCCAGCAGCAGCCCGCGACCGGCGAGGCGGCGCCGGCGGCGAATGAAGCCTCTTCCGTGAAGCAATTGCCGAAAAAAGGCATGGCGGCCATCTCCGGTTCCGTCGACGACGTGGACAGCCCCACGGAATTTACCCTGCGCGACGCCGAGGGCAACACGATCAACGTCAAGTCCGACACCCGCCTTTCCTTCAAAAAAGGCGACCGCGTGCGCGTGCAAGGCTTGGTGGAAGCAGGCACCATGGGCATAGGGGAAAAAATCACCTCCGCCACCGTCGCGAAAATCAACTAATTTTTTGCACGGCCAAAAAACAAAACGCGGCGATTCCCATCTCAAGGAACGCCGCGTTATTTTTTCGCGCGATAGATAAAGTAGGAGCGACTTATGCCATTTAAAACCCCTTCCCTCCTCGTTGCCGCCTCGCTTTTCGCCGGCTCCGCCTCTCTGGCCGAAACGCCCCTTCGCTCCGTTACGGAAAACACTCCCATACAAGTCGGGATAGAAGGTAACGTCGCCGTGAAGGACTTGCCGAAAAGCGGTCCGGTCACGCTCACAGGCACGGTCGATAGCGTCGATGGCGCCACAAGCTTTACGCTGCGCGACGCCGACGGCAACACGATAGACGTAAAAACGAACGCCGACGTTACGCTTCAAAAAGGCGACTTCGTCAAAGTGCAAGGCACGCTCGACGACGAAATTTCGGAAACGGGACGAGAAATCACCTTCGCCTCCGTCACCAGGCTCGGCTCGCACAGCGTGGGCACACCCAAAATCGGCGACGACGCGCGCGCATTCGCCGGAAAGAGGCCGGCCTCCCGCATCGCCGAACTGCCCTATAATGGCCCGGTCCTGATCGCCGGCACCGTTGAAAGCGTTAAGGACGGCGAAACTTTCCTATTGAGGGATTCCGCCGGCATTACCATTGACGTAAAAACGCCCGCCAAGCTGAACGTAAGCCAAGGCGAAAACGTCGTCGTGCAAGGAAGCATTCAATATTCCCTTACCGGAACGGACAGAGAAATCGTCGCCGACGCCGTGACGAAGTCAGATCGGTAAAGCTCGACAGCGTCTTTCCGTCCCGCATAGCCGCACAAGAAATTTCGGCGGAGCTTTACGCCGCTCGCCGCTGACGGAAACATACGCGCTCCGCGGCCTCGGCAATTTCTTCCGCCGACGGCAACGCCAACGCCTCTAAATTCGCGGCATACGGAAGCGGGACGTCTTTTCCCGCCACCCGCACAACCGGAGCGTCTAATTCGTCAAACGCATGTTCCATAACCAACGCCGCTTGTTCCGCGCCGATTCCCGCATAGGGCCACCCTTCTTCCACCGTCACGAGGCGATGAGTTTTGCGAACGGAGGCAAGAATCGTTTCGCGATCCAGCGGACGCAACGTGCGCAGATCTATCACTTCCGCGTCGATATTGCGTTTTTTCAGCAGTTCGGCTGCTCCTAGGGCGGTTTTAACGGTCAAGGAGAAAGCGGTGATCGTCACGTCTTTTCCCGGCTTCACGACGTTCGCCTTGCCGATGGGAACGATATAATCGTCGTCGATATTTTCCGGCACGTCGTGTTCGTGGCCGTATAATATTTCGTTTTCCAGAAATATTATCGGGTTCGGGTCGCGAATCGCCGCTTTTAGCAACCCTTTGGAATCGGCGGCGGAATAGGGCGCGATCACCTTCAAGCCCGGGCAATGGGCGTACCAACTGGCGTAGCATTGCGAATGCTGCGCCGCCACGCGCGCCGCCGCGCCGTTCGGGCCGCGAAACACGACGGGACATTTCACCTGCCCGCCCGACATATAATTGGTCTTTGCCGCCGAGTTAATGATCTGGTCGATCGCTTGCATGCCGAAGTTCCACGTCATAAACTCCACCACCGGACGCAACCCCGCAAAGGCGCTGCCGACGGCCAAACCGGCAAAGCCGTGTTCGGTGATAGGACTATCCACCACCCGTTTCGCCCCAAATTCTTGCAGCAACCCTTCGGTGATTTTATAGGCGCCTTGATATTCGGCCACCTCTTCGCCGATAATGTACACGCTCTCGTCACGACGCATTTCTTCGGCCATCGCGTCCCTAAGCGCACGTCTTACGGTGATTTTTGCCATTGCTTTGCCCTTAACGCTATTTAATCGGAATACACGTCCGTCCACAACAACCCCTCGTCCGGTTCGGGGCAAACCTTGGCGCGCTCGACGACGTCGTGTAACATGTCTTTGATTTTCTTTTCTTCGGACTTCAATTGATTTTCGGAGCAACCGGCGGCAAGTAACGCCGCGCGCACCTTGTCGATGGGGTCGCGGGTTTCCTTCATGTGGTCGACTTCCTCGCGCGAACGATATTTCGCGGGATCGGACATGGAATGGCCGCGATAGCGGTAGGTTTTCATCTCTAAAATAAACGGCTCCTGCGCGCCGCGCACGTGATCGACGGCCTTTCGTCCGGCTTCCATCACGGCAAATACGTCCATGCCGTCGACTTGTGCGCCGGCAATGCCGAACGCGTCGCCGCGAAGATATAACTCGGTGGTCGACGACGAACGCTTGACCGACATGCCCATCGCATATTCGTTGTTTTCGATAATGTAGAGAACGGGAAGCTTCCACAAGGCGGCCATGTTAAAGGCTTCGTACACCTGTCCTTGGTTGACGGCGCCGTCACCGAAATAGGTGAGGCAAATATTGTCCTTGTTTTTATATTTATGGGCGAACGCCACGCCCGTCCCCAGCGGCACCGGAGCGCCGACGATGCCGTGACCGCCGTAAAACTCTTTCTTTAGGTCGAACATGTGCATCGAGCCGCCCTTACCTTGCGAACAGCCGTCCCTGCGCCCCATCAGTTCGGTCAATACGGAGTACGGATCGCTGCCGCAGGCGAGCATCAAGCCGTGGTCTCGGTAGGTGGTGATGACGCTGTCGCCCTCTTTAATGACGTGTTGCATACCAACGGCGACGGCTTCCTGGCCGATATAAAGATGGCAAAATCCACCGATCATGCCCATGCCGTATAATTGTCCGGCTTTTTCCTCGAAACGGCGAATAAGCGTCATGTCGTAATAGAGACGTAAAAGATCGGCTTTCGACAAACCGCAGCTTGGGTGGGCGTCGATGCGCACGCCGGCTGCGTCGGATATTGCTGTACTCATAGTATAACGTATTCCTGCCTATTCCCTCTAACCACATGTGCGGAGCATAAAGGAAAAAACGGCGTTGCGTCAAGAGAAGATAAAGCGGAGCAGGGCTGATTAGTATTTTTTGCCGTTCCCCGACATTTGGATTAATATCTTAGGCTGTGTGCGTTATTCATGTTTCTACCCTGTATCGAGCGCTGAATTTACAAAACATATATGTACTTGTAAAAAATATTACAGTATAATAAAATTATACTATTTCAGGAATTCGCTTCATCTCGCGCCCTCGTCAAATTATAAACTCGTTGTTCTCGCTTGGTTTCCTTGTGACGTTTGCGCCGGTTCGCACGCGTGACTACCCCTTGCCCTAAATGTCTTTCTTTCCTTATGGAGCGGAGGCGCTGCCTCCCTTCAGGCTTACCGCTTATCATCCTAAGGGAGCATCCATCATTCCGGACATCAAAGACAATTTATTCGGTTGCGGACGTAAGGCGCTAAATCGCTTTGCCCGTCTATTCCGCGTCATGGCAGCAATCATGTTTATGATATCCATGGTTGCGGCTTGTCGTATTTTCTTCGAGAAAAAGGTTACGGAGAGTCCTTATGCCCATATGGGAGTTTTCTCCGCCGGCATATTGTTTGCCATGCAAGCATTCTATATGGCAGTACTTCTCGCCTTCAAACCCGTTAAGTACGTAAAAAATTTTCTTTTTAGGTACGCCCTACTGGAGAGCCGCGCAAATACCACTCCAAAAAAGCTGGGAGTAGTCTGCTTCGGGTTGTTAAAAATGCTCGTTCTCGTTCTTGCGTACGTTGTCGCCTCTATTATTGCAACGATCATGTTTGATGTTCGCTTCGGGTTGCTATTCGTGTTTCCGGCATTGTGGACGGTGATATTGCCGTGCGCCTATGTTTTTACTATACGTACGGAATTGATGAAAGCGATTGAGCGAACGAGAGGGCGCGCAACTTTAATTCTTTTCTTCAACACTGGGCCTTCTCGACATGGTCAATCGTGCGATTTTTGCGCTAAGGGCGGAATAGTCGAAAGAGACGTTGAAAATAATTTCCCGAATCCCATCCCTCATCCTCCATCGGCATACTTCTCTCCCGAAACTTCAGAAGAAAAACCCCGCTCCTCCTATGGTTATGCCCAACCATACGCGGTATAAACCGCTTTCGTCGCCCCCTTAAAGCGCGACGTTAAATAACCATATCCAACGCATAAGCGCGCCGCCTGCCGTTATGCGGACAAGAAAAAAGGGAGAATCGACGGGCTGCGTCGCGTCTCCCTTTTTCCTTCGTTCATGTCCTTTTATTTTCCTATGCAGAATTCGCGAAACAATTTATCGAGCATCTCTTCCGTATCGGAAAATCCGGCGACCGCTCCCGTTTCGTAGGCGGCGCGGCGTAGATGTTCCGCCGCTATTTCGGGCGGCAGGGCGCGCATGTCCACGTCGGACAAGGCGTCGAGCGCGTTTTCTAAATAGGCTTGGTGCCTCTCGCGCGTCACGAGGGCGGCGCCTTCGCCGCCGGCAAACGAGGCGTCGGCGAAATGCTCGATCAGCGCCAGAATCTCCGTAGCGGCCCGTTCCGGATCTTCCGTAAGCGATGCGTACACATGGCGCGCGCGCGGGTGGAAAACGGGCGGCGGTCCGGAAATTTTGTCCGTTTTATTCACGATAATAGGGGTAGCGTCGTCAATATGCGCTCGGACGTCGTCGGTTATGCCTTCGTCGGCGGCGACGATCGCAAGGGCCAAATCGGCGTCGGCTATGCGATTCCGCGCCCTTGCGACCCCTTCTTTTTCTATCGCGTCGTCGCTGTCGCGCAATCCCGCCGTGTCGGTAAGCGATACCGGATACCCCCCCACGTCGAGCCTGACGCTAATGCTGTCGCGCGTCGTGCCGGGAACGGGGGAGGCAATCGCCACGTCCGCCTTGGCCAAGGCGTTCATCAGCGTTGACTTGCCCGCGTTGGGCGCGCCGAACAGCGTCACTTTCATGCCGCTTCGCACCAGTCGGTTGCGCTTTCCGGCCGCAAGCGCCCGTTCCAGCGCCGCTTTGACCGTCGCGACCTTAAGGGAAATGTCGTCGCTGATGGATTCCGGTATCGGTTCGTCGGGAAAATCGATGTATGCCTCGATATAAGCCTGGGCGTCCACGATCATGTCGCGCAGCCGGAGTATTTCCGCGCCGGTCTCTCCCGACAGCAATTTCGCCGCCTGCTTCGCTTGCGCATCCGTTTCCGCCGAAAGCATGTCCGCCAGCCCTTCCAGCTCGAGCGCATTCATTTTACGATTGTCGTAGGCGCGGCGACTAAATTCTCCCGCCTCCGCCCGGCGAAACCCTTCCAGCGACCCAATGGCCCGAAGCGCCCGCTCGACGACCGCCGGTCCGCCGTGAATGTGCCACTCGACGCAATCCTCGCCCGTAAAACTATGCGGCGCGGGAAAATACAACGCCAATCCCTTGTCTATGACGTCGCGCGCGTGCGGATGAACGAAAGCAACGTAAGCGGCGCGACGCGGCGGCGGAAGCGAGGGCAAGGTCGAGCAGCGCGTCAAGGCGTCCGTCGCGCGCGCTCCGGAGACGCGAATCACCGCCACCGCGCTTTTGGCGCGAACGGTCGCGGCGGCGAAAATGGTTTCCATGTATAGTATTCCTTTTAATAACTCACCTTATGCACAGAATAAGAAGCCTATGATGACGAGCCGCCGTTCTCCGGCGAAAGCTTCCCGCGCGTCTCGTAATCGTTAAGTTGAACGCGACCCCCCTCTTCGCTCAAAAGCAACGCAGACGCAATTGCCGAATACGTCCGGCCGTCGTCCCGAAGCAATACGACCTTGATCCGGTCACAAGCGCGACCGTCCCGCCCCCGCTTGTGCTGCGCCGGCAACTCGCTTCGTACCGACGGTTCTAATATTTCTCCGATCATGACCTTATCAAATAGCCTATTTTCAATATGAGATTTGCCGACGTTTACCCGCAGACGGAAGGAAGCGCGACGACGCACTTGGCGCCGCCGAGTTCTTCGCTTTTTTCCATGCGAACGCTCCCGCCGGCGCCGTCGGTTAAGTCTTTGACGATGGATAGCCCAAGCCCTACGCTTTTATGTTTGTCTCCGGCGCGAGCGACGCGATAAAAGGGGCGGAACACGTCGTCCCTCGCCTCTTCCGGCACGCCGTCGCCGTTATCCTCGACGGAAATTTCCGTCATTCCCTCCTCTATTTGGCGCGCCGAAATCAACGCGACGCCTTTGCCGTACTTAATTGCATTTTGCAATAAATTCGTTAAAACGCGAGCAAACGCCTCCGGCGCAAGCGCAAGAGGCGGCAATCCGTCCCGTATATTAACGTCAATCCACACCCCGGAACGTGCGTTCGCGGCGACGACCTCGTCCACGGCTTGTTTTACGTCCGAGATTTGTTCTTCGCCTTTGGACGTGCGCTCGTCGCGCATATAGGCGAGATAACCGTCGATCATGCGCTCCATTTCGTCCAAATCCGCTTCCGCCCCCTCCGGCGCGCCATTTTCGGGCGCCATCGCCAATCGCAGGCGAAGCCGCGTAATCGGCGTGCGCAAATCATGGGAAATGCCGCTCAGCATGTCGGTGCGGCTGCGGATAAAACGCGCGATGCGCTCTTTCATCGCCAGAAAGGCCCCGCCTGCCGCGCGCACCTCGCTGGCGCCGCCGGGCGAAAAACGTTGCGAAAAGTCGCCGCGCCCTACATGCTCCATGGCGTCGGCCAATTTTAATACGGCGCGCACCTGATTGCGCATAAACAGCGCCGCCACCCCCGCCATCGCCGCGCCCGTTCCCGCCATCCATAAAATAAAAATATAGGTGGAGGGATTCGCCAACCGCTTATACGGCACGTCGACTATTAACGTGCCGTTCGTGACGGAAGCGGTTAAGCGATAGCCGTGGGCGTAGCTCATGGAAAACGCGCCGTCGCCTTGTTTTTTTAATTCCTTCAGCAATGAGCCGCCGGCCTCCCTCGCGGGCGCGGACGGGCGTTTATGCGAGGACGAAGGCAACGCGGCGCCGGGAGGGTAAAGCGCGGCGTTCACGTATAAAAGGGCGGACGCACGATCGACGGACGCCTTCGCCTTCTCCGGAGGCATTTCCTTCGCTGCGTCGAGCAACAACAACACGTCTCCGGCGGCGGCACGGGTCATGTGCTTGCTGACGCTGCTCCAATGGCGTTCATAGAACATAAAAATGGCGATGGCCTGCGTGATCGCCATCGGCACGACGATAATCAGCAAGAATCGCAGGAACATGCGCCTTGGGTAGGCCGCGCGCACACACCGCCTCATCCGCATCGTTATTTTTGCAACGGGACCATGCATGGCGGGCGCCTAAAACCGTATGACGCTGCGAATGGATTCGCCGGCGCGCATGAGGTCGAACGCCTTGTTAATGTCGTTTAACGCGAACGTATGGGTAATGAGGGAATCGACGTCGATTTTTCCCTCCATGTACCAATCGACGATTTTCGGCACGTCGGTGCGCCCCCTTGCGCCGCCGAAGGCCGATCCGCGCCACACGCGCCCCGTCACCAATTGAAACGGGCGCGTCGAAATTTCCTTGCCGGCGCCGGCCACGCCGATAATGACGCTTTCGCCCCATCCCTTGTGGCAGCATTCCAGCGCTTGCCGCATGACGTCGGTGTTGCCGATGCATTCAAAACTGTAATCGACGCCGCCTTTGGTTAAATCTTGTATGGCCTCGACGACGTTTGGCGCGTCTTTTGGATTGATGAAGTGCGTCATGCCGAAGCGCCTTGCGTGCGCCTCGCGCTTCGGATTCAGGTCTATGCCGATAATTTTGTCGGCGCCGACCATCCGCGCGGCCTGCACCACGTTTAGCCCGATTCCCCCTAAGCCGAACACGGCAACGTTTGATCCCGGTTCGACCTTGGCGTCGAACACCACGGCGCCGACGCCCGTCGTCACTCCGCATCCGATATAACACACTTTGTCGAACGGGGCGTCCGGGCGGATTTTGGCGACGGCGATTTCCGGCAATACGGTAAAATTAGAGAAAGTGGAGCATCCCATATAATGCAAGATCGGTTCGCCGTTCAGCGAAAAGCGGGACGTGCCGTCCGGCATGACGCCCTTGCCTTGCGTGGAGCGAATGGCCTGGCATAAATTGGTTTTGGGGTGCAGGCAGTAATCGCACTCGCGGCATTCCGGCGTGTATAGGGGAATGACGCTATCGCCCGGTTTCAGCGATTTGACGCCTTTGCCCGCCTCTACCACGACGCCTGCGCCCTCATGGCCTAGAATGGCGGGGAAGGCGCCCTCCGGATCGTCCCCGGAGAGGGTGTAGGCGTCGGTATGGCATACGCCCGTGGCTTTTATTTCGATTAAGACCTCCCCCTCGCGCGGCGGCGCAAGATCGACGGTTTCGACGGAAAGCGGTTGTTTGGACGAAAAAGCGACGGCGGCGCGGGTTTGCATGGTCATGCGTCCTGGCTGTTTGAGGGAGTTTTTGCCTAAGCGACATAACGGCATTGTAACGATCTTACGCTTCCGCACAATTTTTTTCTTTCGGAGTTTTTTATAGGGCAATTTTCGGTAAGGACAGGCGAAGAGCGTAGCAAGCTTAGCGACCGGCAATAACGTAATCAGAATCAATGTTGACGCCGCCGGTGAATGCGTGCGCAAACGCCACGAAACATTCGTGAACGCCCTTAAGCGCGGAAACGCCGGCGATGGTATACCATGTTTCGCCTTTCGCGCCGTTTCGTTCCAAAAACGCGTCGGAGCAACGCGCAATTTGAGAATTGTCAATGCCGGCTTTAACTACAGCGGATTGCAGGTATTGCATGACTTCGATTGACGTCGCATTGCCGGACTTAACCGAGAACGACATGGCCACCTTCTTTCCGTCACCCTGTTCGCAGGCGTCGCGAACGGCTTGCGGAACGGGGCGTTCGATGTTGCCTTTTCTATAAAGAAACGCTTGATTATCGTTAGTTATGGCATAACGGACGTTTTGGGGATCTTGCGCTGTGTTTAAATCTAACAGCCCGTACAGCAACGTTCCTCCGAACTCTATTTTAGGCTCGCTAGACATGGTGCCCTTGACGTAAGCGTGCGGCTAATAAAACGTGATGGCGAATCAGCAAACGTGAGACGGTAAACAACAAGGTATAAAGTAGGTTACGTGTAATGAATTCGTAGAGGAAAGTAAAGCAAAACGGACGCGTGCGATATTTTTCATGGGGAACGCACGGAACAAATAAGTCAAGGGTTGAAAAATAATCAGAAAAACCCTATTCTCATGTTCATCCGTCCTTTATTTGTAGAACAAGGTGAAGCCCATGAAAAAATATATGCTCCTAGCCGTCTCGGCCGTATCGATGACGGCCTTAACGGGATGTTTCCACGGACACGACTTTCATCGCCACGGGCGCGCCGCCCACGAAAAAACGGAAGCGCATCGCGCCGCCTACGACGCGGAGGCCCTTCCCCCGCATGCGCATGAAGGCGAAGGCCGTCCGCAATGCCATAAAGCGACGCATGGGGAATGCGAAAGAAAATGCCATAAAGACCGCTTCGACGCCTCAGGAAAAGAACGCTGCACCCGCCGCTGCCATGAAAAATGCGAGAAGAATAAGCGCGATTGCAAAGAAAATAAGCGCGACGTGCGGAAAAGCAACGTAGACGCCATAAAAAATGCGCCCTACTATGAAGGTTTCTGCCCGCCGGGAGAAGCGACGCGCGGACGCTGCTAGCGGACCGCCCCTGCCCCCGCCCATGCGTTCGGCCTTTTCACTAGACCTCTTGCATAACCCGCTATGGCGGAGCGAATGCTAGGATCGTCCGCCCGGAGAAGCGCAGCGTACTAGACGTACGTGAGCATTCGAGGACGGAAAGGACAACGCAGGCGCCTGGCATAGTAGGGTTATGCAAGAGGTCTACTTTTTATCGATAACGGGCGAAGACTTTTTTAGAAGGAAACGTATAAGAAGCGTAACGTTTCAACACAAAGAAGCAAGGCCCGTTATGAAAATACGTCATTTAACGCTAGGGTTGTCGGTTGCCGCGTCGGCGCTGTTCGCTTCGGCGAGCGTCGCGTCGGCGGACGATTATTGCCGCGAATATACCAGCAAAATTCGCGTCGGCGGCGCGCCGCGCAGCGGATACGGCACCGCGTGCATGGAGCAAGACGGCTCGTGGCGCATCGTCTCGGAAAGCTACGGCGGGGGAGGCGTTTCCGACGATCTGATCGAGGCGGAGCCGGCCTACTATATAGACAATCGTCCGATTCTCGTGCGCGAGGTCTATTGGCGCGGCCATCCCCACCGCCATGGACATGGCCACGGTCATGGAGGCCACGGGCGCGGACACGAATGGAGGCACGATCGCGGACGTCGCGGTTGGGAAGACGGGCGCAACTATCGCCCGGGCCGCGATTATTACGTCGAAGAGCGCCGCTATTACGGACGCGGCGACGATTATCGCTACCGCAACGGCTCTTCCGGCAGGGTGGATCTAAGCGTCGCGTTTTAACGGCATTTTTTGGTGTACGCGGACGGAGCCATAGCGTATAAATACGCGAAACCAAAAAACGCACGAACACTATGGCGCTCGAAGACAAGCTGCACGGCATAATACAACGCCACAACGAGCTGGAGGTCAAAATTTCCGACCCCGGCGCGTTGTCGCAGGACGATTTCGTTAAATACTCAAGGGAATATTCCGAGCTGGGAGACGTCGTTCCCATGGCGAACGAGTATTTGCGCGCCGTCCGGGAAAAAGCCGACGCCGAAGAAATGCTGAAAGATCCCGACATGGCTGACATGGCGGAAGAGGAATTGCAAGCGTTGCGCAAGAAAATTCCCGATTTAAAGCATGAATTGCAGCTTGCCCTGTTACCCAAGGACGAAGCCGATGACAAAGACGCCATTTTAGAGATTCGCGCCGGCACCGGCGGCGACGAGGCCGCCCTTTTCGCCGCCGATTTATTCGCCATGTATCGCCGCTATGCGGAATTGCGGCGGTGGAAGTTCGAGATTATGAACGTATCGGAAACGGGCATCGGCGGCTATAAGGAGGCGGTGGCGTCCGTCTCCGGCAACGGCGTGTTCGCCAGATTGAAGTTTGAGTCCGGCGTGCACCGGGTGCAGCGCGTGCCGGAAACCGAAACTTCGGGCCGCATCCATACCTCCGCCGCCACCGTCGCCGTCTTGCCCGAGGCGGAAGAGGCCGAAATCGTCATCGACGACAAAGATTTACGCATCGACGTGTTCCGCTCCAGCGGTCCCGGCGGGCAGTCGGTGAACACCACCGACAGCGCGGTGCGCATCACCCACCTTCCCACCGGCATCGTCGTCTCGCAGCAAGACGAAAAATCGCAACATAAAAACCGCGCGAAGGCCATGAAAATTCTGCGCGCGCGGCTATACGAAGCGGAACGGATGCGTCTGCAACAAGAACGCGCCGACGCCAGAAAGGGGCAAGTCGGCACCGGCGACCGCTCCGAACGCATCCGCACCTACAACTTCCCCCAAGGGCGCGTCAGCGAGCATCGCATTAACTTGACGCTCTATAAGATCGAGGCCGTCCTGCAGGGCGACCTCGACGAAATTATCGACGCCCTGACGACGGAAGAGCGCGCAAAAATGCTGGCGTCGGCGTCGGAAAGCTAGGCTGCGCGCACCATGCGACTTCCGGCAAAATTCATTCAAAGCTGGAAAAATATTTCGTGGAGCATTATAACCAACGTCCATCGCCGCCAATAAACAATATTATATTGAAGCCATGACCTCCTCCGACGCCTCTCCGCGATATGACGCCAAAACTGCTTCACCCGATTTCGCTGCCATGGAGCGGGAAATATTGGAGTATTGGCGCAAGGATAAAACTTTCGAGCGTTCGGTCGAATCTCGCCCCGAAGGCGACGCCTACGTATTTTACGACGGTCCCCCGTTCGCGAACGGCCTTCCGCATTACGGCCATTTGCTCACCGGCTACGTGAAGGACGCCGTGGCGCGCTACCAAACCATGCGCGGCAGAAAAGTGGAGCGCCGCTTCGGGTGGGACTGCCACGGCCTGCCCGCCGAACTGGGCGCGGAAAAAGAGCTGGGCGTCTCCGGCCGCAAGAACATCATCGATTACGGCATCGACAAGTTCAACGACCGCTGCCGCGCGTCGGTGATGCAATATGCCGAGCAGTGGAAAGAATACGTCACGCGCCAGGCCCGCTGGGTCGATTTCGACAAGGGCTACAAGACGATGGACCTGCCCTATATGGAGTCCGTCATCTGGGCGTTTAAAAAACTATACGACAAAGGGCTGGCGTACGAGTCGGTGCGCGTCATGCCCTATAGCTGGGCGGCCGAAACGCCCGTCTCCAACTTCGAGACGCGGCTGGACAACAGCTATCGCGAACGCCCGGACAAGACGGTGACGGCGTTGTTTCGCTTAACCAGAGCCGCCCAAGAAAAGTGGGCGGAACAATGGAAAAAATCGCAATCAAAAAAAAGCACGTTTAATTTTTGGCATGAGAATCATTCAAAAATCCTCACCGAAACTCCCATATACATCGCCGCGTGGACGACCACGCCGTGGACGTTGCCGAGCAATCTGGCCTTGGCGGTGAATCCGGAGATGGAATATAACTTACATAAATATAATGGCGTGTTTGTGGCTGTTGCTTCTTCCCCAATTGTATTCGCAAGGTACATGAAGGAATTAGGACAAGGTTATCAAGAAGAACCACATCCGGATGATAATGAGCGTATCGGAAAAGCCAATGCGTTTAATAAAGGCTCTTTTGGATTAAAAGGCTCCGACCTCGCCGGCCTCGCCTACGAACCCCTCTTCCCCTATTTCACGGGGCATGAAAACGCGTTTAAGATCATCGCCGCCGACTTCGTGACGGAAGAAAGCGGCACCGGCATAGTCCACCTCGCCCCCGGCTTCGGCGAGGACGATTTTACCGTATGCAAAGAGAACGGCATTGCCGTCGTGTGCCCGGTGGACGAATCGGGAAAATTTACGGCGGAAGTGAAAGACTACGAAGGGATGCGCGTTTTCGACGCCATCCGTCCCATCGTCGATTACCTAAAAAAAGAGAAGAAAATTTTGGGCGATCCCGGGCAGATCGTCCACAACTACCCCCACTGCTGGCGCACCGACGAGCCGCTCATCTATAAGGCAGTGCCGTCGTGGTACGTCGAGGTCAGCAAATTTAAAGACCGCATGGTCGAACTAAACCAACAGATCAACTGGATTCCCGACCACATCAAAGACGGGCAATTCGGCAAGTGGCTGGAGAACGCGCGAGATTGGTCGATATCGCGCAACCGCTTTTGGGGTACGCCGATACCCGTATGGAAGACGGAATCCGGCAAGACAAAAGTGTTCGGCTCGATCAAGGAGCTGGAGGATTTCTTCGGGCGGGAAGTGACCGATCTGCACCGGCCGTTCATCGATTCGCTGGTGAAAACCGACGAAGACGGCACGTGGCGGCGCGTCGCGGACGTGTTCGACTGCTGGTTCGAGTCCGGCGCCATGCCGTTCGCGCAGCAGCATTACCCGTTCGATAACAAACAAAAATTCGAGGATAACTTCCCCGCCGATTTCATCGTGGAATACGTCGCCCAGACGCGCGGCTGGTTCTATACGCTGATGGTATTAAGCACGGCGCTGTTCGACCGCCCCCCGTTTTTAAACTGCATCTGCCACGGGGTGGTGCTGGACGAAAACGGGCAAAAGCTCTCCAAACGGCTGCAAAATTACGCCGACCCGCTGGCGGTGTTCGACCAATACGGGGCGGACGCGCTGCGCTGGGTGATGCTCTCGTCCCCCATCATGCAAGGCGGCGACCTGCTCATCGACAAAGACTGCGTGATGGTGCGCGACGCGGTGCGGCTGGCGATTAAGCCCCTGTGGAACGCCTTCCATTTCTTCGCCCTCTACGCCAACGCGGACGGGATAGAGGCGCGGTTCGATCCGTCGTCGGGCGATAGGATGGATAGGTATATTTTAGAAAGATGCAGTTATGAAGCGGAACGTATGCATGGGGGTATGCGCGGTTATGACTTGCCGTCCGCCTGCAAGCATTTTGAAGATTTTTTTGAAGTATTGAATAATTGGTATATCCGTCGCAGCAAGGAGCGCTTTTGGAAAGGCGAGAAAGACGGCGACAAAATCGCCGCTTACAACACGCTTTATACCGTACTGCATGTTATGGCGCGCGCCGCCGCGCCGCTTCTGCCGCTCTTGTGCGAATCGATATGGAAAGGATTGGGTAATACGGACAGCGTCCATCTGCAAGATTTTCCTGAAAAAATACCCTTACAAGACGAGCATCTCTCTAACAAGGAGAAAAGTTATCGTATCATTGATATGAATAGGGTGCGCGACATATGCAACGCCGCCCTCTCTATCCGCAACAAAGAGCAAATCCGCGTGCGGCAACCGTTGCAAACGCTGTATGTCGTCGATCCTTTTGCGGAACGCCTACAAGGTTTCGCCGATATCATCGCCGACGAATTAAACGTGAAAGAGGTGGTATTCTCTACCGACGTCGCGGCATACGCCTCGCACGTCCTCAAAATCCACTTCCCCGTCCTCGGCAAGCGCCTGCCGGCAAAGATTAAAGACATTATCGCTGCGGTGAAAAAAGGCGAATGGGTGAACGAAAACGGCCAAATCAGCATTGCCGGCGAGACGCTTCTAGAAGAAGAATTCACCCTTTTGCTGCAACCGAAAGAGCCTAAAGGCGCCGCTCCGCTCTCCACGCAAGACGCGCTGGTAATTCTCGATTTAACCGTCACGGACGAGCTGCGGCAAGAAGGGCTGATGCGCGACGCGATTCGCCTTATCCAGCAATCGCGCAAGGAGGCCGACTTGCCCATCAACGCCCGCATTTCGCTGTACCTCCACAGCGACGCCGCCGATATGCTGTCAGCGCTTATGCAATATCGGTCGCATATCGGAGAGCAAACCTTGGCCGATAGCGTGACGATAGGAGAATGCATCCCCTTCGTCGCACAATTTAGCTACGCATATGAAATAGAGGCGCGGAAATTATCGGTGGGGATACGCGCCTGAATCGTTGTCGGCGGGTATCTTGTCTAAAAATTATTGCCAAACGCCCTCGGGGCGGCTAAAATACGAGGATATTTTCGTATATTTTCCTAGCTGAAATCCGCTTCCCGTTCCTTCCGCTTTTTAACGCAACATATTATCGCCATGCCGCCGCATCGACGTCGTGCGACAAACAACCAAACAAAACTCCATCCCTCTCAAATTAAAAGCACATGCCAGGTATGTAAAAAAGCAATAACGACCCCAGTCACGTATCAGCCGCAATTCCGAAAGTGCAATAATTCCGAATGCACTTTAGAGAACCGGCGAGTTTCCGTCATTCACTGCCTTATATGCCAAGAATATACGGCATTTTTAAAAGAATACGATGATCCCCTCTTCTTTTGCGGAGTTGAGACATGTCGTGCGGGCGAGCATGCTAAAAACTCTTGCGATATCAAAGATTGCGAGTTTTATCAATCAGGCTTTGCTTTCCTGTACTTTCAAGGATATTGGGCCGAGCGCTGCCCGAATAGAAGTCATTCGAGCCATAAAAAACGGAAGCCAAACATTTTTGCGCATTGTGACGCGCCGAAAACGTATCAAGGCGACTCCCCTCTCGACAAGCTATCCGTAAATTGTCGTCTCTGCTCAAATCCAATGCGGAAGCTCACTGGCCAACCTCAATTTCGTATTTGCTCTTCAGAACAATCCTACGATAAAATCGTTATTTACTGTTTTATGTGCGGCGAGTTTTCCGAAAAGGCGCAATCTACCAGTTACTACTTATGCGACAATCAGAAATGCAGGGCATCGATGATGGATAAGAACTTTTGTAAAGTTAGAAAATATAACGAATGTAACGTGGGACATATAAAGTGGTACTATACTACTACAGGACGATGGAAAAGGAGTTGCGTTTTGGCTAAGCTCCTCACCCATAGAATAGTGTCGTCGCCTCCTGTTTCGGATGTGCAAGGCATCGCGCCCGTGGCGGAATCTTCTGAATCCGGCGATAGCGATACGACCGAGACCAAAAAATTATGGGATGATGCGACCCTTGATTCTCCGGTCGAAACGATAGACTCTGACAATACGCATGCCCAATCTTCCGTCGCTTGCTATTTCGGAAGCCAAGGAATCGAGATATTTATTTCGGGTTTGGATTGCTGTACGGACAATGTATCTCAAACGCAGGTTACGTTTGAAAGCAACGTCGTTTTCCCGTCTTTCTTTGACGAAACGAAGAAAAAAAGCGTCCTTTCCCTTGCTGGCCTTTGCGCAACGGAAAACGGAAGCCCGCACATAACTGTACCGGTCGGTAATGTTTTTACTCAATGCTTTTTTTCTACGGGGGCGTTTTCATATCAAGATAATGTTTTTTTGATTTCCGTTCCTGACGCCTTCCTGCCTTTCTGACGTAATTGTTAAGAACAATTTTTTTTAAGAGTACGTGCGGGCACAATCAAAAAAAAATCTTTTTATGCCTAATGGAATTCTCCGGCCTCGCCCCCAATCATAAAAAAAGCGGCATTGCTAACCTAATATAGCTAACGTACCG
>JBEVNR010000022.1:0-50157 GCA_040507985.1 Rickettsiales bacterium | reverse complement strand
GTTCCGCCGTTTTGCTCGCGCATATATCCGAGCAAAAATAACGCAGAATTTTTTTGATCCCGTACTCGTTCAAATGCCTGTTGCTCATAGACTTTCCTTATATCGGCTAGTCTAGGCGCTAGTCAAGAGCCTTTCTTTTATCTTTTCCATTTCATGTGATGGCACATCTCCCATCTTGTCTCTAAAACGCTTGGCATCCATCAAGCGTATTTGGGATAAAATCAAAGACTGCTCTATGCCTTTGAAATGAAATTTATAATAATACGGCTTATCTTTAAGCTGGGTGCTTAGTGGTATTCCAATGAATATATTCCGATTGAATTTCTTGAGTACCAAGACCGGCCGCGAGAATGATTGGCCTTTGCCGTCCTGTTCATCACCGACATTCGCACCAAGACCGCACCACCATACCTCGCGCTCTTTGAACATAGGGCGTTCATGTGCATGGTGCGCTTTCTTTTTCTGAACGATCCAGCCGTCGAAGTCTTTTTGCATAACAATTCAACTTATGTGAACGCCCAAATCTTTTCGCATGGCCTGTTTGAGTTTTCGGATTACATCAGGACGATTAGGATGCATCATCCCGTCAACTGGATTTGTCTCCCTTATTTCATGAGCCAGTTTAATAACAGCAAGTGATCCAACCAATTCACATCTATTTTCCCAATATCCCCACTTCTGGACTGACTCAAGCGTTCTTTGGACTTCGCTGTTGTGAGCAGCATCTAAATACCCTACATACGCCTCTTTTTTTTCCTGAAAATTCCTATCATCCAAACGCTGCTTATTAGAAAGCCATGCTTGAACAAGCGTTGTAAGCAAACTGCCCACAATACCACCAATTCTTGCCGCTGAAATAAGCCGGATGTAATCCATTCGTTCAAATCCACTCTGTCATCAATCGAGATAATTAACAGAGAAACCTGTTATAAAAAAGAAATACATGTTCGAACAATGGTCGGGGCGAGAGGATTCGAACCTCCGGCCTCCTGGTCCCGAACCAGGCGCGCTACCAGGCTGCGCTACGCCCCGTGATGGCAAAATATCCTAGCCTCCGCCTCGTCGCAGCGAGTTTTGGCGGAGATTTAAAATTTTAAAGGCGCACGCATGGACGAAATGGTCGGAGCGGAGAGATTCGAACTCCCGACCCTCCGGTCCCAAACCGGATGCGCTACCAGACTGCGCCACGCTCCGCTGCGTGAAACGCTAATATAGGCGAAGCGCGCGCGTTGTCAATAGCGCCGGCAAAGGCCGCCGGGGCAAAAACGTCCGTAAAATACGCCTTGACGCCGGGCGGCGGCTTCTGTATTTTTCGCCTTTGCGTCCAATAGGCGCAGCGAACAGGCTTTGTTAAGGAAAATACGCCATGTCCATCACGTGCGGAAAAATCACCAACCTAAAATACAAGAGAAAGCACGGATTTCGCGCCCGCATGGCCACCAAAACCGGTCGAGCCGTCATTAACGCGCGTCGCGCCAAAGGGCGCAAGCGTCTCTCCGCGTAATCTCATTATGGGCGTTACGCCGACGATTTCGGCGCATAGGGACGTTAAACGCGCCATGAACGCCGGCAAGAAAATTTCCTGTCGCGCCTTTCTTTTCTTCTATGCCCTTCCCGCAAAAGCGGAACATATAGACAAGCCCGCACGCTTTGCCTATACCGTGACGAAAAAAATCGGCTGTGCCGTCGTGCGCAACCGCATTAAGCGGCGGTTGCGGGTGCTTGCCAAGGAATGCGTCGCCCCCTCCGCCTTCGGAATGGAGTGCGTTTTTCTCGCGCGCCATGCCATATTGACGATGAGTTTCGACGAAATCTCGCGCGAGTGCCGCTACCTTGCCCGCCGCATTGCCCGGGAGGGCGGCGGAACCAATACACTTCCATCATCCTCGGAACGATAGCAATGCACCATCACGCCCCGCACGAATTGCGCAACATGCTGATAGCCGTGGGGCTGTCGGTCGCCATTATGTTGGCGTGGGGATATTTCTTCCCCGCCGGCAAAGACGGCGTGACGCCCGGGGGCGGATTTGCGAAAAACGAGGCCGAGCAACGGCGGGAGGCCGCCGTTTCGCCTAAAAAAACGCCGCTTAAACCCGCGCCGCGCCTGAAATTCGACTCTGAGGCCGCCTCCGGCAGCATTAGCGCCAAAGGTTTTCGTCTGGACGACGTGTATTTGAAGGATTACGACGAATCGGCGAACCGTCCCCAAGACGGCAAGGTGCGCCTGCTGCATCCGGACAAGGAAACGTTTTTCGTCGAATCCGGCCTTATCGCCGGACGCGGCCACAGCGTCCAGCTTCCGGGGCGCCATGCCTTATGGACCGTCGAAGGAAACGAGAAACTCGCGCCGAACAAACCTGCCATCTTAACGTGGGAGAAAGACGGGGTCAAGGTTCGCCGCACCGTCGCCATGAAAAATCGCTATGCCTTCGTCGTGACCGACGCGGTGACGAACGACACGGCCTCCCCCTTCGCGTTCTCCGTCTACGGCGCGACGGAACGCGTCGTGCACGAAGAACGCGAAAAAAAGAAGCAGCAAATGCTGGTGCATAGCGGCATGATCGCCGTGAAGGACGCCAGGTTGGAAACCATGGGTTTCGACGACGTGAAAGACGTCGGAAAAGCGGAGTCGCCGGGCGTCGTCGGTTGGACGGGCATGACCGACCAATATTGGCTGGCGGCGGTCGTTCCGGACCAATCGAAGCGCGCCGATATCGAATTGCGGTATTTCGCGGACCGGGACGGCTTCCCCCGCGCCCAAGCGGGAGCGATAAGCGAAGAAATAACCGTTGCCCCCGGGGAGACGCGCGAATATTCCATGACCCTGTACGCCGGGGCGAAGGAATTGGCGACGCTCGACAAGGTGAAGGACGACACGGGCGCGGCGCTGTTCGATCGAGCCATTGATTTCGGATGGGTGTATTTCCTCAGCAAGCCGATGCTAAAATTGCTCGAGTGGCTGCGCGGCGTCACCGGCAACATGGGGTTGGCGATCATTGCCCTGACGGTTGTCGTTCGCACCCTGCTTTTTCCGCTGGCGAACAAATCGTTCGTGGGAATGCGCCGCCTGAAGGAATTGCATCCGCAGCTTGAAGAGATACGCCTGCGAATGAAGCACGATCCCCTCAAAATGAACCAAGAGGTGATGAAGCTCTACCAGAAAGAAAAGGTGAACCCCATGACGTCGGGATGTCTGCCGATTTTCTTGCAGTTTCCCGTGTTTTTTGCCCTGTATAAAGTGTTGCTTACCTCGATTGAAATGCGCTACGCGCCGTTTTACGGATGGATAACCAACCTCTCGGCGCCGGACCCGACCAATATTTTCACCGCTTTCGGGCTGCTTGCGTGGTATCCTCCCGCCTTTTTGCACGTCGGGGCGCTGCCGACCGTGTTGGGCGTGACGATGTTCCTGCAACAAAAGCTCGCCCCGCCGGCGAACGACGAAACGCAACGCAAAATCATGAGCATGCTTCCCCTGATCTTCACCTTTTTTATGGCGAGCTTTCCCGCCGGACTGGTGCTGTATTGGACGATGAGCAACTCGCTTTCCATTTTACAGCAATACGTCATGCTTCGCCGATTTAACGCCAAGCGCACGCCGGCGGCGAAGTAACGATGCAGCGTGAGGAAACCGCCGAAGGCGCAACGATACAAGAAGGGCGGTGGCTTTTTTCGGGCCAGGCGTCCTTCGTGGCCGGGGTGGCGACGCCGGGCGCGCAGTTGCCGATCGAACGCTTCCCCGACGTCGTTTTCGCGGGAAGATCCAATTGCGGCAAGTCGTCGCTGATTAACGCGTTGACCTTCAGAAAAAAGCTCGTCCGCACCTCCGGTACTCCGGGATGCACCGCCCAGGTGAATTTTTTTACGCTCCGCGACCGCGCCTATTTGGTCGACGTACCGGGCTACGGCTATGCGAAAGCGTCTAAAAAAGAGATGATTCGTTGGAAAAATCTGATAGAATTCTACTTTGCGAGCAGGACCGACGCCATTGCGGCGACGTGCATTTTAATTGACGCGCGGCGCGGCGTGCGCGAAGAGGACGAAAATTTGGCGTTATGGCTGGCGGATAAATCCGTTCCCCTTATGTTCGTCGTCACGAAATCGGACAAGGCGACGCGCGCCGAAACCGACGCGGCGCTGGCCTCGGCGGAGGCCGTCCATGGCGGAGTTCGCGTCGCGGCGCCGCTGGCGACGAGCGCGAGAACGGGAGAAAACGCGGAAACGTTGCGCGCCCTTCTGGCGCATGCGGCGCGGTCGCACAAAAAATTGACGTAACCAAAGGGTAAGGGCCGATGACGAACAATCGCGAGGCGGACGCGAACGCGTACATGGAAAAGGCGCACGTGCTGGCCGAGGCCCTTCCCTACATGAAACGATTCTCCGGCGAGACGTTCGTCATTAAATATGGCGGGAGCGCCATGGGCGACAAAGAACTGGCGCGAAAGTTCGCCGCCGACGTGGTGATGCTGAAACATGTGGGCGTCAATCCCGTCGTCGTTCACGGGGGCGGACCGCAAATTAGCGCGATGCTGGAAAAATTAAAAATCCGCAGCTCGTTTATCGACGGCTTGCGCGTGACCGACGCCGAAACCGTCGGCATCGTCGAAATGGTGCTGTGCGGCGCCATTAATAAGCAAATCGTCAGCGACATTTGCGCCGCCGGCGGCATGGCGATAGGCATCTCGGGCAAAGACGGCAACCTGATTCGCGCGCGCAAGCTGCGCCGCACGAAAAGCGACCCGGATTCCAACATCGAGCAAATTCTTGATTTGGGCTTCGTCGGCGAGCCCCAATTTATCTGCCCGGATATTTTAACCGTTCTCGAAGACACCGACGTCATTCCCGTCATCGCGCCCATCGGCGTGGGAGAGAAGGGCGAAACCTACAACATTAACGCCGACAGCGCCGCCGGCGCCATCGCCGCCGCCTTGGCCGCCAGCAAGCTTATCATGCTCACCGACGTGCCGGGCGTGCTCGATAAGGACAAGAACCTGATCAGCGAACTTGACGTCGCGGAAACCCGCCGCCTGATGCGCAACGGGACGATCACCGGAGGCATGATTCCGAAGCTGGAAACCTGCATGCACGCCGTCGACAACTTCACCGAATCTGCCCACGTCGTCGACGGGCGAGTGCCGCACGCGGTGCTTATCGAGGTGTTCACCGAACGCGGCATGGGCACCATGATGACGCAAAGCCGAGGAGGGGATAATTAGGCGCCCTACTTCCGCCATCCCCGCGAAAGCACGGAACTTCTATAATCGATCCGCGTCAGAATCGACTATAATAACAACAACTCATGCCTGCCGTTTCCTTGCGCGCAATATTTCTTCCACCCTTGCCGCGTCCTCCGGCGTGTCGACTCCGCAGACGGGCGGCCATTCGCCGGGAGAAAGCGCAACGCCAACGATGGACATGCCGTTTTCCAGAAAACGGAGTTGCTCCAGTTCCTCCAGCGTTTCGTAGCGGCTTTGCGGTAAGGAGGAGAATTTTTCTAGCGCTTCCCTACGATAGCCGTATAGCCCTAAATGCAGATATACCGGAGAAAATTCGCTTTCCCGCCGGAGTTTTTCTTCGTGGCGCATCGCGGGAACGACGTTTTTAGAAAACCATAAGAGCCGATCCTTTCCTCCGACCAGAGCGGTCGTGCCGCTAAAGGGAGTCGCGCGCTTTCGCTCGCGTAGTTCGTCCAGCGCCGACCAGCTAAGCTGCGCGATCGGCGTGGCGACGTCGGCGTCCGGCCGCGCGAGAAGCGTGCGGATAATTTTTTGAATCACCTCCGCCCCGATAAGCGGCGCGTCGCCTTGCAGGTTGATGACGTACTCCGGCATTTTTTCCATTTGGGCGCAGGCATCCCGTACCCGGTCGGAACCGGTCGCGCACGGCGCCTTAGAGACGATCGCCTTTGCTCCGGCGGCGTTGGCGGCAGACGCGATATCGGGATGGTCCGTCGCGACGCATACCTCTACGTCGTCGATTCCTTGCGCCGCCCTCAGGGCGTTTTCCGCCACCCGGGCGATCATCGCTTTTCCGGCGAGCATGTAAAGCGGTTTGGCGGGAAAACGGCTTGAACCGTACCTGGCGGGAATGACGACGGAAAAACGGGGCATTATAGCGAATCCGCATTAAAATGATCCATTAGATCGCTTACATAAGCCTACTATGGCGGAGCGGATTATGCAAGAGGTCTATTGTTTGGACGCACGTTATGGCAAGCGAGTCGTCCTGCATAATAAATTTATTGTTTTTTTAATTTTATTTGTGGTAATGCTATGAGAACATATCGCTTACAAGCAACGCCCCGCTTATAAACGTTGCTACATCTCGACTTCACTGTATTTCAGTTTTTTAGTCTAGATTTCCTGCGTTCGCGATGGGAAAATTGCTTGGCGGAGCGCCGGCCCTTTTTACGGCCACGCTTATCGGTTTTTTCGGCTATGCGGCGTATACCTATCAGGTTCATTTCAAAAGCGTGGTGAAAGATGATCTCTGCGCCTTTGACGCCTCCGTATTGGAACAACAGGCTTGCCAATATGGCAAGCACGCCTTGGCGTCACTGATATGCATGGGAGTATTTTTACTTCCTGCTTGTAGTTTGAGTATTTTCAATCTCTTTTGCCTCGATGAGGACGATCGAGATGACGAAGATATAGCGATCAATTTCTTATACATTTGGATACTTCTGTTCTTGCTCGCTGCGTCCATATGCATGCTTGCCTATCACGGATGGATGGTCGCGCTACTGCATATGCCGGGTGATTTACTGAAAGGTGAACATGACTTCTTCTTACAAGTCGCTCATACGCATCGTCAATGGTATTGGGTGGCCGTCGCATTCGTTGCGTTTTTTGGCTTTATATGCGTCGTCATAGTACTTTCCTACTTTATAGAAGAGATTACTGACGCGCTAAACGACAGAGAAGAGAATCCGTCGCCCGAATCAAAGAAAAATGCCTTGGAATTTTATTCTTCTTGGGGGGTTAATGTCATATATGTGCTCACGGTCGGTTGCGGCGCTTACGCCCTATGGCTGTACTATCGCTATTTTGGCGCAATCGACTATCCCGACGTCAAAATTATTTTAGGAACGGCCAACATCTGCATTGTAACGAACGCCGGCCCCGTGCCTCACGGCATGTGCGGATACTATAAGGCCGCGCTTGCGTTTTTGGTGATCACGTTGGTAGTAAGCATTATCATTTTCTTAGCTTTTCCGGCGGTGCGGATTATTATTGCCGCCAAGGCGGAAAAGCTTTCTGCCGTTCAATGGATGTTGGCGCTGGCGGTCATGGTTTTCTTATGGGGATCGACGCTTTTTTGTCTTGGACTCTTCCACATGTTCGGACATAAAGCGATGACGCTCTTGCAAGACGCCGTGCCGGAAGGAAAGAAAGATTTCCATCACGGCGGCGTCGTGTTTTTTAAAACCGGGTATGTCGTCTCGTTCTCTATTTTCGGCGCTTGCGTTATTGCAACGCTTGTCTTTTTGTGGATGGCATGCAAATTTAGCGACGATGGCGATAAAAAACAATCGACGGGCAACGCTCAAATGACGACTGAGGAATCCAAATCGGCTGCCGCTTAAATATTCGTCTTCGCGCCCTTGCTTATCTATGGCGCATATGTTCTTCGGTCGCTACCTTTTGGTCTCTTATTTCTTTACCTCGGCGCATAAAGGAGTATGATTTTTATTCGGCGGCAGGTTCCGCTCTAACCGAAAAATCCTAAAAAAATTGATCGGGAAGATATAAAAAAATCAAAAAGAGAAAAAGCGCACACAAACGGCGGCGCATTATTGGGAGATGGCGTCATGCCGGGCGACCTTAACGACGCAGCATTATGGGGTTTGGCCACGACGGACGCGACGCCGTTTTCGCCTAACCGCACGAAGGCGTTTCCTGCCGCCTGCTCCCCGTCGCCGGCAGGCGCGTATCGTGCGAACGGGAGCGAATTTTTTGACGCGCCCTTGCCGTCTGCGCCGCGCCTTCCGGACTCCGGGAACATGGCGCGCAAACGGATGGCCGCCTTGCGCCGAGGAAAAAAGGCGCCGGACGCCGTTCTTGATTTACACGGAATGGATCGCCGCGCCGCCTTTGGGACGTTTTTTCGCTTTGCCGCAAGAAAGCGCGCGGAGGGCGCGCGCACCGTGCTGGTGATTACGGGGAAAAGCGACGGCAATGGAGGCGAGGGCGCGCTAAAATCGGAATTGCCTTTCTGGGCGGCGCATCCGGACCTTCGCTGCCATATTTCCGGCTATCGTCCCGCTTCGCCGAATTATGGCGGAGAGGGAGCCTTTTTCGTCTTTTTGAAAAAACAATCGCGTTAGGCCGTGTGCAAAAGTCGATAGCCTTTTCCCGAGGGCACAAAATACAGGTGTTCCGCGTTGTCTACGAAACTGCGAATTTTATGCAGTTGCGCGGGTTTCTGGATGTATCCGACGACGCCGAGGGCCTTGGCTTTGGCGACGTCTTCCGCGTAATCCGACGTCGAGCACATGATCGCGGGAATGGCGCGCAATCGCGCGTTTTTATTTTTATATTCCAGAAACTCGAATCCGTCCATAATCGGCATGTTCAGGTCGAGCAGAATAAGGTGGACGGGCGGATTGGCGGCGTTTTCTAAAAACGCGACCGCTTCCTTGCCGTTCGACGCGGAATATAGATTGAACTCTAAATGGTCGTGTTTCATCAACAAAATGCGCGTCAAGTCGGCGTCGGCGCGGCGGTCTTCCACCAGTAGCACGTTGGCGAGCGCGTGCGGAGCGCCGGACTCGCCGCTTGGCACGGGTTCGGCGGAGCGGACGTTTTCGGTTTTTATTTTGGGTAAAAGAAAACGAAACGCGGCGCCTCCGTCCGGCGCGGCGTCGCACCATATTTTGCCTTCAAGACCCTCGACGATTTTGGCGCATATGGCCAAGCCCAATCCCGTTCCTTCTTGCGAGGGGTCGTCGTTCACCCGCTTAAACGGGTCGAAAATGATTTTTCTATGTTCCGGAGCGACGCCCGGCCCGTTATCCGTCACGAAAAATTCGTAGGCGTCGTCTTTTTCCGTTGCGCCAATGTGAATTTTGGGTTCGTTTCCGGCATATTTTAGCGCGTTGCAGATCAAGTTTTGAAATAATTGCGTCAACTGGGCCTTGTTCGCCCATACGCTCGGAAGCTCGTCCCGGGTCACGAGCGCATTTTTTTCGGCGATTTTTTGAGCAAGAAGCAAGGCGACGTCGTCAATCGCTTCGTTGGCGGAACAGGCGCATTTGTTCAGCGTTCCGTCGCCGGAGAGCTTGGTGTAGGCGAACACGCTTTCCACTAGCCGATTCATTTTATCGATGGCCGAAAAAATATGCGTGACGTAGGCCCGACCTTCCTCCGTAAGATTTTCCTCTTCGTTTTGCAGCATGAAAAGAAAAGAAAGCGCCGTCCGCACCGGTTCCTTCAGGTCGTGCGCCAGCCCCCGGGTGAAAAGCTGCGACGCCGCCTGTTGTTCGCGCATGCGCCTTCGCATGGCGCAATGGCTGACGGCCGGCGCCACCACCCGAAACAAGGTTTCCTCGTCGATGTCCGCCTTGACGATGTAATCTTGGGCGTCGGCTTTCATCACGTCCACCGCCACCGACTCGTTGCCTTGTCCGGTCAGCATGATGATCGGCATGTCCGGATGCTTGGCGCGAAGGCGCTTCAGCACCTCAAGCCCGTTTCGTCCGGGCAGGGAATAGTCGAGCAGCACGCAATCGACGCGCCTCTCCTCCAGCGCGCGCAACCCGTTTTCGCCCGTTTTTTCTGTGAGGCATTCCAGATTGTCGCCGAACGCCTTGCGCAACGCGCGGCGGCATAGGCGTTGATCGTCTTCGTTGTCGTCGACGATGAGTACCGTGCGCAAATCAAGCATTGTCGTTCTCCCTGGGCAAGACGGCGATGCCGAACCAATATTCCTTCAGGCGCTTGATGGCTTCAATCAGCCCATCAAAATCGACCGGTTTTTGAATGTAGGTGCTGGCGCCGAGGGAATAGCATTGCTCCACGTCGCGCTCGTCGGTGGAGGTGGTGAGAATGACGACGGGAATTTTCCTTAGCCGCTCGTCTTTCTTCACGGACGCCAAGGTTTGCTTGCCGTCCAGCCCCGGCATGTTTAAGTCGAGCAGGATAAGCGCCGGCGTGTCTTTTGCGGACGAGGGGGAGGACGGAGCGTAGGGACCTTCGTGTTTTAAATAATCGAGTGCGTCCTGTCCGCTTTTGCACCATTGCAACGGATTGCGAAAGTTATTTTTCCGAAAGCTGCGTTCGGTGGCCTTGTAGTCGTCCACGCTGTCTTCCACCAGCAGAATCGTCGGTAAGATGCTCGCCGTCATGTCGCCTCCTTATGCTATCGTAAAATAGAACGTGGTACTTTTACCGAACTCCGAGGCGGGCCATATCTGCCCGTTATGGCGTTCGATAATTTTTTTAACGAAAGTGAGACCGGCCCCAGTGCCTTTTTTCGTGTCGTCCTCTTCGTTCAGGCGCTTGAATATGCGGAAAATGTCGTCGTAAAACTCTTCCTTGATGCCGATGCCGTTGTCTTTGACGTAAAAAACGCCGTATAGCATTTTGCCGTGCCGATTGGGGAAGCGCGTTAAGTACCCTATTTCGACGGTTTTCTCCGACTTGTCGTTATATTTCACCGCGTTGGCGATAAGATTGCGGAACGCTTCGGTGATGCGCGGCTTGTCGCACGTGACGACGGGCAACTTCTCCGGCACGAGAATGGTCGCGTTCTGCTCGATAAGCGAGTCTTCCATCAATTTTTTTATGTCTTCCATCACCTCGTTAAGGTCGGTTTTTTGTATCGCTAAATTTTGACGCCCGATGCGCGAGAAATATAACAGATCGTTGACCAGTTTTTCCATGCGCTGGCTAAGGTAGTTGATGCGCTCCAGCATGTTCTTGCCGTCGGCGTCGAGCTTTTCGGCGTAGTCTTCCAGCAGGAAGCGGGCGTTGTTGTACAGCCCGCGCAAAGGCTCCTTCATGTCGTGCGAGGCGATATAGGCGAAATCGTCCAGCTCCTTGTTGCTGCGCTCTAAGTCGCGCACGAAAATTTCGCGCTCCGCCTCCACGCGCTTTCTTTCGCTAATGTCGCGCACGATGCCGCTGAATACCCGCCCTTTGCCGATCTTGACTTCGGCGACGGATAAATCCAGGGGAAAGACGCTGCCGTCCTTGCGCTTTCCCGCCACTTCCCGTCCGACGCCGATAATTTTTTTATTGCCGGTCGAGGCGTAGTTTTTTAAATATTGGTCGTGTTCGTCGTGATAGGGTTCGGGCATTAACATATTGACGTTGCGCCCCAGGACTTCTTTCGCCGCGTAACCGAAAATTTTTTCGCACGCCTTGTTGAAGCTTTCGATCTTACCCTTGTCGTCGATGGTGATCATGCCGTCGACCGTGTTGTCGAGGATGGCGCGAATTTTCTCCTCGCCCGTCAATATGTTTTGCGACATTTCCGAAAGCTTTCGGCTTTGCTCGTCCATTTGCCCTTGCGCGCTCACGTTGCGCGCGACTAACGAAAACACGAGCGTTCCGGCGGCGCCCGTTAAAATGAGGCCGAAACCGAGAATGGTCCATATGTGCCATGTGATGGCGTGCGAAAAATAGATCGGCGCCGGAACGAACGAGACGCGCCAATCCCGTCCGCGCAGCGAAAGACGTTTTTCATAATGCAAGCCGGTTGCCTCTCCGGCTTTTATGTCGGCGTCGCCTAATTCTTGGCCATAAATGATTTTTCCGTTGTGCGCGTTGTCGTAGACGCGAACGGACAAGGGGTAAGCGTCGTTAAAACGCGTCGTCTCTTCCGAAAAAAAAGCATGAACGTCCGCTTTTTCGCCTTTTTTGTTTATGTAGCCGTATAAGCGCAGATATTGGTTTTCGCTGTAGACGGAGAATTCCCTTTCCGAACGCTTCATGTTGCCGTTTAGCCCTACGACGAAACTGACGACGGAAAGCGCCGCGCCCACGCAAATAAGAACGATCGGCATGCGGTAGGGACGCAGGGCGTTGCGTAAGGAGACGACGTCGGCGCTGCGCGCTAACTCGGCGGATTCAAGGGAAGCGGGCGGCATAACGGCGCGCCTTTTTGTTTAAATTTCATGGACGTCTTCTTATATAACGGAATCACTATAGCCCATATCTCGTTAAGAGACTACTATTAATAGTGGATAAGCATTGACTGTAATTCAATTATTAATCAGTTAATTGATGTTTTTGCCCTGCGCTTTATGCACAAGTTTTGTATTTTATTGCATTCTTTTTGAGAGAGGGTATAAATGAACGCTATATCTTTTCCTGCTGACGTACCTTAAGTCTTGCGTCATTTCTTCGTTGTGTTGTTATCTTAACGTTAAATACGCGACGTCATGGGCGAAACTCCCTCCTCTCCAATAGTTCCCGGCAGCGGAAACTCAACCGACGAATCGCTGTCGCAAAATCGGCTATATGATCTACTCTGTGCCATTAATGACGACAACCGTAATGCTTACAAGATAACCCCCAGAAAAGAACGGATTAATCTCTTTTTGGAATCGAATAAAGAGCATTGGCACCAACGCTTTACCGACCTTCCCAATACGATTGAGGATCCAAAAATCGACAAAGCGTGTCGCGTCCTCACGAAAATGTATTTCGCCTTGGAATGCTATAGTGAAAGCGACTCCGATATGCATGTTGTAGAGTCCACCGTCTTTGTCGCCACCTATATTGCGGCAATAGAACCCAATGATTGGATGATCCCCCACGATTTGATCGAAGTCCCTCTACACGGAATTCTGACAACCATTCCTTCAAGCTTGGTTCGGATATTTTCCGGAAAAAAACTTCCGGAACTTGCCGCCGCCATACGAATGATGCCGGAAAATGCCGCCTCCCTTGCCAAGATAGCCCCCTGGACGTTCCGTTTTGTCCACTATGGGGGCTTTGACGTTAAATATATTTTGTGCAATGCCGACCTTTTTCAAGAGACGAATCAACATGTCCATGCGCGCATGACGTTTACGACGAGCGAGGAAAATCAGAATCCCGATCGATGTACGGAGCAATTCCACGTGATTCATCGCGTCTATGCATCCCTTCTTCTCGCCGTAGAAGCCGATAGGAATACCCTTGAATTTTCTACGGGAGAAAAGGGACAGCTTAGGGCTCGCGACGACAAGGAGCAGCATAAGCAAAAGACCGTCCGCAATCTCTTGCACGTCATCGCCGCCTACGTCACGCATGCAAACGATCTCGATTATAAAATGATCGCCTCTTTCTCCGCCATATATAAATGCGTATGGGAGGAAAACGACGCCTACCTGCAATCGTTCTTCTCTAACGGAACGGTACGCGCGCTCGCGCGCTCCGGCATTCCGGACGATGCATTGACAACGATCTTCAAGTCGGAGGATCCAGACATATCGCATTACTTCGTTCAGAACTTTATTCTTATTGCCAGAAACTCCTTTCTTCTAGGTATGGCAGAAATCGATGAGGACTCCTATTCATGGGATAATCTTCCCGAAGATGTTGCCGCAGCGCTAAAGCCGCATATCGCCTTATGGGCGCCGGCGCTATTCCCAAACAGTTGGGGCGCCATCACGAAAGATGAACGCTTGCTGCAATCCCAACTCTCCCCCCGACCTCTCCACTAACTAACTTTTATCTCTTCCGCTCGCGCCGGCCGCGTAGGGAACGTTCGTTTTCTTTTGCTTATTCGGTTTCCTTTTGTCTTTCTGATTGTTGGGTGCGTCGCTCTGAAACGGATAAAGAGGTTTTTTAAAAAAAAGAAAAAATTAAAGGCATTTCCTTATAAATCTCTGCCCGTACCTTATCGGCAAGGCTATAGCGGTGCATGCGCGCCCTTCGCTCCGAAGCGTGATTCGTCGCGCTCGACCTCCTCTTCCGATATTTTTATTAATTAATTAACTATATCTATGCTAAGCTACCTGTAAGCGTTTCTTATATGGGCGTAAGCGCGTCGTTAGGAAGGGCGGTATTTTAGGCATTTGGTATACGCGCCATGACGTCGATTAACTTAGGCACTATCGTTAATAAAAACGGCAAGACGTCGGCGTCGGGCATTGCGTCGGGCTTAGACAGCGCGGGGCTGATCCAAGGCATGTTATCCGCGCGGCAATCGAGCGTCGACGGAAAGAAGGACACGATCGACGTCAACCTAAAGAAAGTGTCGGCGGTCGACGACTTTAACTTGCGGCTGGACCGCTTTAAAAGCTCGCTGAACGTCTTGCGGAACGAGCCGGGCGTCGGCAATAAAAATAATTTCTTGTTCAACTACCGCACCACCTCGCTAACCAGCGACAACGGCGTGTCTGCGTCGTCTTATCTCGACGTGACGGCCAAGCCGGGCGCGTCGATCAACAGCTACGAAATTTCGGACGTCAAGCTCGCCAAGTCGCACACGATCAGTCTTTCGGGCTTTTCGAGCAAAACGGCGAGCGTGGTGAGCGGCAATACGGTGGCGGGAAGATTCACGACCGTCAGCGCCAATACCCCCTTAGCCGGCACGGCGCTGGATACGGCGTCGCCGATTTTGTTCCACGCGCAAGGCGGCGACGCCAACACCACCTTCACCTCGACGCTGGCCGGGGCCTTAAGCGATTTGCAGGCGAATTTCGTTCCGGGCGAAAGCGACGGCGCCGGCGGATTCACCCCGAACAAAGTGCGCTTCACCGTCACCGTGGGCGGACAAGCCTACACGTCGCAGGCGGTGGAACTGAGCGGCGGCAGCGCCGACGGCGATAACGACGGATCGGGCGATTTAGGCGTCGGACAAAACGGCTACGGCAACGCCGTCGCGGCGGGAACGGAACTGGTCTTCACCAAAGACGTCGACAGCGACCCGACCGCCGGCACGACGGACGTCTCTTTCGGGTTAAAGGTCGGCGGCGCCGTCACGATCGACGGGCAAACCGACGCCAACGGATTCGCGTCGAGCGTTTCGTCGTTTCTTTCGGATAACGGCATAAAAATCGCGCAGGATTTCGATAGCGCCGTAGACGACCCCGCCGACGTGGTCAGCGCTTCCCCCGCCGTCGGCTTTCGCGCCGGCACGTTTTCGCTGGGCGGCGTATCCGTCACCATTAAAGAGGGCGACAGCCTTTCCTCCATCAAAAGCAAAATCAACGCCACGTCCGAAACCTCTGGCGTGCGGGCGGAGATATTTCAGATCGGCGAAGGAAACTTCACCCTGCAACTGAAATCGACGAAAACGGGCGTCGACGGCAAAATCGGCGAATACGGTGACGGCGACGTCGGCGACCCGGCAAGTGGATTATTAAAATTCGGCGGCGGCAACGTTGCCTTTCACCAAGACAAGGCAGCGGCCGACGCCAGCTTTGTGTTCAACGGCGCCACCGTCACGCGCAAAACGAACGAGATTAACGACCTTATTTCCGACGTGACGTTTACGCTGAAAGGAGATTCTCCCGCCAACACCACCATTTCCGCCAACGTCGAACCGGACGTCGACTCCATATACACCGGCGTCGCGGACGCGCTGAACGCCTATAACGACGTAAAGTTTTTCGTCTCGTCGCAGACGCAGAAAGACGCGTCGGGCAACTACACCAAAGAGGCGGTGCTGGGCGGCGACAACGTGCTGAAGGAGACGATGCGCGACCTGGAGACGCAATTCACCTCGCTGGTGAAGGGAGTAAGCGGATCGTCCGGGATATTTTCGGTCGGGGTTGATTTTAAGGACTATCCCGGCGACACGACGTTGCTTCCCACGCGCGATATTTTCACCCTCGACGAAAACACGTTCAAAACTGCGCTAAAGGCGAACTTCACCGACGTGCAAAAAGTCTTCGCCTACGATCTGGCGTCGGATTCATCGGAACTTTCCGTCTATAAGCGCAGCAACGACGCCACCTTGACCAACTTTAAGCTTAACATAGACGAAACCCGCGCCGACGGGCAAAAAGTGCGGGTGCTGGATAAAAACGACAATTTCTTGTTTTACGCCGATTACGAGCAAAAAAAAGACTCCTACGGCAACGTGGTCGGAACGGGCGGTAAAATCGTCGGCCCGGCCGGCAGCGCGTTGGCCGGCACCGAGCTTATTTATTCCGGCGACGGCAGCGACGACATTTCGGTGAACGCCACGCAAGGGGTGGCGGACCGCACCTATAACCTGTTGAACGGATTGCTGGACGAAAAAAACGGCACGCTGGCCAATAAGGTTACCGAACTCAAAGACAAGAACGCCGACTTGCAAAAAAAAGTGGACAAGGATTCGGCAAGCATCGAAAAAGAGCGCACCATGCTGGTGAAAAAATTCGCCATGCTGGAACAGGCCGTCTCGAAGGCCAACTCCATTCTGGCGATGTTCCAGGCGCAGCAAGACGTCAATACCGCAAATAATTAAGGAGATAGAACGCCCCATGTACGAACGGCATAATCCCTATTCGGCCTATCGCGACGCCCGTCACCACCAAAGCCCGACGGAACAACTCGTCACGCTCTATGACGGCCTCATCGTCCTGGTGCGGCAGGGCAAGGAAGCGATACGGCAGAAAGACTGGGAAGGGCGCTGGAAGGCGATCGACCGCGCCACGACCATCGTCAACGGCTTGCGCGGCGCCGTCGACCATGAAAAGGGCGGGCAAAGCGCCGTCGCCCTCGCGCGTTTTTACGAAGACGTGGAAAACCGCCTGCGCCGCGTGCAGTGCCACGATTCCCCGACGCTATGCGACGCGCTGGCCGCCGACATAAAAACCGTCCGCGACGCGTGGGCGCACGCCCACGAAACGCAGGCGAAAGGAGAACAACTGGCCGTCGCCGCCGCCAAGGGCAATTTGCGCTACGACGCCGCAAGCGGTGAACTCGGCGCCGCGCCTTCCGCCGAAAAAACGAACGAACCTGGCGGCTTTAAGATTAAGGCGTAGGGAGAATTTGGCGTTAGAGGCATTTTTGATTTTATTTTTTTTATAGGGTTGCCGCCTGCGGCATAAAATATCCTTGAGCCGTTGCGCCAACAAACTAAGAAAAACTTACCTGATGGATCCTGCCATTTCTTCTTCCGCTAGCAGATCGATAGATCAAAGCGACTGCTCTAAGCTAAGTAGCGTGACGCCTGAAAAGAGGCTTTGATCATCCGGTTTGGTGACGGCATCAACGCCGGCGTCAAAATCTAGGCGACGTGACTCATGATATTTTTCGGATCAACCTACGGTTCATCGTCCTTCTCCTCTTCCCGGTCAGCTTCAGTACAATCGGATGAAGTAATGTGTATTTCCTTATCTTGGGTAGGGACGGGCGTCATAAAGCGTTTGGAACGCATCTTCCTCACGCAATAATACGCAAAAGGCGTCACGATCATAGTGATAGCATAAAATCCTGCAATCGCCGCAAATACATACCACGGGATGAGGTTGTTATAGCGGGGCGCCTCCGAAACGGGCAAACTATCCGTTCTCCGCAAAATAGCGATGAGTTTAGTGTCGGCTCTTTTAGCATATGCGGTTGCGGCTGCCATGCATGACAAGCCGACCACGTTTCCGGCAAGGAAAATGCAGCCAAGCGTCCACCATGTTTCTTTATCCTTTTTGGGGTGCGTATTAATGAAAGGCAATGCTATCAATAAAGATATTATGCATATAATACATATCGCCCCAATGCCGCAAGGCCTTGCTAGTTTAATTAGGCCAAGAAAAGATTCGGCGTCTTTGGAAAACGAGGAATGTATGTTTACGGAAAGGATTACTTTTCCATCGTTATTATGCACGGCGTCAAAAGCGCTTGCATTTCCGAACCGAGGGATTTCGCGCGTCCTCAAAAAATCGTCGACGGCGTTATGGTTTCTCAGGACGTTATACAGCCCGATTCCACAAGGTACGACCGCACACAAGAGGAATATCAACCAGATCGCAAAATGTATGAGATGATGCCTTCTCATTTTGTCGCGACGTTATTCAATTGAAGCGGACGAAATGGAAAAAGATGACGAATATAGCGAATTGCTGCGAGGTGAGTAAGGGTAAAGCCAATTTTACAAAATAATTAACGTTTGTCAAGGCATCGCTTGTCATCTTCAGAGTAAAGATCAGGGTAAAAACATCAATTAACGCATTAATAATTCATGTTTAACATATCAATGTTCGTCATTCCCGCGCAGGCAGGAATCCAGGGTCATGCAATGCTTGCGTGCGAAGCACGCTCAACGTTCGCTAAAAGAAATTGAAGTACGCTTTGCGCACAAGTTTCTTATCCGTCCGGATTTCCGCCTGCGCGGGAATGACGAATTTTGCGGTAATTATTACCATAAACGATGGAATTAATACTGTTTATTGCTTTTTAAATTTATAAGTAACGATTGACGTCTTTGCCCTAATCTTACGCGATTTTTTCTTTGCCTCCAGTTTTCTGAAGCGCGGCGTAGAGAACGCGCCACGTCTCTTGCGCCGCGTCCGCCTTGTCGAACGCCTCTTGCAGGCGAAGCAGCGCGCCGCGCCCGACGTAAGGCGTCTTTTTATCGCCCGCCGGATTGTTTCCTCCCCATCCCCGCACGTGGCGCAGCGCGTCGGCGGCGGAAAGAAACGTCACGGGCCGTAAGGCGACGTTATGCGCGCGCACCTTCCATCCCGCCTCTTGCGCGGCGTCCAGCAATCCGTCTACGCGCGGAAAAGAAAAAACGCGCAAGTTCGGCGACGCGTTCGCGATGGCGTCGTGCAGGCGAGAGAGAGATCCTTCCACGGGAACGGCAATGGCGGCAAACGGAGCCACCCGACGCATTTCGCGCAACGCCTGCGTCGCGTCTTGCGCCCAATGCAAGGCCATGGAACAATAAGCGACGTCGAAAGCGCCGTTTCTAAACGGCAGAGCGACCATGTCGCACGCGACGGAGGGAAATGCGTTGCGGCGGCACATCGCCAAAGACGCATCGGCGCATATAAAACGCGCGTTCTTGCAAATAGAGGCAGCATGCGCGACGGCGCCGGCGCCGGCGGCGACGTCCAGACACATTGCGCCTTCCGGTAGATGGGACGCGGCAAATTGCGCCAGGGCCTCCGCTATCGACCTATGCCCTTCGGCATAACGGTCATACCGCGCCGCCGCGCGTTCATAGAGAAGGCGACGAAGCGGATCGGCGTTCATTTTTTCTCGGGATAGGCGCCCAGGCCCCTCTTGGCGCGATAGGCGTCCACGTTTTTATCGAGCGTTCCCGAATCGGGCAACGCCTCTATGCGGTTGCGAATGAAATTTTGAATGAAATTCAATTCGCCCTCCGAAATATGGTCGTTTTCGGAATATTGCTTAAACGCCATGTCCATAATGCGCAGGGCGGCCTCATTTTCGCCGCGTTTTTCGTGCAGGAAGGCCGGCATTTGCTTCGCCCATATCGGCACGGCGGACGCGGGAAAATCTTCCAACATATAGGCGATGTTAAGGGCTTGCTTCGTGTCGTTCAGCCGGTGCTCCGCCAGATAGATCGCCTGTACCAGCCACCACCATTTTTTTTCGGGAGCGTCGGCGTTCCGCTTCACGTGCGCCACTAAATAATCGACGACGTATTGCGTGTCCGGCACGTTTTGCGTCTGGGAATAATAATATCCCGCCATGGTCGGCGTCGCTTCGGAACGCTTGTCCAGCGCGTCGGCTAAAGTAAACCACTCCGACAGCTTGGCGTAGTCATATTCGCGCAGCGCGGTAAAGCGCCCGAACGTGTCTCCCGCGTTTTGCAGGGTAAAGACGAGCTTACGGAAATATAATTCCTTGTCGCCCAGGCTGTACGCCTCGACGGACCGCAGGGAAGGCGGCTCCGGCACCACGATGAAATCCGGCTTTTCGGCCTTGTAACGGTTCCATAAGGCGACCTGCGCCGCAAGCGCCGCAAAAAATCCCATAAGCGACGCCAGATGCGCGCCCTTCACGCCCTTCCCTCCCCTAAGGCGCTTCTTAGCGCCGTCGCGACGCGCGGCGAAACCATGGACGACAAGTCGCCGCCCATCCGCGCCACCTCCTTCGCCCAGCGCGACGCCACGAATTGATGGCATTCCGAGGCCGCCAGGAAAACCGTGGGAACGTGCGGGTTAAGGCGGGCGTTCACTCCCGCCATTTGCATTTCATAATCGTAATCCGACACGGCGCGCAACCCCCGTATAATCATCGTCGCCCGCTGTCCGGCGGCGAAATCGACCAACAATCCGGAAAACGACGCCACCGTCACGCTTGCCTCCTCGGGCAATTCGCCTTTCGCCTTCATGTCCGATATGTCGCCCGCGAGAAGCTCCTTGCGCGCCTCCACGCTAAACAGCGCGGTCTTGGCGCTGCCTTCCGCAATGGCGACGACGAGCGCGTCCACCACGCCGGCGGCGCGTTTTATAAGGTCAAGATGGCCGAGCGTCACGGGATCGAACGTTCCCGGATAAATGCCGGTGCGAACGGGCATGCAAACTCCATGTGCTTCTTCGCGTAAGATTACATCCTACAAGCCGCCGGAGAACGGGTCTATTAAAAAAATGGATGCGTTCCGCATAAGCATGATACAATACGTCGTTATAGATGTATCGTAAATTAATTTTTTAATAATTAAATTCGTTGCGGTTTATAAAGAGTGCGTGTAGTTATTATAAAAAGCGCGATTTCCTTCCCGGCGTCGCGCAAAACGACGTAACGGCTTGCTTAGAGGATCTATGGATTCGTCCGATTTTTTGCGCCCCGACGCATATTCTTCTTCGGCTCGAGGATGGATGGAACATTCCCTGCCGTCCTCGCCCGCTCTGTTGCCCGTCGCTTTTTACGTCGGCGCCATATCGGCAAGGCCCTCTCCGCTACCGATTCATTCTCCGGAAATTTTTCCGCCGGAAAACGATCTGCCCCCTTATGGTGACGACGAACGATTTTTTCACGACGTCGAGGGAGAGAGTCTGCCCGTTCCCGCGCCGGGCGTCGTTACCGCAAGGGAGCTTCCGCCCTTGACGGATTTTTTTCTGTCGATCGCGGTGTCGTCGCTGATGCTTCAACAGGCGTCGTGACGTTTGCGCGCATTCCGTACATGTAAAAACGCGGCGGCGCTATGTGGCGTTTTTCTTCCTATCTGCGCGCGAGCGGAGGCGCCTCCCATGAAAAACATGCACGAAGACTCCCCTCTATACGCCGTTTTCGCCAAACGGACGGAGTATCGCGTCGGAGAGGAAAACGCGGCGCTATGGGACGTCGACGCATGGTACGGCACGCCTTCCGACAAATTTTACGTGCAAAGCGAAGGGGAAAACGACGGGGATCGCGCGAACGCATCGACGGAACTCTATTGGAACCATGCCGTTTCGCCCTTTTGGGACGTGCGGCTTGGCGCACGGTACGACGCCGTCGCGAACAACGAGGACCGCGCCTTTTTAGCGGCGGGATATCAAGGAACGGCCCCGTATATGGTCGACGTGGAGGCCGCCGCCTATGTCAGCGACAGGGGGGAGGCGTCGGCGCGGATTGAAATGACGCGGGACGTGTACTTGACCCAAAAAATCGCCGTCCAACCGCGCTTTGAAACGGAGCTTGCCTTTTCGGACGCCAAACGCTACGCCGTCGCGCAAGGGGTGACGCGCATGGAGGCCGGGCTTCGCGTCCGCTACGAGATACGTCGCCGATTCGCGCCGTATCTCGGGGCGGAATATGGGCGCGCCCTCGGGGAGTCCGCCGGCGCCGCCCGGGCGCGCGGCGACGTTGCGGAATCCGTCGATTTTCTTCTCGGCGCGGCGTGGCGGTTTTAATTTACCGCTTGGAATCGGCGCGAGGCGCGCCTATAGTGGCGTCTTGTTTCAACGACCACGGAGACGCGCCATGACCGCCGTGATAATGGACGGGAAATCCGCCGCAGACGTCGTGCTTGCGCAGGTGAAAAAAGACGTCGACGCCTTCCGCGCCCGCGCCGGCCGCGCTCCCGGACTGACCGTCGTGCTCGCGGGAGACGATCCCGCCAGCGCCGTGTACGTGCGCAACAAACATAAGCGCGCGGAAGAAGTCGGCATGCGTTCGGAAGTCGCGCTATTGCCGAACGACGCCGGCGAGGCGCGTATTTTGCATGAGGTGGAGCGGCTTAACCGCGACCCGGCCGTGGACGGCATATTGGTGCAGCTTCCGCTGCCGGGCGGCGCTTCTTCCGAACGCGTCTTAAACGCCATATCCCCCGAAAAAGACGTGGACGGGTTTCACCCCGTCAATATGGGCGCGCTTGCGACCGGAGGAAAAAGCCTGGTTCCCTGCACGCCCAAAGGGTGCGTCATGCTGCTTAAGCAATATGTGGGCGATTTGTCGGGCAAGCACGCGGTCGTCGTCGGACGCTCGAACATCGTGGGGAAACCCGTATCCCTGTTATTGCTTGCGGAAAACTGCACCGTCACGGTCGCGCATTCCCGCACGAAAAACCTTGAGGAAGTCGTTCGCGCCGGCGATATCGTCGTGGCCGCCGTCGGACGTCCCGAAATGGTGCGGGGAAGCTGGATAAAGCCGGGCGCCGCCGTCGTCGACGTGGGCATTAACCGCATGGACGGTTCGGACGGAAAAAGCCGACTGGTAGGCGACGTGTGCTTCGCCGAAGCCGTCGAGCGCGCCGCCTATATCTCTCCCGTCCCGGGAGGGGTCGGCCCGATGACCATCGCCTGCCTGCTGCAAAACACTCTGGAGGCGGCTGCGGCGCGGCATAACGAGCCTTAGCTACGTTATGCAAGAGGTCTAATCCTAATACGCCCGACTGCACACGGGTTTGGTGCTGACATAGTCTTCGGCTTTTGTGTCGTCCGGATCCCAGCATTGGGCGTAGCACCATTTGCCCTGATTTTTTCGGCAAAACTCGTCGCGGGACATTTTTTCGCCCACTTTCGTATCGGCCTCGCCGTACATGTTATAACAATTTTGCATGCATTGCAGGCATTTCACATCTTCCTTGCACTTGACGCAGCTTTTATTATATTCGCAGGCGCGTCCGTATTGTGACAGCGCACGCGCTTCAACGCCCCATAAAAGCCAAAAAATCGCGATAAATGCGAAAAAAATATTACGCCGCACGCACGTCGTCTCGTATTTTTTCGGCCTGTTCGGCGATGGCCCGGACCTTCTCCTCCGAGAAAATGCGCTCGACGTTCAGCAGCATGGTCATTTCATTTTCGCCCAGAGAAATAAGCCCGTCGATATATTCGTCCTCCTCCCGCGCCTTCGCCCCTTCCAATTGCGGCGCGGGACGCACGTCGTCTTCGGAGCAATGCAAAATGTCCGACACCGTGTCGGCCAGCACGCCGATCAATTTATCGGCGACGCTCATAATCACCACCACATTTTTTTCGTTCGGGTCGGTGCTGCCCAGCCGAAAGCGGCATTTAAGGTCGAAGATGGGGATGATCGCGCCGCGCAGGTTAATCACGCCCTTCATATAGGCCGGGGAATTGGGCAGGCGCGTGGTTTGCGTCCAGCCGATAATTTCCCGCACCGCCATAATGTTCACCCCGTAGGACGCGCCCGCGACGCTAAAGGTAAGAAATTGGTAGACGTCCCTCGCGCCGTCGCCGCCGTGCGCCGACTCTCCGCGACGTTCGCCTTTCGTTGCGCCTATGCCTTTCATGCGTTCGCTCCTTCTAAAATATATTACACCGCCGCGACGGCCCGATCGCGTTCGTGCGCGTCGTCCTTATGCACCAGCGCGGCCAAGCCGCCGACGTCGAGAATAAGGGACACTTTGCCGTCGCCTAAAATCGTCGCGCCGGAGATGCCCGGAACGGCGGAAAAATTTTCTTCCAGGCTTTTAATGACGACTTGCTGTTGCCCCACCAATTCGTCCACCACGACGCCGAATTGCGTCACGTTGCTTTCGAGCAGCACGATCAGCCCGTTTTCTTCGCATCCGCCCTCGTTCGGCGCGCCGCTCCCCCGCCTTGGCACGTCGAGCGCCTCTTCAAGCTTGAGCAGCGGCAGAAATTTTCCCCGCACGTTTACCGTCGTGCGTCCGCCTACCATGGCGTGGATTTTTTCCTTATGCACGCGCATGGTTTCCACGATGTTGGCGATGGGAATGACGTATAGCTCCCTCGCGCACCGCACGATCATGCCGTTTAAAATGGCGAGCGTGAGCGGCAGCGTCACCTCAATTTTCATGCCGACGTTCGGCACGCTTTTGAGCGTGACCGAGCCGCCCAACCCTTCGATGTTTTGCTTCACGACGTCCATTCCCACGCCGCGCCCGGAGACGTCGGAGACGGCGTCGGCGGTGGAGAATCCCGGCATAAAAATAAGCCGGTCTATCTCTTCGTCGGCAAGGTGCGCGTCTTCCGAAATAAGCCCTTTGTCTTTGGCCGCTTGCAGCACTTTTGGGCGATTGACGCCGGCGCCGTCGTCTTCGATGGAAATGACGATTTTTCCGCCGCGATGCTCCGCCGCCAGACGAATGACGCCCCCGGGCGACTTGCCCAGCGCAACGCGCGACGCGACGTCTTTTTCTATGCCGTGATCAGCCGAATTACGTATCATGTGAATGAGCGGATCGGCAAGTTGCTCTATCACCGTTTTGTCGAGTTCGGTGTCTTCTCCTTCCGTCACCAGCTTAATGTCTTTGCCGAGCTTTCGGTTGAGGTCGTGTAAAATACGCGGCACGCGCGAAAATACCGTTTTTACCGGTTGCATCCGAATCGCCATAATGGATTCTTGCAACTCTATCGTGTGTTGCGACAAGGCGTTCACGCCGCTTAGCAATTTGGCGTAGGCGTCTTGCGGCAATTCCTGCGACTGCGCCACCACCATCGATTGCGTGATGACCAACTCGCCGATCATGTTCACCAGCCGGTCCACCTTCGCCACGTCCACGCGGATGGACGCCACCGTGGGTTGTTTGCTTGGGGCGGCGGCCTTGCGTTCGTCGTGCTTATGCTCCGCTTTTTTATGGGGATGTTTTTCGGCGTGTTGCAACGCGGGCGCAGCGGCGTTTTCTTCGATTTTTTCTTCGCCGGCGGGCATTTCCCGCGCCCCGGTCGGTTTCATGTACGCGCCGGTTTTGCGTACCGAAAGCGCGCAATGGTCTTCGACGAACTCGAACACTTCGCGCACGTCGTTTTCGGATTTTACCGTATCTAACTCGATTACCCAACTGAGGTAGCATTGCGAGCAGTCGATCTGCGTGACGTCCGGCAACTCGTCGTATCGCAAATGGGGCACGCAATCGCCCAACTCGCTCAATTCGCGCAGCAGCAACAAAGGTTCGTTTCCGGTGAAGAACAAATCTTTCAACGGGGCGAACGACACGTCGTAAATACCGATTTCGTCAGCGGCGGGGTATGGGTCGGATTTTGCCGAGGCCGCTTTTTTTTCGGCGGTTTTTTTCTCCGCCGCCTGCGCGAAGGACTCTCCGCTTTCCTCTTTCAGCTTTTCTAAGATCGCGTCGCTTTCGGACGTATCGAACGTTTCGCCGCTTTCGGCGGCTTGGGTCATGTGCCGCATGACGTCGGCGGAAGCCAGCAGCGCATCCACCAATCCCGGCGTAACGGGCACCTGAAAATTGCGTACCTTCTCTAAAAAACCCTCCATATGGTGGGTAAACTTCGCCAAATCGTTAAAACCGAAACCGCCCGCGCCGCCTTTTATCGAATGGGCGCACCGAAAAATGGCGTTCAGGTCTTCGACGTCCGGTTCATCCACGTTCATCGCCACGAGACGGTCGCCCATGTCGTTTAGCAATTCGTAGCATTCCTCGATGAATATGGTCTTAAAATGCGCCAGTTCGTCCGCCATGTTCGCCCCCTATGCCATTACGTGACCGATTGCGTCTTGCGCCCTTACGCCACGACTTTCCGCACGACGGTCATTAGCTTTGTCGGATCAAACGGCTTCACTATCCAGCCGGTGGCGCCGGCCGCTTTGCCCATCTCTTTTTTCTGCTGATCGCTTTCGGTGGTGAGCATGAGGATGGGCAAAAATTTGTTGCTTGCCTCTGCGCGCACCTTAGAGATTAACTCTATGCCGTCCATCACCGGCATGTTTAAGTCGGTGATGACGACGTCTACCTTATGGCGGCGCATCACGTCGAGCGCCTGCGATCCGTCTTCCGCCTCCAGCACGTCGAAGCCGTTATTGCGCAAGGTGAACGCCACCATTTCGCGAATGGTTTTAGAATCGTCCACCGTCAATGCGACCTTGCTCATGCACGTGCCTCCTTCCATTGATGTAAGTCTTTCGCAGCGCCTAAAATTTCCGCCGAACGCATGGCCGCGTCCGACAGCGCCGTCAACGCCGCGCTTTTATATTTCGCGTCGTATAGATAGGTCGCCAGCAGCATTTGCATGCCGGGAGCGCCGATATGCTGTATGCCCGATCCGTCCAGCGCCACCGCCTTTCCCCCGGCCAGCGCCTCGCTGACGCGCTTTGCCGCGTCGATCGCGCCCTCGACGTCCATCACCTCCGGCAACGTTATCACCGTCGGCGCCTCGACGTTTTGCTCCGGTTTTTCCGATACGGACACGGCGTTTTCCCACATTGCGGTTAGCACGCGAATAGAGTTTCACTCTAGAAGGAATACTTAAAAGAATCATTAATGCTCAACGCTAAATTGCAATTTCATCTATTTTCTCATATAAAGAAAATTATATGCGTAAAAATAGCGCTTGAAAAAAAAGGGTTTTTTTCTATAAAATTTGCAACCATTATTTATTGAAACCATAACGTCAACCGTCAAAAAGCGACATTCCCATGCATATCCGGCGATTATTGTTCATTTTTTTCGCCTATGTTGCGATCGCCTTCACGGGAAGCGCTGCGCGGGCCGCGACGACGCTTCGCATTGCCACCGTGAACAACAACGACATGGCGATCATGCAAAAACTGTCGAGCGAGTTCCTCGCGATGAATCCCGGCATTCGATTGGAGTGGACGACGCTTGACGAAAACGCGTTGCGCCGCCGCGTCACCGAAGACGCCGACCAAGGCGCCGCCGGTTTCGACGTCATCACCATTGGCTCATACGAGGCGCCGTTATGGGGTAAGAAAGGCTTGATCGAACCCATGGACGACCTGCCGCCCGAATGGAATATATACGACGTGTTTCCTTCGGTGGCGAACGCCCTTTCATCGGACGGAAAACTCTACGCCGCGCCTTTTTACGCCGAAGGGGTGATGACGCTCTACCGCACCGATCTGTTTAAAAAATGGCAACTCTCCATGCCGGGCGTTCCGGATTGGAACTTCATTAAATTCGCGGCGAAAACCATTTCGGAAAATGAAAAAGACGTGTACGGCATTTGCTTGCGCGGGAAGCCGGGGTGGGGAGAGAACGTGGCGCTTATTACCGCGATGGCGCATTCGTACGGCGCGCGATGGTTCGACGAAAATTGGAACGCCAAGCTTACGGCAGTGGAGTGGAAGAAGGCGCTGAGCGATTACGTCGAGTTGCTTCGCTCTTACGGACCGCCGGACGCCGCCTCGAACGGATTCAACGAAAATCTGGCGCTGTTCGCGAAAGGCAAGTGCGGTATATGGATCGACGCCACCGTCGCCGGGTCGTTCGTCACCGACGCCAACAATTCTTACGTGGGCGAACATACGGGATTTGCGCCGGCCCCGATGAATTCCGACACGGCGAAGCAAACCAACTGGCTGTGGGTGTGGGCGCTGGCCGTACCGTCAAGCTCGTTGAAGGAAGCGGCGGCGAAGAAATTCATCGCGTGGGCGACGTCGGCGGAGTATATCGATTTGGCGGCAAAAAAATACGGATGGGCCAACGTTCCGCCCGGCGCGCGGGCGTCCTTATACGCCAATAAAGAATATATGCGCGTCGCTCCGTTCGCCGAAACCGCCCTGAACGCGATTAGATCGGCGCACCCCGGCAACCCCGGCGTCAACCCCACCCCTTACGACGGCATGCAATATGTTAGCGTTCCCGAATTTCAAGAGATGGGAAACGCCGCCGGAGAGGAATTCGCCGCCGCCCTCACGGGGAAGCAATCCGTCGCCCAAGCCCTGTTTAACGCCAAAAACATCGCCGAGAGAAAAATTAAGCGCTCCGCCGAAGCAAGGTAAGCTGAAAGAGGCATTAATCGCCCAAAAGCGGAATCGCCGCAGCCTAGCTTTATTGGAAGGGCGGAACGGCAGGCGAGGGTTCATTCGCGATTCGCGCCGACCCATTTGATAAGCGTTTCGGTGATTTGTTCCGGTTTTATGGGCTTGTTTAGGTAGTCGTCCATGCCGGCGGCCAGGCATTTTTCGCGGTCGCCCGTCAACGCGTCGGCGGTCAGCGCGACGATGACGTTGCGGCGGGACGATCCGCGTTCCTTTTTTCGTATCAGGCGGGAGGAGTCGAATCCGTCCATTTCCGGCATTTGGCAATCCATGAACACGATATCGAACCTATCCGACGTCGCTTTCTCAAACGCCTCGCGCCCGTTGGCGGCGTGCGTCACCTCGCAACCGTGCTTTTCCAAAATTTTGGTGATGAGCAACAGATTCACCTTCATGTCTTCGGCCACCAGCGCCCGCACGCCGGGGAACATGTCGGGACGTATCGTTTGCGTTTTAGCGTCGAACTTCTGCAATCCGGAGATGGTGTGGCGCGTGACCAACGGAACGGCGACGCCGCGCTTTTTGGCGTCCGCCAATAGTTGCATGGCAATTTTTATTTGCGACGGAAAAAACGGCTTGACGAACAACGCCGAGAAGCCTTTTTCCTTTAATCCGGAAGCGTTCACCGTCTGGTTCAGGTTCGTCACCATCATCATGACGGGATCGATGCGTTCGGAGGAACGCCGTATCCATTCCGCAAATTGGAAGGCGTCGTCCGGTCCCACGCGATAATCAACGAAGGCGAACGCGTAAGGGTCGCCTTCCCGCGCAGCTTTTTCGAGCATCGCCAACGCTTCGCTCGCCTTCGCGCAGACGTCGCACCGCATGTTCCAACTACGAAAATAGTCGGCGAAGATCTCCCGGTTAACGGGCGTTTCGTCCATCGCCAGCACGCGCTCACGCGCCAGATCGACGCGCGAGAGGTGACCGCCCGGAAACGCGGCGGGCGCCTTGTCCGGCAGGGCCAGCGCGACGGAAAAACGAAAAATCGAACCTTTTCCCTCCTCGCTTTCGACGCTTATCTCTCCGCCCATCATTTCGACGAGCTTAGAACAAATGGTCAGGCCAAGGCCGGTGCCGCCGTAGCGTCGCGTGGTCGATTCTTCGGCCTGGGTGAATTTATCGAAAATGCGCGCCATTTTTTGGGGTGCGACGCCTATTCCGGTATCCTCCACCGAACAGACGACGCGAACGCTTTTCTTTTTCTCGTCTTTTTCCTCGTACCCGATCGAGGTCATGATATAGCCCCTTTCGGTAAATTTTACGGCGTTTCCCATCAGGTTCAGTAAAACCTGGCGCAACCGCAGGGGATCGCCGATGACGCGCGGGGGAAAATCGGGCGCAAAACGCATGATCGGCTCCAATCCTTTTTCCTGCATGCGCGTCGTCATAACGTCCGAGACGTCTCCCGCCACGCTCTCGAAAGAAAACTCGACGGGCGAAAGCGTCATCTTTCCCGCTTCGATTTTAGAGAAGTCAAGAATGTCGTTGATGATCTCGAGCAAGTTTTCGGCGGATTTTTGAATGATCTCCACCCACCCGCGCTGCTCGGCGTCAAGCTCCGCGTCGCTCAGCAACGCGGCCATGCCGAGCACGCCGTTCATTGGGGTGCGAATTTCGTGGCTCATATTGGCAAGAAAGTCGCTTTTGGCGGCGTTGGCGCGGTGGGCGGCCTCGGCGGAGGCGAGCGCATCGCGACGCGATTCCTCCAGTGCGAGCCGCATGCGCATTTGCCGCACGTTCCGCTGCAACATGGACCATATCGCCAGTCCGAACAATTCGGCAAAGACAATGGAGCCGTAGCCGGCGTATCGAAAAATACGCAGCGCCGCCATGTTGCCGCTTTTATAAAATTCCTCGTCCGGCACGCCCGCCCATAACATCCACTCTCCGCGCGGATCGTGTATGTCAAGCGGAATGGTTTCGGAATAGAGCAGGTTCGGATCCGGCAATCCTTGCTTCACCCATGCGGCGGACCGTTCGTCTTGTCCGCCGTCCTTCGACAAGGCTAAAACGTAGTAAGGATTGACCAACGCGTAATTCGCGTCGGACAGCACGTCCTGAAGCGCGTCGGAAAGCATGATCGTCGATACGGTTCCCCTTATTTTTCCGTCCTCGCCGTAAAAAGGCACGGATAGCACCACCCCGGTGCGGTCGCCGTCGTCCAGCGTGCGTTTATACACCGTGTTGTCGCAGGTCAATACCTCCCGTCCGCCGATCATCGGAAGGGAATCGCCGATAACGGCTTGCTGTAACGGATAATGTTCTTGTAGCCATGCGTTTTGCTCGCTAAGCAGGCGATATTCGTAAATTTCCACCTCCTCGAGCTTCTTGTTTTCGGAAGGGCCGTCCGAGGCGATAAAATCATCGAACATAATGATCGGCTCTTGGGGCTTGCCGGTAAAGGGATCTATGCTATCGGGATTGAAATCGACCGGCACGACGTAAATTTCCGAGACGTCCACCGTCGCGCGCAAATTATTATAGACTTGCTGAATGGTTTCGCGCGCGTCCGCATCCATATTTTCGGCGTGGCGGCCAAGCGTGCGCACCCCCGGCAACATGCTCATGGTACGCAAGTCGCGATAGACGTCGCCAAGCGCGTCGCCTATTCTTTCGGCGGCCACCCGCGCATGCGATTGCGAATCTTTGCGATAGGTCGCCAGCGCCGCGTTAAAGTCGCTGTTCGCCTTCGCATAGACCAACGCGGCCAACGGCGCCCCGATCGCCGCCGCCGCGACGACCGGCAGCAGCCGTCGCGCCCACGCTTTTTGAAACGCCTTCACCTTTCCCGCTCTTTTTGCATTTTTTAGCTAAAAAATAACCTTTCCGGCGTAAAATTTTTATATCACTCGCGTAAATAAAGGATTAACCCTGATCGAATCGCTTTATGTTAATAAGCATTTTTAACGATCGCCCCCAAGAAAAGCTGCTTGACGCGTTAGAAAAAGCGAATAAGGAGAACGCCGTCAGAGGCGCGCTGTTTTTTTACGGTTCCGCGCTAGAACGTCCGCCAAAGGAGCGAGGCATGACGGAAACGGTGCGCGAACTCGTCGGAGACAAGCATGGGGCCATATATTTTTTTCCGAACGGGGACGTGGCCGTCACGTGGAAAGGGCCGCAAAAAGCCACGTTAGAGTCGCTCTGCCGCCTTCTGTACGACCGTTACGCGCCGAAAGCACAAAAGAAAATGCACGCTTATTACGACATGCAGGCGCAGGCGGAGGAATTGCGCCTGGCGTGCAAGAAATACGCGGCGACGCCGGAGACCAAAGCGGAAGTCGACGTCGCTAAAAACGGCGAGCCGCTTCCCCTATGTTTTTCCGAATCGCAAAAAGCCGCCTTTTACGTTGCCGTGAGGAAGCGCGGAAGTCGCCAAAAATTGACGACGGTCGTCGTGGACGACGACGCCTTCTCCCGAAAGCTATTATACGGCATGCTCGCGCAAACATACGACGCCTTCGCCGCAGCCGACGGCCAATCCGCGTTGGAGCTGTATGCGAGCAAGGCGCCGGACCTGGTTTTTCTTGACATTATGTTGTCGGACGCGAACGGGCACGACCTTGCGGCGCGGATTAGGGGGCTTGACCCAAAGGCGCATATCGTCATGGTGTCGGGCAACGCGTTTGCCGAAGAGGTCTTGCGCGCCAAGGAAAACGGCGCCAAGGGGTTCGTCGCCAAGCCCTATAATCGCCAAAAAATCGATAGCGTCATCGACGTTTTCATTAAGGAACGCATGCATTAGCCGTTCGTTATAGTCGGAACGATGCAAAAAACTTAAGAGTAGGACTTACGCGAAACGAGTATTTTTGAGGGATTTTAAGGAATTTTCGCGCGCAGAACCGCAGCGTACTAGACGTACGTGAGGATTCGAGCACGAAAATGACCACAAAATCACCAAAAAGACGACGTTTCGCGTAAGTCCTAAAGAGATTTCCGTGCGCACAACATGCGTAAAGTCATAAAGCAAGTTATTAAAGAAAAATACCATACAAAAATTTACGGATAGGCCACCGTCACGTCGAAGTCGGCGCGGTAAACGCCGGAGGGGGCGCCGGGCGGCACGATGAGGTCGCCGCCGACATACAGCGTGTCCCTGCCTTTGGCGTCAAGTTGTCCCATATCTCCGACGGCGCGTTTGGTGATGCTGTAGGCGGATAGGTTTTCGACGCGCAGCCCGCCTCCGGGCATGCGGCCTTGGTCACGGACGGCCGTCACGTCGGACGGAAGAAATATGAAATAGGTTTTGCCCGCGTCGCCCGCGACGAAAAACGCGGCGAGATGATGGTCGAGGCCGCGCGGGGCGCGCACGTCGCCCGTGGCGCTGCGACGGCCGGCCGCCGGCGATATTCCGCCCGTCGGCAAAAGCCGCACCGAGCCGCCGCGCGGACCGCCTTGCACGTAACCGAAATTCAGGGGAGCCGCGCCGTGAATTTTTAACGCGCTAAGAGCGTTTGCGGAGATATTGCCTACGGCTTGTGCGCTAACGGCGTGGCGAGGAAAAAGAAAAGAGCAAGAAAACGCGACGAAAATTGCCGTAAGGAAAACGATATGAGGTAGATTTTTCATTCCAAAGCCCTTTCTACGTTAATGGCGAAATCGCCGTCCACCGATCCGGAATACGCGGGTGCAACGCGCAACGTTCCCCCGACGGCAAACGTGGCGCGGCCTCCCCGTCCGAGCGTTATTTCGTCGGTCGGCCACATGGCGAAGTCGCGAATCTCTCCGGCGTTGCCGTCGGCCTCGACCCGCGCGGGCAGATCGACGACAAACCGATCTCCCTCCCTTCCCCGTATTTCAAACAAGGCCGGCTCGAAACTGCCGCCCAAATCCGTCGCCCCGCCGCCGGCGCGGCGCGCGCCGCTTTTGGGGTCTATCGTCAACTCGCCGACGCTGCGGTCGCTTGAGACGAGCGACCCGAACCTTAGGGGGCGAATGTTGCGCACCATGTAGGACGCGCGTTCCTCTCCGCCGTTTCGGTCCACAAGCGCCCGCCCGTCCTTTTCGTCGCGCGGCGCGTCGAAAATGGCGTCGGCGTCGCGCAGCGTCCGAAAATCGCGCGGCGCCCCGCCGGCGCCCGACGTTTGCGCGTCTGCGGCGTGCGTTATTCCACTATACAGCAGGGCTAGTGAAACATAGGTTAATCTATGAGATAAAGCTGACGTATTTTTTTGCATAACTTTCTGCATAACCCCGAAAATCGGTGTAGTTTTATTCGCCAAAACGACGCATGTCGTTCAATAAGTACCTTTAGGTTGCAAATAAACACCATAAATAATCAAAAAGCGAGAAAAAATAAACATTGCCGAAAATTTTCTATGGACAAAACATTTTCAACCAGTATTTATATTATTCAACCTGAGATGGCTTTCATAAGAGTATGTTATGCAAACCATTGCAGGCGTTTTCGTCCATTATTATTTAAGGTACTATCATGAAGAAGTTTCTCTCCGCCGCCGCTCTGGCGACGTTCGCTTTCGCCGGAAACGCGCTTGCCGTTACCGTTAGCTCTCCCGTCACCGCGAACGCGCTCGCTGCTTTGTCCGTGAACAACGACCAAGGAATGGATTTCGGAAGCTTCGTCGTTCCGTCTACCGGCGGCACCATCGATACGGCCAGCGCCGTGACCGGCGGCGTGACCTCCGTCACCCCGGCGCAACCCGCTTTGTTCAGCGTGACAGGCGCCGCCGACTCTACCGTCACCGTGACGGCTCAAGCGACCGCCACCTTGTTTTCCGCCGCCGGCAATACGGATAACGTTGCCTTGACGGCTTCCGCCCCGACCGTGACGCTTGACGACACCGGCGCGGGCGCGTTTGACGTTGCCGGCGTGCTTACGCTGAACGGCACGGAAGCGGGCACGGATTCTACGACGTTTGACGTGACCGTAGAATATTAATAGTCTTTATTTTTAAGGCTATATCGGCTTTCGGGGAGCGAGAAATATGTCTCGCTCCCCTTCACTTTATGTGTTGACACCACCATGCGTACAGTATTTTTTGCTTTTCTCGCCGCCGCCTTTGTCGTCGCGACCGCCGCGCCCGGATTCGCGCAAACCGTCACCGTCAATCCCAAGCGTTTAGTGTTTGAGGGGCGCAAGCGCGCCGACCAAGCGGTATTGATTAACGAGGGCGACAAAAAAGTCACCTATCGCGTGTTTTTTCAAGAGATACAAAAAGAGACGGACGGCTCGTCCAACCACCTAAAAACCGTTCCGCCCGGCTATAGAAAAGCCTCGGACAAGGTGCTGTTCTCTCCCCGGCAAGTTGAGATTCCCCCTAAGGGCAACCAAGTGATCCGCTTCTTTTTGCGCAAGCCGAAAGATTTGGCGGAAGGCGAATACCGTTCATACGTCACGTTTCAGGCGGTGCCGGACGAAAACGGGCAAACGCTCGACGACGTGGTGTTAAAGCAAGGCGAAGTGTCGGTGCGGTTGACGCCCGTTTTCGGGCTTGCCATTCCCGTCATCATTCGGCAAGGCGACGTGCGGGCCTCGACGTCGCTTTCCAATTTGTCCGTCGGAAAAGCGGGCGGAGAATATAAGGCGAGATTTAAGGTCAATCGCGAAGGCAACGGCTCGGCCTTCGGCAATTTCAAGGCCCTGTACACTCCGCCGGGCGGAGGCGACGCGACCACGGTCGGCGAGGCGAACGGCGTGGCGGTGTATCCGGAGCAGCCGTATTTAACCTTCGGGTTAAAGCTCGCGCCGCCCAAAGGCGTGACGTTGGCGCGCGGCGGCACGATACAAACGCTCTACCAGGACGAAAAAGGAAAGATTCTGGCGCAGGCGCGCACGGAAGTACGCTAGTGTAAAGCGACGCGCTATTCTCATGAGCGGAAAGACGACGCGCATTCTCCTTGCCGCCCTATGGTTGGCCGCCCCCGCGCCGCCGTTTGCGCGCGCCGAAGAGCCGAAGATTTCCGTCCGCGATCCGGCGGAAGCGTTGATTTTATCGATAGAGACGGAACGCCGACCGTTGCTTGAGGCGACCGTCGCCTATCAACATCAAACCGGCTTGCTGCTTTCGTTGGCCGACGCGGTCGAGGCGCTGGAATTTCCCGTCGACGTCGACCCCGTCGCCGGCAAGGCGACGGGGTGGTTTTTAGAGCCGGACCGCGATTTTTCGCTCGACATGGAAAAAGGCGAGGTCGTCGTCGAGGGAAAGAAATCGCGCTACGACCCCGCGCTGGTCGAATTGCTGCCCGACGGGCTATACGTGGACGCGTCGTTGCTGTCAAAATGGTTTCCCGTCGACTTCACGCCCGAATTGCCGCGCTCGCGCGTCGTCATTAAAGGGCGGGAAAAATTGCCGGCCGAATTGCGCGAAGACCGCGAGGTCAAGCGCGCCCGCCTCGGTTCGTCCGCCGAAGATCGCGAGCTTCCGTCCATGCGCACCCCCTACGCGCTGTTTTCGTTGCCCAAGGCCGACGTCGACGTCGGGTACGGCTACGCCGGCGAAAACGAACGGTTTTCCGCCAACCAAAGCCTTTCGCTCGTGGGCGACATGCTCCATTCGACGGGGCGGCTATACGTGTCGGGCGACGAGATGGACGCCATCAACAACGTGCGGTTTTCGCTCTCGCGCGAAGATCCGGACCGCAGCATGACGGCGCTCGGGTTGTCGGAATTCGAGGTGGGCGACGTCTACGCCCCGGCGATGAAAAACTTTACCGCCGGAACGAGCGGGCGGGGCGTGACGTTCTCTAACTTTCCGCTCGACGCCGCGCGCGACTTCGACAGCGTGACGCTTGAGGGCGACTTGCAGGCGGGGTGGGAGGTAGAATTATACCGCAACGACTCGCTTATCGATTTTCGCTCCGTTCCCGACGCGGGAGGGCGCTATATCTTTGAAAACGTCGACTTGCTGTACGGCCGCAACGTGTTTCGATTGGTGTTCTACGGCCCGCAAGGCCAAACGCGGGAAGAGACGCGCGTTTACAGCACGGGCGCGGAATCAGCCCCAAAAGGCGAACGCTATTTTTCCGTCACGGCGTTGCAGGACGACACGCCGCTGCTCGATTTCGTCAACGACCGCACGCCCTTTCAAGAGCGCGATCCGGATTTGGGAGAGGGACGCGTCGTCGCCGATTACCGCTACGGCATTACCGAACGCCTGTCCGCCGGGGCGGCGTTCGCCTCGACGTCGGCGGAAGGCGAGCGGGCTAACGTAGCGCGCGCCGGCCTCACGGCGTCGCTAGGGCCGACGCTTACGCAAGTGAACGTTTTCGGAAATATGGACGCCGCCGCCGTCGCGGCCGAAATTACCACGCAATTTAGCGTTTTGGGAAACGGGATCAACCTATCCTACGCCCAATTCGGCGACGAGTTTTTAAGCGATTATCTGGTGACGGACGGCAGCCAAGACGTGATTGCCGAAACGGCGGACGGGCGCCTCGACGGATCGTTCGGCATAGGCGACTTGCCGCGCGTCTCGTACGGCTTCGCCGGCGATTACGAGAAATACCGCTCCGGCAAGGAAATATTGCAATACGGCAACCGCATCTCGTCCACCGTGTCGAAAGTGAATTTTTCGCATCGCTTCGACGGCACGAAAATTTACGGGCAAGATATTTTCGGCAGCGACACGTTGCTTGGCTCGGCGTTGCTTAACGTACGCACCCGGCCGAAATTTCTCACTTACGACGGCAATCCGGTGTCTTTGTCGCTGCGCGGCGGGTTTCAGTATTACGTGCGCCCAACGGTAGAGGCCCAGCGCGCGTCCTTCGTCAGCGATTTTTATTTAAACGACCGCACCGGACTGCAATTCGCCGTCGACCGCATGCTGGGCGAAGACGACGAAACGTTTTATAGCGCCGGGGCGCACCAAGACTTCACGCATTTCTTGGGATCGCTCGCCGTCGGCTATAGCGACGAAGGAAATTTCATTGTCGGCCTATTTTTAAATTTCAGCATAGACTACAACCGCATGAACGCCGATCCGTGGAGCGTGACGCCCTACGGCCGCGCGGAAGACGCGTCGTTGTTGTCGCGCGTGTTTCTCGACAACGACGGCGACGGCGCCTATACCGCCGGCACGGACGACCCGATACGCAACGCCTCGCTGCGCCTAGGGGGGCGCGGCGATTCCGAGCGTAGCGACGACGACGGATTCGTGCGGTTGGCGCAACTGCAACCCAACGCCGGCGCGAACGTCTCGCTGGCCGAAGATTCGCTCGAAGACCCGTACCAAACGTCGACGTTCGAGGGACGGCAAATCGTGCCGCGTCCCGCCGAGCGCATGCGCCTCGATTTTCCCGTGCGCAACACCGGCGAGGCGGACGGCTACGTATATATAGCGAAAGACGGCGTGAAGACTCCGCTCAACAAGCTTCCCATTGAATTGGTCGACGAGGCGGGCAAGGTCGCGAAAACCGAAAAAAGCGCCTTCGACGGATTCTACGTGTTTACGAAAATATTGCCCGGCGCCTACACGTTGCGCGTCTCTCCGGAAAAACTCGCCAAATTGGGCGTGCCCCAGCCCGAACCTAAGCGCGTCGTCATCTCCGACGGCGACGACAACGTGGTAAGCGGCATAGAAATCGTATTGGGCGCGGAGGCGCCGTAAATTTTATAGCATTCCCCTCGCACATGGCATCAGATATGGTAGATAAATTAAATTTATCCAATAAGATGGAAGATAATGAGGAATTACAAAGTTGACTATACGCTTCTAAAAGTCAGAAACTGTTTTAATATGGAATTCTTCCGTACTGTAATTATTTATTTTTAAAAAATTATTTTTATGTATCCTGCTATGACCGACCCGGTAAATTTACGCAACCTTCGGCTGATTACCGAAGGCGACCAGGAATTGGAGCGCGAGCTATTCCGGGAATTTTTGTCGTCCTTTAGCGTGGGCGCGGAGGAAATGGAAAAACATATCTCCGATCCGGCGTCCGCAGGCGCGTGGAAGGGCGCGGCGCACCGCCTTAAAGGCATGGCGCTTAATTTAGGCGCGGAGACGCTCGGAAATTATTGCATGGACGCGGAAGCGCGTTTCGGCGCTACAATCGACGAAAAAGCCGGAATGCTGGCGAGCATTCAAAAAGAGTTTGAGCGCGTGCGGCTGTATCTGGAGAAAACGCTTAAAGCGGCTTGTGAATAATGCGCCTGGCGATGAATTCCTGCGGCATCGCCCGAGCGTTCGGCGAGGCTTGCAGCGCGATTTCGACGACGCGCGTTCCTTGGTCCGGCTCCGGCGCCGTCACCCGCACCTTCCTGTTTTCCCCCGTCCTATACGGGGCTAAGTCGTTTAACCGCAGGCACCATTCCTGCCGAGCCAACTCCGCGTCGCTCATGCCGGGGTGGGCGGCGGCGTCGCATTGGGCGCGCGCCATGGCGAGCGAAAAATCATATGCGTCGATATTTTTCCTGTCGATGCGGATGCGCTCGAACATGTCTTCCGCCAGATAGCGTAAATCTTGTCGCAAGGCCGTCTGTTGCGCGGCGCCCCTCGTCGCCGTCGCTATCGCAAAGGCGCCGGCGAGGGCCATGCCGGTGAAGGCGACGGACACGAGCGATTCCGCCAATCCGAACCCCGCCGAACGCCGTTTTTCGTTTCTCACGTCTCCTCTCCTTTTTGGTTATCGTCCGTTCGCCATAACGACGTCGGGCAATCCCGTGGCCGCCGCGACGTCGACGCGGGCGATAACCTCGCCGTTTTCCGCCGGAGAGGCACGCAAATACACGCTTCCTCCCGTCGAACTGCCGTTTGCGAAGAAACATAAGCCGTTCGGCGCGTCGACGCGCAGGTAATAAGGGGAATCAAGATCGCGCGTTTCCTCAAAAACGACGCGGGAAAAGGCCCCGTGCAAACATTCGTCGCTTGCCGACCCGGCGCCTGCGTCCGCATGGCCCGAGATGACGTAAACGCCGGGTCGACCGTTAGGGGAAGGCGCGACGGTCAGTCGAGCGGCGCCTTGTTCGCGCATGGCTTCCAGCCGTAATGCGCGCAGTTTGCCGACGACGTATTGCATGTCGCCTACGCTTCCCCGATCCCGCACGCGAGAAGACAAGCCGGGCGCGACCGCCATAGCCGTCACGGCAAGTATGCCCACGACGACGGTCATTTCAAGCAACGAAAATCCTTCGCGACGACTGCGCGAACGGCGTTTTTTTATGCTCATGCGCTTTTAGCTTCCCCCATGTTCGCCCCTTCGGCGGCGCTGCATTGCTCCTTAAGGGCGGACGGCTCTATGGTTTTACGCTATGCCGCTGATACGCGGCGATATAACGCGAAACCGGTTGCCGATTTTCGTGTCGGGATGATTTTTATTATAGGGAAATTATATTAAAGTAATGTTTAATATAATGACTATTTTAATAGGAAAATTCGCGCGTGCCCCTGGTATCGGCGTCCGGGTCCGGTTCGTCGGGAAATTTTTGATCGCCTTCCTCTTCGCGTTCCCGGTGGCGGCGATCGGTTTCGTAATAGTCTTGCTCGCGCTTATAGGGAGAGGAAGCGGAGGGAAAAAGCTGGGGGGCCTTCGAAGGATCCGCCGAAATGAAGGGGTCCTCCTCTTCGGTGGCTGCAATCGCGTCGGCGCGCGTTTGCAAATCTTGCAACAGATGGAAAAAACGCCGCTTCACGATCGATTCGGGATAGTCTTTTTGCAGGAAATGCGCGATGGCCTCGCGGCAGGCGTCTAAAATTTCGTCGTCGTAGGACAGAACGTATTCGCGCAAAATATGCGCCACGTCGACATATTCGCGCTCGGATAAGTCCATGCGGGGCACGATGCGAATGACGTAGCGGCGCACTTCGGTTTGCTCGACCTTCGCCACCTTGTAGATAAGCACGTTTTTAAAGTCGTTGACGACTTCCGGGTCTTCCTGGCTAATGGAATCGGCGATCTTGGCGGCGGTAATGCGCACGTATGGATCGGGATGGACGATGGCGTCGAGCAAGTCTCCGTAACGCGACGGCTTGGAGGCGACCGCCGAACGGCAATGGCGTATCTTATAGTCTTCCGACCATCCGGTTTTTCGTAGGATAGATTCAATGGAAGCCATGCAGCCTCGTCTCCTTAGTCTTTAAAGTGCGTTGCGCCAAAACTACTACGCCGCCAGTTCCGACGACGGAAAGAAATAGGCCAACTCGCGCGCCGCGCTGGCGTCGCCGTCCGAGCCGTGAACGGTGTTCTCGCCGATGGAGTCCGAAAACTCCCGGCGAATGGTGCCTTCGGCGGCTTTTGCGGGATCGGTCGCGCCCATAAGGTCGCGATACCGCGCCACGGCGTTCTCTCCGCTAAGGGCAAGCAGCGCCACGGGACCGGACGTCATGAAAGACACCAATTCATCGAAAAAGGGGCGGCCGCGATGTTCGGCGTAAAATCCTTCCGCCTCGCGCCGGCTAAGCCGACATTGGCGCATGGCGACGATGTGAAGCCCGCTTCCCTCAATGCAAGCGAGCACTCGTCCGACGACGTTCTTGCGAAAGGCGTCCGGTTTTACGATTCCAAAAGTCAATTGGTGGGCCATACTCTATCATCACATTCCATCGCGTTATCCTGCCCGATCCGCTATCGTCCTTCGGGCGCCACATCTTTATGTACCGTAAAACGGACAAGTTCTTCAACAAAAAAAACTATAGAGGCGCTTGAGTAAATAAACGGTTAACGTTCGAAGGGAATCATTAGACTTCTTGCATAATCTTTATACAGTTAAGATTCATCTCATGAATTATACTATTTTTATTTTTTTATTTTTTTTACGACCGGCGTATTTTTATGACGGGGAAGCGCTGACGTAAAGAAATAACGAGCGTGAAGGCGAACGGAAACGTGGCGAGCAAAAAGCGGAACGATAAGGATAGGCAAGCAGTGCATGCCGCCGGCAAGGGGCTGTACGGGCAATTTATTCTTTGCTACCTAAAAATCCGATAAAAGATCCGATCAATCCAATTACCGACAAAACGACTCCGGCGAAAATCTCCCTGAGAGATCTGTTAATAGACTGCGAACGTTCTTTCCACTTTAGTCCGTATTCTTCCATCGTGCCAAACAACGGGGCAAGGGAAAGGTTCCCCGCGACGCTTCCTTCTATCTTAGCGTTAAAGTCCGCATAATGAAGAGGGAACAATGCATACGTGCATTCCTTGTCGTAGCCTTTCGCTTCGCACGTCACGTTTTCGGAAGGGTGCGGATGAACGGAAACAACGACGGAAGCGTTACGGTCGTTATCGCCTTGCTCCATAATAAGCGTAACGTTGTTATTTAGGGCATAGCCCGGCACAACGACGGTAACGTAAGCGTTGCAGTTATGCGGAGAGTTTCCGCCGTTTTTCCATGGGTTGGGACAAGCGACGTCAACGCACAATGGAAATGCCTCTAAAGGTGCAGGAACGCATGCCTTAAATCCTTTGCCGGACATGCCTTCGCCGTTAAGCGGAGGCGTTATAATCGTCCCATAGGTTGGCACGATCACTTTTCCCCAAGTAACGTCACGCATAGTCGGCGCCCAAGGCGTCAAGATATGCCGAAAAAGTCCGACGAAAATCACAAACAAACCGACTATAAACATTAGCCAGAACCAAGCTGCCGCTAACCGGAACATAACAATCATTACAGATTGAAAGCATTCCTTGTATTTGTTTGCTTCAGGCTCGACGTCCGACATACCTTCGGTTGAGGTTGTGTCGCCGACGCCGTGCTTTTCCAACAGCTTTTCAACGTCGTCGGACGGTACGGAAGCGTATTCCGGCATTGAAAAAAACGTCAGGTCTTTTCACAAAACGGATGAGGAAGGGCGTGCCGAAAATAACGGAGTATCAATAAACGGATTGATGAAGTAGGATATGTTACCGATTATAGCCCGGTTAAACGACTAAGGCAATAGCCCCGTTGCCGATTTCAATTAGACTTTGCCTTTTGAATTAGGACTTACGCGAAACGAGAGTTTTCGAGGAATTTTTAGGAGCCACACGCCCTTAAGTAACCGCAGCGTACTCTGATGTACGTGAGCATTCGAGGACAGACGGGACGACGCAGGCGCCCGGCATAGTAGGGTTATGCAAGACGTCTAATTTCTCAAAAACTGAAATCCTTGAAATTCGTTTCGCCCTACGATAAAATTATCCGAGATTACGGCAAAAATCCGGAACTTTTTCCATATAATCCGTACCATAAGATTAAGTGGGACTAAACGCCGAAAATAAACCTACCATATATTCCTTAAATATACTTAGGCGTCGCCGTGTTAAAGCTTTTTTATGTCTTGGCGTGCTATGCTGCGTGCACGGCTTCCCTTGTCGAAGGCGCATCGGCGCAAACGGCGCTGCAACGCCGCCTGGACAACGCGTTTAAGGCGTCCCGCGCCGTGGGAAAGCCTGAAAAACAACGGCCGGCGCCGAAAAAATCGTCTCCGCTCGATAAACAGGCGGCGGATCTCGAAGCGTTTTACTTACGAAAAATGCTTGAGCAGGCATTTCCGGACGGAAAGGATTCCGATTTGTACGGCGGCGGGCAGGGAAATGACTTCTATCGATCGATGTATATCGACGACTTGGCGAAGTCGTGGAGCGATCGCGGAGGCATAGGGCTTAGGCGGCGTATAGTAAACGAGTATACGCAAGGGAAGGCGAGTTATGGAGAACGCACTCCGGGGAACGCTAGACTTCTTATGGAAAGAGGGCGCTGACATGGACGTAATACATTTAGAGTCGGGAGAGGCGGCGCGCAAGGAGCGGGAACGCATCAGGAGCCTGTACGAGGCCGGGCCGGAAGGCATGCTGCACGATTTGATCGCGGCGAAAGCGGTGCTGGAAAAAGAGATCGCGTTGCTTAAGGAACTGCGCGTGATGGAACTTGCCGATCTCGCCGAGCCTAAAAACATGCTGATCGCCAACATTCAGGTGTATAACGGCATCATGCGCGAAAGACCCCAATGGCTTGAGCGCGTGTCTGACGAAAAACGCAACGAGATTCGCGGCCTTTTTTCAATCATGGAAACGTTGATGCAAGAAACCTTGTCTTATTTGATGAAAGCCAAGCGCGTGCATCACGTGCTGCTCGACGGCATTAAAAAAGGAATGGAAAAATCCGCGCAACGCCGCTCCGGGTATAACGCGACCGGTTACGGAAAACCGAAGGGCGGCGCCTTTTCGTCCGGCGTCGTCGCATGAAAAGGAATGTTTTTTGTTAGCGGCTTGCCGCGTTACCCGCGACGCAAAGATTTTTTAACGAAAAATCAATCTCGACGCACGCCTTAAGCGCCTTTACGTAAGAGAGCAAAAAAATCAGGGATAGACGGCCTGCCGTCCGGGCGAAAAATCGCGCATTCCTCCGTTGCGTCGAAAGCGGTTTGCTTTATAGTATGCGTCATTTTTAAATTAGAGTGACGCGCCGTTCATGCCTGACTCCTCCGTTGATCGTTTCACAGAAAAGAAAGCGAACCTTCGCGTGTCGGCGGAGTTTTTTCCTCCCAAGCGCAGCGACGAAGGCGCGGGAGTTTATGACGCGGCGAAGCGCCTTGCCGCGTTTGCGCCGGATTTTTTTTCCGTCACTTACGGCGCCGGCGGCGGCACGAGGGACATGACGGCGAAAACCGCCCGTGACCTGCAAGCGCTTTTCGGCGTGCCGGCAGCCGCCCACATTACCTGCGTGGGGCAAGACAAAGCCTCGATCTTGCGTCTGGCGGAAGAGCATAAAGGGGCCGGCGTCGAGAGGTTGGTGGCCCTGCGCGGCGACATGCCCAACATGGAGACGCCGTTCCGCCCCCATCCCGAAGGATTTTGCCACACGGCGGAATTGGTGGCCGCCCTAAAGGAAACGCATGATTTCGACATAAGCGTGGCGGCGTTTCCCGAAACGCATCCCGAAGCGCCGTCGCCGGAGGATGACGTCGCATTTCTCAAAGAAAAGTTGGATGCGGGCGCCGCGCGCGCCATCACGCAATTTTGTTTTAACGGCGAGACGATCCTGCGGTTTATGGACGCCTGCCTGGCGGCGGGAATAGATAAGCCGATCGTTCCCGGCATCATGCCGATACGCGACTTCGCCGGCCTAAAACGTTTCGCCGATCGGTGCGGAGCGACGATGCCAAAAGAGATGGAAACCCTATTCCTATCGGTAAAGAACGAGGCGGAGGCGCGCGCCGCCGCCGTGGAGGTCGCGCTGTCGCAATGCATGTTTCTGCATGAACGGGGCGTCTCCCAATTCCATTTTTATTGCCTGAACAAAGCCGATCCGACGGAAAGCGTGTGGCGTCGCCTGCTGCAACGCTAAAGGCGCGCGACGTTTTTTAAGTGGCGCGCGACGTTACCCCGTGATAATTTGGACGGCATGGAAAATCAAGCGATACAACGCGTTCCCGTCGTCGTCGTTGGCGGCGGCCTTATCGGATCGGCTGCCGCCTGCGCAATGGACGCGGCGGGAATAGAGTGCCTTGCGCTCGAAGCGGGGGCGAATCCTCCGTCGTTCGACCTGAATCCCGACGACGCGCATAAGGAAGACGCCCGCACCGGAGCGGTGGCTCACGGCGCCGCGCGTTTTTTAGACAAGATAGGCGTATGGCGCCACGTGGCGCCGTATGCCGGGGAGATTCGCCGCATTCGCACGTCGGAAGGCGACTCTCGCGGTTTTTTAGATTACGGATCCGCGTTATGCGGCGACGAGCCCATGGGGTACATGGCGCCCAACGCCGCCTTGCTCGCGGGATTGCGCCGACGCATGGCGGAGGCGAAAAACCTAACGGTGCGCTACCATGCGAAAGTGTCGGCGCTGGACGCTCCGAACGCCGGCCCTGTATCGATAAGGACGGAAAGCGGAGAGATTTTTCATGCCGACGTCGCGTTGATTTCCGACGGAAGACGCTCTAGCCTGCGCGATATGCTGGGCATTCCGGCCCGCCGCCACGATTATCGCCAAACCGCGATTATCTGCACCGTCAAGCACGAGGAAGAGCACGATAAAACGGCGCTGGAACTCTTCCTGCCCGAAGGGCCTTTCGCGTCGCTGCCCATGCGCGATCCCCACGTCTCGGGCGTCGTATGGACGACGCGAAGCGACGACGCCGAACGCTATCTCGCCTTGCCGGAGGGCGAGTTTCTCTCCGAACTTAACCTGCGCTTGGGGAATTATACGGGCGAGGTGACGGAAGTCTACCGCAAGGCCGCCTATCCCCTCTTTCTTGTCCATGCCAAACGTTATGCCAAAGGAGGCGCCGTTCTTATCGGCGACGCCGCGCACGGCATCCATCCCTTGGCGGGGCAAGGATTCAATCTAGGATTGCGTGGAGTGGAGTTGTTATTTGACATGCTGAACGTGCGCCGCCGGACCGGCCTACCGCTCGTCAGCGCCGCCGAATTTTCGCGGTTTGAGGCGTTGCGCCGGCGGGACGCAATGGAACTTATCGCCGTCACCCATGGACTCAACGCGCTTTTCGCCCTGTCGTCCCCCTCGGCGCGCTTTCTGCGTCAAGCCGGTATGGCGGCGCTCAACCGAATAACGCCGGTGAAGCGCCTTCTGGTTCGCCGCGCAATGGGAGCGTGACAACTCTGCATAACGAAGACGCCTTATCGGAACGTCGCTTTACGTGCTTTTTATCGGCGGCACGCACCGCAGATGGAGTTCCTGCAAGCGGCGGTCTTCGATGGCACAGGGGGCGCCCATCAAAATATCCTCCGCTTTTTGGTTCATGGGGAAGGCCACCACCTCGCGGATGTTCGGCTCGTCCGCCAGCAGCATCACCATGCGGTCAATGCCGGGGGCAATGCCGCCGTGGGGAGGGGCGCCGTAGGTGAAGGCGCGTATCATGCCGCCGAAATTTTCGTCCACCTTCTCCCTCGCGTAGCCGCATATGCCGAACGCCTTATACATCAATTCCGGCAAATGGTTACGGATGGCGCCGCTCGAAAGCTCGATGCCGTTGCACACCACGTCATATTGAAACGCCTTGATCGCGAGCAGTTTTTCTTTTGTATCGGCTTTTTCGAGCGCCTCTAACCCGCCTTGCGGCATGGAGAAGGGGTTGTGGCTGAAATCGATGCGTTTCTCGTCGTCGTTCCATTCGAAATAGGGGAAATCGACGATCCAGCAAAAGCGATAGGCGTCTTTTTCGTTCAGTTCTAAATCTTCGCCCAGTTGCTTGCGCACCTCGCCGGCGATCGCGCCGGCTTCTGCGTAGCTTCCGGAGGCGAAAAAGACGGCGTCGCCGGGTTTTAGGCCGGCGTCGCGTTTAAGTGTAGAAATTTGTTCCTCGTTCAAAAATTTGGCGATCGGCCCTTTGCCGGCGCCGTTTTCGTCGAAGGCGATATAGGCCAACCCTTTGGCGCCGACAGATTGCGCGAAAGCGATTTTTTTATCGAAGAAGCTGCGCGGCTGCTCGGCGGCGCCGGGCGCGGGAATGGCGCGCACGTGTCCGCCGCCTTTTACCAGATTGGCGAAGATGGAGAATCCCGAATCGCGGAAAATATCGCTCGCGTCGCAAAGCGCGATGGGATTGCGCAAGTCCGGCTTGTCGCAGCCATATTTAAGCATGGCGTCGTCGTAGGTAATGTGCGGGAACGGCGCTGTGCTCACGGTTTTTCCTTGCGAAAATTCTCGGAAGATCGTGCCGACCACGTGCTCGGTGCAGGCAAAAATCTCCGCTTGCGTGGAAAAGGAAAGCTCCATGTCGAGTTGGTAGAATTCTCCCGGAGAGCGGTCGGCGCGGGCGTCTTCGTCGCGAAAACACGGAGCGATTTGAAAATAGCGGTCAAAGCCGGAACACATGAGCAATTGCTTGAATTGCTGGGGCGCTTGCGGCAGGGCGTAGAATTTTCCGGGATGCATGCGGCTGGGCACCACGAAATCGCGCGCGCCCTCGGGCGACGAGGCGGTCAATATCGGCGTTTGAATCTCGGTGAAGCCTTGTTCATGCATCAATTCGCGAATGCGTTTAATCACCTTTGATCGCATGAGGATGTTGTTATGCAGCTTGTCGCGCCGCAAATCTAAAAATCGGTAACGCAGCCGCGTGTCTTCGGGAAATTGCTTGTCGCTGTTTACTTGTATGGGTAGCGTCTCGGCTTCGGACAAGACACGCAAGTTTTTAAGCTCCACCTCTATTTCGCCGGTGGGAAGTTCGGCGTTGACGGTATCGCCGGAGCGCGCCAGCACAACGCCCTCGACGGTAATGACGCTTTCAAAACGCAGCCGCGCGGCATGTTCCAAAAACTCTGAGTCTGCCGGCACGACGATTTGCGTCAAGCCGCTTTCGTCGCGCAGATCGATGAAAAGCACGTTGCCGTGGTCGCGCTTGCGGTGAATCCACCCGGACAGGCGCGTCTCTCGTCCGACATGCTCGCGGCGGAGCGCGCCGCATCGGTGGGTGCGATAGGGGTGGGCGTCGGCCATATTGTCGTTCCGGATGAAAATGTTTTGCCATCATAAGCTATTCTTATGGCGTGTCTAGCCGCATCTCGAAGATGAAGCGATAAAAAACTGAAGAGCGTTTCTTAAAAGATAAATTGGATTTGCGCAATCCGGGGGATACGAGCTTTTCGATAAGCCGGCGGACGGCGCGCAAAAAAATCCAAATCCTTACCTAAAGGCGAAGGTTTGTACCCGACCCATGGAAAATTACGTTCAAGATTTTTTTCTTGACATGACGTCATTTTTTGGATACTGGTTTCATGCATGTAAAGCGGAGTAGAGCAGTCCGGTAGCTCGTCAGGCTCATAACCTGAAGGTCGTTGGTTCGAATCCAGCCTCCGCAACCAATTTTTCCTAGAACCTCTAGGGTTTTCCTCAAAAATCTTCCCCGCAAAAATCTGCCGCAAACCGTCTTTTTTGCTTGGTTTTGACAAATGCGCGGCACAATCCTGACACACTGAATGAACTGCCAAGGGACCGCTTTGTTTGCGGAATTCCCAAGTCGCTATCCTTTAAGATGGCGAATGGCCTACTAATAGCTTATTCGCTCTAATTGGGGATGACGTTACGCGGAACTCCGTCATGGCGAGCGACCGTTCGTCATCAGGCATGGCTGAAAAATAAGAACGGCAAGCGGAACGGAACGCGATTATCCGCGCCCCCTATTTCCGTCCAAAATCTGCGTAGACGGCGAGTTTTCCTGCCTTCCCGCTCAAGCTGCTTGCGTCCCCTTTCGATCCTCCTCCAGCAAGGCGGTCAGCCTTATATTTGCGTTTTCAATGGTTCTTGCTGGATCGATCCAGTAATCCGTCGACCATATCCGCACGAGCGTCCAACCGAGACTCTCCAAGACGGCATGCCGCACGCGATCTCTGTCCCGCGCGGAGGGAGAGCTGCGGTAGGTCGCCCCGTCGCATTCTACGCCCGCCAGAAAATTTCCCGGACGGTCGGGATGCACGATCCCTAAATCGATGCGGAACTTGGATACGCCGATTTGTGTGCGGACTTCCCAACCTTTGCGGCGCAGGCCTTCGGCGACGGCCTCTTCGAAGTCGGAATCGAAGCTATCGACGCCGCCGACGCTTAACACGGCCTCTCCTAGCGCCACAGGGCCGCGCTGCGCGAATTCCAGATAATGCTTAAGGTCGCGAACGGCTGTCGCAGAGGTGTGGCTTAGATCGATCATCGACGGATCGAAGCTAGCGAAGATCGTCATTTCGGAAGTCGCGCGGGTAATGGCGACGTTGAGCCGTCGCTTGCCTCCCTTGCGGTTTAACGGGCCGAAATTCATGGACATCGTCTTCGCTCCCGGCGTATCCGGACCATACGCGACGCTAAGGAGAATAACGTCTCGCTGGTCGCCTTGTACCGTCTCAAGATTTTTGACGAATACCGGCTCGCCCGCGTCCTCGCCGAAGAAACGCTCCAGATCGGGATTCTTGCGGCGTTCGTCGTCCAACAAATTGTCGATCAGCCGCTGCTGCTCGGAATTTAGGGTAACGACGCCGATGCTGTCGGAATTCAGGCTCGGATCGCCCAGACGCCGAATGACCTCTCTGACCACGGCTTTCGCTTCTTCGGGATTGGTGCGTCCCTTCCCGCGCTGATACTCTCCCTCTACCTTGACAAAGGAAACGGCGCTCGCCCTCGTTTCGGAGGAAGGATAGGTGACGAGTTCCCCCTTATAATAACGATGGTTGGAGAAGGCGATTAGGCTTCATGCCGGCGGCGAGCGCTTCGTCCAGAATGCTTTCTAAATCGTCGGAATGGCCGGATTCGTCGTCGCTATCGTCGCCGTCGGCGGCGCGGCTGAAGAAATTCGTCGGCGGCATCTGTTTAGGATCGCCGACGACGATGACGTTCTTGCCCCGCGCCACCGCCCCCACGCCGTCCCATACCGCGATTTGCGAGGCTTCGTCAAATACGACGAGATCGAAGAGGCGTCCTTCCGCCGGCAGAAATTGCGACACGGAGAGAAGACTCATCAGCAGGCAGGGCGTGAGGGAGGTCAGCGCCTCCCCCATTTCGCCGATTAGCTCGCGCACGGGCTTGTGGCGCATCTTTTTTTGCAGTTCCCGCGCCAGCACGCCGTATTCTTTCGGCCGGTCAAGGGTTCCTACAACGGATATATTATAGACGGCCTTATTTATTTTCCAATAAAAGAAGCCGCTTTTGAAGCAGATGAATTTTATGCTTAATCTCCACAGAAGAATTAGGAGTATAGGATAACCCTTCCATATCTTCACGACATCTTATTCCTGATTTTTTATCAAGACAAAAGAATAACATTCGCTCAAAATAGTACTTACATCTCTGAATTATAGAGAAAGAAAATTCGTCGGATTCTCCCAGATGAACGCTGGCATTCCTATAATCAGAAATTGCTTTCATTTGAGCTTCAACTATATTCCCTTCTTCTTCATTAAAAATTGGCATAATTCTTTGAATAGTATACTTTGGCAGGCAATTTTGAGGTAAAGGTAAGTCTTTCTAGTGCAGACCACATTCTTGTTATTGCGCTATCATACTCCGACGCTTCTAATGCTTGTTGGTAATGGATAAGCGCTGGCATCAAAGAAGTTTCAAACATGGGGTGTCTACGTAATTTTTTTATAAAATTTCGGCATTGCTAACCTAATATAGCTAACGTACCGTTTCTTTTGGCCATAAGGAGCTTAACGGAATATTCGAGCATTTTTTTGCATTTGCTGTAGCATTTTGTTTTGCGTCGAAGCCTCGCAAGGAAATGGCGGAA
>JBEVNR010000021.1:0-18292 GCA_040507985.1 Rickettsiales bacterium | reverse complement strand
CCATACTTTTTACTTGCATCTCAAAGAATGCGAGTTTAGGTTCAATTATTCCGACAATGAACTCGTCTCAATAGTTTTGGAAAAATACAAGAAATATACCAAGCGCTAGTCATGGCGCTAGTCTAGAGCCAATAATTTATAAATATCAAAATGGAGAATGCTATATAACCGTAGCGTACATAATATCGTTGAGTATATGAAAACGGACTTAAGCGACGCAGGCAGCCGCCGAAGATAGGCTTATGCAATTAACAATCAATCTCTTTGTCCGATCCTGTCGGCCGCTCTCTTGACCGCCGCCGCCATTTAGGGTATAGCTACCTTCGTTACGTCCGTGAGACCAAATTTTACCGTTATTTGTAAGTATGCCGTTAACTTTCTTTTTCCGCCGCGCGTCGGCGCTATCGCTATGCGCGTTACTGCTGGCCAATTGCGCCGGTCCCGATCAGGACGCCGCCCCCGCGCCGAAAGATTTGCAAGACCGCCGCCGCCAACGCATCGGCAAGCTCAGCGGCGACGAAGGATTGGTCATTTTCGGCAAAAGAAAAAGCCCGGGCGCCGGCGACGGCGGCGGAGTCAGCGGCATCGGCGTCAATAGTTATCTGTGGCGCGCCACGCTCGACACGGTTGGGTTTATGCCGCTCGTGTCCGCCGATCCGTTCGGCGGCGCCGTCATTACCGACTGGTATCAAGATCCGCAAGAGCCTAACGAACGGTTTAAAATTAACGCCGTCATCTTAGGAAAGGAATTGCGATCGAATAACGTGACCGTGCGCTTGTTCCGTCAAATCTACGACAAAAAACGCGGTAGCTGGTTTGACGCCGCGCCGGCGCCCAAAGCCAATCTCGCCGTCGAAGATAAAATTCTCGCGCGCGCGAAGGAATTGCGCGTCGCGGACATGCCGTCGTCATGACGGGCGTCTCTTACGGAGTGGTGCAAATTTTACCCTCGCTCGTCTCCGGCGGGGTGGAACGCGGCGCGGCAGAAGTCGCCCGGGCGTTAGTGGCGGACGGAAGGGAATCGGTCGTCGTTTCCGCCGGCGGACCGATCGCCGAACGCATCGAAAAAGAAGGGTCGCGTCACGTCACCTTGCCTGTCGATAGCCGCTCCCCGCTCTCCATGTATCGTAACGTTGCCCCGATAAAGCAAGCGATCGCAAGCGTGTCGCATCCCATCGTGCATATTCGTTCCCGCGCGCCGGGATGGAGCGGATATTTCGCGGCTAGTTCGCTTAACGTCCCCCTCGTCTCGACGTTCCACGGCGCCTACGGCCATAAGGGATTCGCCAAAAGATTGTATAATTCAGTGATGACGCGCGGCGAGCGCGTGATCGTCGCCTCGCGCTACATGCGCCGCCACGTGCTCGACGTCTATCCCAACACCCCGCAAAATCGGGTCGTGCTCATTCCGCGCGGCGTCGACATGGCGCAATTCTCCGCCGGACCGGACGACGAACAGGCCGTCAAGGACCTCAAATATCGCTGGTCAATACAAGAAGGGCAATTCGTTATTTTGTTGCCGGGCAGGGTGTCGGAATGGAAGGGGCATCACGTTTTTCTGCATGCCTTGTCGCTGATGACGCAGAAATCCGGTTGGGTGGCCATCGTGCTGGGCGACGCAGACAAGCATCCGGACTATATGAAGCGCCTGCGCTCGCTGGCGTGGCGCCTGGGAGTGGAGGACCGCATTCGTTGGATAGACCACACGCAAGACGTCGCCACGTTTTACAAGGCCGCCGACCTTATCGTCAATTGTTCCATAAAACCGGAAGCGTTTGGACGCACGCTGATCGAAGCGCAGGCGCTGGGGAAGCCGGCGCTGGCCTCCGGCCACGGCGGAGCGCTCGACACGGTGGTGCACGGCGAAACGGGCAAATTGGTTCCCCCAAACAACGCGCAAGCCTTGGCGGAAGGGTTGCAGGAATTGATGTTCGCCCCGGCGGAGGTGCGGCGCCGCATGGGCGAGGAGGCCGCCAAAACGGTGCGGGAATATTTCACCGTCGATCGCATGACGTCGGCCACGCTAGCGGTGTACGCCTCGGTGGCGGAGGCGCGGTATGGGCGAGCTTAGCGCCTGCATGGAAGGCGCCGCCGCTAAAGGCGCCGCCGAAAAAACATTTCGCCTGCCTATTTCGTGCTTCGTCATCGCCAAAAACGAAGCGGACCGTCTTCCCTTTACCTTAGAGAGCGTGAAGGGATGGGTTGGCGAGATGATCGTCGTCGTCGATCCGGCAAGCGCCGACGATACCGCCGACGTTGCCGCGCGGATGGGCGCAAAGACGATCACCCACGCATGGGAGGGATACGGCCCACAAAAATGCTACGCCGAAAGTCTGTGCAACTTTCCGTGGATATTGAACCTTGACGCCGACGAAAGCGTGTCCCCGCCGCTACGCGACGAAACGATTGACCTGTTCGAGCGCTACGCCATGCGTCCGCCGTTCGACGGTTTTCGCCTGTCCGTTGTCACCTTGCGCCCGGGCGAAAACGCGCCCAGCTTTCTGGCCCCCTCCAATTCTCCGGTCCGGCTCTATCGGGCGGAAAAAGGCGGATTTAAAAATAGCCCGGTGCATGATTCCGTCGCCTTCGACGCGCCCTCTCCCGTGATCGGAAAATTGCGCGGCAAGGTACATCACCGCTCTTTTCGATCGTATTTCCATGCCGTTGAAAAAATAAATTCTTATTCCACCATGCAGGCAGAAGACATCGTCAGGCGAAAAAAAACGCGCTTCGTGTGCGTGCGTCTGGCGTTGGAGCCGTTTACGGCGTTCCTGAAAGCCTATTTTTTGCGCCGTTATATGTTTATGGGCGTCGACGGCGTGGCGGAAAGCCTGCTATACGCCTTCGCCCGCACGCTAAGATGGGCAAAGGTGCGCGAATTGCAAAAAAAGCAACGGCACGGCGGCGATTCATGAAATATACCTACATACGCGAGCAAAGCGCTTTCGCCGACTATTGCGCCCGCGCGGCCAAGTCCGGCGCCCCCGTGGCGTGGGATACGGAATTTATGCGGCTCGGCGACACGTATTATCCCGATTTATGCGTCATTCAGCTTATGTCGGAATCGGGCGACGCGGCGTTGGTCGATATTTACGGCGGAAAGCTGTCCGTCGCGCCGTTTCTGGAGTTGCTGGCCGATCCGAACGTGACGAAAATCGGCCACGCCTTGCGACAGGACGTAGAGAGCCTCTATTATTACGCGCCGACCATTCGCGTCAATAACATGTGGGACACGCAAATCGCGGCGTTGCTGTGCGGCGAAAGCGATTACGTCGGCTATGCCTATCTGGTTGAAAAAACCTGCGGCAAAAAACTGAGTAAAGGCATGCAGTTTAGCGACTGGCGCAAGCGTCCGCTCTCGCCGCGCCAAGCTGAATACGCCATGAACGACGTGCGGTACGTGTGCGAGATTTACCGCGCGCAACGCGCCGTCCTATCCGAAAAAAATCGATTGGGATGGATGGAGGAAGAGGCGCACGCGGCGAAGGACGAATTATTGCGGCAATTTTCGGGCGAACAATGTTTTAAGAAAATCGAATTGTCGCGCGAGTCGATGGGCGACGCGGAATATCTGTGCCGCCTCACCGCCGCCATGCGCTGGCGGGAGGACAGGGCGCGACGCATGAACGTCGGACGAAACGCGGTTGCAAGCGACGCGTTTTTAACGACGCTGTGCGCCGGGGCGGAAGATTTCGGATTGGACGCGTTGATCGACGCCGAAAACCGGACGGGCGCCGACCTTGATCCCGAAAGCCAAAAAGAGTTGGCGTGCCTGGCGCCGGCGGACGTCTCTTTTCCTTTGTCGCCCAAACAACGCCGATTCAAGCCGAATGCGGACGCCATCGCGCTGCTCGACATATTGCTGCGCCGCGTATCCGAAGAGACGGGAATTTCCGCCGGATTCATCGCAAAAAAAGCGGAGCTGGCGGCGTTGCTCGAAAATCCCGCCGAATCTTGCCCTTTTGAAATGGGCTGGCGCAACGACATTTTCGGCAAGCAGGCCCGCGCCTTGTGCGAAACCAAATTGGGGTTGGCGATTTCGAGCGGACGCACGACGGTCATGTGAGTTTGGACACGTTTCGCTCGAGCGGGGAGGCGGGCACACGTGCATTAACGACGCGCCGGCCGATTGGGTGAATGCGTGCGGCGACATGCGGCCATAAAGACTTCAAGGCCAGGCCGTTAGGGTCGGTCGGTTCCATAAGTCCTCACCGGATTTCCGGCCGTATATCAGATTGTTTAAGAGTTTTGGTATAAGACAAGTTGCCAACTTTCCGCCGCCATCGTCCCGATGCGCAGGAACACGTCGTAACGGCAACCTAAAAACACGCTAAGCGCCAGACCTGCGCCGCCTATCCATAAAGGAACGGAAGAAACGGCTGCGCCGGCATAGGCGCGGCCGGGAAGGCGGGAGCGTTCGCACCAGCACGCCTCCAATATGCGTCCCAAATAGACGAAGGCCAGAAGCGACCCGACGACGATCGTCACGACGACGCCCCATTCGCCACGCTCCGCCGCATGGGAAAGCGCCGCCCATTTCGCGGAAAATCCGGACGTTCCGGGCAGTCCCGCCAACGAAAGCGCGAGGAGGGCGAAGGTTGCCACCGCCGCCGGAGCGGACGCGGCCGCATTTTTTATGTCGGACAGCCTGCCCCCGAAGCGACGCTCGAAATAATCGGCGACGAGGAAAAGGGAGGATTTCACGACGCCGTGATGAATGACGAACGTCATGACGACTGCCGCCCCTTGCGCGTCGGAAAAAGACAACGCCAATAACATGTAGCCGATATGCGACACGCTCGAATAGGCCAGAATGCGCTTAAGACGGTGCTGCATCGCGGCCATGTAGGCGCCCAAAACGACGTTAAATGCGCCGGCAACGAATAAAAATTCCGACAGGCGATAAGTGCGCATGGTAAGCTCGCCGCCAAACACGACATATATAATTTTGATTAGCCCGAACAGGGCCGCCTTCGTTGCGGCGGACGATAAAAACGCGGAGGCGTTGCCGGGCGCGTTCTCATAGGCGTTCACCAGCCATATATGCATGGGCGCGACGGCAAGCTTCATGGCGAAGCCTATTGCAAAAAACGCCAACGCCGTCCCGGTGAGTACCGTTCCCGCGCCGCGCGGAAGCAGCGAGGCGGCGTGCTCCATGTTCAACGTGCCGGTCGTGAAATACACGACGCCTATTCCCAGCAGAATGAATCCCGCACCGACGGACCCTAAAATAAGATACTCAAAACCCGAGGTCAACGCCCGCCTGTCCCTTCCCAGACCGATAAGCGCATAGGTGGCGAGCGACCCGATTTCCAGAAACACGTACATGTTGAACATGTCGTAGGTGAGCGCCATGCCGGCCAATCCGGCGTAACACAACAAAAACAAGCAATGATATTGCGGCGTGGCGCATTCGTTCGTCGATTCCGAAAATTCGTTCAGCGTCGACGCGACGCCCGTCAGCGACATAACGCACAGCAAGGCGGCAATGGCGGCGTTGAGGCGCAGCTCTATTCCCATAGGCGCCGGCCATCCCCCGAAGAAATAGACGATGCGGTCGCCGCCGCTCCAAAAATGCGACAATCCATACAAAGATAGGACGACCAGCGCGAACATGACCAATAATTGCATGAGCCGCGCGCCCACGTTTGGAAGCAGGGCGGCGACGGGCGCGGCGAGAAGCGGAAGCAACGCGTGCAACGCCGGCAAATGGCCGATAATTCCGCTATTTATAGACGTCGGCACGCCGTTCCTCCGCGTTGCGTTCCGTGTCGGCGTCGATAATCTCGTCTTCGTGCAATACGCCGTAGGCGCGCTTAATCCGGACGGCCAGAGCCAGACCGACGGCGTTTACCGCCACTCCCACCACGATCGCCGTTAGCATGAGCACGTGCGGGACCGGATTGACGTAGGCGTCGGCGCCCTCCGCCAGAATGGGCGGGGCGGATCCGTCAATTTTTCCCGCCGCGACGTACAAGACAAGCACGCCGGATTGGAACACGCCCAAGGCGATGAGTTTGCGGATAAGGTGGGAGCGCAGAATCGTTCCGGCCAATCCCGCGCACGTTAAAATAAGCCCGGCAAAATAATGCATGTCCGACAGGCTCATTTTTTGACTCCCCCGAACACGTAGACGAGAGAAAGCATGACCGAGAACACGGCGAGTCCCACGCCTAGCTCCACCAGGAAAATGCCGACATGTTGTCCCGTCGTTCCGCCGCCCAAGAGATCGTAATCTAAAAATGTTCCGCCGCGCAGCATGGAGGCAACGCCGGTCGCGCCGTAGAGCAACCATCCAAGAGCCGCGCCGCGATAGGCCGCACGCATCGGCACGATCTCCGCCGCGCTTTCGACGTCGGTCGACAAGGCATAGGCGATGAAGGCCGAGGCGCATATCACGCCGGCCTGAAACCCGCCGCCGGCTCCCTCGTCGCCGAAAAATTGCACGTACAGTCCGTATAATATCATAAACGGCATAAGAAACCGCACGACGACGCGAATAATTAGCATTTACACCCCTCGCGCGTCACCTTGGCGAGCGGGAGCCGTCATAATCGCATAGACGCTTATTCCCGCCGCAAAAATCACCCCGGTTTCGCAAAACGTGTCCGCGCCGCGATAACTCGCCAAGATGGCGGTCACGGCGTTAGGCACGCCGACGTCGCCGGGCAAATTCGCCATATATTCCGCCGCCACGCCCAGCGCCGGCGCGGACAGGGTCGATCCGACCGAAGGCAACGTCAAAAATCCCGCGCATGACGCGCCGAGCAAGGCCGAGCATGCGGTTAACGGCCATGCGTAGCGCGCTTTCGAGGCCGCCTTGTCTTCGCCGACGTAAAATATGGCCGTCAGCATCAGCACGGAGCTTATGCCTCCGCCCACCGCCGCTTCGGTGAGCGCCACGTCCGGCGCCCCCAGAAAAACATATTCCGCCGCCAATCCCATGCTTAACGCGCCGCCGATAATAACGGCGTGCAGCAGCCGAGCTGACAGCAGCGTTCCCGCCGCCGAGGCGACGAGCGTGGCCAACAGGCCAAGCGTGAGGAAATATTCGGCGGTCATGCGTGCGTGGAACATAAAATTTGCGTGGCGCGCCCGAAATATAAATGAGAACGCGCCAACAATCAAGGCAAGAATAAAGGGCGCAGGGCAGTAAGGACGAGAACCTTCCGCACGAGAGGAGGTTTCCGTCCTACCCCCTTTTTTCTTGGCCCTGCAAGGATTGTTCGCAATGACTTTGGGCGCATGAACAACCGGTTCCTACAAAAACGAACGAAATTTTAGCTTCGCCGGCCGATGGCTCGCTAAAAAATCCCTAAAAATCGTCTCGTTTAACTACGCTGGACTATGGATCAAAAAGTGCGCGCAGCCTAAGAAACTTCCGCAAAAATTTAACGGCACAGAGGAAAGTCGCTGGCGCGGCGCAAAATTTTCCGTTATAAGAGCCTGTAGCGATTAAATTTTCGTCGATTTTCGAGGAATTTTTTGGCGGTTTTAGGAGGAATTTGACCTACGTAGCGGACTAAGGAGGTCAAATTTCGACGCGAAAACGACGAAAAAGAACCGAAAATAGGCAAGATCCTTAATTCGCTACAGGCTCTAAAAGCGCGACATTCATGCAACGTTCGGAAGCGAGGCCCCATGCGTTTAACGCAAAAAGTGAAAAAAATATTGTCGCACTACGAGTCGGACTGTCCCGGCACGCTTACCAATCTGGCGAGAATATTAACGCACGGCAGGTTGGGCGGCAGCGGCAAAATGGTCATTCTGCCCGTCGACCAGGGGTTTGAGCACGGCCCGGCACGTAGCTTCGCCCAAAATCCCGACGCGTACGACCCCCATTACCATTTTAAGCTGGCCGTGGACGCGGGATTAAGCGCCTACGCCGCGCCGCTCGGGATGCTCGAAGCGGGGGCGGCCACCTACGCGGGCGGCATTCCGACCATCCTGAAAATCAATAGCTGCAATTCCTTAAGCGGCCTGAAAAACCAAGCCGTGACCGGATCGGTCAAGGACGCGCTGCGTCTGGGATGCTCCGCCATCGGCTTTACGATATATCCCGGATCCGACCATGCGTTCGACATGATGGAGGAAATTCGCGAGACGTCGCGCGAGGCAAAGGAATGCGGCTTGGCGACGGTGATCTGGTCGTATCCGCGCGGCGACGCCTTGTCGAAGGACGGGGAAACCGCGCTCGACGTCGTCGCCTATGCCGCCCATATGGCCGCTTTGTTGGGTGCGCATATCATTAAGGTCAAAATTCCAACCGATTTTCTCGAACAAAAAGACGCTAAAAAAATATACGAAGAAAAAAACATCGCGCGCGACCCCATGGAGCGACGAATTGCCCACATCGTGCAAAGCTGTTTTAACGGCAGGCGGTTGGTGGTGTTCTCCGGCGGCAACGCGAAAGACGCCGAAACCCTATACGAGGAAGCGCGGCAGATTTTAGCCGGGGGCGGAAACGGTTCCATTATCGGGCGCAACAGCTTTCAACGTCCGCGCGACGAGGCCCTAAAATTATTGTCCGACATCGTCGATATTTATCTCGGGCGGAAAAATTAACCATCGTTGCGAAGTAAGCGCTTATGCCGCGTTCCGCTGCTCCCCGAAAAAAACACGTCTCTGGCGGCGCCTATTGGATGTACGGAAAACATGCGTGCGACGCTGCGTTGCGCAATCCCGATAGGGTCTGCTCGCGTTTTTGCGTGACGGAAAACGCGGCGCCTTTTTTTGAAAAAGCGCTGGCGACGCGTCCGTCGCTATCGCCGGAGCTTGCCGCAGGCGAACGCATAGAACGTTACGTCGGCGCCGACGCGCGCCACCAAGGCGCCGCGCTGCTCGTTGAGCCGCTGAAATGCGTTCCTCCCGCCTTTTTAGGCGAGCGCCATACCGTCGTCATTGCCGATGGAGTGACGGACCCTCAAAATATGGGCGCGATGCTGCGGGCGGCGGCGGCGTTCGGGGTGGAGGCGCTATACGCGCACGACCGCTCCTGCCCTCCGGAAGGAGCGGCATTGGCCAAAGCGGCCTCGGGCCATTTGGATACCGTTCCTTTCGTCCGCGAAAAAAACTTGGCCAACGTCATACGAAAATTAAAGGAAGACGGATTTTTCGTCGCCTTCTTCGCCGCCGACGCGCCCAACGCCTTATACGAAACCGAATTTGCGCCAAGACAAGCCTTTATTTTTGGATCGGAAGGCGAAGGGGTGCGCAGGCTCTTGCGCGAATTGAGCGACGTAGCCTTGTCGGCGCCGATGCATCCCGTCGCCGAAAGCCTGAACGTCGCGATGACGGCGGGGATAGCGCTGTCGTGGCGGTATGCGCAAGAGGCGAAAATACGCACCGCCTAAAACGAAACGGATTTTCCGCAACCGCACGCGCCGGTTTCGTTAGGGTTAACGAACACCAGCTTTGCGGAGAAAGCGTCCGCGCGATAGTCCATTTCGCTCCCCAGCACTTTCAACGTGGCGGCGGGGTCGATAAAAATGCGGGCGCCGTTATGTTCGGCCTCTTCGTCGTACTTGTCTTTTTCTTCGGCGTAGGAAAAATCATATTCAAACCCCGAACATCCGCCTTTTTTGAGCGATACCCGCAACCCGGCGCAGCGTTTCCCCTCGCGCACGGCAGAGGCGACGGCGGCGTTGATGTAATCAGCGGCGGCGTCGGTGAGGGTAACGACGGATTTAGCCATATCTACCACATATCCAGCATCAGTTTTGCTTCGTCCGTCATGCGGGTTTTATCCCACGACGGTTGCCACACGAGGGTGACGCATACCCGGACGCCCTCGCCGAAGAAACGCTCCAGTCGCCTTTTCGCTTCCGCCGGCATCATGTCCGCGACCGGACAGGCGGGGGCGGTTAAGGTCATGTCGACGTCTATGGAATTCTCCGCAACGTCCAGCCGATAGATTAACCCTAAGTCCCATATGTTCACGGAAAGCTCCGGGTCTTGCACCGTTTGGAGGACGGCCACGGCTTTGTCGCGCCCGTTCGGCATGGCGTCGATGCGGCAGACCGCGTCTTGGGACAAATTGCCGCGCAACGCTTCGCCGAGCGCGTGCGCGTCCGGGGAAAGCCCGTCGCGTTCGAGGTTGTCGCGAATAAAATCGCTTAACGTTTTTTCGTGTGAGGCATGACTCGGCATAATAACGTTAGATTACTCTTTTTATCCCCCGCGCGCAAGGCCCGGGCGCACGGACTTAGCATTACCTTTTTGAACCGATATGCTTAAGAATTTCGGCAACAAGACTTTCTAAGGCAACGCTCGGATTTGCTCCATATATTTTTGACGCGACGGCGTAGGCGACGCTGCGATCATATCCCAATCCCTCTATGGCCGTCACGGCGTCGCGCAACACGAAATCGGAGGCGAAACCATTGGTTTCGGAACGTCTTTTCGGCAAGGACGTCATTTCCGTCGCGGACTCCGCCTTTGCGAAAGAAAGGAAAATTTTGGATTCTTTCAGGTCGTTAATAAGTCGTCCCGCCAGTTTAGGTCCGACGCCGGGCGTGCGGGAAAACGCCGCTTTATTTTCCGACGCGACTGCCAATCCGATATCCATAGGCGACATGGCCGATAATATCGACAAGGCGACCTTGGCTCCGACGCCGGAAATTTTCGTTAATTCCATAAAGGCGCTTTTTTCTTCAAGAGACGCAAAACCGTACAAATGAAATTCTTCCTCACGCAATCTCGCGTAAACGTACACTTCGCCCGTCTCTCCGGGCGTCGGCAGATTTTCCGCACATCCTTCGGTACACGTAACCTCGTAACCCACGCCGCCGACGTCGATAAGCACGCGTTTATCGACGTTAGAGCGTATTGTTCCCTTCAGATAGCCTATCATTCTTTTTACCTTTTCATATCCGCAGGAAGTCGCACGGTTTTCAAAAAGCGCATGCGAAACATGCGCAAATTCGCTATCCCCACGAAAGCAGGGATCTGATGATTTTGTTTGTTGCTCCAACCGTTCGCCAAGCGTTATAGCAGGGTATGCGCATGAACGGCATAACTTAAGCGATTTTCGCCCTTTCTATGGCAATGCGCAACTTTAAGGCGGACAAGACGGAAGAACGTTTTTCGCGCGAGGCGCTGTCCGCCTCTTCCAGAGAAGATTCGGCCAAGTCAAGCGCCGCCGCCGCGCTTTTGGCGTCGCCTTTGGTGAGGCTAAGCTGTAACCTGCGCAAATCGTCCAGCGATTCTTCCATCCACTCTTCCGGCGTCCGCGATTCTTCCTGTTGCTCCTGTAAGGCAAGCAAGGCGCCCATGTCCGACGCCCCAAGCGCGGGAGAGACGGCGGAAGTCTCGCGCGAGCCTTCCGTTTCCGACATGCTGTCCGCGAAGGCGCTCGTCGTCGCGTCGCTTTTTCGCTTTTTATCCGTCCCGGGCTTTATTGGCCCGCTGCGTTGAATGCCGTCTATGCCTCGCATGGAATGCTTCCGCCTACGTGAATGGTAAATATTACTTTAGCGCTTTATCGTAAAAAATACAATCGGCACGCGCGGTCGCTTTCGTTGTCGAGCCGATATTTCCCCGCGACGCTTATGCAGGCGTTTTCCTCTCCTTCCGGGTCGCGCGCCCGAATCGTGCCGGCGAGGGGATTTTGATCGTCGTAGCGCGTATCGTAATCATAGGCTTGGGCGGGGCTAAAGGCGCCTCCGCCGGACGGGCGCTCGGCGACGACATAGGGCGCGTTTTCGGTATCTCCCCAATAATCTTCGGTGCCGGCGCCGTAGAAGGCCTTGGGAACGGACGCCGCCATGCGGCCGCCCTGGCCGTCGGTTGTGCCGTCATAGGTGCCTTCGATCAATCCCGCCAATTGAAGGTGCTGCCAAAACAACAAGGTTTCGTCGCCGTTTTCCGCGTCTTTTTCCAATAACGAGTTACCGTTGCCGCCCTTCGTTTTGTCGGCGCCGAAAATCGCGGCGGCGTTCCAAAAATCTCCGGGAAGAGCGGAATATTGCGTTGAAAATGACGTGAGCGCTTCTTCCAGCCTCGCCCTGTCGTCAATGACGCGATTAAGTTCAAGTCGCGTTTTTATTTGTTGCGTGACCGTTAAGGCCGCAACGATGAGGGCGATGACGGTAAGCGACACCGCCATTTCCAGCAACGAAAATCCGGAACTCAAAAGCGTTCGGCGCATATGACTTTCTCCGCGTTAATTTCAGGCTCAAAAACTTCATGCAAGCTAACCTTTGTATAAAACGTTCGTCCCCGAATGACAAGAAGGTAAAGCCTCGCCCTTAGCTAAAGTCCCTTTTTTTGAGCGTGCGGCGAAATAGATATGTGATAAAGGCTTCGTTCATGCTAGCATTCCTGTCGCCCATGGAGCGCCTTCCCTGCGGCGGCGCGTTCAGAAAAAATTATTTCCATGAGGATAAAATAATGGCGATGGCTTTTTTATCGGCGACGTGTATGCTAGGCGTACTGGGCGCGCTTATTGCCGGAGTGGCGTATATGGCCGCCGGGAAAGACGACGCCGAATATGCCGAGCGCTCCAACAGGCTAATGGGGTTACGCGTCGGCTTGCAAGCGCTCGCCTTGTGTTCGCTGGCGCTGCTTGCCTACATGCGTTAGAGCCTAAAAGGGGATAAGGAAATGAAGGCGTTAGTCACCGCTAAGCGCGTCGTCGATTACAGCGTCAAGGTGCTTCCTAAATCGGACGGCACGGGCGCCGACATAGCGCGCGCGCGCATGACGATCAATCCTTTTGACGAAATTGCGACGGACGAAGCGGTGCGTCTTAAGGAGAAGGGCGCCATCGATTCCGTAACGGCCATCTCGATAGGCCCTGCCGCCTGCGAGGAAATATTGCGCGGGTGCTACGCCATGGGCGTCGACCGCGCGATTTTAATCGAACGCGAGGAATATCTCGCCCCGCTCGACGTCGCGCGCGCCTTGGCGGCGATAGTCGATAAGGAAAAGCCCGATCTCGTCATCATGGGAAAGCAGGCCATAGACGACGATTGCAACCAAACCGGGCAAATGCTCGCCGGGCTGCTTGGATGGCCGCAAGCGACCTTTTGTTCCGAAATACGCATTGCGGACGGAGAGGCCGAATGCGCGCGGGAAACCGATCGCGGAATCGTGCGGGTACGGTGCCGGTTGCCTTGCGTGCTTACCTGCGACTTGCGTCTCAACGTGCCGCGCCGCCCGTCCTTGCCGAACGTGATGAAGGCGCGCGCCAAAACCGTCGAGCGCATGGCGTGGAGCGCGCTCGGCCTTTCCGAAGGAAACCCTCCCCGCGCGATACGGGTCGAAGCGCCGGCGCATCGGGCCAAAGGCATAAAGGTCAAGGGCGTCGAGCAATTTATTGATGAATTAATCCAAAGGGGCGTATGGCCGAAATAAGAAAAGCGCTCCGCTCGCTCGTTGCGTTCGCCGTTTTTACGGGCGTCGTCCTGGCGTCTAAAAACGCGCGCGCGGAAGCCTATAGCGAAAGCATTAACGTGGTCGACAGGCAAAACGGCCCGCACATGCTCGCCGAAGAGTTGGAATTCGTGGCCGCCGCCTCGTTTACCACGCTGCACGTCACCTATAACATTTACATGCATAACCATTTAGTGGAGAACGCGCGGTTGCCCGACTTAGACCCAAAGCGTATTCTGGCCGAAGAGCGCATGGTGTCCGAATCGCGCAAAATGTGCGACAACCACCTTCGCGCGAACGAATGCTACGTGTTTTTATGGACGGAATTGGCGAACATCCCTCCCGGCGACAAGTCGTTCATTCCTTACGGCACGGCGGCAGCCAACGGCATTTACCGCAATCTCAAAGGCGTTCCTCCCTCCTTTAGCTGGCGCAACAATCCCGGCGGCATAAAAGAGGCCGCGAAAATTTCGGAAAAAGAGCCGTATAAGCGCGACGTTAAGGCCAATAACCGCTTTTTGACCGGCGCGCGCATGATGGGCGAAGACCTTGAATTTATTTCGGCGGAGTCGCTGGTGCGGCTGACGGTTATTTACCACCTATACTTGCATCCTAAATTGATGCGCGACATGCAACTGCGCGATCTTTCGACGGCGCACATCACCGCCGAAAAAACCTTAAACGAAGAGGCGAAAAAATCCTGCGCCCAACAAAAAACCGCCGATAAATGCATCGTGCTTTTTTGGGGCGAGCTTTCGACGATTCCCCTGGAGTCCAAGCAGGAAACCTACGAAAGGTTTATGGACAAGACCTCGGGTTATTTTACGAAAATTCGCGACCAAGAAGGGGAGTTCGTATGGAAATAAACGCCGTCCGCGCGCTTGTCGTCGCCGAAATCATCGACGGGGCCGTGGCCGACGCCACGAAAAAAGCCGTTTCGGCCGGACTTGCCGTCGCGCCTTGCGTCGATGTGATGATGATGGACGAACGCCCGGAGCGCGCCGCCGCGTCCGCTTCCTTATTGCAAGGGGTGGCGCGCGTCTATGCGCTAAAAGCAAAAAATTTTCCTTACCCGACCGCCGAACGCGTCGCCGCCCAAATCGCCGCGCTTGCGAAAAAAAACGCCTACGCCTACGTTATCGCCCCGGCGAACGGTTTCGGGAAGGACGTATTGCCAAGGGCGGCTGCGTTGTGCGGATCCTATGCCGTCACCGACGTGATCGCCGTCTTAGACGGGCACACGTTTAAACGTCCGACCTATGCCGGCGGCGTGATAGAGGTTGTGAGAGCGGAAAAGGCGGAATTAACCATGCTCACGGTGCGACCGACCTGTTTTCCCTTGCCCGAGGAGTCACGCGTGCCGGCGGAAATAATTGCCGAAGATGCGCGGGAGGAAGAAAGCGTCGTCAGCCTGACGCGCTTTATGGGCGTAGACGGTGCGAGCGACAAAAAAGCGGATTTAACGACCGCCAAAACGGTGATATCCGGCGGGCGAGGCATAGGGAGCGCGGAGGGATTCGACCGATTGCGGGCGCTGGCCGAAAAAATCGACGATTGCGCCGTGGGGGCGTCGCGCGCCGCCGTCGATTCCGGTTACGCGACGAACGACATGCAGGTGGGGCAAACGGGAAAAATCGTCGCGCCCGAGCTGTATCTCGCCATCGGCATATCGGGAGCGGCGCAACATTTGGCCGGCATGAAAGACAGCAGGATTGTCGCCGCCGTCAACAAAGACGACAACGCACCTATTTTCGAGGCGACGGACGTCGGACTCGTCGCCGATTTGTTCGACGTCTTGCCGGAATTGGAGAAACGGATCGTGCGTCCGTAACGGCGCAATATGCAACCCCAAAAACCGTAAACGCGCGCCGCGCGTGCGCTTAGGGTTTTGGCGATGGCAACTTCTTCATAATTTAGACCGGCTAAAACGTTAGGTGAAGTAATCGCCGCTTGTCGTTAGGTGCGGAAGCATGGCGTTGTGCGAAAAAAGCGGACGACGCCTAATTGGCGCTGCTTTGGGAGGCATCCTTAAACTGCTTACGGAAATAAAACCATAAGCCAAAATTTATCGCCTCGAATAGAGCGCCTAGAATAGCGAAAACAATAGGCGCCGGAGACAATATCGCCATGAGTCCTGCGGCGATACTGATGAATAACAAAGAAATAACATGAAAGACGCTGACTATGTTCCGGATTAGGGGTGGCGTAGGACTTCTATTTTTAATTTCGGGGCGCATAATGTCGCAACCTTGTATCATCCACCTACCTGCGCGGAACAATACGACAGCCGCCATAACTATCGGAAACACTATTCCTATTCCGGCCAGCGCTTTGGCGGCGACCTGGCGAGTCAAGAAAAAAATATGGGGCATTCCCAAGACGCTGCCGGAAGCAATTATGAAGCATAGCCACGAGAAGAAGCATAGTATCATATTACTAGTGCGACGGTTCCTGATTATGACCTTTTGTCGAAGGGCCAGGATTTGTCCGAAGTCCGTAGGGACAATATAAATAGGCGCAAGCAGAGCATAGAGAAAATGAACGACCTGATAGCCGGCAGGAAAGGAATCGCCGGAGGCTTGGGGAGCACCTTGCTGCGACGTCATTTTTACGCGCGGTCAAGGTTATGGGAATGGTTTGTTTTAACAACTAAAGTAAGGTTGGTTGAGGCGTTGCCGTGCGATGAATATGGAGCGTCTAGCCGAAGGTGGGTTGTTACGAGGGACTTTTAACACAAGGAAGCTATAAAGTCAATGACGTTGACGCACGGATCTCACCACCTGACAGAATTTACGAATGCCCAAAGTTTGGGTATAAGGGCGGCGGTCATAGCTGCGTTAAGGAGGAAACGGATTTTTTTGAACCAAGAAGTCAGGCTTCTTGCGGCTTTTTTTGAGGCGTGGGGTTTTTGTTGATCTGCCATTCCAGTAGATACGGCTAAATAACATGGCGACGGCCAAGGCGAGGAGAAGGCGTTCGATGCGGTCCGGATGCTTAAGTTGAGTTTGCTTCACGTCGAATCCGCGCGATTTGCAATCGGAACCGAAGGTCAGCGCAGCTAGAACGTCGGTTCTATGCTCCATCGCATGCCGCAATCTAGAACGCCGCCTTTAGTCGGCTCTTCGTCCATGGCGATCATCCACGGTTCTTTATTCCCTTCTTCGTGCAATATGCCTACGTGGGTCGAAACGCCGCTTTCGTTAAGCGAAGCGCCCGGAAGGGCGGAAGTTCCTGCGGGAACCATCGCCGGAACGGCGTCGAGAAGCGGCTCTTGCACGTCGAAGCGTGCGGCTTGTGAAGGCCCGTTTCCCTCCCCAATAAATCGTCCGCTATTACCGCAGACAAATGAGCTATCCCTCCCTTCGTGCGTCGCATATGTATCCCGCGTTAGAAAAAACGCAACATATGCTAATCCATGGTTATTTGATGCTAAATTCTGTCAGGTGGTGAGGGAAAAACCCTTGACGATTCATTAATTTCCAATGTATGTTCTAGGCTGTTTCCACTTTTTGAGCTATAGGCCAGCGTAGCAAAAAAGCCTATAATTTAGTGAATTTTCACAAAGTGCATACAGCCTAGGCGTAAGCGGTTCTTGATAAAAAATTTGAATCCGCGTATTGTAACTTTATTTTTTGTATGGGGCCTTAGCTCAGTTGGTAGAGCGCCTGATTTGCATTCAGGAGGTCGGGAGTTCGACTCTCCCAGGCTCCACCATTTTAAGCCTTATTCGACGGGCTTTTCCTTTTTATTTAATCCCCGATCCGAAGGTATAATATTTATGCGGCGTTTATGCTCCGTTCTGTGCGCGCTGGGGCTTTTTTCGTGCGCCACAGCCGCTTCGTATCAGCAAACGTGCTTCGCAGAAAATAAGGATTTTTCAGTGGCTGCGAATTGTCTAAAGCAAAAAATATACGAAGACCCCCGCTCAAAGCTTCCGACTAATTCCGATTTTTCTTCCGTACTTCCCGCATATATTGATGTGGTTACAAATAAGGTAGAGAAAAAGGAGATAACTTCTGCCCAAGGCAATCTGCTGATCGGTGAAAAAATATCCGCATTAAACGCAAGCCAAAGAAGCGCAATGCTAGAAAACTCATTAATAAATTCACAAATAAACAATAACAATAGCACCACTTACTTACAAGATTCATATAAACCGATCTACGAAATGAAATTGCGACAAAACCAAAGCACAACTTGCAACATGATCGGAAACGCCATGTACTGTAATTCTTACTAGCCCCGGGCGGGGACTACTACCTACCTATTTTTCTCCCCTTCCGCGATTGGGGGCTTGATTTCGCTCGCGAGGCGTGGCATAATGGAAGGTGCGGAAGATAAGAGAATTCCTATACTGTGCCTTTAGTGCTTTCTTCTTCGGGGTTATGAGCTTTAGGAACTAGACTTTATAGGCTCTCCCGCGAATTATCCGAAAAATTCCATGCGTTCTGCCACCCAATCGCTGAAGTGGGCTATCCAATATTTGCCTAAATACTTATCTTCTTGCCCGGGATAATCTCTGCAGCATTCCGTCTCTTTATGGTGCTGCATCATCCAAGCGAACATATCCGCCGCTTGTAGCCCGGGATTAGCGCAAGAATCGTCGTGCGAGATATATATTTTGTCGGCGGCAGCTGGGAATTGCGTCTCTAATCCGCCGCGTATATATCGGTTAAAGAGCTCGCGCTCTTTTTTGCTTTTACACCTATCTACAACCATGGTTATGGATTCCACGCTTTCGCTTTGCGGAATTTTTTTTAAAAGCTGGTTTGCCATAAAATTATAGGCATTGCTAACCTAATATAGCTAACGTACCGTTTCTTTTGGCCATAAGGAGCTTAACGGAATATTCGAGCATTTTTTTGCATTTGCTGTAGCATTTTGTTTTGCGTCGAAGCCTCGCAAGGAAATGGCGGAA
>JBEVNR010000037.1:0-60334 GCA_040507985.1 Rickettsiales bacterium | reverse complement strand
GCGAAACGAGTATTTTTGAGGGATTTTAAGGAATTTTCGCGCGCAGAACCGCAGCGTACTAGACGTACGTGAGGATTCGAGCACGAAAATGACGACAAAATCACCAAAAAGACGACGTTTCGCGTAAGTCCTAGTATTGATTCATGTTTTCACCCCGCCCTTCGGCAAGATGATTTTAACGTTCTTTGCCCGGATTTTTCCGCGATAGTCCGGAAAGGCGTCGGAAAAAATATTTTTGCCGGATTTTTCCGGGATTTTCCGGCCAACCCCTCGCAAACCCCCGTCGTTCTAGGGTTTTAGTCTTTTTTAACGAACGCGCCGGCCCCAATTGGATGCGCCTCTTTTGTTGACTCCCCCCGGGGAATGGGTTACTATTCCCATATAAACCCATAAAATACCATAATTTTCCGGTTTTCTCCAAAAGAGGGGCGGAGCGCAGCAGCAAGGGGGCGGCGAAGCGGGAATGGCGTTGTTCCTTTCCACATTCACCAATAAAATTGACAAGAAGGGACGGGTATCCGTGCCGGCAACCTTCCGCGCCGCCCTCGGAACCGAAGCCTACCAAGGCATCGTCGCCTATCCCTCATTCGTCAACGACTGCGTGGAAGCCTGCGGCATGACGCGCATGGAGCACATGTACGAAAGCATCGACGCGATGGACCCGTTTTCGGAAGAGCGCGAAGCCTTCGCCTCCAGCATTTTGGGGAACAGCACGCAAATTCCTTTCGACGGCGACGGACGCATCGTCCTTCCCGAAAAATTGATCGAAACGGCCGGCGTGGACGAGCAAGCCGTGTTCGTCGGCAAGGGCAAGATGTTCGAGATATGGAAGCCCGAAACCTTCGCCGACCATGCCGAAAAAATGCGCGAGCTGGCGAAATTGCACCGCAGCGCGCTGCGCTTTTCGCCCAAAGCGGGAGGCGTCGATGCAGCCATATAATCCGCACGTTCCCGTGTTGCTAAACGAAATGATCGCAGCGCTGGCGCCCGAAGCCGGCAAGCGCTACGTCGACGCGACGTTCGGCGCCGGCGGCTATAGCCGCGCCATTTTGGAAAAGGCCGATTGCTGCGTGATTGCCGTCGACCGCGACCCGTCGGTTATCGAAAACGCCAAGGCGCTGGAAGCGGAATATCCCGGTCGATTTAGTTTCGTCGCGGGCGAGTTCGCCGATTTGGAACGCTTGCTGGCGGAATGCGGCGTCACCGACGCCGACGGCGTGGTGATGGACGTCGGCGTTTCGTCGATGCAGATCGACCAACCTGAGCGCGGTTTTTCGTTTCAGTGCGACGGTCCGCTCGACATGCGCATGTCGCGAACGGGAACAAGCGCCGCCGACGCAGTCAACGCGCTGCCCGAAGCCGACTTGGCCGACATCATCTATGCTTATGGCGGAGAGCGCCGCTCGCGCGCCATCGCCGCCCGCATCGTCAAAAAACGCGCCGACGCGCCGATCGCTACGACGGCGCAACTCGCTTCTATCGTCCGTTCATGCTTTCCCCGCGCCCCGCGCCCGGGCGAAGTCGACAACGCGACGAGAACTTTTCAGGCCGTTCGCATTTACGTGAATGACGAACTTGGCCAACTCGAATCCGCCTTGGCGGCCGCATTGCGCGTCCTTCGCCCCGGCGGTAAAATGGTTGCGGTGACGTTCCACTCGCTGGAAGACCGAATCGTGAAGCGCTTTATGCATTCCTCCTCCCCTCCTCCCTCCGCTTCGCTTTCGCCTTCGTCGCCGCAACCGGAATTTTTTATGGCGCCGCTCATGCGCGGGGTCGTCGTTCCTTCCGACGAGGAAATACGGCTGAATCCTCGCGCCCGCTCCGCCAAGCTTCGCGCCGGCGCCAAGCGCCGCGCGGGGGAAAGCCTACGTCAGTCATAGTCATTATTAACAAAGGAGTAGCTAACTTTTTTAAGGAAGGGGGCGACGATCATGGAAGGCACGACAAATAAATTTTTACTCTTTATCGGTTTCGTATGTCTGGTGGCGACCGGCTATATGGTGCTGGCGATCAAACATCAGGTGCAGTATTTGAAGAAGGATCTGGGGGCGCTGCACCGAAACATTGCCGACGGCAAGGACGAAATCAACTTGCTCGAAGCGGAATGGGAACATTTAAACGCGCCGGAGCGCCTACAAGCGCTCTCCGACCGCTATTTGGGCATGAACTCCGCCGAACCTATGCAGCTCTATAACGGACTGGCGTCGCTTGACTCCGGCTTTTTCCTAAATACCCGCCAAGGCGGCACGGCGGTCGCCGCCGCCGACGGCAAGCCCGCCATGTACGGATTTTTGACGCGGAAGGACGCGCGGTAGGGTATAGGCAAGGCGTTCTTGAATATACTTCCGAAGTGACCTTCTCGCGCTTCGACAAACCGGAAGTCCTCTATTTGTGCGGATTTTCGGCGATCGCTATATCACCTTCGGCGCAATAAATATCATCAGCTCCTTGCGCGTCTTGCCTTTCGTATCTTTGCGGAAGGCATGGCCCAGTCCGGGCGCATCGCCCAGACCGGGAATTTTCGACGCGGTGCCGCTGGCGCTTTCGGTGTAGATGCCGCCGATCACCACGATTTCGCCGTCGCGGCTGACGAGGCTGGTTTGTATTTCGCTTTTCGTGATGGGCGGATTGTCCTCCGCCGTATTGACGGTGTCTTTGTTCACCTTAATGTCCAGTTGCAAATTTCCGTCGCCGATGACGTTCGGCGTGACGAGCAGCTTGAGTCCGGCCTCCTTAAATTCGATTTTCGTGCCTTCCTGCGACACGGTTTCGTAAGGCACTTCGTCGCCCTGGAATATCACGGCCTCCTTATTGTCCAGCGTGAAAATGCGCGGATTGGCGATCACGCGCGTTAGCCCTTCCTCCTCCATGGCGGAAAGCTGCAATTTCAGGTTATCTTCGCCGTTTAGCCCCAAAAACAGCTTGGCGGTATTGGCCGCGTTGCTGACCAAAGAGCCGGCGCCGACGTTCACGTCGGCATTGCCTTCCACCGACTCCAGCGTGGCGGTCGCGTCGACTTTGTCAATCTCGAGCCGCGCGCCTAACTCCTTAGCGAAATCATCCGTCACCTCGACGATAAACGCCTCGATAAACACCTGGCTGGTTTTGGCGTCGATTTGCGCGATCAATTTTTTAATAAGGTCCAGATCATTCTTCCGCGCCTTCACGAGCAATAGGTTGCGCCTCGCGTCCACGGTGACTTGCGCCGACGTGTCGCGCATGCCGGCCTGCGCTCCCGAGTCTTTCTCTCCCTCGTTCAGCACGCCTTGAATGATGGTTTTGGCCTCTTCGGGCTTAATGTAGAACAATTTAAACACTTCGGTGAACAGCGGTTCGCTCGCCAACTCAAGCAACATGGCCTGATGCAGATCGGCGCGCCGTTGCCGCTCGAAACTCTCCAGCTGCGCGATGGCCTCGCGCTTGTGGATGCGCACGATGCCGGATTCCCTGTCCACGTGCTTCGCCAATCCCTTGACGTTCAGCACCGAGTCGAGCGCGTCGTCCCACGGCACGTGCTGCAATTTGGCCGTCACCGTTCCCGACACCTCGTCCGACACCAGGAAGTTAATGCCGCTCATGGCGCCCATCATGTCGATAAAGGCGCGCACGTCCATGTTTTCGACGTTAAGGTCGACGAAAAACTTTTGCGCCTGCGCGTTGCCGCCCAATTTGGTGTAGTCGAACGGGTCCTCCCGGTTGAGCTGCACGTCATATTTTTTTCGCATATTCTCCGCTTGCGCCGCGACTTTTGGTCCGTAGGACGCCGTTTCGCGGTTGCGCGGGCGCGCGTTCTTAATGACGTCCTTGGGCCTTACCAGTCCGGCGCCGGGAGGAAGCGGAGATTCCTCCCGCATGCGTTCCACATGGTCCGGCGGAATGCATCCGAACAACGCCAAGGCTAAAAGAAGCGCGCTAGCGTTTTTGCGTATCATACACGTCCTCCATCGTCGGATTGCGCACCGGCAGGCGCATCGCGCTTTCGCCCTTGGCCAGCAACGCGCCCCCCACGTCTATCGCCTTCACCACGTATCGTTCCGCGCCGATCATGTCGCCCACGCGCACGAACATGGTTTCCTTCCCCTTCGCCTTGAGCGCCGCTATTTGCTCTTGATCGGCCGACAAGGTGCCGACCACGCGAAAATCGCGTACGCCGTAAAGCAATAACGGGTCGCGCATCCCGGGATCGGCGCGCCCGGGCATAATCTCCGACGCGACGTCGTCGCCGGGTTCGGCGTCCGGCGCCACGTTGCGCGGCTCGCGGTTCGCCGGTGCGTCGGTATGCTCCCCGTGAAGGGCCACGGGCGTCTCCTCGACCAGTTTTCGCAGGAACGGATTGCGCACGTCGCCCTTAGCATAGGCTTGCGAAGAAAATAAAATACACGTCGCCGCTGCGGCGAGCGCGAACGTTGGCGCGCGCATCATTTCGTTCCTTGCGTTGCGTTAGATAGGTAAGGCAGCATGTCGGCCTTATCGACCGAAAACGCGGCCAGAGTCACGTCCGACTCGATGAATCCGGCGGACGCCCCGTCGTCGTCGCTTAGCGTAAGGTTTTCGGACCCTACGGCGTAAATTTGCGCCGCGTCTTGCATTTGCGCAATGAATCGCAGGAAATTCTGGTAGCTTCCCTTCAATTTTACGTTGACGGGAATGGGCGTCACGATCAATTTTCTTGAGGGATCGGCCGGCGCGAGCAAGTCTTTCTCCTCTTTTTTAATATCGCCGGACTTAATGGAAAGCACCGTCATGTCGGTGCGCCTTGCCACGTCGCTGACGGTGTGATAAGCGGCGTCGATCGTGTCGTTGCCGTAAAACTTATCCAGCGCCGCCATGTGAGCGGGTTTTTCTCCGGAGATAAATGTTTCCATGCGCGCTATGTTCGCCTCAATTTTCGGCATGGCCTTCGCTTTTTCGTCGTAGGCGGCGTATTCGGCGCGCAGTTCCGCCAGCGCGACCGTTTGCGGCACATAATAGGCCTTGTGCCATATCGCCGCCAACACGACGCTCGCCGCCGCCACTCCGACGTTCCTTATCCATATATACGGAAAAAATGACGTGTTCCCGTCCGGCGTTCTGCCCGTTCGTAAAAAGGCGATCAGCTCGCCCATGTCCATCTGTAAGTTTGCCGCCACCGTCTTTACGCCACGCTATCGCTAATCAGTTGAAATTCAATTATAAATATACATTATTATTTTAATGTTAATTAAATTTTCCGCCTAGTAGCTTAATGCAAAAAGTCTAATCTGAGTTGGAGAATTTTCCGTAAGGCCGGAAGGATTACAGTATTTCTCCTTAATCAATAACCCTTGTCTTTGATAGGACTTACGCAGTGCGTAGATTTTTAAGCGATTTATATGTCAAAATCGGATAAAAAGCGCAGCGTACTCTATGTACGTGAGCATTCGAGGACGGACGATCTGACGCAGGTAGGGCTATGCAAGAGGTCTAGCATACGCCGCCGCGCGTTCGTATTGCAGGCGGGAGAAGTCGGCGGCGTCTCGGGCGGCGTCGCGGAATCCGGCGACCAACGCCAACCGGTTGCGGCGCACCGTTTCGTCGTCGCCGTTTACCACCACCGCGTCAAAAAAGCGCTGCACCGTCGGCGCGGCCTCGGCATAGCGCTTCAGGACGTCGCCGAAAGCGTCTTCCGCTATTTTCTTTTCGATGTAACGGCGCATGTCGCTTAGCTCTTTATAGAGCGCGCGTTCTTCTTCCGCCGCCGGAGCCTCTTCGTTAAGTGCGAGAGGCGCGGCGTTATTCGTCCGCTCCGTTTTATCCGCCACCCCGGCGGCGCGGCGATAGGCTTGCAGCGCGGCGGCAGCCTCTTCGGTATCGGCGAAGGCTTTGAGCGCCTTTAATTTCAGCAGAATGCGCACCAGATCCTGCTCCGGCTCGACGCCGGCGGACAAGGCGGCGTCAATATAATCGTGCCGCACGCCTTGATCTTTCAACAGCACGCGCAGCCTGTCGAGAATGAACGTGAAAATGTCGTCGACCAGCCCGTTTTTTCGCTCGCGCGCGCCGTCGCCCACGGGGATGACGCGCTGAATGATATTTTTATTTTTGTCCTTAAATAACGCCGAGGGATAGCGGTCCATCGCGTTTTCGATAAGCAATTTCATCGGTACGCGCAAGTTGTTTTCAGTGACGAGGCGAATGACGCCCATCGCGTAGCGGCGCAATCCATACGGATCTTTCGAGCCGGTCGCGCGCTCGCCGGCGGCGAACAGGCCGCATAGCGAATCGATTTTGTCGGCCAAGGCCAGCGCAACCCCGGCGGGAGAGCGCGGACACGGAGAATTCGCTCCCTCCGGCAGATAATGTTCGCCGATCGCCTGCGCCGTCTCCGAAGCTTCGCCTTCCGTAAGCGCGTAATTGCGCCCGACCACGCCTTGCAATTCGGTAAATTCGATGACGGTTTGCGTCGTCAGGTCGCACTTGCACAAGGCGGCGGCGCGGTCGACGTGCATTAAGTTGGCGCCCGGCACCCATACCGCCACTAATTTCGCCAGCGAACGCAAGCGGCGCACCTTGTCCGCGACCGATCCTAACTCGGCGTGAAACACCAACCGCTCCAATTCTTGCGTGCGCGACTCCAGCGGACGCGACAAATCGCGGCGCCGAAAATACAGCGCGTCTTGCAGCCTAGCGCGCAGCACGCGTTCGTTGCCTTTAACGACGTTTTTCGCTTTTTCCGGCGAGACGCCGTTGGCGACGAAGACGAAACGCGGAAGCAAATTGCCATTTTCGTCTTCCACGCAAAAATATTTTTGGTTGGAACGCATCGACGTCGTCAGTACTTCAGCAGGCGCCTCCATGCATTCGTCGTCGAACGCGCCGGATAAAATCACGGGAGATTCGGCGAGGCCGGCGTTTTCTTCCGCGAGCGCGGAATCTTCACGCAGCTTTCCGCCCAGCGCGGCGGCTTCCTCGCGCGCTTTCGTTTCGACGTAGGCAATCCGCTCTTTGTCGTTCCACATCACGCCTTGCCCTTCGAGCCATGCCGCATAATCGGCGAAGGACGCGACGGAGGCGGATTTCTCCGCCGTCGGCAAGCCGGCATAGACGACGTTTGAGGCCGTTATCGGGCCAAAACGGACGGGAACGACATTTCCGTCAAATACGCATAGCAGCGATTTGAGCGGACGAATCCACGCAATATCGTAACTTCCCCAGCACATCGCTTTCGGCCAGGGCAATTTTTTTAAGGCCGCTTCGACGACGCCGGAGACGATTTCCGCCGTCGGGCGCGACGGGCGACGGGTTTCGTAGAAATAAAACGCGCCTTTCAGCGTCTCGCGCGCCTCTAGCGCCGATATGCCGACGCCGCACGATTGCGCGAAACCGCTCACGGCGGCGTCCGGCGCACCGACGCGGGGACCACGTTTTTCTTCGGTCATATCGGGCGTAGAGGCGCCCACGCCTTCGCCGATCACGATCAGCCTTTTGGGGGTGACATAGGAGAAAAACGCCTTCGCGGATACGCCGCACGCGCGAAACCCTTCCTCCAAGCCGCTTTTGAGCGCGTCCGCCGCCGGGCGCTGCGCGCCGGCCGGCATTTCTTCGCTATAGCATTCGAGTAAAAATTCCGCCATGGCGTCAACTCTTTATTTAGGGTTGTTTTTTGCGTCCACCTGCACCACCACGGGGCGATAACCTTCCGCTCGCCTCGCATGCAACAACTGATAGGCGCAGATAATCACTATATCGCCTTTTTGCACCAAGCGCGCCGCCGCGCCGTTGACGCCGATCTCTCCCGCGCCGCGTTCGCCTTCGATGGCGTAGGTGGTAAAGCGCGATCCGGAGTTAACGTCCAGCACGTCCACTTGCTCGTAGGGTAAAATGCCCGCCGCTTCCAGCAAGAGCGGGTCGACCGTGATCGACCCTTCGTAATGCAGGTCGGAATAGGTGATGGTCGCCCGATGGATTTTCGCTTTTAATACGGTGATGAAGGCCATGATCGTGTCTACTCCGCCAAAAACTTATGCCGCCGCCCTTAACTCGCTCCACGCGCGGCAACATTGCTCGGCCAGGCGGCGGATGCGCCCGATATAGGCGGCCCGCTCGGTGGCGCCGATGGCCGCCCGCGCGTCGAGCAAATTCAGGCAATGCCCCGCTTTCAGGCAAAAATCGTAGGCCGGCAGGGGCAATCCGCGCGCGATAAGGGCGTTGCATTCCGTTTCGGCGTCGGCGAATTGTCGCAGCAGCGCCCCGACGTCGGCGAATTCGATGTTAAAGCCGGAAAATTGTTTTTCGTCCTCGCGGAAAATCGCGCCGTAGGTCACGCCCGGCGAATATTCGACGTCGTACACGTTTTCCTTGCCCTGAACGTACATCGCCAGCCGCTCCAGTCCGTAGGTCAGTTCGCCGGGAACGGGGCGCAGCGTGACGCCGCCGATTTGCTGCATGTAGGTGAATTGCGACACTTCCATGCCGTCACACCATACTTCCCACCCAAGCCCCCACGCGCCGACGCCGGGATTCTCCCAATCGTCCTCCACGAAGCGAATGTCGTGCTCTTCGGGCAGAATGCCGATGCGGCACAGACTTTCAAGGTAAAGCGCCTGAATGTTGTCGGGGGAGGGTTTCAGAATGACCTGAAATTGAAAATAATGCTGCAACCGGTTGGGGTTATCGCCGTAGCGCCCGTCCGCCGGGCGCATGGAGGGTTGCACGTAGGCGACGTTCCACGGGTTTTCGGTGATGGCGCGGAGCGCGGTGGCCGGGTGCAAGGTGCCGGCGCCGACTTCGGTATGGTAAGGTTGCAAAATGGCGCAGCCCTTCTCCGCCCAGAATTGCTGAAGCCGAAAAATGACGTCTTGAAAGGTCGGAGCGGGCATAGCGTTGTTTTTTCTGAAATTATGGCCGCAGCATACGACTCCCGCGCGAAAAATACAAGATTGGAATTTTAGGTAGGACTTTTCCAGTAAAAAAAGACGCCTTATTCCAGACCGTACGGAATATATAGAATATTTACCAAGGTAAAAATATAGCGATAACTTTCCTCGTCTCCCTCAAAAATATCGGAAATTTTTTCCGCAATCCATTCCGCGCCGTCGTTATGGAACGCGCGGCGCCCCATGTCCACGGTTTCGACGCGCCTACCGTCGGCAAGGGCGACGGCTTGGTTGTAGGTGTCGCAAATGAGGCGGTAGTCCTTGACGATGCGTCTTAGCGGCGTAAGGGAAACGGAAATGCCCGCCGTATTTCCGCACGCTCCGGACGCGGATAGCTCCAGCGCGTTATTGGCGACGAGTACGGAAATGTGAACGGGGGATCGCAATCCGTCCACAAAGAACCGGGCAAATTTCGGCGCGTCGGCCAGCGCCATAACGAGCGCGTCGCGTCGTTGCGGCGGGCAAGAAAGACAGGATATTTCTGCGGTCGCCAAGGCGCGCACGATTATTCTTCCCGAGCGCGCAATATGGTCGCGCGCCCGTTCTCTATTTTAACCCTTCCTTCCGCCAGAAAACGCACCGCTTTCACGTACGCCGCGTGTTCAAGGGGAAGCAAGCGCGCGGAAAGGCTTTCTTCCGTGTCGCCCTCTTCGACGACAAGCGGCGATTGCGCGATAATCGGTCCGGCGTCCATCTCTTCCGTCACGATATGGACGGTGCATCCGGCGATTTTTACGCCCGCCTCCAACGCTTGCGCCTGTGCGCGCAATCCTTTGAACGAAGGCAGCAGCGACGGATGCACGTTAACGATTTTCCCCTCCCATCGTTTGACGAACGAGGGAGACAGCAAGCGCATGTAGCCGGCAAGGCAGAGGAAGTCCGGGCGATAGGCCGCCAGCACGTCGGAAACCGCCAGATCGTATTCGCCGCGCGTCGCAAAGTCCTTGGCCGACAGATATTGCGTCGGAATGCCGGCCGCCTTGGCGAACTCCAGCGCCGGCGCGGCGCGGCGGTCGGAAAACAGCGCGACGATGCGGGCGGGATAGTCGGAAGAGGCGCACGCCTTGGCGAGGGCCTGAAAATTGCTTCCCCTGCCGGAGGCTAAGACGGCGACGGGGCGCTTCGTCATAACGCCAAACGTCCGTTATAGGCGACGTCGCCCTTGTCTTTGGCGACGACGCGACCGACGCGGGCAGCGCCTTCGCCGAGCAGGCGCAACGCGTCTTCGACGTTCCCTTCTTCCACGACGAGAACGGCGCCGACGCCGCAATTAAACGTGGCGAGCATCTCCGTATCGCTCACGCCTCCCTGTTTCGCCAGCCAAGAAAACTCCGTATGGGGAGAGATTGCGCCCAAATCCACTTCCGCAGCCAATCCGTGCGGAAATACGCGAGGCAGGTTGCCGGTAATGCCGCCTCCGGTAATATGCGCCATGGCTTTAACCAGTTTCTTGTCGATGAGCGGACGCAACGCGCGTTCGTATATCAGCGTCGGCGTTAAAAAAACGTCGGCGAGGGTGCGCGACGGGTCGAACGGCGCCGCGTCTTGCCAACGCAGTCCGGCGTCCGCGACGATTTTCCTTACCAGGGAAAATCCGTTGGAATGCACGCCCGAAGACGGCATGGCGATAAGCGCGTCGCCCTCTTGCACTCCCGCCGGCAATACCGCCCCGCGTTCGACGGCGCCGACGGCGAAGCCGGCCAAATCATAGTCTCCCGCGCGGTACATGCCCGGCATCTCCGCCGTTTCTCCGCCGAGAAGGGCGCATCCGGCCTGTTTGCATCCTTCCGCAACGCCGGCGATCACGCTCTCGGCGGCGGCGACGTCAAGCTTGCCGGTGGCGTAGTAATCTAAAAAGAAAAGGGGTTTCGCGCCTTGCGCCAACAAATCGTTCACGCACATCGCCACCAAATCGACGCCAACGCCGCCATGCATGCCGGTATCGATCGCGATTTTTAACTTCGTGCCGACGCCGTCGGTGCAGGCGACGAGAATGGGATCGACGAATCCCGCCGCCTTCGTGTCGAACAGGCCGCCGAATCCCCCGATGCCGCCGACCACGCCGGCAACCTCTCGGGCCTTCGCCAGGGGCTTGATGCGCTCGACCAGCGCGTCTCCCGCCGCCACGTCCACTCCCGCGTCTTTATAGTGCATGATGGTATGCGTTCCTAAAAATATAAATTTTATGGAGGTTGTAGCATATTCGCTCTTTTTGCGCAAAGACAATAGTAGGCCCTCTGCATAACCCTTATCTTCGGCGGCGTCCTGCGTCGTCCCGTACGTCCTCACATCCGCGCGCATTTATGTTGCGCACCATTTTCTATCGGAATTGAACGCCCGGAGCATGTTGTGAACGAGAAAAAATCACTTACATTTATGAAAAATTCTTTTTTTATAAACGCAACCGACGCGGACAGGTAAATTGAGCGGGAAAACGAGCGGCTAAAGGTGAGCGCAACACATAACGCATAAACAACACAAAGCAACATATACCCTACAAGGCAAGAGTATGGTCGTTGCCGCGAGCGGCGATTTGTTGTCTTAGGGCGGCAAGAGCGCCAACTCTTTCTGTTTTATCAGAAATGGAGAAAACCTCCGTCAGGGACGGTTTCATCTCGTCAAGCCATTCTTTTTCGCCTGAGAATTGCTTAAGTTCCGCAAGTCGTTCGATATATTCCGTCACCAAGGTCTCCCTTTCCTCCGGAGAGTCGTATTCCGGATGGTATGCGAGAACTTGCAACAGATGAGCAAGGGATTCATGAGTGAGCATATCGGAATCTTTAGGCTGGTAACGATAGATGATTCGCGCAATGCCGCCGATAGAGTGTGGCGGCATAGGTAGATCAGGGGGGTAACCTGCTTTTTTGCCCGACAGCATCAAGGGCACGTTAGCGTGGTTCGGCCCTCGCGTGTGGATGCCAGGCTTCGCATTCCGATAGTAATGCGGGATTCCCTCGGCCGTTGCAACAAGCGCTTCGTTCGGTCCGGGGGTTACGAACGTAATCTCACCTGCATTATTAGGATCGATCAGCTTGGCGTCGTCGTTAAATAGACGGTGGTGCTCCCCTTTTACCGCAAGAGTTCCGTGCACGGTATTGAACGCAAAGGTCCATACAAAAACCATTTTTTGAGCAATAACTTTTCCGCTTTTGAGAGACGCATACACTTCCTTCGGAAATTTGGACGGCGTGTAGCTCGATTTATCGATATGGAAAGCCATAACGGGACGGGTATTGTCCATGCACTGAATGTAGGAAGCAGAATATAGGTTATCCGTATCGCCATTTGGAAAGCGTTTTTTGAATATTTCCAGCAGTTCTTCCCCAATTTTTCCCATCACGGCGTCAAAACATGCTTTAAACGCCGAATCGCTGTCATAAAAAGGTACATAATCGTCGTCTTCAATCGGCTTTCCTTTTATGGAACGAAGACCATAAACCAGATGAGGAAACATTTGGTTTAGGGAACCGACTATTTTTTGAAAGTCGTCGGTCATACGGCACGGGCGGGAGCTGTCCTTCAATAATGCATTCCAATAGTCGTCGTTCCACTTTTCCGCATCGATAAAGGGAGGAGCGGAGCCTTTCATCTCTTCGGTAAGTTTTTTCGCTAATGCAATGGCCGCATCTTTCGTTATCTCAGGATATATCCGCGCTCCGTTTTCCGTGATTTCCGCCATGACGCGTGCAAAAGAATAGAGGAAAGCGTTTACGCCGGAGACAATGGGGGGTCGATCGATAGGGCCAATCGGAACGTAAAAAAGCTTTAGTACACTAAAAACAGATGGTTGTCTATTTTTGGGTCTAGATTAGCAGGGAAAATATTTTATTTAATAAATTAAAAGCAGACATGTTACGTATGCGAGCAAAGCGGCGGAATTATGCGAAATAACTTTGACGGGCGTTCGCACAGAAAATCTTTTTCCCATACGCATCGTTGCGATTCCGCCGATAGGTTGCCGCCGCTCAGCAACAATAAAATGCGACGTTTTTCGGTTTGCTCGCGCAGCCATGCGCATGCCGCCGCCATCGCGAGCGCCGACGTGGGTTCGACGGCGGTTTTTAACAGGTGCGTCAACCATTGCGTCCAGTAGACAATCTCCGTTTCCTCGATTTCATAAAATCCGCTTAGCTTTTTCAGAAAGGCGAAGGTTCTTTCCGACACGCATAAGGTAGCGGCTCCGTCGGCGAGGGTCGGGGGAGAGTCGCTGAAAGGCCGGCATATCGTTCCGCTGCGATAGGAGAGCGCGGCGTCGTTGGCGATTTTTGGCTCCGCCGCAAAAACCAATGCGTCGGGGGCGAGGGCGGACGCCGCCAGGTAGGTTCCGGAAAGCAACCCTCCGCCTCCGCACGGCGCAAAGACGGCGTCCGGACGGGCGTCGTCTTGCAGCGCCTCCAAGCATGCCGTTCCTTGCCCCGCGATGACGGCGTCGTCGTCAAAGGGAGGCAGCGCGTAGGATCCATTTTTTGCCTCTTCTTCCGCTAACGCTTCCGCCTCTTTTCGCGTGTCGGTTTCGATTATTTCCGCGCCGTAATGCCGCGTCGCCGCTTTTTTTAAGGAGGAGGCGCGTTTGGTCATGTAAATCGTCGCCTGCGTTCCGAATAGTCCGGAGGCATAGGCGACCGCCTGGGCGTGGTTGCCGGAGCTGTACGCAACGATTTTTTTGGGAAGAGCGTTTTTTTCCTTTAGCGCCGCCAAGGCGTTCACGGCCCCGCGCAATTTAAAGGCGCCGACCCTTTGTAAGTTTTCGGCCTTAAAGAGAAGCTCGTGGCCAAGCCAATCGTTTAACAGCCGGGATTGCAATAAGGGCGTGCGGTGGGTATGGGAAGAGATTCTGCGTTGCGCCTCAAACACGTTATCGGGGGATAAAGACGGCATAACGCGACAAGTATTCCCATTGGATAAAAGTCGTTAATATAGCGGCTTGCGAAAAATTGGGGCAAAAGCAAGGTTACGAGATCCCTGCTTTCGCAGGGATGACGAGACGCGGCACGAACGTCGTCGTTCCCCCGTGAAAGCAGGGATCTTGAGGCGTCAGTTCGTTGCCGTACTGATTTTAAACGTGTCGTCGGTCACGTCTTCCGCATTTTCGTTTAAGATATAGCCGCGACCCCACACGGTTTCGATATAATTAATGCCGTTCGTGGCGTTGCTTAATTTTTTACGCAATTTACACACGAAAACGTCGATGATTTTCAAATCCGGCTCGTCAATTCCGCCATATAAATGGTTAAGGAACATTTCTTTCGTGAGCAATGCGCCCTTACGCAGCGCAAGCAGTTCCAAAATGCCGTATTCCTTGCTGGTGAGGTGAATTTGCTTGCCGTCGATTTCCACCGTCCGGTTGTCTAAATTCACCACCAGACGGTTGCCGATGTGAATGGCGGAATCGGAATGGCCCTTGGAGCGACGCACGATGGCCTGGATGCGCGCGAGCAACTCGCCGCGATTAAACGGTTTGGCCAAAAAATCGTCGGCGCCGAGGCCGAGTCCCTTAATTTTCTGGTCGGTTCCGGAGAGTCCGGAGAGAATTAAGATGGGAACCTTCACCTTTGCGGACCGCAGCCGCATCAGCACTTCGTACCCGTCCATGTCGGGGAGCATGATGTCGAGGATGATAATGTCGTAATCGTAGATTTTTCCGATTTCCAGCCCTTCTTCCCCCAAAGAGGCCGTGTCGGAAATAATGCCTTCCGACGCCAACGCCAACTCAATGGATTTGGCGGTGGCCAAATCGTCTTCTATAAGCAGCACGCGCATGAACTTTTCTCCCGTTTCGTATCGCCGTAGCGACGGCGCGCCCTATGGAAAACATTTCTCCACAGAGAAAACGCGCGAAGGTTTTCATTTAATTTATTGCCCCGTTTTTCACGTGACAATAGCGATTATATAACATAAAGAAAAAATAAAGACCAGTTATTTTTAATAATTTTTGTCGTCTTATAGAATCATTAATCCTTAGGGACTACTTTTGCGCGAAACATGGAAAGGATATACTTAGGTTGTGCGAAAAAACGTATCTTTATCAGAGATTACTAATAAAATCTCCAAGGTCCGGGCATGTTTTCCGTATGGGTCGGTCCATGCCGTCACGGGGGGAACCATCGAAGCGGCCGGCGTCTCGCCCTTCGTTTCGGTCGGCGCGGCGTGTCGCGTGGCGTCCGGCCCGGGAGAAGGGCTGTACGCCGAAGTCACGGCCATTCCCGGCAAAAAGACCATCTTGTTGCCCTATCGCGACGACGTCGACGTCTCCATCGGCGACAGGGTGTATCCGATGCCGTCCGCCGGCAACATCTTTCCCCACTTGTCGTGGAAGGGGCGCATCGTTAACGCGCTGGCGGAACCGATCGACGGCAAGGGGGAGCTTTTGTGCGGAAACGTTCCGTTTTCCTTGCGGGCAAGCGCGCCGGACGCGGGCAAGCGACAGCGCCTGGGAAAAAAAATCGCCCTCGGCGTCAAGGCGCTGGATATTTTCACCGCGTGCCGCATGGGGCAGCGCATGGGCATATTTGCCGGCTCCGGCGTAGGGAAGTCGGTGCTGATGTCCATGCTCACGCGCAATTGCGAGGCCGACGTCAAGGTCATTGGACTTATCGGCGAAAGGGGGCGCGAAGTCAAGGAGTTCATTCAGGATTATTTAGGGCCGGAGGGACTGGCGAACGCCGTGGTCATCGCCGCCACGGGCGACGAGTTGCCGCTGATGCGCCGCCGCGCGGCCTACGTCTCGCTGGCGGTGGCCGAATTTTTCCGCGACGCCGGCATGCACGTGCTGTGCATGATCGACAGCGTGACGCGCTTCGCCCTCGCCCAGCGCGAGGTGGGGCTAAGCGCCGACGAGCCGCCCATGGCGCGGGGGTTCACCCCGTCCGTCTTTAGCGAATTGCCCCGACTGCTCGAGCGCGCCGGGCCGGGATTGGAGGATAACGGCTCCGGGATGATCACCGGGCTTTTCACCGTGCTGGTGGAGGGCGACGACCATAACGAACCTATCGCCGACACGGTGCGGGGCATTTTAGACGGGCATATCGTGCTTGAGCGCGCCATCGGCGAGCGGGGACGCTTTCCGGCGGTGAACTTGCTGAAAAGCGTGTCGCGCTCCATGCCGGGGTGCCATACGCCGGCGCAGCTTAAAGTCGTGCGCGCGGCGAAGGAAATGCTGTCCGTGTATGACGACATGCGCGAACTCATTCGCCTCGGCGCCTATAAGCGCGGCAGCGACGCGCTCGTCGACGTGGCGCTGGAAAAAGTGCCGGAGATCGAACGCTTCCTCACCCAGGCGCCCGGCGAGCGATGCGCTCCCGAAACGGCGTTCGCGGAGTTGGCGAAAATCGTGGGAGCAAAAATGGACGGCGCCTGAAGCAGGCTTTTTATCGCCAAGCCCCGCAAACCATTAGACAAGCCCTTGCCTTCGCCGTATACATAACGTTGTGTCAAACACTAAAGGCGAGCGAAAAAATGTACGACGTAGCGGTTATCGGCGGCGGCCCGGGCGGGTATGTGGCGGCGATTAAGGCGGCGCAACTGGGGCTTAAGGTCGCGTGCGTCGAGAAGCGCGGATCGCTGGGCGGCACCTGCCTTAACGTTGGGTGCATTCCCTCCAAAACCTTGCTGCATATTTCGCACCTTTACGAGCAGGCGCGGCACGAATTCGCCGACATGGGCATTGAGGTGAAGAAGCCGGAAATAGACGTCAAAACCCTGATGAAACGCAAGGAAGCCGTCGTGAACGGGCTGGAGTCCGGCATTCAAGGCTTGCTGAAGAAAAACAAGGTCGACTATATCAAAGGCCATGCCTCCTTCGTCGACGCCCATACGCTTGCCGTGCAAAACGACGAGGGCGAGCGGCGCGTCGAGGCGAAAAACGTCATTATCGCGACCGGCTCTAAAGTGGCCGAAATGCCGTCCGCGCCGTTCGACGGCAAGCATATCGTGTCGTCCGACCACGCCATCGCCTTTTCAAAGCCGCCGAAAAAACTTGTCGTGCTGGGCGGGGGAGTCATCGGGCTGGAATTGGGGTCGGTATGGCGCCGTTTGGGCAGCGAGGTGACGATCATCGAATATGCCGACGATATTTTGCCGACGATGGACGGGGAAGTCTCGAAACTGGCGAAAAAACTGTTCGAGAAACAAGGCATAACCTTCCGTTTGGCGCAAAAACTAACGTCCGCTTCCGTAAAAGACGGCAAGGTGAAAATTCACGTCGAGCCGAGAGACGGGGGAGAGGAAGAAAAGCTGGAGGCGGACGCGCTGCTGGTGGCCGTTGGGCGCCGCCCCAACACGGACGGCTTGCGCCTGGAAAACGCCGGCGTGGCCGCAACCGATCGCGGCGTTATCCCGACCGACGGGAAGTTACGCACCAACGTGCCGCATATTTACGCCGTCGGCGACGTCACCGACGGGCCGATGCTTGCGCATAAGGCGGAGGAAGAAGGCGTGGCGGCGGCGGAAATCATCGCCGGGCAAGCGGGATGCGTGCATTACGACCTGATTCCCGGCGTCGTCTACACCTTCCCCGAGATTGCGTCCGTCGGAAAAACCGAGGAACGCCTGAAAAAAGAGGGCGTGGAATATAATAAAGGAAAATTTCCGTTCGCCGCCAACAGCCGGGCGCGCACCACCGGAGAGACGGACGGGTTCGTTAAAATTCTCGCGCGGAAAGACAACGACGAAATTCTCGGCGTGCATATCGTCGGGCCGCAAGCGGGAACGCTGATCGGCGAGGCGTGCGTGGCCATGGCCTATAAGGCGTCGTCGGAAGACGTCGCCCGCATTTGCCATTCCCACCCCGACCTTAACGAGGCGATGAAGGAAGCCGCGCTGGCGACGCATTTTAAGGCGATTCACATGTAATCAATCGCATTGCATTTTTACCCTTTTCCGGAAGAATTAATTTAATTTTTAATATTCAACTATAAGATGTTTCCATGCATATAAGGGGAAAGCATGGCGACGTCATTGGAACAGGGGTTTGCGTTCGGAGATAAGGACTTCTCCGACATTGCCGCCCTGATAAAAAAAGAAACGGGCATTCATCTGGAGCAGCGCAAGCGTAACATGGTGTACGCGCGGCTCGCCTCACGCATACGCGCGAATAACTTCACCAATTTTCGCGATTATCTTAATTTTATCGAAGCGAACGGCGAAGAATTCGGCAATTTCATTAACGCGATGACGACCAACGTCACGCATTTCTTCCGCGAAGGCCATCACTTCGATTATTTATATGCGTTTTTGTGCGAGGAGTTGCGCAAGCGCAAATCCGCTTCGCCAATTTTGCTATGGTCTACGGCGTCGTCTAGCGGACAAGAACCGTATTCCATGGCCTGCGTGGCGGCGCGCGCGCAGGAAACGGCCAAAGGCGGCGCTTCCGTTCGCATTCTGGCCACCGACCTTGACAGCAACATGATCGCGCAAGGGGAAGGCGGAACGTATCCGGGCGAGATGCTGGAAAAATTTCCTCCGGAATATAAAAAATATGCCAAATACGATAAAAGCGACGGGGTGATGCGCATCGCGCCCGAGGTGAAGAGAATGGTGGCGTTTCGGCAACTTAACCTCATGCACGCATGGCCAATGAAGCGCCTCTACGCCGTCGTGTTTTGCCGAAACGTGGTGATTTACTTCGACCAGCAAACGCAAGAGACGCTCTATCAAAAAATCGACGCCGTCATGGAGAAAAGCGGCATGCTGTGCATCGGCCATTCCGAAAACCTGCACGGGCCGGCGGCGAAAAACTATACGCGGGAAGGACGTACCATGTACCGCAAGTGCGGACAAGGAGAAAGGAACGCATGACGCCCATACCGAGCGGCGCCGACGCGGCGTATAACGCGCACCACATTTATTCCGGCGATTACCACGTCACCAACAAAAAAAACGTCTACATCGTCACTATTTTAGGATCGTGCGTCGCGGCGTGCATTCGCGATCCGATCGCGGGAGTGGGAGGAATGAACCATTTTCTTCTGCCCGGCAAAGACGAGGGGGCGGCGTCGGAAAGCGCGCGCTACGGCGCGTTCGCGATGGAGAAGCTCATCAACGAATTGCTAAAGGCCGGCGGGCGGCGCGAGCGGCTGGAGGTCAAGGTGTTCGGCGGCAGCGACTTAATCGATTCCGCCATGGCCATCGGTACGGCCAACGCCACGTTCGTGCTGGAATATTTACGCAAGGAAGGCATGAAACCGCTGGTGAAAGATTTGGGCGGCAAGCAGCCGAGACGCCTGCATTACTATCCGCTCGACGGAAAAGTGATGATGAGAAAAATCGGCGGAGAGGACGACAGACTCATTAAAACCTTAACCAGCCGCGAGACGGCGTACCGCAACACGATAGTAAAGGAACGGCACGACGGAGGCGACCCGGAGTTATTTTAAAACGATAATATCCCTTGCGACGGAGCAGGAGTTCCGGCATAAAAATAATTTTGTACAATTATGCAGAAGCGTTAAAAAATTTATGGGATATAAAGTCGCCGTCGTCGGCGCGACGGGCAGCGTCGGCAGGGAAATGCTGACGATTTTAAAAGAGCGCGAGTTTCCCGTCTCTGAGGTCGTCGCGCTTGCTTCGTCGTCCTCGGTCGGCAAGGAGGTCAGTTTCGGCGACGTACACGTACTGAAAGTGCAAGATTTAGAGAAGTACGACTTCGCCGGCACCGATCTCGCGTTATTCTCCGCCGGATCGTCCGTCTCGGCGGTTTACGGCATGAAGGCCGCCGACAAAGGGGCGATCGTGGTGGACAACTCCTCGTGTTTCCGCATGCGGGAAGACGTGCCCCTCGTCGTGCCGGAGGTCAATCCGGACGCGCTGAAGCTGCTTGAGCATACGAACCTCATCGCCAACCCGAATTGTTCCACCATTCAAATGGTGGTCGCGCTCAAGCCGTTGCACGATCTGTTTACGATTACGCGCATCGTCGTTTCCACCTACCAATCGGTGTCCGGCGGCGGCAAAAAACCGATGGACGAACTTTTCGTCCAAACCAAGGGCATCTACGAAAACCGCAAATTGCCGCCGGTCAACTTCACCAAGCAAATCGCCTTCAACGCCATTCCGCATATCGACGTCTTTATGGAGACGGGCGAGACGAAGGAGGAATGGAAAATGCGGGTGGAAACGCAAAAAATTCTTGATCCGAATATTGCCGTCAGCGCCTCGTGCGTGCGCATTCCCGTCTTTGTCGGCCATGCGGAAACGGTAAACATCGAATGCGAGAAACCTGTCGACGTCGCCGCCGCCGCCGATTCCCTTAGGCGCGCGCCGGGCGTGCGCTATATCGATCCGGAATCGTCGCAAGCCTACGCCACGCAAATAGAATGCGTGCGGGAAGACGAGGTGTTCGTATCGCGGTTGCGCAGGGATTCTTCCGCCAACGCGCTTAACATGTGGGTGGTGGCCGACAATTTACGCAAGGGCGCGGCGCTTAATTCGGTGCAGATCGCGGAATTGGTGGCGAAGGATTATTTATAAATGCCGATCCGGCTGCGTATCGTCGATTACGGATCGGGCAACTTGCACTCCATGCAAAAGGCGTGCGAGCGCGCGTTAAGGGAATCAGGCAAAACGGGAGACGTCGCGCTGACGTCCGACGCCGCCGACATATCAAGCGCCACCCATATCGTATTGCCCGGCGTAGGGGCGTTCGGCGATTGTCTCGCGGGGCTGAAGGCCGCGCCCGGCGTGACGGACGCCCTCGAAAAAGCCGTCCACGTCCATAAAACTCCCTTTCTCGGCGTGTGCGTGGGCATGCAGCTTTTGGCCAGGAAAGGTTTTGAATTCGGAGAGCGCGAGGGATTGGGATGGGTGGACGCCGAGGTACGACCCCTCGCCCGAAACGACGACGACGCGTTGATCGTGCCGCATATGGGGTGGAACATGGTACAAGGCGTCGGAGAGGCGTCGCTATGGAAAGAAATGGAACTGCCTTCCCACGCCTATTTCGTCCATTCCTACGCCATGACGCTAAACGACCCCTCGTGGATGCGCGCCACGACGGAATATGGCCGCGAGTTCACTTCGCTTATCGCCAAAGGGAACATATGGGCGACGCAGTTCCATCCGGAAAAAAGTTCGGATTTCGGCATAAGGATGTTGCGTCTATTTTGTGAAAAAGAGTAATATGCTTTTATTAACGCCGTAAAGGACGATCGCCATGCCCGACGCCGCAGACGCCAGAAAACTTTTCGCCCACATCCAAGCGGTCGAAACCTTGTCGCCGGCCGATTTGTCGGAGCTATGCGAAGCGACCGAACAGGCGGTGCTGGACGTGCGCAACGGCTTCACCGTTGGGCTGCATCGCAGCGAACCCCTGGCGCGCGGGCGCCTCGAAAGCTACTGGAAGGGCGTGCTCATGGTGCCGGAGCGCGTGCTCATCATCGGGCGCATCGACGGCGTGATCGGCGGGGCGATACAATTTCTTCGCCCGTCTCCCATCAACCAAACGTCCAGCTTCGCCGCATTGGTGGAAAATCATTTCGTCGTCAACTGGGCGCGAGGACACGGACTGGCGAAAGATTTGTTGGCGTTTTGCGAGCGCGAGGCGCAGGAATACGGGCTTGGCGTCTTGCGCGCCAGCGTCCGCGCCGACATGCAAGACGCCATCGAAGCCTATGAGGAGCGCGGCTTCATTTGTTGGGGAACGCTCGACGCCTACGAAAAACTGGACGGAAAGGTGCTTCCCGGAAAATTCTACTATAAAGTGTTGGATCGTTCGTTGCTGTAGCGCGACAGGGGAAAAAAGTGCATACGGCCTAAATGGTTCGATGTATTCCGCCATCCGCTTGCGCAAAAAGAATTTTGGCGATTTTTTTATTTTTTTAATAACGCATGAAAAATTATTAATCGGTTAATTCATGTTTTTGCCCTGGGAGCACACTATATTTTTGTAAAAAATATTTAATAATTCTTTTATATAAGAAGGTACATTAGCTTACTTCTACGCGTCCTGAACTTTTCACCCGCCTTTTTCGTTTTCCTGCGCTTCGCCCGACGAGTTCGCCGCACATCCGATTCATTTAGTTTTCGTCGACATGGATTCCCGTTACAAATCCAATTGGCCGGAAAAATTGTTGGCTCATAACAACGCTCTTAAAAAAGAGGCTGAAGCACGTATTCCGGAACTTGAGCGCAACATTGCAGAACGTACCGCCGAACTCGAGAGCATACACCAAAAACAAGCCACACTCTTGCGGGATAAGCAAGCAGAATCAAAGGAAAGGCAAAGTTCCATCCGGAAGAAGATCAGACGATTAGATAAGACGGATCCTCAAAGAGCAACCTTGGAGGAAGCGCTTAACGAGGAGCAAGAAAATGATAACTCCTCCCTTCCGAGTGAAGCCGCCGATGCCTTTTCCAACATGAAAAAAGCGATACAAAAAGACCTCAATACGGCAAGGCAAGCTCTGGAAACAGCAAAGACACAGCGTGAAAACATGGCTGAATGGGCCAAAAAAAGCTATAGAATCGTAAACGCCCTCTATTTTCTTCGCTTCGTTTCGGACGCTCCGAAACTCTACGCTAAGTATCCGGATTCTAACGAGGTCGTGTATACGGCTTCCGACACCCTACATGCTTTTTCTTTCGCTTCGGAAGACGAGAAATTTGACGCGCGTTCAGCCCTATTGGCGCTCTTGAATGAAGCGTTTGGCGTTGAACCGGAAAAAGCGCTCACGTGGAAGCATGACCTCGACCTTTCCGACGAACTGCTTACCAAAGGACTCAAAGACGTGAAAGACACGATAGCATTTGCTATTCATCAGGTGCTTTCGCATGGATGGACGTCCTCCGGCACAGAAGAAAACGGAAAGATTTCATCCGCACTAGAATCATACGAAACGCTGAAGGGTAGCTTTTCTTTACAATTTAAAAATATTCCCTCCGACGGTAAGATCGTCCTCTAATCGTCTTCGCCTCTCTTTCCTTCTCGGCGGCCGGCCGTCGGGAATCGTTGCGTGCGCTTATTGCCTTGTCTTTATGCGATAAAAAAAGAAAATAATATTATTATGCGCGTCGTTTTCCGGCATGGCAAGAAAACGCCCCGTTCCTGCCCGCATGCAGGCATAGATTAAGGCATTGCGTTACCTGCTTAGCTCAAGCGACGCTATCCTTGCCTCCACCACGTCGCGCGAAGCGACGGCGCGGCCTTTTTCCGGCACCCTCAAATATTTATTATAGTAGTAGGAAGCTTCCGACGCCTTTCCTCCCTTATCGAGCGCAACCGCCAGATTATAAAGGTAGTAGCCGTTGTCGTCGTCTATGGCGACGGCGCGCTTGAGGGCGGCGACGGCGGAGGAATAATCCTTCAAATTATAATAAATAATGCCGATTTGCGCGGGAACGGCGGCAAGGTCGGGCGAGACGGCCTCTAATTTCTTCAGTTCTATCAACGAATTTTCCGGAGACTCTTCGCCCAGCAAGGCAAGGAAGTTGTTCAGCATGTCGTCGCGCTCCGGCGCCAAGGCGACGCCTTTTTCGTAATACGGACGCGCCTGGGCGACTTGCCCTAATTTATGGTAGGCGCCGGCAATGCCGAAAAGGGCGTCGGCGTTGTCCGGCTTTTCGGCCAACACTTCCTTATACATCGCGACGGCGGCGGCATATTGCCCCTCCACGAGCGCGTCGAACGCTTCGTACAGTTTTTCCTGGGCGCTCTCGGACGCCGGACCGGAGCCGATTTTGCTCACCTTAATGACGAAACTTGGCGCGGGCTTTTCCCCTTCGGGTTTTTTATCGCTTTTATCGCCGAGCGCAATGGCGCCGGTATCGAGAAAATCGCTATATTGCAAGGTGACGGGAACGACGTCGCCTTCGCGCTCGCGTTTTTCCCGCCGATAGTCGTTAATGTCGGCCATCGCCGCCTTTAATTCCTTCGGCATGCGCAACGAGGCGGGAAGGTCGGATTCCGAATCTTCCAGTTTTTTAAGATATTCGGCGAGGCTTTTGCGGCGGTTCGCCTCGGCCTCCGCGTAGGCCGGGTCCTTTTGTTGCGGTTTTTCAGGAAAGGCGTCCCATAAATTGCGATGAAAGCTCTCCGGGGTGGGAAGCTCCCGTTTTTCCCGCAGGCTGCCGACCAATTCCTGCTGCAACCGGTCGCGTTTTTCCTTGCTGATTTGGTATTCCGCCACGGCGTCGGAAATGGCGCCCTTTTGTTCGGCCCGATCGACGTATAGTTGGCGAATGCGCTGCATGTCGTCTTGCGGTTGCTTAAGCGCGGCGAGCAGGGTGCCGGAGTCTTTGTTCTCCGTCCGCTCAAGGCAGGCGTCGTATATTTTCTTCGCCGCCTCGCGCGCCGCGTCTTCGACGAGTATGTCGGTTTTGCTGAGGCGGCTGACGTCGAGGGCGATTTGATCGGCCAGTATTTTTTGCTCTTCCTTGGTTAGCTCGCATTCCACGTGCTTGACGTCGCCTTTGTTCGACGTTTCGCGGTAGTAGCACTTGCCGTCGTAACTGCCGATCACCTCGCGCTTGCGGCTGGCGGAAAGATTCGGCGTCTCCAGCTGCTCGCACGCGAACGGCACGCAATGTTCCAAATGTTGGGGCAACATGACGCAGGTGCCGACGATTTTAAATAATTGCTTGTCGGTGAAGGAGGGATATTTCGTCGCGATCTCGCGAAACAGCGCGTTGTCCTTCACGTCGGCGAAAATTTGCTCTTCGGTCGGCTTGGTCGCGTCCGCGTCGCCCTCGCCAAGCGCGTCGGCAAGGTCGGCGTCGGTTGCGGCGGGAGAGGCGGCGTCGGCGTCGCCCGCAGGAGCGTCTTTAGGCGCATCGCCTTTTGCGTTTTCCGCCGCGAGGGCGGCGAACGGATCGCCCTCCGGCGCCGTCGCCTCCGCCGGTTTTACGGGTGCGGCGTCCGTCGTAACGGCGGTAACGTCGGCGGCGGCATATAACACGCTTTCCGAGGCAGGCGCCTCCCTTCCTTGCGTTAAGGCGGCGAATGCCTCCAAATCGCTTTTTGAGGCGTTCCGCCCGAACGCCGGAGGGGTTGCGTATCCTCCGCATATCAACGCGGACAGTCCGGCGGAAAGTAAAGTTACGCGGCGTATTCGTAAACGCGTTCTCACGCTCATATGGCATCACCCTGCGGTTTGCTGTAGACGCATGCGCTAATTATTAATTTTGTATAAAATTAGCGCAACATACGATGAGTATGGAATAAAATAATTAATTTATAAATAAAATTTTCAATCATGAGGAGGTATTTTATCGAACCTAACGCATATGCCGCCGACCTCGACGCCGGAATTATCGCTCGACTTTTTCGTTTGCGTAAGGCATGCTTAGGTGCGTTCGCGTCTTCGTCGCGCGAAAAATCGGACCATTCGGAGCCTTTCTTCATGAGCCTTCTCGACGCAGCCCCTATTTACAAGCCTTTTCACTATCCGTGGGCCTACGAGGCGTGGCATACCCAACAGAAAATTCACTGGCTGCCCGAAGAAGTGCCGCTAGGCGACGACGTGAAGGACTGGAAATATAACCTCACCGAAAGCGAGCGCAACCTATTGACGCAAATCTTTCGCTTCTTCACGCAAGCCGACATCGAGGTGAATAATTGCTACATGCGCCAATATTCGCGCGTGTTTAAGCCGACGGAAGTGCAAATGATGCTCTCGGCTTTCTCGAACATGGAAACGGTGCATATCGCCGCCTATTCGCATTTGCTCGACACGATCGGCATGCCCGAGATCGAGTATAGCGCCTTCCTTACGTATAAGGAGATGAAGGACAAATACGACTATATGCAGCGCTTTCACGCCGACGACGCGGCGAACATCGCCAAGACGCTGGCCGTGTTCGGCGCCTTTACCGAAGGATTGCAGCTCTTCGCCTCGTTCGCCATTTTGCTGAACTTTCCCCGATTCAATAAAATGAAGGGCATGGGGCAGGTGGTGACGTGGTCGGTGCGCGACGAAACCTTGCACACCAATTCGATCATTCGCCTGTTCAAGACGTTTATTTCCGAAAATCCGTTTATCTGGACGGAGGAATTGAAGGAAGAAATCGGCGCCTCGTGCGACGCCATCATCGCACACGAAGACGCCTTCATCAATCTGGCGTTCGAGATGGGAGAGGTGCAAGGGCTGACGCCGGAGCAGGTGAAGGACTATATCCGCTTCATCGGCAACCGGCGCCTCACGCAACTTGGCCTTCCCACGCGTTATTCGGTGCATAAAAACCCGCTGCCATGGATCGACGAAATATTAAACGGCGTGGAACACGCGAACTTCTTTGAAAACCGCGTGACGGAATACGCGAAAGCCGCCACCGAAGGCAGTTGGGACGACGTGTTCTCCGAAATGGACGTCATGCTCGAAAACCGTTTGCGCGAATCGAACCGCGCCACCGCGTAGCGCGCAGCTAAAGGTAGGGCAATATGGTCGAAAAAATCGTTATCCATACCGAATCCGACAAGGAAGGCATGCGGCGCGCCGGGCGCCTGACGGCGGAGGTGCTCGACGCCATGGCGGACGTCGTCGCTCCCGGCGTGACCACCGACGACATTAACGCCGCCTGCCACCGGATGATCGTCGAGGCGGGAGCCGTTCCGGCGCCGTTGAATTATCGGGGGTTTCCCAAATCGGTATGCACGTCCGTCAACCACGTGGTGTGCCACGGCATTCCGGACGATAAAAAATTAAAGGACGGCGATATCGTCAATATCGACGTGACCGTGATCGTCGACGGATGGCACGGCGACGCCAGCCGCATGTATTACGCGGGGGAGCCTTCCGTCAAGGCAAAAAAACTCACCCGGGCGGCCTATGACGGCATGATGCGCGGCATAGAACGCGTCAGGCCGGGCGCGACGCTCGGCGACGTCGGCGCGGCGGTGCAGCGCTGCGTCGAATCGCAAGGGTTTTCCGTCGTGCGCGATTATTGCGGCCACGGCATCGGCAAGGTCTTTCACGCTGCGCCCAACATATTGCACTACGGCAAGCCGGGCAAAGGCTTGACGCTGGAGGAAGGCATGTTCTTCACGGTAGAACCCATGGTCAACGCCGGCAAGCCGGACACGTATCTTAATCCGCGCGACGGGTGGACGGTATGGACGCGCGACAAATCGCTCTCCGCCCAATTCGAGCATACGCTCGCGGTCACGAAAGACGGGTGCGAAATCTTCACCTTATCGCCCAAAGGCTTGCATTTTCCGCCGTATGCCGCATAAGAAAGACGACCCTCCCGCCGCATTGACGCTTCTTCCCTCGTCGCCGGAGGAAAAAAGCGATAAAAAACGGCAGGAAATCGACAATAGCGGCCACCGCCGGCGGTTGCGCGAGCGGTTTTTAGACGGGCCGGCAAGCGCCCTTCCCGATTACGAATTGCTCGAATTGCTGCTTTTTTCCGCCCACCCGCGAAAAGACGTCAAGCCCATCGCCAAAGACTTGCTTAAGCGCTTCGGCGGCGCCCTCTCCGGCGTTCTTTACGCCAAGCGGGAAGAGGCGGAGGACGTGCCGGGCATGAACCTGTCGGCGCTCGCCATTTTTCGGGCGGTGCGCGAGGCGGCGGCGCGCATCTTAAAGGAAGAGATCGTCGCCGGGGCGCTGCTGAACGGATGGAAGCCCCTGGTGGATTATTGCCGCCTGACCATGGGGTTTGAAACCACCGAGCATTTTCGGGTGTTGTACCTCAACACCCAATATAAGCTCATCAAAGACGACCTGCAAGAAACCGGCACCGTCGACCACACGCCCGTCTATATTCGCGAAGTGGTGAAGCGCGCCGTCACGCTCGACGCCAAATGCGTGGTGATGGTGCATAACCATCCGGGAGGCGACGTCACGCCGTCAAAGGCCGACATTTCCGTGACCCAACGCATGCACGCCGCGCTGCACACCGTCGGCGTCGCGCTCGTCGAGCATATTATCGTGTCGCGCTCGACGCACTTCTCGTTTAAAAGCAACGGATATTTGTAATCGCTCCGGACCGGTTCGCATGCACTTTTTGAGCCATAGGCCGGCGTAGCTAAACGAGACGATTTTCAGGGATTTTTTTAGCGAGCCACCGGCCAGCGAAGCTAAAATTTCGTTCGTTTTTACGGGAATAGTGAATTATTTAGCTGCGCTGACCTTCGGTTCAAAAAAACGAAAGGAATTTGCAGCAAAAAAGACCAAAAATCCGGTCATTCTCAAAAAGTGCATACAGCCTAGTTCTTTGACTCTGCAAGCTTATTGATTCTCACTAACCTATCGCGAAGCTATCCGGCTTTAAACATATTCCTCACGTCGCTCTTCAAACGCTTCATGGACGCCGGCGGAGAGGCTGCGCCCTTCCAGCAGCGCAATAAGCTCGTCAAGTTCTTCAAGCGAGTCGAAGCCGATAGCAATAGCCCCCTTCCCTTCCCTGTAGCGAATCTCCACGGGTTTGTTCAACGTATGCTGCAATGATTCTTCGAGCAACGCAATTTCCTCGTCTTTTGGCTCTTCTCGTGCGGATACGGTCGATCGAATGACGGTTTCCCTCACGCGCGCCACGGTCGGAGAAGCGCGATAATTCTTGACGCGATTTTCCAAATCACGCACGGAAAGCTTACGTTCTATCGTCTCTTTCGCCAAATCCAGCGGGTTTACCGCTCCCAGCAGCGCGCGCGCGTGGCCTGCCGTAATGAGCCCTTCCTCCAACATGTCGCACACTTGTTGCGGTAAGTTCATCAAGCGCAAGGTATTGGCAATATGAGCGCGGCTTTTCCCCATGCGTTTTGCCAATTGTTCCTGCGTATAGCCGTGCTCGTCCATCAAACGCCTATAGGCTTGCGCTTCCTCTACAACGCTTAAATCCTCGCGCTGCACGTTTTCAATAATCGCCGTCTCTAAGCGACGCGTTTCGTCGTCATGCCGCACGATGGCCTTAATCACGCCCAATCCCGCCTCTTTACACGCCCGCCAGCGCCTTTCACCCGCAATGATCGAAAAACGATCCGAGCCTTCCACGGTAGAGACGATAATCGGTTGTATCAAGCCGTTCTCCTTAATGGAAGCGGCCAGCTCACTAATGCGCTCGGCGTCGAAACGCTTTCGCGGCTGGCTGCTTCCCGGCGTGATTAAATCAAGGCTAATTTCAAGAACGATGTTATTCGGCAGATTTTTATTATCAGGCGCCGTCGAGATAACCCCGTCTTCGTCATGTGCCGGTTCGCGCGGCGCGTCGTCAAACAAAGCCGACAGCCCCTTCCCTAATCCGCTCGCTTTGCGTTTCATTTGATTTTCTCCTCGTGGTTTTATTATGCGACTTGCCTTTCGCCGACACGTTCGCGTTGCAGCATTTCCTTCGCTAAATACATATACGCCTTGCTTCCTCGGCACTTATGATCGTACACGATGACGGGCTTTCCGTGCGACGGAGCTTCCGACATGCGAACGTTGCGCGGAATTTTGGTTTCAAAGACTGTTTTGCCAAAATGGGTGCGCACTTCGTTTTCCACATCGCCGGTAAGTCTATTGCGCGGGTCGTACATGGTCAGCAATATGCCCTCTATCGTTAGGGCGTTATTGAAATTTTCTTTTATTCTTTTTAAGCTGCGCGTTAAATGGCTTAGTCCTTCCAGCGAAAAAAATTCACATTGCAACGGAATAAGCACCGAATGCGAGGCCACCATCGCGTTGATCGTCAACATTCCCAAAGATGGCGGACAATCAATAAAAATATAGTCATATAACGAATTTAATTCTTCCAACGCCTCTTTAATGTATTTTTCTCGGTCCGAAATATTTGCCAATTCTATTTCTGCGGCGGAAAGGTCGACGGTAGACGGCATGACATGCAATTCCGGCACTAAGTCCGATATTTTAACGGCGTCGCCGGCGGAAGAATCTCCCGAGAGAACGGTGTAAATATTGTGCCGTCTATCGGCGATGGGTATGCCTAAGCCGGTGCTGCTATTGCCTTGTGGATCAAGGTCAACCAACAACACTTTCTTTCCCACGATGGCAAGCGCCGCCGCTAAGTTGATAGCCGTGGTAGTTTTTCCTACGCCGCCTTTTTGATTGACGATAGCAATAATTTTAGCCATGCTTCCTCGTTATATTGCTGACGCATAAAATAACCGATTTTTCGGATAGTTCGTGTATGCGCACGTCAAATATCCACCCTTTTTGCCGCGCTTGCTCGATTTCTTGCACTGATTTTATTCCCTTCATCATGTAAAGTACCTTTCCTTCCCAGCCTCTTTTTATCGTTTCAAGCATCTTAACAAGAGAGGTGAATGCTTTAGCCGTAATAACGGAAAATTTATCCATATCTAATTTTCTTATATCCAGAGAAATCACTTCCGCATTTAAACGTAACTTCACAATAACTTCCAGTAAAAAAGCACTTTTTCTTTTGTCTATATCGTTTAAATATAACCGACGTTCAGGCATGGCAATTGACAATATTATTCCCGGCAATCCGTTTCCGGAGCCTATATCCAATATATTATCTGGATTATTTTCTTCTAATATATTTTTGAGTAAAATACAATCATTTATATGGCGTTTGAATATAACGTCAAGGTCATTTTGACTTATTAAATTTATAGATGCGTTCCATTTGCGTAAAAGCAAAATATATTCAGCAATGCTGGAAAATGTTTCACATGAAACATTTGAATTATGCCGCATTTTTATTTAACCTTCTAATAGCTTCCACAATGACGGAAATTGCGACGGGAGTAATGCCTGAAATTTGTTTTGCTGCGGCAATATTTTGAGGACGAGCGGAAGATAGTTTCTCCCGCATTTCATTGGAAAGGCTAAGCGATAAAGACATATAATCAAAACTTTCGGGAATAGGAATAATTTTATCTTTATTATAAGTCGATATCCATAAAGATTGCTTTTCTATAAAAGGCTTATAGGTTGATTCCGCATAAATTCTTTTAGAAAACAGATAACGATCCGCTTCAGGAATGCGTAGATAAGAAAGAACAAAATCTTCGTTAACAATATTTTGGCCATATAGATCTATAAGAGAACGAGATTTACCGTCCATGTTCATATGCTCGACGCCAAATTTTTTCCATTGATCCGGAGAATGGATTTCTTTCGTCATTTTCAAGACGATATTATTATACAGATTCCTCTCTTGTTGAAAAATCTCATATCGCCGATCGGAAACCAACCCTAATCGCCGTCCTTTTTCCGTCAAACGCAAGTCTGCATTATCTTGTCGTAACTGCAATCGATATTCGGAGCGCGACGTAAACATACGATACGGCTCGTTTACCCCTAGGCGGATAAGATCGTCAATCATTACGCCGATATATGCTTCCGTGCGATTAATAATACATTTTTCGTTTTTTTGTAAGGCAAATAATGCCGCATTTGCTCCGGCGACAAGCCCTTGAGCGGCCGCTTCTTCGTAACCGGTGGTGCCGTTAATTTGGCCGGCAAGATACAATCCCTTGTATCCTTTACAAGAAAGATCGCTATCCAATGCCGTAGGATTAACGTAATCATACTCAATGGCATAACCGGGTTGGGCGATGTGAGCGCTTTCCAGCCCGGGAATCGTCTTTATAAACGCCGCCTGTACATCCGCAGGCAGTGACGTGGAAATGCCGTTCGGATAAATTAAATCGCTATCCAGTCCTTCCGGTTCTAAAAATACGCGATGCTCCTCTTTGTCAGCAAATCTTACTACTTTGTCTTCTATCGATGGACAATAACGCGGGCCTCTGGAAGAAATTTTTCCCGAATACATCGCAGATAAATGAATGTTATCTTCAATAATTTTTTTGGTTTTTTTTGTGGTAGAGGTTATGTAACAAGGAATTTGCGGAACGCCAATAACATCGGACAAGGCCGAAAATGGACGTGGCTCAGTATCTCCGTATTGAATTTCAAGTTTTTTATAAGAAATAGAATCCTTATAAATACGAGCGGGCGTACCGGTTTTTAAACGCCCCATCGGCAATCCTAATTTAGCAATCGCAGTAGAGAGATGCGTTGAAGGCTTTTCGCCTACGCGTCCTGCCGGCGTCGTGCTGCTGCCAATATGAATGAGGCCGTTTAAAAACGTTCCGGTGGTAATAACCGCTGATTTTGTATCGTAATACGCAACAATATTTGCATCATTTGTTATCGCGATTGACGCAAGGCTTGAATCACGCATTTTTATATCCGTAGCAAAACCGAAGATAATATCTAACCTTTCGTAATTTGATATTATTTCCAAAGCAGCTTTTTTGTATAATGCTCTGTCCGCTTGCGCACGCGGCCCCCATACTGCCATACCTTTGCTTTCATTAAGCATTTTTGAATGGATGGAAGCGCGATCAATAATTTTAGGCATCACTCCATCCAGCGCGTCTATTTCTTTTACGAGCGTTCCTTTTCCAATTCCACCTATAGCGGGATTACAGGAAAGCTCTCCAATGTTAGACTGCTTTGGCGTTACTAATAAAGTGCGCGCTCCTATTCTCGCCGAGGCCGTTGCCGCTTCCAATCCTGCATGGCCGGCGCCTATTACAATAACGTCATAATTCATATCGTTACTCATTGTTTCACATGAAACATTTTACATTACTTTTACCAAAAGAAAAGAAATGACTCCGGCGCACATTCCGGCCGCGACGTCATCGAGCATAATGCCATGAGCATTATGCATTTTTTTGTCAAAAAAAGAAACGGGCCATGGCTTTAGAATATCAAACGTTCTAAAAAGAACAAAGCTCGTCAGAAGAATAAAGGCATTAAAATCGACGGAGGCAAACTGTACGGAACTTAGCGCATGAAAAGGAATATATACGCTAATTAATTGGCCAAGCGTCTCGTCAATGACAATTTCTTTCGGATCATGCTGCTGTGCTTGTCGCACGTAGAGAGAAGATGCGAATGTTCCCGCTAAATATAAAAAAAAGACAAAAGGAAGGAAGGCGGCGTTGCTAAAAAATATGTCGTAACAAGGCTTTGAAAAAAAAAGAAGAATGGCAATCGGAAAAAGAGTGACGGCGCTACCAACGGTGCCTGGCGCAAACCGAGAGTAACCGCAAAAAAATAAAGTGGCGACGGGACGCGCAAACAGATAGTAGACATACGAAAATGACGGATCCCGAGTCATAATGACGCCTTGGTTAAATGTACTGTCGCATGGCACGCAATGCCTTCTCCTCGCCCTTCAAAACCCAATTTTTCCGTGGTCGTCGCCTTTATGGAAACAAGCGCCTCGCCTAAAAGAGCGCGGACATGATGCGTTATCGCCGGAATAAAATCAAAAAGAATAGGCTGCTCCGCAATAATGACGACATCGACATTCTCGACCCGATAGCCGCTTGCGCGAACGAAGTCATGCGCGTATTTTATGAAGAAAGCAGAATTTTTTCCTTTATGGGCAGCGTCTTTGTCGGAGAAATGATACCCTATGTCGCGCATGGAAAGGGCGCCGAACAACGCATCGGCAATAGCGTGCAGCAAAACGTCGGCGTCGGAATGGCCTTTCAGTTTTTTGTCGTAGGGAATCGTTGTTCCTCCTAAAACAATGCCTTGATCATCCTCGCCAAGTTCTGCAAAGCGATGCACGTCGTATCCGTGGCCCACAAGGTAAGTTGGAAGAGGGAAGGGGGCATGGCCGGCGGCGTATATTTCGCTTATCTTTTTCCAATCGCTATGCTCCGTCAGTTTATGCGCACGTTCGTCTCCTTGCGTTAACGTTAAGGTAAATCCCGCTTTTTCCGCCATAGATATGTCGTCGTCGCTATCCGAGAAGATTACGCCGTTGCCTCTATCCGAAATGATTTTTTGCAATGCTCTAAGAGAAAGATATTGCGGCGTTTGCATGCGACGCATCGCGCTTCTATCAATTGCACCGCCTCTTTGCATGCAGCGCAGCGCATCTGCCAAGGGAAGAGCGGGAGCGACGGCGTCGGCGTCCTTATTGACGGCCTCTTGCAACGCGTTTAGCATAGAAAGGGGAGGGAAGGGGCGGGCGGCGTCGTGAACGTACGCGCCGCCGTCATAATATCCTTGCTCCGTCACGTAGCGATAAGCGCAAAGGCACGAGTCGGCCCGTTTTTCCCCGCCTTCAATAAAAGTCACGCCCGGATAAAGTATTTCGTGCCCTCTAACGAAGCGCTGATGGGCAGGATTATAGACAATGACGACGTCGCCCCGATCGCCTAGCGGGGCCAAGGATTCAATGGCGTGCTGAAGAATTGTTTTTCCGAACAACGGCACATAGGGTTTCGGAACGGAGCTTCCAAAACGAGAGGAATTGCCGGACGCAAGAATGATGACGGCACAGCGAGGCATGGCACTTTACTTTTACAAAAGGTAGTGGTAAATAAAGTTATTTAGATAATGACGTTATAAACGAATGTTGGCGGATTTACAAATAGGAAATGTCCGGGCAGGCGCCCCGGTCGTTCTGGCTCCGATGTCGGGAGTCACGGACGCGCCTTTTCGTCGCGTCGTCAAGAAATTCGGCGCCGGGCTGCTCGTATCGGAAATGATCGCTAGCCGGGCGATGATTATGCAAACGCGAGAAACCCTTAAAAAATGCAAAGTTACGGAACATGAAGACTGCACGTCGGTGCAACTCGCCGGCAACGAGCCGGACGTGGTGGCGGAAGCCGCAAAACTTAACGAAGATATGGGCGCCCACATCATCGACTTAAATTTCGGTTGTCCGGTAAAGAAGGTGACGAACGGATACGCCGGCTCGGCGCTGATGAAAGACGAAACCCTCGCCAGGCGCATTATGGAATCGGCGGTCAAAGCGGTAGGCGTTCCCGTCACGGTAAAAATGCGCATGGGATGGAACGCCGCGAACCTAAACGCTCCCGCACTCGCCAAGGCAGCGGAAGAGGTCGGCGTAAAAATGATCGTGGTGCATGGCCGCACCCGATGCCAAATGTATCGCGGCAACGCCGATTGGGCGTTCGTGCGGCAAGTGAAGGAAGCGACGACGCTTCCCGTCATCGTCAACGGAGACATTAAGAGCGCGGAAGACGCCGACGAGGCGCTTCGCCTGTCGGGCGCCGACGGCGTGATGATAGGCCGCGCGTGCTATGGGAAGCCTTGGCTTATTTCGCAAATTATTGCGCGCACGCGGGGGGAAGCGTCGCCGAAAGAACCGGAGATAGAAGAAAAATACCGCATCGTATCCGACCATTATCGCGACATGATGGACCATTACGGCGAATATGCGGGGGTAAGGCTCGCGCGCAAGCATATCGGATGGTATGTAAACGCTCTGCCGGGAGCGGCTGCTTTTCGGCGAAACGTCAACGCCTTAACCGACGCTAACGAGGTCGCCGGCGCCATTGAGCGTTTTTTCGAGGGCATAAGCGAAACGTCGGAAGAAAAGTCGATAACGGAAACGCATTAATCTGGCCTATGGCTTAAAAAATGCACACAGCCTAGGGTACTCTCTTTCAAAACACTCCGAAAAAACCTGCGCTAAACGGTCGTTTTTTCCCTTGTTTCGTCACCGTGCGGCCCAACCATCCCATGCCCGAAGAAACTCTTTCGGTGGCGGCGTTGCCGTTTATTTTAACATATTGTTTTTTTATGCATGCGTCCTGCGCGATTTTGTTAGATATGTAGCATTTATGTTCATAGCGAGCGCGTAGAGAAGCCTTCGGCATAAAAGCGTCGTCATCTTAGAATGGAAAATAGATCTTAAGTGTCATAGGACTGTTTTCCGGAGCTTCGATCAAATCGTCATCTTCGTTATCATTATTTTCTTCGTCGCGTTCATCATCGTCGAATGAATGAAGGAACTCATCATATGCGCTCAGCCCAGTTTTCATTACACCATTCGATAGGTTGGCGCGGCTTTTTCGATCTTGCAGGCGTGGCGGACAATAGGCAGAATTTTTCCTTGGTTCTTTTGCAGAATGGTTGACGTCGAAGCTATGCCTATTTGAGAAGAAAGGATACTCTTGCTCGGTTGAGCATTCATAATCGACAAAGCTTCCACCTTCTTTTTCTTTGAGGGAGTTGGGAAGGTTCTTTTTAGGAGGAGGCGAGCAACGTTCTCCATCGCCATCCGATCGAACGCTTAGGAAGCAACGCTCACATACGACACTTTTGTTAAGGTAGAATAGATGCGCTAATTCGCTTCCGACGTCATTCGATCCGCACTTGCTGCAAATCACTTTAGAAAGATAGGCGACTTCGGCCGATTTCCTCTCATTCGCACTTAGCTTTTCGTCATCCAGCCTGCCTATCTCATTACTAACTGCCCTTAATGAATTCGGGGTTGTAGAAGCGGAATGCTGAAATTGCGCGTCAAGTTTTTCGCAGTCGCACGTCATCAACTCTAAGCAGCAATCTTCACAACGATCATCATCCGAATCGGAATCATAATTTGATATAATAGTACCCTCTGACATATCGAAGCTTTTCGTTTGCCAAAAGAATAAGGAAATCCTTTAAACGAGAATTTAGGCTATGCCTAAAGACGAGGTGAAAACACAAATTTAATTATATTTTATATATTTACTTAATTCAAGAATTTTTTGGCCCGCGCTAAAAAATCAACCCATGACGTCGCCTATTTCGCCCTTATCTAATTCATATGACAATCTCTTCGCAACCATGGGATAAAGACATATGGAATTCGACCGCTATTACCTGACCGCGCGAAAGAGCTTGCGCAAGACGGGCAGCGGGAGGCGCCTTCCCTCGCAACGGCAATTCACCCTAATAGCATAAAATTTTTTCTTTTTTTATGGGATTTAAGGCAAAAAGCGGCAAAAAAACATGTGCGCAAAAATTTTGGGCGGCAATATTTATCCGATGATGAGAAGGGGCGCTTCAGTTTATTGGCTTGGCTCGGCTGAGAGAGGAATAAATTCCGCAAACGGGTTAACGTCCTTATTTCTTAGAATGCTTACCCGCAGAAGAGTTTGCTCTGCATTGTTATTTAGCAAAGAGACGGTCGAGCCTTTACCATGGAATATATGTTCTTCGTTATTTTGGGATGCCCATAAACCATGAGAATTTCTCGGGCAGTGTACGGCATAGGCAACGTTCAACATTGCCGCACCATTGCCATTTATTTCTAATGTGGCGAAATTTATTTTTTGCGACAAAAAAGCGCCGTCGTGGAGTATTGTAACATTGGATTGCAATAACGGCGCTTCGCAAACCACAACTCCGCCTCCCTTGATATTGCCCTTAAAATTAATCGTCGCATCTTTAGGCAGGTAAATTTTCACGCGAGGCACCAATTGTTTGACGTCCGGTCCGGAAGGGTCGCCAATGTTACTGATTTGCATAGATTGACTGTAACGATTCGCCGTCATTCTCATTGGATGGGTAAAAATAGCTTCCAAACTCCAATTTGATATAGATAGATCACCGTTTAGTTGTACGCCCCCTCCGGAGACAGTATTGCCGTATTGATCTGTTATCGGCGGTACCGTGTTGGAGATATGGAGAACTTCTTTGGTTTGCGATATATCAACATCGTCGCTATCGCTTTCTGCTTTTATTGTATTGCCATCATGCGATACAATATGCACGAAACAACAGACGTCGATATCAATCGACGATATTAGTGAACGATATTCATTGGTTTTTACGGGAGAGAATGTATCAAAATATTTTTCACTTATTCCTTTCAATATCGTATCAAAAGATGAATTCGCCATGGTTGCGTAAATGGCCGTAGGGCAATGATATGAACTTGATTCGCGAAAACAATCCAGAAACAGTGTAAAAAAATAAAAAATACTGCGGAATTGTAACAATTTCAAGATTCTTTTTTAAGGAACGGGATTCAGGATCGTTCAATAAACCTATCCCAACAATTAATTTTGGGATAGGTTTACAGGTCTTTCCCGGGGAAAAAAGCGAAAAATAAAAAATTGAAGAAAATTTTATTTTTTACGTCATTGACGTCTCTTATTTCCCGCTTATCTAACTTATTGCAACAATAGATCTCCGTCAAAACTTCTTGCGCCGACACTGAGGCTAAGGGTCGCCCGCCGGAAAAACTGCAGCGTAGTAGAATTTTGGCGGAAATCTAATCTCTACGCAACCATGAGATAAAGGCATATGGAATTCGACCGTTACACCGACCGCGCGAAAAATTTAATCCAAAGTGGGCAACAGGAGGCGCTGGCCGCCGGGCATCAGCAATTTACTCCTCTGCACATCCTCAAAAGCGCGCTGGACGAGGAGGACGGCGTCGTATTGGGATTGCTGCGCGCGTGCGGCGCCGACCCCGTCGCGATAGGGCAGGACGTAAGCGCGAAGTTACAGGCGATCCCTTCCGTCTCCGGCGGCGGCGCGGGGCAGATATATATGCACGCGGATACGGCCAGGCTGTTCAAAAACGCGGAGGAACTGGCGAAAAAATCCGGCGACGCCTACGTCACGACCGAACGGCTCGTGCAGGCCATGGCCGACGTCGGCGACGCAAAGAACGTTTTTCGCAAGCACGGCGCGGATTCCGGCAAGATCAAGGCCGCGATCGACGCCGTGCGCCAAGGCCGCACCGCCGATTCCGCGAACTCTGAAGACACGATGGAAGCCCTCAAAAAATACACGGTAGACCTCACCGAACAGGCGAAAAACAGCAAGCTTGACCCCGTGATCGGACGCGACGAGGAAATCCGCCGCACGATACAGGTGCTCTCCCGCCGCACGAAAAACAACCCCGTCTTGATTGGCGAGCCAGGCGTAGGCAAGACCGCCATCGTCGAAGGGCTGGCGCAGCGCATCGTCGCCGGCGACGTTCCCGAAAACCTGCGCGACGCCCGACTGATCGCCTTAGATATGGGCGCGCTGATCGCCGGGGCTAAATATCGCGGCGAGTTTGAGGAGCGTCTCAAATCCGTGCTAAAAGACGTGCGCGGCGCGGAGGGCGGCATTATTTTGTTCATCGACGAATTGCATACGCTGGTGGGGGCGGGAGCGACGGAGGGCGCAATGGACGCCTCCAATCTTCTCAAGCCCGCTTTGGCGCGCGGAGAGCTGCATTGCGTGGGCGCGACGACGCTGGACGAATACCGCAAGCACATCGAAAAAGACGCGGCGCTGGCCCGGCGCTTCCAAACCGTCTATGCCGACGAGCCGACGGTGGAAGATACCATCTCCATCCTGCGCGGCCTCAAGGAAAAATACGAGCTGCATCACGGCGTACGCATCGCCGATTCGGCCATCGTGGCGTCGGCCACGCTTTCGCATCGCTACATCACCGACCGGTTTTTGCCGGACAAGGCCATCGACCTGATGGACGAGGCCGCCAGCCGCCTGCGGATGGAGATCGGCAGCAAGCCGGAAGCGCTGGACGAACTTGACCGCCGTATCGTGCAGCTAAAAATGGAGCAGCTTGCGCTGAAAAAAGAGACGGACGAGCATTCCAAAAAGCGCCTTGCGGATATTTCGTCCGAACTGGACGGGCTGGAACGCAAGCGCGCCGACTTAAGCAGCGTGTGGGAGGCCGAAAAGCATCGCTTGGGCGCCGTACAAAAAAACAAGGAGGAGTTGGACAAAGCCCGCGCGGAGCTGGAGCAAAGCCAGCGCAAGGGCGATCTGGCGCGCGCCGGCGAACTTGCTTACGGCGTGATTCCCGCGCTGGAGAAGAAAATCCGGGAAAGCGAGGGCGACAAGGCCGGCTCCCTCACGAAAGAGGCCATCACCGATAAGGAGATCGCCGCCATCGTCTCGCGTTGGACGGGCATTCCGGTGGAAAAAATGCTGGAGGGCGAGCGCGAGAAGCTCCTGAAAATGGAGGAGGTGCTGGGCGAAACCGTCATAGGACAAAGCGACGCCATCCGCGCGGTAAGCGACGCGGTGCGGCGTTCGCGGGCGGGCTTGCAGGATTCCGGCCGGCCGCTCGGATCGTTCATGTTTCTTGGCCCGACCGGCGTGGGCAAGACGGAACTCTCAAAGGCTCTGGCGGAATTTTTGTTTGACGACCGCCACGCCGCGCTGCGCGTCGATATGAGCGAATATATGGAAAAACACGCCGTGTCGCGGCTGATCGGCGCGCCTCCCGGTTACGTGGGGTACGACCAAGGCGGCTACCTCACCGAAGCGGTGCGCCGCCGGCCGTATCAGGTGATATTGTTCGACGAGGTGGAAAAAGCGCATCCCGACGTGTTCAACATCTTGCTACAAGTGCTGGACGAAGGAAGGCTGACGGACGGGCAAGGCCGCACGGTGGATTTTCGCAACACGATATTAATCCTTACCTCCAACGTGGGCGCCATGCATCTTGCCGCGCTTGGCGAGGGCGAGAAGGCCGATAGCGTGCGCGAACGCGTGATGGAGGAAGTGCGCGGCCTGTTCCGTCCCGAATTCCTCAACCGGCTGGACGAGATTATTTTGTTCCATAAGCTGGAACGCAAACACATGGCGTCCATCGTCCGCATTCAACTCAAAGGTTTGACGGAACGGCTGGCGGAGCAGAATGTCGCCTGCGAAATCGACGACGCCGCCGTCGCGCTGCTGGCCGAACGCGGCTTCGACCCGATGTACGGCGCCCGCCCGCTCAAGCGTATCATCCGCCAACTTATCGAAAACCCCGTGGCGAAAATGGTGCTGGGCGGGGAGATTGCGTCGGGCGACGTGCTGCGGGTATCGAAGCGCGGCGAAGAGGTGGGGTTTGAAATTCATAAAGAATTGCAATGAAATATAGTCACGGCAACAAATGATTTTTTTCAAGAAAAAACGCGCGCTGACCGTACAGGACAGCGTTATTTCAGTTCATGACGTAAACGGCAGCGATTATATCTGCCTGACGGACATGGCGCGCGGAGACGAGGGAACGGATCATATTAAAAATTGGATGCGCAACCGAAATACCGTAGAATTTCTTGGATTATGGGAAACCATGCATAACCCGGATTTTAAAGGTGTCGAATTCGACGCCTTTAGAAAAGAAGCGGACCTAAAATAGTTTTACCTTGACTCCTAAAAAATGGATAGACGCCACCCATGCCAAGGGCATAATTTCTAAGCCGGGACGTTACGGCTGCACCTATGCGCACCACGATATTGCGTTTGAATTCGGAAGCTGGATAAGCCCGGCATTTAAGCTTTATCTTATAACCGAGTACGAACGCCTAAAAGATTGAAACAAACGCGCAGACCCTTGAATGGGACGTAAAACGCGTCTTAACTAAGGCAAATTATCAGTTACATACCGACGCCATAAAAGAGCATATCATTCCGCATTCAAAAAAAATCTGGAATAAAAACCTCGAATATGCCGAAGAAGCCGATACGATCAATGTCGCGGTGTTTGGCTGCACTGCAAAAGAATGGCGTGACGCCAACCCGGAAAGAGCGAAAATCGGAGAGAATATCCGCGATTCCGCCAGCATCAACGAATTAAACGTATTAGCGAACGCCGAAACCCATAATGCGGAGATGATTACCGAAGGCGTTGGCAAGAAAGAACGGTTTGAGAAACTTAAGCACATAGCGTCTCGTCAACTTACCGCTCTTGATAAAAGAGATTTTATGAAATCAATAAAAAAGACGTCGCCTGAGGTCTATCTTGATTCGCAGAAAAACTCTGATGGAAAATAGAGCCGACTACCCGAAAATCCCGTCGTCAAAATGGCGCCGGGCGGGGAGATTGCGTCGGGCGACGTGCTGCGGGTATCGAAGCGCGGCGAAGAGGTGGGGTTTGAGGTGGCTAAGGGAGAAGGCTAGTTTTTTTATTTTTTAGTTTTTTAAAAAGAACGAAAGAGGGTAGCCCCTATCGTGGTGATGGTTTTCGCTTTTGACCCTATCGCAATAAGGTTATTAGGCTAACCTCATCACCATCATCGGGGCGCTACCCAAAAGAGAAAACAAAAGCGTTCGCCTAAGCGGATTCGTTGTTATTGCGTTCAAGGCATTCTTTTGCGATTTGCTCAATTTCGTCATCGGTCGGCTTGACAAGTTTCCATTTGGTCATAGCGTTTGGATAGGAAAACGAAGGGCAGGAAGCATTGTTACGGATCATTTCCTCTTTAGAAAAAGAGGGAAGCTTTTCGCCCTGCGCATCTACGCCAAGACTATAAATTGCAGGGTCGCGTTCGTTTTCCTTACGGATCGGAACAATGATAGTAGCGCCGAATTTCGTTAAAACCCGTTCGATTGTATTAGAGCTTATCTGATATTGGGGATAATTAAGGTATAACTTTCCAAGCGGCGAAACCATGTGAGATGGTTCCCCATAGGAGTTAAGCGCTATTCCCATCGCTCCCGTGTGGGGGATGGCATCATAATATGGATTAAACCCCTCTTTGGCCACTTCTCTAAGTAAGCTCAACACAAAGAGTTTTTTACCGTTTTGAAAGCAACTCTCTCGGGCAGTGCCCAAAACCACGTCCCCAATAACGGCGAACAGCCTGACATAATATTTCTTCAACTCGTCGTCCGTCATCTGCGGTGCTTTAGCAGCGACGGAGGAGGCAGAGTGTTGAGAACTCATCGTCGCAAGCGGCAATATATATAAAAACGTAGAGTGGGATTGTTCGGATAACGATTACCAACGAAGACAAACAAAGCAAGTACTGCAAAAAAACTATTTTCTCAAAAATAAAACATCTTCCCCCCGCGCGCAAGCGAATTTTAGAGACACCTTTAAAATATCAATTTCTATATAGAAAAGTAATCTGAGATTACGTTTTCATTAATACATGTCGTTGAAATTTGTCTGCATCCAACTGAAGGGGCTGACCGAAAGGCTGGCGGAGCAGCATATCGCCTGCGAAATAGACGACGCCGCCGTCGCGCTGCCGGCCGAACGCGGATTCGATCCGATGTACGGCGCCCGCCCCCCCTAAAACGCGTCATCTGCCGACTACCCGAAAATCCCGTCGTCAAAATGGCGCCGGGCGGGGAGGTTTCTTCGGGTGATGCGCTGCGGGTTTTACGACGCGGGGAGGAAGTTGGGTTTGACGTCGAGAAAGAGAAAGCGAGAAAGGCGGGATAAGTTTTTTTATTTTTTAGTTTTTTTAAAAAGGAAAAACATAGAAAACGTTCGGCCAGCAAACACGGCAATACGGAAACACGAAAAAATTGCATAATCGAACTGAAACAATGTTTACAAAATGCGTATGCTCATTTTGATTAATGATCTTGGGGCCAAACTATCAAAGAGCCTCGTCCTCATCAAGGTTGAGAACTTTTTCGAGTAAACATATGACCACAATAATTAACGGAATAAAATAAAAAATTCCTATTTTAATATTCTTTAGAATCCTTTTTATTCGAGCGTTTTGGATACGACTCTCCATGATGCGAAAGAAAAAATTCGTTATAAATGACGGAAAGCCTATTAAAATAATCAACCCCATGGCAAACGAGACGAATTTAGGCGTCAGAGGAATGCTTAACCATGCGCCGGTAAAAAACAAAGCGTTTATGGTCGCTTCCTTATTCTTCCACGAGGTTTTCTCCGGCAATAAGGTAAAAAGAAACATTATAACGCTCCAAAAGAAAAGAAACAGACAGCAAAAAAGCAATCCTGCGCCTAATATACTGCTAAAAATAATTTGCAGGGACTCAAATGTTATGAGTGATCCGCAAATAAAGCATATCGCCGCCACTAACAATAAAGAGCGCTTTATTAGCCATGGCGAAACCCGATTAGGTTTGAATGACACAATCCGATTGTTAATGTCATATTGTTCTTCGGCTAGTCGAAAGTTACGCGTTGCCTCCGCTCCACGCAAAGGATTGGCAAACGGCATGGTCTATGATTTTTGAGATAGTCGAAGATATGCCTGAGAGAAGCTCAAAGTAAAAATGTAACTATACAAAAATAGGTAAAAAAAAGTAGCTTAGCGGTACATTATCACCCTCGCCCGCCATTCCGCAAGCGGAATTTTTGAGACGCCGCCGCACAAGCGTTTTATACGATTTTCCGCTCGTTTTCAGCGAGAAAACATGAGTTAAGGCGCGTCATCCATCACCCCACACAAAAACCCCGTCGCCAAAATGGCGCCGGGCGGGGAGATTTCTTCGGGTGATGCGCTTCGAGTGACGAAAAGCGGCGAGGGAATAGGGTTTAGCGTAGCGAAAGAGCGGGAGGAGAGAACGAGAAAGGCGGGGTGGATTCCATAGAAAACGTTTGCGACGCACCCCATCACTGTTCCGTCGGCATAATTACCGCCAATCCCGGAAAATATGTCGCATACCTTCCTTTATCGCGCGTCAGCAGCCGCCAATTTTTCACGGCGGCGTGAGCGCCGATATAAAAATCAGGCAACGGGGCGGATTTTGCGCCTCCGCGTTTGCGGTATTGCAAAAAGCATTTCGCGGCAAGAAACGCCGCCTCGTACGGCAACGGCGCGCGATAAATATAGCTCTCCGGCAACGCCCGCTCCAATTCCTCGATGGTATCGAAACACACCGAAACTTCGGCGTAAATGACGGGATTGATATAGAGGGCGTCCTCGTTGGCTATTTTTTCGAGCGTTTTTGCCGACCATGCATACCAATGGAGATCGCGCGTAAGCACGTCGATAATGACGTTGCTATCAATTAATACGGGCATCTAGGCGTCTCTGGTCAGGCGCATGATTTCGTCGGTGGTCATGCGGACGCCGCTTTTTTCCGTCATATGATTAAGGAGCGCCGCGCCGCGACCCTGCGCTCCCTCTGCGCCGGATTGCTCTTCTTTCATTAGCATGCGAGCGGCATTATTCAAAAAACCGCTGATATTACCGCGCCCGATATGGGCATATAGCCCTTTATACACCTCGTCCTCAACGGTAATGGTAAGTTTTTTCACAGAAAATCCTTTGATAATACGTATCCATACGTATTATGGCATATCATGCCGGGATGCGCAAGCAACGATGAAATGATCGCTTGTTTCTGTACGCCGTTCGCCAACCGCCCGAAAACCCCGCGAAAGAAAATGGCCTTAAAAGGCTCTTTCCTTTTTAGCATGGGTCGTTTGATCCCGCCTTATTTCGATGCGTTCGGGCGTCGCGATTGTGCCGTTTACGATATTTTTATGGCGTTCGTTAAGCAACTTGAAACCATTGAATGGGTATTATGTCAATTGAAATATAACCTGTGGTTATATTTTTGACGTAAGGATCGGGGCTTCCTTATGGTACGTATCGTCCGCCATTGGGCGGAAAAGCATAATTTTAAGGAGTGTTTCATGTTTTTCGGCACCGTAAAATGGTTTAATACGAAACGCGGTTATGGTTTCATCATTCCGGACGAAGGGGGAAAGGACGTATTCGTGCATATTTCAGCGTTGCATAAGGCGGGACTCGACCATTTGGACGAGCGCAGCCGCATAGGGTACGTGCTCGCGCACAGCAACGGTAAAATCGTCGCGGAAAACTTGACGCCGTTGCCGTCCGCCGAGCAAGCGCCGTTCCATCAGAGCGAAACGCGGAAACACGAAGCCTTGTTCGCCTAAAGTTTTTTTAAGAGCGCCGTTCGATGCGTCTTGAACAACGGGTCGCCGCCGCGCAAACGTTGGCGATGACCGCGCGCATGCAGCAATCGATCCACATGTTGCAGATGAACGCGTTTGAACTGGAAGAGCTGATCGACGAAGAGATCGCCTCCAATCCTTTTTTAGAGCGCGCCGAAAAATCGGCGCCGTCCCATTCGTCTTTTTCCGGAACGATATATCGGACGGAGGGAATCGATCCCGCCGAGCTTGCGGAACAGCCGATCGACCTTGCGTCCGTCATTATGCCGCAAATCTGCGCGGCCTTTACGAAAGGCCCGGAAAGGGAGGCGGCGTTTTATCTGGCGGGCAATTTAGACGAGCGAGGCTACCTTGCCGTAGACTTGGCGGAAGCGGCGGAAACGCTTGGGCACAAAATATCCGATTGCGAGCGCGTGCTTGAGCGGCTTCAACGTTTGGAACCCTCCGGAATCTTCGCGCGCGACTTATGCGAATGCCTGCTTATTCAATTGCGCGAACAAGGCCTAGACGACGCGGCGCATCTGGAGGCGCTGGAGAGAATGAAGGCCCGGGCCGGCATGGCGGCGTCCGCCTCTAACAAACATATTTCGCCGGAATCCTTGTCGCAGGCGCTGTTGGACTTGCGGGCGCTCAATCCCTTTCCCGGCGACGTCAATACCGAGCGCGCGCCAAAGACTCTTGTCCCGGATTGCATCGTGGAATTGTCGGAAGAGGGCGCCGCGTCGGTGCGTCTTAACGACGAGGCGTTTCCCGGCGTCGTCGTGCGCACCGAATATTGCGCCGAAGTCGGCGCCGCCGTGAAGGAAGAAGGCGACGTCGATTTCGTCAAGGAAAAACGCGCCGCCGCCGTATGGCTAAAAAGCGCCATTGAGAGGCGCTGCGAGACGCTGCTCAAAACCGCCGCCGCCGTTGCGACGTTTCAGCAGGATTATTTTAGATACGGAACGCGATGCTTGAAGCCCATGACGCTTGCCGACGTGGCGCATGCCGTGGGGATGCACGAAAGCACCGTTTCCCGCGCGACGAACGGAAAGCACATCGCCTTTCGCGACGCGGTCATACCGCTGAAATTCTTCTTTTCCGCCGAAATCGGGACGGGATTCGCCAACGCGGCGGTGAAGTCGCGCCTTGCCGAAATCGTCAAGGGCGAACCTGCCGGAAAACCGTTTTCCGATCAAAAAATCGCCGACATGCTATGTCGCGAAGGCATGGAGATTGCGCGGCGCACCGTATTGAAATATCGGGAAGAATTAGGGATAGGTCCTTCTTCCCGGCGGCGGAAAAAATAGGCGCGCCCGGACGTCTCGACTATTCTATTTCAAATACGCCTTCCACTTCCACGGTCGTGCCTCCGGGGAGGGCGTTGCACCCCACCGCCGCGCGCGCATGGCGTCCGGCGTCGCCGAATATGTCGGCAATCACGTCCGACGCGCCGTTTCCGATAAGAGGCTGGGCGTGGAACCCGTCGACGGATTGCACGAAAACGGTGAGTTTTACCACCCGACGCACGCGGTCTAAATTTCCTTCGCACGCCTCTTTTACTTGCGAGATCAGGTTTAACGCGCAGATGCGGGCGGCCTTCACCCCTTCTTCCGGCGTACGTTCGGCGCCCACGCGGCCGGAATAGATCATGCCTGAGGCGTTTTTACACGTTTGGCCCGAAACGAACAACAAATTGCCCGAACGCACGTAAGGCACGTAATTGGCGGCGGGAGCGTTGGCGCTCGGCAACTCTATCCCCAACTCCTTTAAACGCGCGTCTATCTTTCCGGCCATATGGCGACTCCGTCGTTATTTTTTATTTTACGCTACGTCCTTACTATAAGGAACTGCCGGCAGTTTGCAAGGGGGCTCGTCCGTAAAAAAGGCGAGGGAATAAAGTGCATGCAGCCTATACGTTTCCATAAAAAATTTCTTGCGCCGCTTTGGCGCTAACTGTAGTGTGCCCATTGCGTAGGCGGACGGTCGGTTGCGCGGCGATGCGTTTGCATGCCGTGAGGAAAGTCCGGGCTCCGCGAAGCAAGGGCGGCGGTTAACGACCGCCGGAAGCGATTCCAGGGAAAGCGCCACAGAAAATATACCGCCTTTGATGTGCGCAAGCGCAAAAAGGTAAGGGTGAAATGGTGCGGTAAGAGCGCACCGCGCGGACGGTAACGTTCGTGGCAGGGCAAGCCCCGCCCGGAGCAAGGCCAAATAGGGACGCCGCGACGCTTCACGTAAGCGTCGGCCTGCCTGCTTCGCAGGTTGGCGTCCGGGTAGGCCGCACGAGCGACGGAGCGATCCGTCGCCTAGATAAATAACCGACGCGCCGCCGTTACGGCGACGCACAGAACCCGGCTTATAGTTCGCCTACGCATATGCGCTTCTTCTTTCCTATGTAAAGATTCTTCACGGCGTCCGTTTTGACCAATTGCCGGCACAAGGTAGCGGCGCCATGCATTTAGATCTTTTGCATAACCCTACTAAGACGAAAATTTAACGCTTATCATCATAAATGGCACGTTAACCGCCGGATAAATGTTTGCGCATCAAGCGTTTTTCCCGTCGCTCCTGATAGCCGGTGCGGCGTTGTTCGGCCGGCAGGGCGTCTTTGACGCCCATCATCGCCCGCATGGTGACGTAGGCGAAGGCGTTGGCGGCGGCGACGCCCGAAAAACCGCTCATCGCCAGAAACGACGCCATGGATTCATGATCGTTCATGGTCAGGTGGACGCAGGCAATAATTAATACGATCAAACATAGCAGCGAGCATAATTGCCCGATGCGATAGCTGCGGCGATAAAAGGCGAAGGCGCGGCGCTCCGCCGCCAGACGGTGCGTTTGCTCGCGCTCGGCCATGGCGATGATGCGCGCGGCGGCGCCTTCCGTGGCGTATTCATATTCCTGCAAACAGGACGGATCGGGCAGAAACGCGCGCGCGTTGCGCTGCTTGTCTTGTTTGGCGGCGGCGGACATGGCTAACGATTCACTCCCATTCGATCGTTCCCGGCGGTTTGGAGGTGACGTCGTACACGACCCGATTGACGCCCTTCACCTTGTTGATGATTTCCGCGCTCGCCTTGCGTAAAAATTCGTGGGAAAAATCGTAAAAATCCGCCGTCATGCCGTCATGCGACGTGACGGCGCGCAAGGCGCATACATATTCGTAAGTGCGCGCGTCTCCCATCACCCCGACCGCTCGGACGGGAAGCAGCACGGCGAAGGCTTGCCATATTTCGTCGTACAACCCTTCCTTGCGGATTAAGTCTAAATAGAGCGCGTCGGCCTCGCGCAATATATCCAGCTTCTCGCGGGTAATTTCGCCGGGAACGCGAATGGCCAGGCCAGGCCCGGGGAAGGGGTGCCGCTTCACCAAATCGGGATGAACGCCAAGCTCGACGCCCAGTTTCCGCACTTCGTCCTTAAACAATTCGCGCACCGGCTCGACCAGCGTCATGTTCATGCGCGCGGGCAATCCGCCGACATTGTGGTGCGACTTAATGGTGACGGCGGCGTCGCCGTGGACGGACGTCGATTCGATCACGTCCGGATAGAGCGTGCCTTGCGCCAAAAACGCCGCGCCGCCGATCTCTTTCGCCTCGCGCTCGAACACGTCGATAAAGCTTGCGCCGATAATCTTACGCTTTTGCTCCGGGTCGCTCACCCCTTTCAATCGTCCCAAAAACAGGTCGGACGCGTCGACCGAGCGCACTTTAATGTGAAACGTATCGCGAAAACGCGCTTCGACCTCTTTCGCCTCGTTTTTCCGGAGCATGCCCGTATCGACGAAAATGCAGGTGAGACGGTCGCCTATGGCCTTATGGATAAGCGCCGCCACGACGGTGGAATCGACGCCGCCGCTAATGGCGCAGACGACGCGCTCGTCCTTCACGTGCGCGCGAATGCGGTTGACGGCGCTTTCGAGAAACGCCTCCATGTTCCAATCGCCCGCGCATCCGCATACGTTTTTAACGAAACGGCCAATCAGGGCGGCGCCGTCGGGCGTGTGCGTCACTTCCGGATGAAACTGCACCCCATAAATATGCCGGGACGGATCGCCGGCGGCGGCGAAGGGAGCGCCGTCGGAACGGGCGATGGGCACGAATCCCTCGGGCAGTTTTTCCACGCGGTCGCCGTGGCTCATCCAGACCTTATGCGCGCCGCCTTCGCTCCATAGCCCATCGGTCAGCGGCGTGGATCGCGCGACGGTGACGGTTGCGCCGCCGAATTCCCTATGGCCGGAGGAAACCACCTCACCGCCGAGCGCCTTGCACAAAAATTGCATGCCGTAGCAAATGCCCAGTATCGGCAACCCTAAATCGCACACGGCGGGATCGATTTGCGGAGAACCGGCGCCCGATACCGACGCGGGGCCGCCGGACAATATCAATCCGCGCGGAGCGAAGGCGCGAATATTTTCCGGCGTTGCCTTGGGGTACGGGTATATTTCGCAATACACCCCCGCCTCGCGCACGCGCCGGGCGATAAGCTGGGTGACTTGCGAACCGAAATCAATGATGAGAATTTTATCTCCCTGCACCATGAACGCCTGAATTTAAGTATACAATATAGTTTCTTGTCTATATACCGAATGCGCGCGCAACACAAGCGCCGGTCGCGCATCGGCAAAGCGTCGCACGTGCCGGCGTTGGTATGAAGCGCGACGCTAAAAATGCATGGCGGAAATATTATATACCGCCTCGAACAGGCGATAGCGCATGGCTTTGGAAAAGCACGTCGCGACGTCGTTTTCGTCCATGGCGCCGGCATGCGCCGCGAGCGCCTCTTCGAGGGAGTTTCCGTTTTTAAATGACGAAAGCGCGGCGTATTCGGCATCCGTCAGGTCGAATCGGTAGACTTTTTCCCCGATTCTGCTGAGTCCCGCATGGCTTGCCTCTTTTATCGGCGCAGGGATGGGCGTTCCGTCTCTATGGGCACGATAAAAATCGTGCAGCGCATGCGAAAAGGCGAAGATCCGCACGCAGGGGCGAAGCCGCAAGACCGAATCGCCGGAAAGCGTCGCGGCCCCCTCTTCGGTGACGGGATCGCCGTCCTTATCTAAAAATAGCAACGGGATGGCAATCTCCCAATCGGCCAGCTCGCCCGCGAAAACATCGTTCGGGAAGCGCGAGCGGACGAACGCCGGGAAGCGCTCGACGTAGCGCGTCATGTTGTAATGCGACGACGGCGCGCTTTCCACGTAGGCGGAGATAAGACGCTCCGCTTCCTCCTCTCCGATATAGGCGCATAAGGCGGGGGCGTCTTCGCGCACCCGCCCGCACAATCGGGCGCGATAGGCGCGGCGATAGGCGGCAATCTGGTCGTCGGCGGAAAATCCCTCCAGGCTCGTCGCCCATTCCGTCGCGGGGGGGACGCCGCGTGAGTCGGGTTGCAGGACGCTGAGTTGAAAATAGCGCAATTGCGTCTCGTAGGGCCATATGTCGAGCGCCGGCGCCGCGTGGCCGGAGAAGTCGGGCAAGGAGAGGGAAGGGGGCGGCAAACGCCGCATAGCGTCCATTTCCGCCTGCAATTCGGGAAAGTCCGGAATGTCTTCGTCCCATTCGATCATAGTCGTGACGTCGCCCGTCTTTTGGCGCAAATAGGCGTACATGTTGCGCACTTCTTCGCACACGGGACCGCTATGGGTATCCACGATGTGCGTGCCTTTATGGGTGTGGCCGGCCAGATGCACTTGCGCCACGCGCCCCAACGGGATGGCGTCGAGATAGGTTTGTACCTGCGTGCGCTGGTTGAAGGCGGTGACGTAGACGTTGTTGACGTCAAGCAACAATCCGCAATCGGCCTCTTCCGCGAGCCTCGCAATAAATTCGCATTCCGGCATCGACGCCCGCGAAAAAGTGAGGTAGGCTGACGGATTTTCCAGCAAAATGCGGCGCTTAAGGAAATCCTGCACCCGCTTCACCCTCTCTACGATATGGCGCAACGCCTCTTCGGTATAAGGAACGGGCAATAAATCGTGCGTGTTGGCGTGCGCCGTCCCCGTCCAGCATAGATGGTCGGAAATCCACGGGGCCTCGAGCCGGTCGGCGAGCGCCTTTAACTTGCGTAAATAGTCGGAATTGAGCGGATCGACCGTTCCTATTGAGAGCGACACCCCGTGCAACACGATCGGATAATCGGCGCGCACGCGCTCAAGGCGCGCCAAAGTTGAGACGTCGCCCTCCATGTAATTTTCGGAAATAACCTCGAAAAAATCGACGTCAGGGCGATTTTCCATCACGTCGTCGATGTGCGGCGCGCGCAATCCCACGCCGTAGCCAAGATAGGGAAGGTCTAAAACATTCATAGCGCGCCTTTTTCGTTATGGATACGCCGCAATCTTCGGCAGCCCCGCGCCTTCGTCCATGCCGAACATGAGGTTTGCGTTTTGCAACGCTTGGCCCGAGGCGCCTTTAAGCAGATTGTCGATGGCGGAAATAACGACCGCGCGTCCGTCAAGCGACGATTCCGCCACCGCGATTTCGCACATATTGGTAAAACGCACGTTTTTGACGCGCGGCAAGGCGCCTTTCGGCAACACCCGCACGAAACGTTCGTTTGCATAAGCCTGTTGCAGGGCGGCGCGAATTGCGTCGGAAGAGGCGCCGTTTTTCGTCTTGACGTACATGCAGGCGAGCATTCCCCGCGCGGCGGGAATAACTTGCGGCGTAAAATGCAGCGAGACGCTCTCGCCGGCGGCGTCGGACAGCGTTTGCGCCATTTCGGGAGAGTGACGATGAACGCCTACGCCGTAAGCGAAGCAATCTCCGTCAATTTCGGCGTATAAATTCGCTTCCTTCGCCCCGCGCCCGGCGCCGCTAATGCCGGACTTGGCGTCGACGATAATCTCGTTCGGCTCTATTAATTTTCGTTGCAACAGGGGAATCAACGGCAGCGCCGCCGCCGTCGGATAGCACCCCGGGCACGCCACGAGACGCGCGGCGGCGACGGCCTCGCGCGCAAATTCCGTGAGTCCGTAAATGGCCGTTTTTTGCAGCTGCGGCGCGACGTGGGCGGCGCCGTAGGCGGATGCGTATAGACGCACGTCCCGCAAGCGAAAATCGGCGGATAAGTCTACGACTTTCACCCTATCCGGAACCGACGCGACAAAGGATTGCGACGCGCCGTGGGGCAGACAGGCGAAAACCAGGTCAATTTCGTCCCAAACGACGTCGTTTTGGGAGATAACGTCCGGCAGACGCGCCCCGCGCAAATGCGGGTAGACGTCGGCGAGAGGCTTGCCGGCGCTGCGCTCTCCCGTTAACGCCGCCACGCGAAAGCACGGGTGCGCGACGAGCAGGCGCATAAGCTCCGCGCCGGTGTACCCCGAGGCGCCGGCGACGAGGCAGTTGACGTCAGGGGATATAGGATGCATGTACGTTATATATTTTTACGCGACTTCATAAAAAAGCATTTTATGGCGCAACCATATGAACCGCAAGATAATTTATGGCGAGTTTTTGGTTGCTCCGCCCGCTCTTTCCTCTTCATTTATTGGCGAAAACCTGTTAAGGTTTTCTTCCAAAGGCAGGAAAAAGCCATGCACGATACGACGCCTTCGGCGGGCGCGACGGCGTTTATAAAATTATGCGTTGGGATCGTGGCGGCATCGCTCGCTTGCTACGCCATTTTGCTGCTTGTCGCCGGGTGGACGACGCTAAGGTTGGCGAACGAAGCGTTTTGGAAGTTTCAGGCGGACCTTGCGTTGCGCGGCGATCTTGTCGAACTGCGCCGCGTTATCGTTCGTCCCTCCTTAAGCGGCGTGGAGCTACGTTTCTGCGGCGCGGAATTCACCGGCGCCTATGACGCGTCCTATCGTCTGCGCGTTCCGGGATGCCTGCGGTTGCGCGTTCCTTTTTTTGGAAAAACGGTAACGTTACGCGGACCGACCGACGGCCGATATGCACTTGACGGAGATTTTTCGGCCGGCGTCGCCGACGCCGGACCGTCCGTCGCAACGTTTCGTTATGAGACGGCGCTATGGATAGGCCAAAGATCTGAAAATATCGCAAAAAATTGGCGCGCGGGATTGCGGTCGATTGTTTTCTTCGTTGCGGGCGGAAATTTTTCCGTCGAAAACGGCGATGCGCGGCAAACGCTTCTTTCCTTTGATGCGGCGCGTTTCGGGTGGATGAAAAACGCTGCGGAGAGTAAACGGGGGAGATATCGCGCCGAAATACGAAACGTGCGGTACGAAGAAGGCGCATTGGCGCAGGGTTTGCGCGACGCCTTCCCGTTCTCGGCTAACGTTTTTTTTCGTTTCTCCGACGAAGGTAAGCCCGTTATGTCGAACAGGTTGTACGTCGACGCATTGGAACTGCATTTTGAAGATTTTGACGTAAGCGCCGAGGGGTACGTGGATGCTCCCGTCGGCCTTGACATATTTCCTTCGGCCTCGATGCGTTTTTTTGTGGAAAATATTGACGGGATGCTTGCCTCCCCCTTGCCCTTATGGTTTCTCCGCTTACCTGCGGAAAGCGAAGATCCGAAAATTTCTTCGGAATTGCGAACTTTCTTCGGCGCTTTAGGGGAAATGCGCGATCGCCGGGCGCCGACGTCGGCAGAATTTTTTGTCGAACGTCTTTCGGGAGGAGAAATGCGGATAGGAGGGCGCAGCTTAAGGGAAGTGAGCGATATGTACGAGCGTTTAAGGTCACAGTGCTTTTCCCCTTCGGCAGACGCGCGTTAAGAGTTGCGTCGACGTTGCCTTAAGGGTTTATGTCTCAAGCGCATGAGGCGACGGCGGCAAGATGGGCGTTCGGCGCCCTTCCTTCCCCATAGGCGACGAACCTCCAGGCCGCGCGATCTTTTTTTGATTCTACATAGGCGTCGGCGGGGTCAGGCGCGTTGCGTCCGCAGGCAAGGAAAAGCGCCGCTAACGTTCCGTAGAGGGACGTTTTTTCGCCGCGCGCGGCCAAGCGCGCCAGGTAGCGGCGCATATGGGCTTTTGGGTAGACGTCTCCCGGCAAGGCCAGGGCGTTTTTTAATGCGGAGTTTGCATATAACGCCTCCAGCGCGCGTTCGGCGTAGCTTCCTTGCGCCAGTCGCCCCATTTCTTCGCGCTTGCGAAAGGCGGAGAGATTGTTGACGCCGTCGGCACATAAATACGCGGCGTTTAGCGTGGAAGCATCGACGCGCGGCGTCGGCAGGCAGGCGTAAAAACGGAACAATCGCAACACGCGCAAATAATCCTGCCGAAAGCGCGTTTCCGGCTCGCCTATGGTTTTCAGCAATCCGGCGGCCAGATCGGCGGAACCTTCGGTATAATCGTACAACGCTCCGCTTGCGTCGAGGTACAGGGCGTTTATCGTAAAGTCGCGCCGCACGGCGTCGCCCTGCCAATCGTCGGTATATTCCACCTCGGCGCCGCGCCCGTGGCAGGCCACGTCTCGTCGCAGCGACGTCACCTGCGCGTAAGGATAGAAAGGGCCGTCAAGGGCGACCGTGAGGCTTCCTTGCTTGCGTCCCGTCTCCTTCAGCGCGTATCCCGCCCTGCGAAGCAGCCGCGCGACGTCGTCAAAAGGAAAGGCGACCGCGACGTCAATGTCCGTGGCGCGAAGGCCGAGCGCGCGATCGCGCACGGCGCCGCCGACGAATCGGGCGGATTCGGCGCCTCCAAGCGTCTCGCATAATCGCCTCAGCGTCGGGCAGCGATAGAAATCGAGGGGAAAATCGGAAGGAAGGGCAACCAATTTGCTATGGAACTCCGGCGAGTTTTACGGTAACATCGTAGATCGCACCATATCAACACGGCGGCGATCAAAAAAGCAATGCATATTTTATTCCCGCGCCAAAATAAACGCCTTGCGTTCGCCTGCGCCGCCGCCCTCTTATGGATAGGGCCGCCTAAAAAAGCGCGGGCCGAGGAAGGTCGCGCCACCTATATCAGCGTGCAGCAATATCTGGAGACGTCGCGCAAAAACAAGCGGCGGCCCGATCTGGTGGCGGAATTCGGCGCTAATTTTGAAGGAATATTTCTAAGCGGCCTTGACTTAAGCGGGGTAAATTTAGCGGGAGCCAACCTAAAGGACGCGGTGCTGTACGGCAGCGCGATCGTCGACTCCAACTTTGAGGGCGTGAATTTGGAAGGCGCCGAAATATCGTCCGCCACCATTAAAAACAGCAATTTTCGCAAGGCGAAGCTCAGCCGGACGGAAATCGTCGAATCGGAGATAGACGGAACCGACTTTACCGGCGCGTCCTTGTCGGACGTCACGCTCGACAGATCGAAAATATCCAATTCGACGTTCGACGGCGCCAACATGTTTCGCACCAGAATTCGCGACGCCGACCTCACCGGCATCTCCTTTAAGGGCGCGAGCCTGTATTCCGTGAATTTAAGCCAGTCGCGGCTTGAAAACATTCACCTAAACCGCGCTTATATGGAAAGCAGCAACCTACAGGAGACGAAATTTTCCAAGGCGGAATTTAAGTTCGCCGACTTAACCGGCAGCCTGCTTTCCCGCGCGTCGTTCGATACGGTAAGCTTTGAGGGCGCCAAGATGCCGGGCGTCATTATTTCCGGATCGCGCTTCTCGAACGTGGACATGGCGCGCGCGTCGTTGCCCAAAGCGACGATCACCCATACGAAAATGAATAACGCGGCCATGCCCGGGGTTATTTTAGGCGACGCGAAGCTAAACAACGTCGAAATGAAAAACGCGTCGCTTACCAACGGATTTTTGAAAAACATAGCCCTCACCTCCGTCAACATGGAAGGCGCCGATTTAAGCGGCGCGAATATTGCCGACGCCCAAATCGTTAAAAGCGTGCTTAAGCTGGTGCATTTTAATAACGCAAACCTCTACTCCGTCGGCATGGAGGACGTAGATTTTCGCTTCGCCGATTTATTCGCCGCCGACGCGCGAAAAATATTGCTCTACAACGCCAACCTCTCCGGCATCAAACTCAATAAAACCGATATGCGCGGGGCAAACGTCCAGAATTCTAAAATGCTGGTGCCGGACTTGCGGCAAGCCGATTTGCTGAACTGCCTGATGCTCGACGTGTCCGGCCTGAAGGGATTTCAAGACTCCCTCGTTGCGGAAGGGGTGATATTTAATACCGACGCGCTCGAAAAAATGGCGGAAAACGGAAAGCCGCTAAGCGGCATTAATTTCAGCCGGATGGATTTGCGCGGGCGCAATTTTGAAGGGGCGAATTTTTCCGACTCCACCTTTCGCAAGACCGACCTTGCCTCCGCCAATTTGCGCGGCGCAAATTTCAGCTACGCCGACCTTAGCTACGCGCAGCTCGGAAACGCCGATCTCTCCGGCGCGGTTTTTCTGGGGGCCAACATCACCCAAACCAATTTGTCCCGCTCCTACGGCGACGGCATAAAATTATTTCGCACCAACGGAATGATGGCAAATTTCAGCTACGCCTCCCTCCAAAACGCCGTATTTGCCCTAAGCGACTTAGAGGCGGCCAATTTCGCCTACGCTGATTTGCAGTCGGCGGGGTTTAAGCGCTCGAACATTACCCGCGCCAACTTCTCCGACGCCAACCTCAAGTCCGCGACGTGGTCGGAAGTCACCGGCGCATCCCCGGGCCAAATGCGCGAGTTGGAGAACAGGGGAGATCAGTAAGAAAGGGGTAGGCGCTTGCGATAGGTCTCGACGTTACGCGGCTGCGGGAAGCGCGCGAGAAAGAATAACGCGCTTGTATTATGTCGCAACGGCGGAACATATCGCTCTTTTTTTTATCGTTTTTGTAGCAAGGGAGTGGTTTCTCCGATATCAAGAGGCTCGGATAGGTAGCATCGCAATTTTAGCAGTTTCATTAGCATATATTGTAAAATTGTGCCGCAAATAAAGCTTAAAATAAAGGTAAATCCCCAGACTTCCCAAAAATCATACGTCAAAATATACGATTTTCGCGCAGGAGGAGGTTGCTCCGGGACGATCGACGTCACGTTCGGCAGCGGTACGAAAAAAGAAAGAGCCGCACCCTCCGTTACGCCCAGGCGTTCAGGAATAAAGGTAAAAAATTCCGTCGATTGATTCTCTGTCGGCAAAGAAAAATTCTGCGCGACGAACATGCACTCCGATCCTAAGCACAGCGCAAGCGAAAAGTCTAAATGAAATTCCGGACGGGCGTTCGTTACCGTAAGGTCGACGCGCACGTTAAGGGATGCGTTGACGTCGCCGATGATCGTGCCGTTCGGGCGTTCCGCGATCGTGATGACGTGGGTTCGGGCGTGGGAAACGCTCTCGTTTCGCGGAAGGTTGCGCATCAGCGCCATATAACTTTGGAGCCGGGCTCCGGTATGGGAAAATTCAAACCGCGATTGGTCGTCATAGTCCGGGCATTCGTAGTAACCGCATCCCAGCTCTCCGCATCTCGGACCGGTGCAGTAGCGAAGGAATTCCCGACAAGTTTCTTGGCATTTTCGGGTGTTTTGTATGGCTTTTTTTCCGTCGGCGATACATCCGGAATGAAAGCAGCGTTCTATGTGGTCAATCGTGGTTTCCAAATCTTCTTCCCAACGAAATCTGGAATCAACGCCGTTAAAAGCTGCGTCGCCTTCCGAAACGGCGAATGCGTGGAACGGGGTGGAGCTATCCGAGAAATTTTGCGAAAGCGCCGTCAGGACGACGTCAAGGCGATCGGAAGGCGCGTGATTTTCCGTACCGGCCGGCGGCAGGGAAAGGGTGTGGCGCACCGTTATTTTTACGCCTTGACGCGCTCCGGAATCGTTGCGCGAAAGACGGAAAAGAGGAACGTCCAACGTCGATTGCTCGTACAATAAAAAACAGGGCAAGTTCAACGGTGGGCGCCTATCGCGAACGAAAGGGTGAGGTTCGCCGACATAGCCGCGACATACGAACACGTCCGCGATGCTTTCCGGATAGGCGGCGAGAGCGTGTTTGGCCACAAGAGACAGCGCCGCCGATGCGAAAAAGAATCGCATGGCGAGAAAGGCGATATCGGCGTAAGGCGAATCGGTAGCGGAATAAAAACTGTAGACGTGAGGGGGTCGAAGGAGTTAACGGCAACTATACAACCAAAAAACGGAATGCCGCAATGAAATATTTTATCTTTTTTTATCCGTATTTTTTTCGTTTGCCTGCAAACGAAAAATCCTCTGCGCCGATTAAAAAACACGCAAAAAGCATTAAAGAGCGACGAAAGTCTGACGTAAAAAATGATGACGGAGTACGCCTTACCTTGCCGAAGAGTGGCGGCATGTACAAACAGTGCCGAGAGGGCAACGGAAGCAAAACAAAGGTGTCGTTTGCTGCGTGGGGATATTCTGCGGCTGAAGATCACTGCTTTGCGGCAACGGCAGTCTAACGTTGGCGACCGGCGTTACGTGGCGCATAAAAGGTGCGGCGTAAGCCTGCATCTCTTGTGTTACTGGTGCATTCGGCGGAACACCTCCTGACGCATAAGGATATGTTTGGTAATGCATTGGATGCGTCCGGTTGTATATAAACATATTGCCGCCGGATACAATCAAAAGTGGCGGATTGTGAGGACCAATCTGCTGCTGCTGCATTAGCTGTTGCCCATGATTAGGCGGCCTATAAGGAAGTTGCGGCAGCGTCGCGTTCTGCGGATAACTACTGGGCGTCAATGAACGTTGCATAGGAGGTGCTCCGGAGAAATCATCAGGTGCGGGACGCTTATCGCCGACGACAAAATCGTCCAAACTATCTGACGGCGGCGCTTGTTGGGTGTGGTTTTGTATCTCCCTTTCCATGTCCGTTGTAAATTGCTGAAACGCCTCTTTCAATGCTCTCACGCATTTTTCAAACATTCCTTGGGTAGGGTGAACCGTCAAATATCCTACGCTCCATCCGCCGGTTTTTTCATTCCAAAAGGATTGGATTCCTATGGCGTCGGTATTCTTCCCCTCTTTATCAAGATAGAATGGGTGGTCCGCCTCTGGTTCAACGTAGCCCCAGGCTTTTTTTCTCAGATGCTTCGAGAACTTTCTGACCAACAGCAATGCGACCAGAAGCGTCTCTCCCGTAAAAAACGCCAGATATTTTCCGAAAGCTTGGCCATGATAGACATTAACGCCGGGCAAGGCGGTACCATCATAACCAAAACCTTTCCCCACATGTTCTTGAGTAAAGACTCCCGCATGACATATATTTGCTAATTCGCTTTCTCCTCTGCTTTGTTTACGTTCTAGCGCTTCAAGCTCCTGATTTAGGCGTTGGTGAAATAATTTCGCATTGTCGACCGAAAGGAAGTGAAAGAAGTTCCTGAACTTTGTGTAGTCCGGCACTCTTCTCGCATCATGGGATTCAGCGTTTTGGGGAAAGTATTTGTTCAGAAGCATACTAAGTTTTGAATCTGGGTGATTTTCTGTTTCTCGTTTTACTACGGTATCTGCCGCCGTTAAGGTCATTTTTTTCGGCCATACCTTGTCTTTACAAATTTGTGAGAAAATAGTGTCCGTACCGTTGACGCGACGCAATATTGAGTACAGACGCCACAATGCGTTTTGCATGTTCTCAAGCATCCAAAAGATGACGTGCGGCGAACTCTGGTTGTGTTCGCTGGTGCGATCAAATCTTCCTACTATTTGCCTGAACCAGGCGTCGGAATCAACCATTTGAAGAAAATGGACGCATCGCATTAGGTCCTCTAAGAATTTTGTGTGTAAATCAATGCCCACTGCGCCGGCGGACGTAAGGATGAGGCATGTTTTTGAGCGATAATTTTTATATTCGGCATCCTTTTTCATTGGTTCTTTAGAGTAACGGCCATCTTCGCCTAATTTATACCAATGCTTTCTTCCGGATATTTCGGCAACGTTGTCTCCGAAGACGTTGCGAATGAGATTGATGGCAAAATCAAGTTTCGGTAGGGTGGATAAATAGTTTTTCCAGTGCGTTTTTTCGTCATGAGGCACAGATAATTTGTCTAAAAACCTATCTATGATACCGGAAATCGGCGGTAGCGAGGTGATATGACCTTCGGAATCCATTTGTTCCTTTCCTTCTCCGGTCGAATCGAGGATAAAGGCATGGAATAGTTTCCGATTATCTTTGGCTCTTGACTAGCGCCTAGACTATCTAATATATAGAAAGTCTATGAACAACAGGCCTTTAAGCGACTATAAGATAAAGAAAATATTACGTCATTTTTGTTTGGATGTATGTGCGAGCAAAACGGCGGAA
>JBEVNR010000028.1:0-19614 GCA_040507985.1 Rickettsiales bacterium | reverse complement strand
CAAGGAATGTGAGTTTAGATATAATTATTCCGAAGAAAACCTCTTTTCTATAATTTTGGAAAAGTATAAAAAATATACCCGATGCTAGTCATGGCGCTAGTCTAGAGCCAAAGAAAAACTTAAAAAACTTATCTTTTAAAAACAAAAGCCCCCTTGCGGGGGCTTTACTCAGCCCCGCAAGGGGGCTGCCGTGGCTATTGCCAATTTGTAAGCTCATTATAGCAATATCATTGCATACTTGCAAGTCAGGAAGCATGTTTTTTGAAAAACCGGTGATATATGCTATGCACCTGTAAAACCAATAATCTCAAATCTTGATTGGTTCTAAATGCGTTCACTCTGTCCGACCATTTCATTGCCTGCATATATTTTTATTCTCCGGACCTTCTTTTTCCTTGATATCCTTTAAAAAATCAGTAAATTACGTTCATTCTTCTTACGGAATTGGCTTTCAGTCTTTATCTACCTTATCTTAATTGCCTTGCGCTCCTTTACGTGTTTTTTTCGAGTCGCCTCGCCATGGCTTCCGGCAGCGCCTCCAATCTTTCGGATGTCGCCGCCGATTCCGATTCCCTTTGGGCGGAAACAACAGGTTCTCCTAAGCTATCCGATACCGTTCCTCAAGAGGAAGATTCGTTTCCCGAAGCAGATGAACAAAGGTTAACCAAAGAGCAAGCAGAGGCGTTAACGGCGTCTGTCACCAGTTTGTCTGACTCCATTCCTGGTCTCAAAGGAAAAGCGAACGACGAAAATCCCAAGCATGCACAGTATTTAGGCGAATCTTTATCTTCGGCGGGAACCGGGGATGCTTCCGACAACAACAATACCGCCTTCCTTACTGGACGCCTTAACTCGCCGAGCGCCGCCCCCAATCCTCCGACTGGGGACGCAGCCACAGCCAACTAATCCATGCACCTTGCCGCAACAAAATCGTACGTTTTATCGGACGGAATTGTCGTTATTTATTTTTTAGGAGTTTGGACGTCATTTTTCTCGGTATATGTGAGCTGCGCTCCCGAGCGGATATAAAAAAACAAAAAATAAAAAATCGCACGATCGAGAGGAGCGAGTGCGGCTAAAACATCGCCATGCCGCCGTTGACGTGCAAAGTGGCGCCGCTGACGTAGTTCGCTTCGCGCGAGGCCAGATAGTGCGCCGCCGCCGCGACGTCTTCCGGCGTTCCCATCGCGCCGCAGGGAATGGAGGAGAGAATGCCCTCTTTTTGCGCGTCGGTGAGGACGTCGGTCATGGGGGTGCGAATGAATCCGGGGGCGATGGCGTTGGCGGTGATTCCGCGCGAGGCCAATTCCTGCGCGAGCGATTTCGTCATGCCGATCATCGCGGCCTTGGCCGCCGCGTAATTCGCCTGTCCGGCGTTTCCGGTGAAACCGACCACCGAGGCGACGTTCACGATGCGTCCGTATTTTTGTTTCATCATGCCGCGCAGATTCGCGCGAATAAGGCGAAAGGTTTGGCGCAAATTGATGTGGAACACGGCGTCCCACTCTTCGTCTTTCATGCGCATCGCCAGATTGTCGCGGGTGACGCCGGCGTTACACACCAGCACGTCGACGCCGCCCATCTGCGCTTCCGCCGATTTGGCGAGCGCGTTCGGCGCCTCGTCCTCCGCCAGGTCGCAGGCGAAAATCGACAGGCGCTCGCCGAGTTTCTCCCGCAAGGCGCAGAGGGCGTCTTCCTTGCGGCCGGTGGCGAGCACGCGCGCGCCGGCGCGGACGAAACGTTCCGCCGTCGCCTGCCCTATGCCGCCCGTGGCTCCGGTGACGATAACCCGCATATCGGTGAGGTCGAAGAACATAACGCACGTCCTAAAATGAAATGAATATTGTGTGATGATTTTATGCGGCGCGCGCGGTGAGATAGGCGTCGATATCCGCGCAATTTCGCAAGGAAACGGTTTCGGCTTGCCGGTCAATGCGTTTGGCCAACCCGCACAGCACGTTGCCCGATCCGATTTCGACGTAGCGCATGACGCCGTTTTCGCGCATATATTCCATCGATTCGCGCCACCGAACGCGCCCGGTCACTTGCTTGACCAGCAACTCCTTAATATGGGCGGGGTCGCTCTCCGCCTGCGCCGTCACGTTGTCGACCACGGGAACGGAGAGCGGACGCCACGTCGCCTCTTCCAGCGCGCGCGCCATCACCTCGGCGGCGGGCCGCATGAGCGAACAATGGAACGGAGCGCTCACCGGAAGCGGGGCGACTTTACGCACGCCGCATTCCTTCGCTATTTCCGCCGCCTTTTCGACGGCGGCGGCATGGCCGCTAATCACGCATTGTCCGCCCCCGTTGTCGTTGGCCAATTCGCACACGCCGAACGCGGACGCTTTTTGGGCGATCTCTTCCGCTTGCGCCGGCTCGACGCCCAGCAGCGCGGCCATCGCGCCTTCCCCTATCGCCACGGCGCCTTGCATGGCCTGCCCGCGAATGCGCAGCGCCGTCGCCGCGTCGCCCAAGCTAAGCGCGCCCGCCGCGCATAGGGCCGAATATTCTCCCAGCGAATGACCGGCGTAATATGTCGGACGCTCGACGGCCACGACGTTTCCTTGCGTTTGCAGGACGGCAAACACCGCCATCGAGGCCGCCATGAGCGCGGGCTGAGTAAAGGAGGTCTGTCTTAGCAATTCGTCCGGTCCGTCGAACATGACGGAGCGCAGGTCAAGCTTGAGGGCGTCTTCGATTTCCTCCAGCACATGGCGCGCCTCGACGAAGGCGTCCGCCACGTCTTTCGCCATGCCGACCGCTTGGGAGCCTTGCCCGGGAAAAAGAAACGCCGTCGCCATATGTGTCATGTCCGATATGTATGCTTTATAGGACGTACGCGAAACGTCGCCTTTTTGGTAATTTTTGCGTTGCCTTCGTACTCGAAGCCTTATGTAGATTGACTACATGGCGGCTTCTGTGTGCGAAGGCGCCTAAAAATTCCTCAAAAACACTCGCTTCGCGTAAGTCCTACTTTAGATATGAATGGCCCTTATACCCCCCTTCGCGTAGGCCGTCACGCGTTTTTTGCGTGCGTATGGTCGTGGGCGTGGCGGTAGGTGGCCATCAGCCGCGACGTTTCCTCGCCGAACAGGGCGACGAATTGGGGGTCGCGCGCCACGACGTGCGGCTCGCCGGCGCAGCAAACGTGGTGAAACAGGCACAACACGCGCCGCGTCGACGCCATCACCATATGAAAGTCGTGCGACACCATCAGCACCGCCAGTTTGCGCGACCGATAGACGGAATCGAGCAGGCGATAAAAGGCGAGCTGGCCCGGCAAGTCGAGATTTTGGGCCGGCTCGTCGAGAATAAGCAACTCCGGATCGCCCAGCAGCGCCCGCGCGAGCAGCACGCGCTGCGTTTCGCCGCCGGAGAGGTCCGCGAGCCGCTTGGAAAGCAAGGCGCCGGCGCCCGTTTCCTCGAGCGCACGCGCCTCCGCGTCGGGAGAAGCTTTTTTTCTCAAGCGCAGGAAATATCCTGCGTCTATCGGCACGGAAGGGTCTATCGCAAAACGTTGGGGCATGTAGCCTATGCGCAATCCCGGTTTTTTTTCCACCGTGCCTTTGTCGACGCGAAACAGTCCCGTCAGGGTTTTGAGCAACAAGGATTTGCCGGCGCCGTTCGGGCCGACGACGGTTACGAAGTCGTGCGCCTCCATCGAGAAGGATACGTCGTTCAACAAGGTTTTTCCGCCCCGCGCCACCGTGACGCCGGTTGCCCGCAATAGCGGTTTTTCTGAAGTTGCGTCCATATCCGTCGCACATAATAAAGATTGCGTTCGCCATTATGCCGGACGTCGCTCGCGAGCGGGGATTTTTTTAACGGGCCGGGCCGGCGGTAAAAAAAACTTGTGATTGAGGGCGCAAGCGGGTATGAACGATGCGTCAAGAAAAATAACGCCACCACGGAACCTCCGTCGCCATGCAAAACGTCGTCATCGCCGCCGCCTCCCGCACCGCCATCGGAAATTTAGGGGGAGGGCTGTCCGCCGTTCCGGCGCATATGCTCGGCGCCACGGCCATTCGGCATGCGTTAAGCCGCGCGGGAATCGCCGCCGCCGACGTGCAGGAAACGATTTTGGGTCAGGTATTGACCGCCGGCGCAGGGCAAAATCCCGCCAGACAAGCGGCGATGGAGGCGGGCATACCCAAGGAATCGTCGGCCTGGACGGTGAATCAGGTGTGCGGGTCCGGCCTTAAGGCCGTCGCCTTGGCCGCGCAATCGATCGCGCTCGGCGACGCGGAAATCGTCGTCGCGGGGGGACAGGAAAACATGAGCCTCGCCCCGCATTTGCTCGCCATGCGCAAGGGCGTAAAGATGGGGAACGCGGAATGCGTCGATTCCATGATTCAAGACGGCTTGTGGGAAGCGTTCCATCATTATCACATGGGCCAAACGGCGGAAAACATTGCTGCGACCTTCTCCGTCAGCCGCGAAGCCCAGGACGAATTTTCCGCCCTCTCGCAACAAAAAGCCGAAAAAGCGATAACCGCCGGGCATTTCGCCGACGAAATTGCCCCCGTGACGATAAAAGACCGCAAGGGCGACGTCGTTTTCGATAAAGACGAGTTTCCTCGCCCCGGCGTAACGGCCGAGAAACTGTCGGCGCTGCGTCCGGCCTTCTCAAAAGACGGCTCCGTGACTGCGGGCAACGCCTCCGGCATTAACGACGGGGCCGCCGCGCTGGTGCTGATGAGCGAAAAAGCGGCAGAGAAAAAAGGCGTCGTCCCGCTCGCCCGCTTCGTCTCGTTCGCCCAAGCCGGCGTCGCGCCGGAAATTATGGGGTGCGGTCCCGTTCCCGCCTCGCGCGAGGCGCTGAGGAAGGCCGGGTGGAGCGTCGGCGACCTTGACTTGATCGAAGCGAACGAAGCCTTCGCCGCCCAGGCCGTCCACGTTAATCGCCAAATGGGATGGAACCTGCAAAAAGTGAACGTCAGCGGCGGCGCCATCGCCCTTGGCCACCCTATCGGCGCCAGCGGCGCGCGCGTGCTGACGACGCTTCTTCACGGATTGAAGCGCCTTGGCGCCAAAAAAGGCATCGCGACCCTATGCGTCGGCGGCGGCATGGGCGTGGCCCTGTGCGTCGAAGCGCGGTGAAATCTTAATTTTTGCATTTTTTTTTAAAAGCTAAACCGATCCGTCAAGCGTTGATGCGCGGCAATGAATGCGGCGCGATCACACAAGTTTCAAGAACGGTATAAGCCAAAATCATGACCACCAACATGGAAAAATAAATAACGCTTCCATTCATAAATACCCATGTCATGATAATGTAGGGGCTTATATGCAAAGCATTCGCAAAAAATTGACGCAAAACGTCCCGAGTCGTCTTCCGACGGAAAGAACGGATAAACGGAAACCGCATGGATAAGAAGCGCATTAAGCTTCGATAAGAATAGACCTGCTCCGCCAAGATTTAGATGCATATGCCGCCAAAAACGATCTACGGTCCGACAAGCTGGAAGAGACGATCCGCATATTGCTGGAACGCACCGATGCGGACGCGCTATGCATGGGCGAGGCGGAAGAGATGGTCGAAAACCTGACGCAACGCTATGCAGGCGAACGGTTTTTGCCCGACGCGCTAGAAATATATTCATGGTTGTACCACGCCCTGACCACGAATTTTCGCATCGCCGCCGGCGCCGGAATTCTATACTCGCCGGAATCGAAATCCGTACCGAAAGACCTTTTTGACTTTTTGATCACCGCCGTTAACCGATGGGGAACGTTCGGGGTGGAGAAGCATGTGGGGTACGACACGTTGACGGCAATAGGCGCGGACGTGAAGACATGGGCGGAAGCAAGCCCGTTACATTTTATGGCTATCGGCAAAACGTCCGACGTTATTTTAAAGCTAACCGACATATTGCTCAAATATTGGAGTCCGGCCGATTTTCTGGCGCCCCCGGGCGATCAGGAAATTCGCACCGGGTACGCGGAAATGCGCGCAATTTGCAAGGGATCGTCCAAGGAAACGGCAGCCGTTCCGTACGAGCTTCACCGCTTTTGCATGTATCTCTCGTGTGCGCTCGTCGTGGCGATGCGCGACTATGGCGGCATGGACGAAACGGCGTTCCGCGCCCATAAGGAAGAGGCCGAAGCGGCGTTTTTGAACGAAGCCCACAAGGGAATCGCCGGAAAAGGCCCGAAGAATTTTTCCCCGAAGACCATGCTGCAAGCCGCCGTTTACGTGCTCAACCATTGTTTCCGCCACGGAGCGGCTCCCCAACAGGCGCTCGCGAACGTCGCCACCCCTCAAGATATGACCAAAGGGGTGATGCGCGCGATTTTGCTTGAATTGCTCTCCGTGCAAGACAGGACGCAAATGCTGGCGGATTGCGATCTGATGGACGAATATTTAAGAAACCTCGCGCAAGACGGGTACGGCGGATTTTCCGCCGCGCAGCGCATTAAAAGCGGCGCGCACGCCTTCTCCCAAAATCCGAGACACAGCGTTAACGCCATTTTCTCTAAGCTCTACGCGAAAATTGGCGCGTGAAAGGCTAGGCGACGGTGACGGCAACGACCCGAAAGAGTAATGGAGTGAAAATTGCAACTGCAAGGCACCTTCTTCAAAAAAAGAATAAAAAAATCGCTGCGTTATTTTCAAAATCGTGGCGGCGCATGGGATGAAAACGGCAAAAATAGGCGAAAAATCTACGGACACGAACGCCGTTTTATGGTAGCATGCAAAAATTACGCCGTAACCTTTTGCGAAAAAACCTATATTTTCGACCTCGTTGTCTTCCCGATCCTTTGCTCGACCGCTTGCACAACTATGGGAAAATCTATAAAATCTCTAACGGAAGAAATTGAGAAGCTTTTCAATGAAGAAGCCGACCCTCCCAGACAATTGAATCTCCTGAAATTATTGAAAATGGGGATGGAAATATATATTCAACAATCATTAGACAATTTTACGGGAACTATTGAAGAGAAAAAGCGGTTTGAGCAAACTTCCGCTAATTTGCTGCAATCATATGATAAGCTTTATGCGGAAATCGAAGAGAAAATAAAATCCGAAAAAAATAGAGATGATGCAGTCGAAATTTTAAGGCGTATGGATGAAGGGAAGGCGCGAGCGGGAGAATATATAAAAATGAAGCGCAAGGCCACATGGAGCGGTTGGCTTGAAGATCAGGCGCCTTTTCTATATAACATGTTCGGCAATGGCGTTAAGAAGCGGTAATCGCGCATGCGATGTATCGAAAGGGCCATGCGCAGGAACGCGGCTCTTTTGACAAAATAAGGATAGGCGGCGCATCGTCATTCGCTCCGTTCTTTTTACCGTTTTCGTCAAAAAAAACGGCAATAAAAAAAACAATGCGGATGCGGCGGGGCGCGACGCCTAAACGGCGAAGGTGCGGCGGAAGGGCCAATTTAATGGACGCACAAACCAAGAAAAGCCTTAAAGAAAAACTACAAGCGTTCTTTGGGCATCAAAACCCTAGCTTGAAGGCAGAAGACCCGTTTGAGGAAGTGACGGAAAATGGGAAAAAGTATTGCAAAGCAAAATTCAACATATTTGCACGCTCTGACAACAACGCCTAGCGTAGGCTAGGACAACTGTCATGGTCAGGAACGAAACCTCTCGAAAGCCCGCATTTACTGGGCTTCGGATGGTAAAATGGCGGAGACGGAGGGATTCGAACCCTCGATACGGGTTTACCCCGTATAACGGTTTAGCAAACCGCCGCCTTCAGCCTCTCGGCCACGTCTCCGAACAAGACGTGCCATGATAAACGCACCTTTAAAAAACGTCAAGAGAAACCAACAAAAAATACTTGCCGGCCTCCCCGCTCGACACATTTTCATACTCCCGCAGATTTGGGGTAGGGATGCTTTCGAGCAAGGCTTTATGGATATTTTTAGACGATTTTTACTTTTACCGTCCTTAATTAACGGCCAAACTGTTTTTGCATAAAATCTTATGTTTTTATTTTCTCCTCTCGATTGGCACGCTCCTTGCTTTCTTGTCTCGTGAGATTCACGTACAAGGCAAAACCTACCATAAGGAGAAACATATGGGTTTAGCAGGGGCAAGAAATTCCGCCGTCACCGGTTTGCAAGCGCAGAGCGCCAGCATCTCCATCGCCGCCGATAACATCGCCAACGCCTCGACGCCGGGCTATAAGGCCACGACGGGATTATTTTCCACCCTCGTCACCAACTCGGGAACCGGCAGCGGCGGCGTCGGATATTCCAGCGGCGGCGTGACGCTTTCCCCGAAAACGCTGGTGGACAAGCAAGGCCTGCTCGAGACGACGGGGCGGGCAACCGATCTGGCCATTTCCGGCAAGGGGTTTTTCTCGGTGCAAGACGACGCGGGCAACGTGTTCTTAACCCGCGCCGGCGCGTTCGACGCCAACAACGCCGGGGAATTGGTCAATTCCGCCGGCTATAAGCTCATGGCCTGGCCGCTGGACGACAACGGGCGCCTTCCCGGCCAGCTCGGCAACGTCAACACCACGGCGGCGGAATCGGTTGATTCGCTGGTGGCGGTGGACACCAACACGGCCAGCGGCGCGGCGACGGCGACGTCGAGCCTCGCCATCGGCGCCAACCTCAACGCCGCCGAAAACGTGTTTCAGGGCGCGACGGTCACGCTCGACCCCGCCGGCACGCGCAACCGCAACGTCGGACAAAACGACATATTGGGCATGGAGGCCGGCATGGCGCCCGGCGATTCCTTAACGCTGGAATCAAGCGGAGAAGCCGTCACGTTCGACTACGGCGGATTCGCGCGCTCGCACAGCCTTGCCGACGCCCCGTTACTGGGCACCGGCACGCCGTCGGCGTCGTTTACCACGGGCGGCGCGGACGGGCTGCAAAACAACGATAAATTTCAAATCACCACCAATAAAAGCGGCGCCGTGACGCTCACCTTCACGCAAAACTCGCCCGACACCACCGCCGGCGAGTTTAACAGCCTGACTACGCTGGCCGAAGCGCTCAACCGCATTAACGGACTGACGGCGCGCATTGACGACTCGCGCATTTACGTTTCGTCCGAAGACGCCAACGACGCCATGGTCTTTGCCGACGTCGCGGGCAGCGGCCTGTCCGGCAAGCTCGGCTTCGCCAACGTGGCGGCCGGCTCCGGCACGCGCTTCAACACCTTAAAGGGGCTGGCAGACGCCGTGAACCAATACGGACAATTCGGCGCGAAGGTAAATAGCCCCTCCACCGCCTCCAGCCTGGAAATTTTTTCCGCCGACCCGTTGCAAACCGTAACCGTGACGAAAAATTCCTATACCGCGACGGCGAATCCCATATCGTCGCGCAACGGCATGAATAAATCGTCCGACCTCATCGTGCCGACGCCGGGCGCCACCAGCATGACGAGCGGATTGTCGACGCTTTCCTTCAGCGACGGCACGAATGCCGGCGCGTTCACCTACGGCGGCCTGGCCGCGACGAAAGCCGTCAACGCGACGACGTCGGTCTTCGGCGCGACGAGCGCCGCCGGCGCGTTCGTGGACGGCACGGGCGGATTAAACGCGGGCGACAGCTTTACCCTAAGCAACGGCACGAACACCGTCACGCTTACCTATACGCCAAGCAGTCCCAACACCGCGACCGGACAATTTAACAGCATGGAAACGCTGGCCGCCGCCATCGACGCCAACGCGAACTTCAGGGGACGCATCGTCGACGGCGCGATATACATCTCGGCCTCCAACCCGAATCTGGGCATAACCTTAAGCGCGACGAGCGGCATTACCGCCGCGCAGCTTAACGCCGGGCTGGGCGGAGATTTTCCGACGACGACGGGAAGCGCGCTGGTTGCCGCCGGATCGAACCGCTTTAACACGCTGGACGACTTAAACGCCTTGGTGAACGGCATTACCGGATTTGCGTCTTCCGTCGACACGACGCCCAACGCGGGCATGACCGTATCGGTGGCGCCCGCCCGCCAACTAACGATAGGCGGCGCGTCGAACGCGCAATTATTGTCGGAGCTGGGGCTTGGCGCGGGCGACGTCGGCGACACGTTCTTTACGGAACTGGGCATGGATTCGCTGGTGTCGGCAACCCAAACCGCCGGCATAGTGGCGACGTCGTACGACCCGAACGACGTGACCAAAAACATGGCGGGCGGCAACGTGTCGCCGCATTTCTCGCGCAACGTCACGTTTTTCGATTCGCTCGGCACCTCGCACGATTTTAAGGTGGCGTTCCTGAAAACCAACGAACAAACTTGGTCGGTCGAAATCTACGCGCTCGACCCCACCGACGTCACGGGCGTGACGGCCGGGCAAATCGCCTCCGGTACGATTCAATTTAACGGTGACGGATCGCTCAAGACCATATCGCCCTCGCTCAGCGTGCCGGTGTCGGTCGGATGGAGCAACGGCGCCGAAAACGGCGCCATCACCATCGATTGGGGAACCGCCGGCGCGCCCTCCGGCACCGAAGGCGCGGTGATCGGCCAGACCGACGGGCTGCGGCAATTCGACTCTTCCTATAACGTGGAGTTCGTCGAGCAAAACGGCGTGGCCTCCGGCCTGTTCACCGGCGTGGAGGTCGAAGACGACGGCACCATCAACGCCCGCTTCAGCAACGGCGAGGTGAAGGCCATCTATAAAATCCCCGTTGTCGCCGTCTCCAACCCCAACGCCTTGGCGCAACGCTCCGGCAACGTGTTTACGGTGACGCAAGACTCCGGCGAGATTAACCTGAAGGAGGCGGGCAAAGGCTCGGCCGGCACGCTCGTCTCCGGCACGCTGGAAGGCTCGACCGCCGACATCACCGAAGAGCTGACCCGCACCATCGGCATTCAGTCGAACTATAACGCCAACGCCACGCTTATTTCCACCGTCAAGTCGATGGAGGAAGAGCTGACCAGAAGATTATAGTCCGGCGTCAATTTTTGTCCGGCTAAAATCTTGCGGCGGGGAAGGGGGCGCTCTTCCCCGTTTTTTGCGGTGAGGGCAATGCGCTCCTTTGCGTCCGAAGTCTTTAATCAAAAAGGCGACGCATCGGCTATGTATTATGCTTCCCTTACTAAAATGAATGCGATAATATCATGCCAATTCTCTATTTTCGCCATACAGACGCGCCTCGCCATCTTAACTTAACGGCGCCGCACTGGCGATCTATCGAGCCATAAAAGATTCTCATACGCCATATGAGCAAGGAAAAACTCATCGTTTAAACGGAAGTTGCCTCAAGGTTGAGGTAACTTTTAAAGAAGATGCTAAATCCAAAATAGCTAGCTTAGACGTTCATTGTTACTTCAATCCTTCGGGAGGCATGATTGTACCGGAGAATCCTCGACAAGAAGTATTCGTGATACCCGGCGTATCCGACTTCTCCTTGGCCAACCAACAATTCCGCTCCTTCGTAGACAACGCCTTGCAAAAGGTATCCGACCTTGAAGGACTGACGGACGAGGAAAAGTCCAAAACTACCGAAAGGCTTCAGGCATTAAAGGCTCACTATAACTAACGCCTTTTCCGCCAATCCTTCGCCTTAAGAGGCGCACGTCATTCATTTATTGCATATTGTCTTTGCTCCGGTTTTCGCAAAGATAAAAAAAATTTCTTTGAAATCTTTCGCGGTTTCCTCGGTTAACCAACCGCCAACGATTGCCACGCGTATAATAAGGGCTTTATCCCACGTATGCAGGAAGCCGCCCGCGTCGAAGAGCAAATCAAGCAAACGGAAACCGACCGATCCGCCTTCGCAGAAAAATTCACCGCCGCCGCTAAACTTCTCGCAAAAGCCCCTAATATCTTTAAGGTTTCAAGTTACCCCCAAAAAGCGGACATGTTGAAAACCGTTTGCTTGAAACCTTTTTTAGACGAAGGAATCCCTTTGTTTGCGGTCGCTTCCCCGCTATACTTCTTCGCGCAAAACCGTGCCGTCTTGGGTGGTGCACGACTGTATGACATAGCTTTAAACCATGAAATCGCTTATAGCGAATTCATGCAATTTCAGCCATACAATTTTTCATTTTTCTCGTAGCCTAACGTGACCGGCCCTTATATCCTATTTTCGAACCATCCGTTTATGCCTTTCACAAAGCAGTGCCGCCCCTAATGCCCCCTCATGCCGATCAGGCGGAGCCAGCATCGGCAGCGCAGGCGGGCGCATTGCCTGCCCGTGGCGCGGTTGCGCATGTCGACGGCGAATTCTATAGGCTTCGTCCGGAGCCAAAGCAGCGCGTTATAATATTTGCCGACCATAAACCTATCCCTTCCGAGGCGCGGCGGCGCCTTTGCCGTCGATGATTTTCTTTTTCTCGTACGTGCGCGCGCCGGTATATCCCAGATAGCCCGCCGTGAACGTCCACCAGAGCGGCTCGGGTATGGCGGCAAATCCCTTGGCCATCATGTCGAAATAATTTTCCATGTCGCGCGGGAAAAACACGCCGACAGCCGGGATGAACACGACTTGCGCAAGAAGTATAAAATAAAAGACGTACATAAACAACGGCCGCGCACGGCTCGTCCACGGGTCGCTCGATTGCGCTTCCGCCGTTATGGCCTTCATCGCGGTTTCCATTTCCCGGAACTCGCCGTCCTGTTGCAAGCGAATCAATTCCGCCTTGGCCTTGTCGCGCTCTACCGGGTCGGGGATAACCTTATCCAGAACCTTCCCGACCGTGCCGACTATCGCTTCCGCCAGCATGGCCTATCCCTCCAGCATCATTTTGACGAGTTTCTTCGCTCGGTCGCCGACCTGGCCGTGCCACGCGCTGTTTTTCATTTGTTCGACGGCCTCGGCGAAGTCTTCCCGCGCGAGGGCGCGGCGCATTTTCTCGAATCGCGCCAGTTCCGCCGCCCCCATGTTGAACATCATGTCGGCCAGGACGCTTTGGCGGTTTTCGCTTAAGGCGTCGAAATTTCGGAACAAGGTGCCGCAGGCCGCCAGCGCGCGCGACACGTCGCCGTCCAGCAGGACGTCCGCTTCGTTTTTCGTGATTCCGACGTCTTGTATGTTGCGTCCGTAGCCTATGGTCAGCTTTCCCGCGCTGCACCGATACGGCTTGGCGCGGAAACCCTCCTCGATTTTAAGGCGCTCCTTGAGGGCGGTTATGGCAGATTCTTGCATGATATTTTCTCCTTAAAAGCGATTTTTACGCGGCGTCGCCGTCGCGTCGTCGCTCGTTCCCGGCGGTCGGCTGCGGTTGTCGCGAGGCGCTTTCCAGCAGCGACACGATGCGGTTGAGAAGCTGAAGCGTTTCGCCCGTTTGGCGCGCCTGCTCTTCGGCGGCCTTGGCGGCCATCCCGGCCTTCGGCGCGATGAAATTCCACGCGGAGTTGTAATAATAGGCGATGTCGTTCTCGTGCCCCGCCCACGCGCCGGTCGCGGTCGCATGGGGGATGTAGGCGTCGCCCGCGCTAGGGGACACGGGCGGCGCCGTCACGTCGCGGTCGATCACCGACATGTTGAGCACGGCGTCGATCTTGGCGAACGCTTGGTTCGCCGTCACCTCCTTCTGCGCCTGTCCCTGCTCTATCAGGGCGAGGCCGAGATTGTTCGTTAGCGCCATGCCGCCGCGTCATCATGTAGTGGTTATGGCGACTATTTTATGGCGGTGGTTATAGGCGGCGGAAGGGGGGTTTTGTGACGAGAAGGAAAAAACGTTTTTATGGATGGCCGGTTATGGCAATAATAGAAATACTTCCTTGTTCTTCGCCATACGTCCAAAACACGCGGTACGCGTTAGGAGTGTGGTTTTGCGCATAGGCTTCCCATACTTTACACCCTAACTCTCTGGATAAAGCCGTATATTCATGTGTGTTTAGGCTTGGATGGCGCGGGTTTTCCTCAAGAAAGCGCAATGTTTTAATCACTGCCTTATAGCAGCGGTCTTGAGAAGAATCATTTCGTAATTTTTGAAGCTGTTTTTTAGCGGTAACGGAAATATGTATTTTAAAAGGCATTACGCAATTCGCTCATCTGTTTTAATCGTCCCACTCGCTTAAATCCAAGACAGACATATCGCCGCGCTTGACGTCTTCAACGCCGGAACGCACCGAATTTAACGCATCTTTATTTTTATACAACCATAATTCATGCTTAGGCACCGTTACGCACGGCGTTAAGCATATCGTGCCGTCATCGTCTACGTTCAATGAAAAACTATTGACATTTCTAGTAAGTTGAGCGCCAAGCGTAATGCGACCTTGCGCGTCCGGTTTAATTTCTTTAGCTTGCATTATATTGACTCCGTTGTTTGTTAATAATTATATTCTATAACAAAAAACAAAATAGGGAAATAGGAAAATAGGTAAATGTAATATTTTCCTATTTTATTATAGCCTGAAATTCCCCTTCGCCCCCTCCCCACCAAAGCGGATAGCTGATACACCACAACATCCACGCTTGCTTGCGGGCTTCCGAAGTCGGCGGTTTGGTCGGCGCCGTCCATAATGTCGATCTCGTAGGCCTCCGTCTCTTCGGAGAGGGGCGCGTCGGCGCCGTCCGCCCACTCGCCGCCGATGCGGGTGCGGCGAATCCACGTTATGGTTAAATTCCCCGACCCGTCGCGCTCTCCGGCTAAATGCACGGGCGACCACGGCTTGTAGCAATTGGCGGCGTAGTCGAGGGTTTGTTCGTCGGATCCCGCCAGCGTGACGCCCTTGTAATGCCGCGCCGGGCCGATAAGGTTGCGCTCGACGACGGTTTTGAGGATCGCGCCGTCCAGCAGGATAAACCGTTCGGCGACGGCGAAGGCGTCGAAGACGAATCCGTCTCCGAAGGCTCGTCCAAAAAATCGGCGGCAATCCCCGCGCCTTCGATCTTGCGCACGAGCAGCAATAATTTGCCGCCGTTGGCTTTTCTGCGCAGGGCCTCGGAATCGGCGGCGGCAAACAGCCGGTTTCCGTCCTTGTCCGTGCATTTTAAAATCAGGATTTGCGCCGTATATTCGGCTTCGTCGATGTTTCCGTTTTTTTCCGCCAACAGGCGCGCCTTGAATTTTTCCTCCACCGTCATAGGCGTATAGTGAATTTCGTATGGATTGCCGTTTTCGTCGACAAAGGACTTAAAGACCGATTTTTTCTTGGTCGCGTTGAAATCGGCGATGATGGCGTCGATAAGGGGCATAAAGGCGTCTCCTGTTGTTGTTAAAGCAAGGGTGGATGGGTTAATTAAGAGGGAACGGTAAGCTGCGACAGGGCGCCCGTGCCGGTAAAGCTAATTTCCTGCTGCACGACTCCGGCCATTTCGACGGTCTTGCTTTTTCCCGTGACGATGGCGCTGCCGCTATAGTATTTCGCGCTCACGGCGTCGCCGAGGGGATACAAATTCAGCGTGACGGTATCGCCTATGTCGATTCCGCCCTGTCCCGTGTCGGCGGGGTCGTAGCGCACGGTCGCGCTGCCGCTCCAGTTAAAATGCATCTCGGCGTTGGTCTTCCGGTCGTCGCCCATCACGGTCGCGTCGGCGGAAAGCGCCGCCGCCGTCGCGACGCCGGCGAACGCGTAGCCCGCCGCGCCCGGGGCGGCGACCAGCTTGTCGTTGTCCGAATCCCAATACGGCGCCTGCCCGAGCGACACGGCGGTGGACGTGTCTTTCGGCATGGTAAATACGCCCTCTAGGGCGACCGGCCCCGGAACGCCGGAGGCGATGGCCTCCGTCGCGACGGCAAACCGCCCGCCCATTCGCTGATTTTTAAATCCGGCGGCGGCGCGAAATGCCTAAGCGACGCCGCGACGATGTCCCTAACTATCGCCATGTCCCGCGCTTGCCCCTTTCGCCACGCCCTCCAGCGCCTCACGCAGCGCGTCGGAAAGGCAACGCTCCACGTCGGAAGGCTTTTCCAGCCGCGCGAGCTGCGGCGCCAGCTTGGGCGCGACGGAAAGGATGCGCGTCTTTGCCACGTTCGCCTCCGACGCCCACGTTCTTTCGGCCTCTTCCGCGTCGATCAACGATCCCTTCAGTTGCTCCACCTCTATTTCCGTCTTTTCCGCCTGCGCGGAGCAGCCTTTCGCGTTCGGCGTTCACGCCCTCGCTTTCGTTGCGCTTGCCGGAGTTTTTTTCCTGCATCGCCTTGCAATAGGCGACCACGTTTTTCTTCAGGTCGTACTTTCCGTGGGCGATTTTCTTCAGCATGCCGGATTTTTCCAGCTGCTGGACGCGGCGGGCGGTAAGGCCGAGCCATTTGCCTTTGGTTACGGGCATAGACATAACTCCTTGGTTCGCGCCCCGGCGGGGGCGCGCTTGAGAGACCATTTTCGTGAGGTCAGGAAAATGCTTGGGTGAAAACGAGAAAAATGTCTTGCTACAGATCGACGATGGCGGCGTAGACGCCGCGCAGGCTGCGCGACCCCTTGGCCATCGCCAGCAACGCCAGAACGCCCGTCTTGCTGAGGAAATAGCGGTTTTCCTGCCGCAATACGCGATTTTCCGAAAACAGCCTGGGGTGTTCCTCGATAAGCGTTTGCAAGTGCATCATCCAGTAATCGGCTTCGTAGCTGACATGGCGCACGATCTGCTCCGGCGGGTAAAACGCCACGCCGTCCTTCTCGATGTAGGAAATTTCCATCAGGCTGAGCGGGACGCTCTTGGTTGTCGTTGTCATGGGTGAACTCTGTTAATTTTTTCAATAGGAAGCAAGCGTCCGCTTTTTCAAGGCAGGCGCCCGGGAGTTGAAAACCGTTAACAGAACCGGCGCGGGCATTCGTGCGAATACACGTTAAACGTGCATAAACCTTATTTAACCGCACTCCCGAGCATAAGTGTGCTACGGGCGTAAAAAAACACGCGCTATCGGGGCGTGGTAAACCGTCTGTTTCGGAGTTTTCAGCTCCGACGGTGACGTTACGCCCTAAACGCGTTTCAGTCAAACAGAAAATCTGTTGAAAAAGGGGGTTTTTGCATATACAATAACCTATATGCAAGTAGAGTTCGACGACAGTAAAAACCGAAGCAATATCGAAAAACACGGCGTTTCTTTGGAAGACGTCGTGGGTTTTGATTTCGTCGGCGCGAAAACTGAAGTCGATAACCGCAAGGATTACCGCGAAACCCGTTACAGATCGCTCGGTTATCTCAAAAGGCGGTTGTATGTATGCATATGGACGCCTCGCCCCGATGCCGTTCGTATGATTAGCTTGCGCAAGGCCAATGCCAGAGAGAGGAAAGAATATGCCCAAAGATAAAGATACAGGCCAAGAATATATCGAATACGAAGGCGGACGCCGCGTGTATCTCGACGAGGACGACTGCCCGGAGCTTGACGAAGAGTTCTTCAAAAACGCCGTAACGGGCGAAGCCGGGCTTGCCACCCTCGTCGGCAAGGAATTTGCCGCGATGCTGTGCAACAAAGGCGGCAGGCCGAAAGCAAAAGCGCCCAAAGGAAATGTTTCTATGCGCTTCGACCCCGACCTGCTGGCGGAAATGCGCAAACATCCGGGATGGCAAACGGACGTCAACGCCACCATGCGCGAGAAGTATTTAGGCAAATAATCGGCGCCGTTAAGCCGCGAATGCCCGCCGCCCGGGCGTCGCCACCCGCGACGCCGCGTCCGTCACCGCCTGCAACAGCACCTTTTGCCATAGCCGGCGGTGCTTTTCGTGTTCTTCCAAGTCCCATGCGTCCCACATTTTCACTGCTCCTTGGGATGAGATGAAATCGATTTAAGGGAGCGGTTTTCCCTAAAAGTCGGTTTCGGCTTCATTGTTGTATTTAATACAACATACATCAACATAAATGATGTTAATATTGCACAATTAATAAAACCCTAATGGGGCTAGAGAATTTTTTACGATTTTTTTACTGGAGGCGAATTAATCAGTTGCAAGATAACGCTATTCAGCGGTATAATATGCAAATCTACCAAGGGAATTAAGGCAATGAACACCGTTACCGTGCAATCGCGCATCGACCCGACCTTAAAAATACAAGCGGAAACCGTGTTTGCCGGAATGGGAATGAGCACGGCGGACGCCATCAGAATTTTTTTGCAACAGACGGTCAACGAGGGTGGCCTACCTTTCAAGCCCCACGCCGGCGATCTGTCTTACCTGAAACGCGAGATAGACGAAATACAGGCAAGGCTTGACAACGGGGAAGAGGAATTGCTGGACGGAGAGGCATTTTTTGCCGATGTGGCGAAAAAGTACGGCTTAGAGTAATGAGCAAAAAATACAGAATAACGGCGACGGCCGCGCGAAAGCTGGATTTTGAAATAGGGCTGTCGCGCGATAGGTACGGCGCCCGCCATGCCGCCGCTTACAAAGCGGGTTTGCTGGCGGCGGTGCGAAAAATAAGCCAAAACCCTAAAATATGCGTCGAGCGCCCCGAAATAGGAAAGGGGGTGCGGTGCGCCAGATTCAAAGGGAATTACATCGTATACAGGCTTTCGGAAGACGGGGCGGAGGTTATCGTGTTGAATTTCCCGGGAGTCCGGGAAGAAAGAATGGTATGATTTAACGCCTTTTGCCATTGGCTAAATCCGAAGGGGGGAAATATCCTCCATCATGTTCATCGCCCCGATCACCCGCCCGAATACGCGCCATTCATTTTCTTCGGGAAAACGTGTTTCATGCCCGGGCTGCAAGCTGTACGGCTCAAAGCGGTCGGGGTTGTTTTTGTAAATCTTAAACATGCATTCCCAATCAAAACCGTTGTCGCGCAACACCACGACCGGCTGGCCGCTGAGAAACACGGGATTGTTTTGCAGCGTGTCGACGATGACATGACCGCCGTCCGGTATGATGCGGGACATGGAGTTGCCCTCAACCTTAAGAGCGACAATGCCTTTTCGGCTACTTTTGGCGTGGAAAGGAATAAAATGCTCCGGCGCTTTTTCCATGGCGAGCATAAGATCGCCGCCCGGCACTATGCCGATCACCGGAACCATCAGAATGTCGCCGGAAATGTCATCCGATATAAGTTCTTTCGGCGCACAGTCCAGCGCCCATGAAAGCATATCCAGCCAGTAGGTGCTCAGCATGGTTTTTCCGCTTTCCACCCGAGATATTTGACCCCTATCTTTTCCAATTTTTTCCGCAAGGGTTTCTTGGGATAGCCCGCGAGATTCCCGAATTTGCTTAACCCTGTTCTTAACTCGTTTTTCCATGGGAACATCCTTTTGTGCGGATGCTACAAACGCGGACTTTAATAACAATGCACAATAGCTCACGATGTGCTTGACAAAACGTGTATAATATGCAACGTTATTTGCAGCGCATGACGAAAAAAAGTAAAAGCCATGCTTAACGAATTACTAAAGCAAAAAAATATGGATGGCGCTCAGCTTGCTCGGCTGATCGGATGGGATCGTTCCCAATGGTCTCGATTGGCAAGCGGCGAGAAATATCGAAAAACGAGAGAAACGTTAAAAAATATACCGTTTTACCGGCATCACTCCGAATCAGATATTTCACGAAGTGTTTGATGATGACGACCAAAAACCTTCGTCGCCGCCATCATAAACATACCATATCAAGGAAAATAACGGCAAAAGCATTACCGCTTGCGCCGAACCGTTAGCTTTTAACCGAAAAAAGTGGCGATGCCCATGACAATGAGCGCGGACAAAGCGGGAGATGGAATATATAAGGCTTTGTGTAAAGAGGCGCACAAAAGGGATGGCTCTTGACTAGCGCCTAGACTATCTAATATATAGAAAGTCTATGAACAAC
>JBEVNR010000002.1:0-148113 GCA_040507985.1 Rickettsiales bacterium | reverse complement strand
CCGCGTAAGCAGGGATGAGTATTTTTAGACGATTTTTACCGCAGAAAGCGCCAAAAAATGCTTGCTGCGTAAGTCCTAATAAAGACTACCCTTTTAAGCGATAGCCTTTCCTTAACATGACGTAAGCAACGGCGCATAGAAAAACAGATATACCGACCAGCGCAACGGCGCCTTTTACGGGATCGGTTTCGGCGTGGCCGGTAATGCCGAAACGCAATCCGTCTATCATATAAAACACCGGATTGTAGTGGCTAATTTCGTACCAGACCGGAGGCAGGTTGCGGATAGGGTAGAAGGTGCCGGAAAGCAAGGCGAGCGGCGCCACGACATAACTGGTGACGGCGGCCATTTGATCGAACGTGTCGGCAACCACGCCCGCCAGCAAGCCGACCGCGCCCATCAGCAAAGACGACAAAAAGAGAAATCCGAGCGCCACGAAGGGATGCTCCGGCATGAACGGCACGAAAACGTAAGTGGCGGCGGCGGTTAACAATCCGACCGCCACTCCGCGCGTGAGGGCCGCGCCGGTTAAGCCTATGATTAATTCAACGGGAGAAAGCGGGGGCATAAGGTAATCGACGATGGTTCCCAACACCTTTCCCATGGTGACGGAAGAGGAGGTGTTCGCGAAAGCGTTTTGAATCGCCGACATGGCGATGAGTCCGGACGCCATAAACGCGCCGAAATGAATGCCGTTAACGTCCGAAACATGCCTCCCCAGCGCCAGCGAAAAAATCGCCAGATACAGCAACGCCGTCACCATCGGCGCCAGCAAGGTTTGATTGTAGACTTTAAGGAAACGCATGACTTCCTTGCGGTAAAGTGTCCACGTGCCGATAACGTTCATTAGGCGTTCTCCAAAAGTTCGCGCATCCGCCGCTACGCTTCGATCCATCCTATAGCGCATATTTCCGTCGCTTCAAAGAAAATAACGAAAATCACGTCATTTAGATGCAAATTCTTGCTTTCTGAGGCGTTTCGGTAAGAAAATGATTTTTTGTCGCAATCGCTTTGCCTCCATCGGCGCGTTCACGTTTTTTTAAACGCGATGCGGTATCGTATCGTAAGTCTTTCTTGGTCGTTTCTTTCACTTCGGAACGTAACCTATGGCCGAAAATTTCAACCTCACGATTCTGTCGCATGCGGACAACGCCCTCAGTCGCACCGCCGATTTTTTGCGGCGCCGGCGCTTCCACGTCTTCGTCGTGAACGTCGAAGACAAGCGCATGATGCAGCGCATTTACGAATCGGCGCCGGACGTGTTGTTGTGCCTGCCCGACTTTCGCCGCCCGGACCCGATGAAGCTGTTCGCCGAATTTACCGCCTATCCGGTGCCGGAGGACGCGCGCCCGATTTATCGTACGCCCATCGCCTTTTACCTTCCCGACGCGAGAAACGTGGACGTGACGGAATGGGGGGAATATCCCGTCACGGTGTTGCGCGAGTCTCCCGACACGGAGGAAGGCGTCAAAAAATTGACGGCACTGTGCGTCGAGCGCCATCGCAACGCCGACAACGAGCTGATCTTGCACGCGGTGCAAATGATGCGCATGCAAATGGTCAGCCATTTGTCTTACGTGCGCACCATCGCGGAGCGCATTCGCGAGGAATCGGCCTTCCATAACGAAATTTTCGCCGACGCCGCCGAAATTTGCGAAAGGCTCGACGACATAGCCTTTCTCGCCGACACGATAGGCTCGCATTATGTCGACCAGGTGCGGGAAAGCCTGAACATGGCCGCTTTTTTCCCCGCCGAGCCGGTCGTCGAAGGGCCGTCCCTGGCCGACATCGTGAACGACGCCGCCGCGCGCGCCAAAGACGATCAGCGGCGATTGACGCCGTTCGACCAAGAGTCGCTCTCGCGGGCGATCGTCACCAACAACGAAAAAACCGTCCGTCGGCTTATCGACATTCTGCTCTATTCCTTCGCCTATCGCTTCAACACGCCGGTGGCCGTCGAGATACATTCCTCGCCCTCCGCCGCGACGATTATCTTCGTGCCGCGCGCAGCGCTGGGGGAAGATTACGTGTCATGGATTTTAAACGACGACCGCGTCATGGATTGTTGCGCCCTGCTGGGCGTGGAGGCCAAGGCGTGGACCCGCGCCAAGGCGGTGTACGCCACCGTGACCGTTCCCGTCGACAACGCCAACATCACCTTTTGTTCGCCTTCCTCCGCGCGTCAAAAACAGAGCGCATAGCCGAAAACGCGGCGTCCACCGCAAAAAACAACGACGCCAATCCGGCATTGCCGTCCATCAGCATGTCGGCGCGGCGACGAAACGCGCGCAATTCCTCTTGCGACGCGATCATGCGCTCGGCCAACTCCGGCGCCAGTCCCCGCGACGAAACGATGCGCTTCATCCGGGCCTCGCGCGACGCCTCGATCATCCAGACGCTATCGCACAAGGCGTCCATGCCGCTTTGGTACAATAACGGAACGTCGAGGACGGCGACGCTCTCCGCGCGCGCGATATGGTTTTTCGCCTCGTCCAGCACCGGCGGGTGCAATATCGCTTCGAGGGTGCGCCGCGCCTTCGATTCGCCAAAAACAAGGCGGCGGAGCGCGTTCCGGTCGCCTCGACACTGCGGAAACGCCTCGCGAATGCGGTCTGCGTAAGGGTCCGACGTCGCCAGTGTTTTTGCGACGGCGTCGGCGTCGAAGACGGATACGCCGTAGCGCCGCGCGAGGTACGCACATATCTCGCTTTTCCCGGAGGCGATTTGTCCCGTTACGCCGATAACGCCCCTCATACTTCCGCGCACTCGACCAATTTCGCCATCAACTCTTCCGACTTCTCCGGCATTATGCCGTACCAGCGGCGAAACGCGGCGGCGGCCTGGCGCTCCAGCATCGTGAGGCCGCCGACGACCCTCAGCCCCGCTTCCTTCGCGTCGGCGAGCAGCGGCGTGACGCGGGGGCGATAGACGATATCGTAGACGATTCCGCCGGGCGTTACCCACGCATGATTCAGCCTGAGCGCGTTTTGCCCGACCATGCCGAGCGACGTGACGTTGGCGAGCAGGTCCGTCGGCGGAGAATCGTCGCGTCGCACGCGGGCGACGGCGGGGAAGTCTGCGGCAAGCCTCTCCGCCTTCTCGCGCGTGCGGTTATGGACGTACACGCGGGAGAAGCCGTTTTCTTGCAGCGCCCACAGCGCCGCCCGCGCCGCGCCGCCCGCGCCCACAAGCGTGGCCGTTTTTCCGCGTCCGTCGAAATGCGGAATCGCGCCCAGCAATCCGGCGTAAAATCCTTCCGCGTCGGTGTTGTCGCCGATAGCCGCGCCGTCGCGCAAAAAAACGACGTTCGCCGCCCCGACGACCTGCGCGGCCGGGGTAAGCGCGTCTAGGTGCGGCAATATCGCCTCTTTGTGCGGAACGGTGACGTTAACGCCCTTTACCTCGCCCTTCCGCACGCGCGCGACGATATCCGCAAGCGCGGAGACGTTTTCTATGCGCTTTATTTCGTAGATTCCGTTGATTTCATACTGCCCCAGCCAGTAATTATGGATAAAAGGCGACAGGGAGTGCGAGACGGGGTTTCCCACGACGAATAAGCGATCGGTCATTAATTTTTACATGTATACGTTCATGAAGGGAATAAAGTAAAAAATATTTTTTTAACGCGTAAAACACAAGCTCGACGAGGAAGTTAAGGCGGCGTTATGCCGTTTGCCTTACACAAATCCTTAAACGCATGCTCCGGCAGAACTCCATTGGTGACGGCATAATTGGCGATCGTCTCTAACGTGATAACGTCGCAATGCTCGTACATTTTAACGAAAGTCTTGTTACAGATCCAATCAAAAGGAGTGCTTGGATCTTGCCGAAAACATAAATAGGTTGCGTATTCTTCTATCCAAGCCGCATTATAGTCCGGATATTTTTTCTTTAGCCCGTCTATCAGTTCCTTCGGAGGATTCTTTTCCCTGGGCGCGGATATTCCGGGCGTAGACATGGTGGTAGGAGCGAATCCTGAAATGATAATAACGCATGTATAATCGAATTGCTTGGTTTTTCAAGCATATATCCGGAATCGATATCCTTTAACGGACCTATTCTTCTTCCTCGTCGTGGGACGGAAGGGGTTTAGACGCCTTTACGCCGAGTTTTTCTAAATCTTTGGTGCGTTTAAGAATGTTGCCCGGGCCTTCGCGCAATTTTTTATAGGCCGTATCGTAGGTGTTGCGCGCGACGTCGATCTGGTTGCCGAGTTTTTCCATGTCGCCGGCGAAAGAGGCGATTTTATCGTAGAGCTTACCTCCGGCGTCGGCGATGGCGAGCGCGTTGCGGTTCTGCTTGTCCAGCTTCCATAGGCATTCCACCGTCCGGAGCGTGGCAAAAAGAGCGGTAGGGGAGACGACGGCGACGCGCCTGGCCCATGCGTACGCATGCAGTTCCCTGTCGTTTTGCAACGCCAAGGCATAGGCGCCCTCTATCGGCATGAACATCAACACGAAATCCGGCGTGCGGTTTTTCATTGCCTCTATGTCTTGGTAGCGTCGCGCCTCCAGTTGGGCGGCGTGGGCGCGCACCGACGCCTTGAAGTCCTTCAGGTGCGCCGCTTTCGTCGCCTCGTCCTTTTCCGCGCAGAATCGCTCGTAATGGGTCAGCGACACTTTCGCGTCGATGATTAAATATCGCTCGTCCGGCAGCCTTACCACCACGTCCGGCTTGGAATGCGCGCCCGACTCCGGATGCTTCCATCCCATTTTTTCGCCTTGCAGCACGTAATCGTCGTCTTTGCGCAAGCCGGAGTCTTCCAGCAGCTTCTCCAGCATGATTTCGCCCCAATCGCCTTGCGTTTTGACGTCGCCCTTTAAGGCGTTGGCGAGATTTTCCGCTTGCAGGGTGATGCGGTCGTTCGCGGCGACGATGCGCGCGATCTCGCTTTTGAGCGCAAACTGCTCCTTGGCGTGGTCGCCGAACGCTTCGTCCATCCGGCGGCGAAAATCGGCGACGTTCTCGCGAAACGGAACCAAGGCGGCGTGCAGGGATTCGCGCGACGCCTCCGCGAATCGGCGATTTTTTTCGTCGAACAATTCTGACGCCACGCGCTTAAATTCGGCCTGCATGCCCTCGCGCGCGTCGGCGATGTCTTCGGCGCGTTCGTCCGCCCTTTGTTGCAGCGCCGCGTTTTCCCTCTCGTGCAGCAAGGCGTTCTCCCGCGCGGCGGCAAGGTCGGTCCGGAGCCTTTCGTTTTCCGCCTTTAGCTCCGCCAGCCTTTCGCCTCGGCCGCGAAGCCGCGCGGCAACGTATGCGGTCGCAACGGCAAGAAAAACGATCGCACAAATTAAGGCATGTTCCATGGGCCGCACGATATCGCGCTCGCAATCATTTTGCAATAGCGCCTAAGCGTTACTTACAAATCTAGGTGGCGCCCCTATTCTTGATGGAATGCGACATAAGCAGTTCTAGTAAGATTAGCGTCGCCTAAGATGCTTATCGATATTCATAACATCGTAAAAATTTTTATATAAAATAAAGATGTAGGTTATATAGAAACGCGCCGCACCCTTATGAAAAAGATATTTTTTACCGTACTTGTTTTTACTTTCTTATTTTTCGTGAGCGGATCCAACTCCGAACGCGCACACGCCGCCGGCGCGGCGTGTCGATGCGTGTGTCCAAACGGAGGCGCCGTCGTCAACGGCGAATGCTCCTCGCGCGAAGGGACGCAAGACGACGTACCCGTGGACGTCGCGGACGTCCCAACCGCAACGACGCCGGACGTTCCGGTGGCGGTCGCGGACGTTCCTGCCGAAACCAACGCTCCTCCCGTGACGACGACCGACGTTCCGGCGCCGACGTCGGTATTGTCGGTCGTGAATTACTGCGCCTACGACGTATGGGTCGAACAACAGAATCTGAATGGCGCGCCGCGCGTGACGCCCGTCATCAAAGCGAACGGGGGCACGTATGACTACAAGCTTTCGCCGGACATACTCAACATTGCGGTGCGGTTTTGGCCGAAATCAGGCTGCGACGCAAACGGCGACAATTGCGCCGTCGGTCAGTCGTCCGCCCCTTGCCCCAACGGCGGATGCACCCCCACGATAGACTCGAAGTTGGAAGTGGGATGGGAAGCGACGCAAACCTGGTTTAACTTGTCGATGGTCGACGGCTACACCATTCCGATCGGCGTGGTGGCCACCGACCAAAACGGAAAAAAATGCATCGACGCGCACCCGAACGGATTTAGCGACGTCGGAGCCAAATGCCCGACGGGCGAAAACATTAGCCTCAACGGAAAATACCCGGAATACGCGAACGTCGACTTGACGGCGAAGGATCCGTCCACCAAAAAAACGGTGGGATGCTATTCCCCGTGCCGCAAGCTCATGTCGCCCACAAGTTTCGGCGGACTGGGAATATTTAACGAAAAAACGGACCTGATCGACGCCTATTGCTGCTCGGGCGCCTATGCCGAAGATCGCAATTTATGCATCGGAGGGCCGGTCAAGGGAACGAAGTTCAACCAGGTCGTCCACGCCGCCTATCCTAACCAACAAGTGTACGCGTGGCCGTCCGACGACGAGGCCGGCATGGCGAAATGCGACGGAAAATCGAAAATGGTCATGACGCTGTGTAAGTAGCGGTCTAGGTCGTATGCACTTTGTGAAACGAGACGATTTTCAGGGATTTTTTTAGCGAGAATGCGATATGTTTTTCAAGAAATAACGAGCTATTGTTAAAAATATGTTGAATTCATAGCAAAAAAGACCAAAAATTCGGCCGTTTTAGCTACGCCGGCCTTTCATCTCAAAAAGTGCATGCAGCCTATAGCTCCGAAAATTCTTTTGCTTTTCTTCTCGTTATTTGTTAGCCTCCGCGAGCCTTGCCATCAATATTTTCTATGTAAACCGCTCGTATGACCGCCTCCGCCTTTCGCAACATCGCCATTATCGCCCACGTCGACCACGGCAAAACCACGCTGATCGACCAAATGTTCCGCCAATCCGGCACCTTCCGCGACAACCAGGCGGTGGAAGAGCGGGCGATGGACAGCAACGCGCTGGAGCGCGAGCGCGGCATCACCATTCTGGCGAAATGCACGTCGATGAAATGGAAAAATTGCACCGTGCAGGTCATCGACACGCCCGGACACGCCGATTTCGGCGGCGAGGTCGAACGCGTGCTGGCCATGACCGGGGGCGCGGTGCTGCTGGTGGACGCGCAGGAAGGTCCCATGCCCCAAACGAAATTCGTGCTGCACAAAGCCTTGCAAAAAGGGTTGCGCGTGATCGTCGTCGTCAATAAAATCGACAAGCCCTTCGCCGATCCCGAAAAGGCGGTAAACGACGTGTTCGATTTGTTCGTGTCGCTGGGCGCGAGCGACGAGCAATTGGACTTCCCCTTGCTATATGCCTCCGGTCGCGACGGATGGTGCGTGAGGAATCTGGAAAACGATAAGCGCGAAAACTTGGCTCCGTTATTTGATTCCATCGTGGAAAACATTAAACCCTTGCCCGTCGACGAAAACGCGCCTTTCGCCATGATGGCCACCATCCTTACCGCCGACCCGTATTTAGGCCGCTGCCTCACGGGACTGGTTGCCGCCGGCAAGGCCACGGCCAATATGCAGGTAAAGGCGATGGATTTAAACGGCAAAACCGTCGAACAGGGCCGCCTTACGAAGTTATATGCGTATGAAGGCCTGACGAAAAAGCCGGTGGATTTCGCCGTCGCCGGGCAAATTATTTGCGTCGCCGGCTTGGAGAAAGCGTCGGTGGCCGACACGATTTGTTCGCCGGAGCGGGTGGAGCCGCTACAATCGACGCCGGTCGATCCGCCCACCATGTCGGTGTTCGTGCGCGTCAACGACTCTCCTTACGCCGGCAAGGACGGGGACAAGCTCACCTCGCGCATGATTCGCGATCGATTGATGAAAGAGGCGGAAACCAACGTTGCGATCGAAGTGAAAGAGACGGACGGCGACTCTTACGAAGTGTGCGGACGCGGAGAATTACAGCTCGGCGTATTAATCGAAACCATGCGCCGCGAAGGCTACGAAATGACCGTGTCGCGCCCGCGCGTTATTTTTAAGGAAGAAAACGGCCAGAGGCATGAGCCGTACGAAGAGGTGGTGGCCGACGTTGACGAAGAATTCTCCGGCGCCGTCATCGAAAAACTCCAACTCCGCAAAGGCCAACTGAAAGACATGTCGAACGCCGTCAACGGACGGCAACGGTTGGTGTTTTACGTGCCGTCGCGCGGCATGATCGGCTATCGCGGCGAATTTTTAACCGACACCAAAGGCACCGGCATTTTGGCCGGAGTGTTCTCGCATTACGGGCCTTACGCCGGCCCGGTCGCCGGACGCCGCAACGGCGCGCTTATCGCCATCGGCAAGGGCGAAGCGGTGGCCTACGCCCTGTTTAACATCCAGCCGCGCGGCGAATTGTTCGTCGATCCGCAAGACGAAGTCTATGACGGCATGGTCGTCGGGCTGCACAGCCGCGACAACGACTTGTCGGTGAACGTGCTAAAGGGCAAGCAGCTTACCAACATCCGCGCCGCCGGTACGGACGAAGCCATTCGCCTGACCCCTCCGCGCCGCCTGACGCTGGAGGAAATGCTGACAGTCATTAACGACGATGAGCTGGTGGAGGTGACGCCGAAACGTTTCCGCATGCGTAAATATTACCTTGACCCGAACGAGCGCAAACGTTACGAGCGTACGCAAGAAAAGGCGTAAACGCAAGGGGCCGCCATGAAACGCCTCCTCGCCGTTCTTTGCGTGATGTTATGCGGGTGCGCCGCCTCTCCCGTTCCCGTCCGCGTCGCCAAACCTTTCTATAACGGCAAAACGGCTTTTAGCGCGACGATAGACGGAATAAATTCGTCTTACTCCCCTTTTTCGGCGTTCGTGCTGCCGGGAGAGATCGTAAAGGTGAACGCGACGACGCCGATTAGGCTTTACGGAGTGGCGGGCATGGCAAGACGCCTGTCGCCCTCTCGCTGGGAATGGCGCGCCCCGACGTCGCTCGGGGCGTATCCAATGACGCTCGTCTCGGACCTTGGCCAGCATATGCGCGTCAACGTTTTCGTGACGGCGGAAAGAAAAAGCCTGCCCCATGACTACCCGATGGGACGCTACCCCGGGTTGTATATGGGCCATACGTCCTACGCGGCGCCGAAAGGTTTCTTATTGGCGACGGAAGACATGCGGGACGTGCGCGTGTCGCCGCATTTTACGCTCGGGCAATTTTTCTGCAAGCAACCGGAAGGCTTCCCTAAATACGTTATCCTGCGTCCGCAATTGCTTATCAAACTTGAAACGCTGCTCGAAAAGTTAAACCAAAAAGGCGTGAGGACGGACGGTTTCGTCGTGATGAGCGGCTTTCGGACGCCTCTTTACAACGAAGGGCTGGGGCAGGGACAATATTCCCGACACATCTACGGCGACGCGGCCGATATTTTCGTCGACCGCAACGGCGACGACGTGATGGACGATCTAAACGGCGACGGCAAGCTAAACCGTAAAGACGCCGCCTGGCTTTACGACCTAGCGGAAAAAACGGCGAAATCTCCGGCCTGGCGCGGCCTTGCCGGCGGCATAGGCGAATATGAGGCGACTGATTTTCACGGGCCGTTCGTGCATATCGATGCGCGCGGATTCGAGGCCAGATGGGGGCGGTGACGCGTCTGAATCCACAAAAATACCTTGCCCTTACCACATATCCCTCTATGGTGGGCGTATAACAATTATGAATGTATAAGTAACGTCATGACGCTTCCTTCGACTGTCGGGCAAGAGCAACTGAAAATCGTGATCGTTGGCCACGTGGACCACGGCAAGTCGACGTTGGTCGGTCGATTGTTCTACGATACCGACTCCCTTCCCGACGGAAAACTCGAACAGGTGCGGCAAAGTTGCAAGCGTCGCGGCATGCAGTTTGAATGGTCGTTTCTGATGGACGCGCTGCAAGCCGAACGCGACCAGGAAATTACCATCGACACGTCGCAAATCTGGTTTAAGACGGCCAAACGGCGCTACGTGCTTATCGACGCTCCCGGCCATAAGGAATTTCTGAAAAACATGATTTCCGGCGCGTCGCAATCCGAGGGCGCGCTGCTTATCATCGACGCGAAGGAAGGCGTGCGCGAGCAATCCCGCCGCCACGGCTACTTGCTGAGCTTGCTCGGCATACGGCAAGTGGCCGTCCTCATCAATAAAATGGATTTGGTCGATTTTAGCGAAGACCGCTTTACCGACGTGAAAAAAGAATATGACGCGTATTTGCGTTCCATCGGGGTCGAGGCCCTTCGCTTCGTGCCGATTTCGGCGCGCGGCGGCGACAACGTCGCGGCGCGTTCCGACCATATGGAATGGTACGCCGGCCCAACGGTCATCGACACGCTCGACGAATTCCGCAACGCCGCGCCCTTAGAGGACTTGCCGCTGCGCTTGCCGCTGCAAGACGTCTACCGCTTCGACGAGCATAAGCGCATTTTCGCCGGCCGCATAGAAACCGGACGGCTGCGCGTGGGCGACGAGGTTATTTTTTCGCCTTCGAATAAAAAATCGCACATTGCCTCCATCGAAATATGGAATCGCCCGACGATGACCGAGGCGACCGCCGGCATGAGCGTTGGGTTTACGCTGGAGGAACAAATTTTCGTCGAACGCGGAGAAACCGTGAGCGCGGTCGAATCTCCTCCCATGCTCACCAACCTGTTTCGCGCCAAAATGTTTTGGCTGTCCGACAAAGATTTAGTCGTCGGCAAGCCCTACGGACTCCATATCAACGGCAAGCGTTACGCGGCGGAGATACGCGAGGTGGAACGCGTCATCGACACCGACGACTTGGCGCATAAAAACGATAAAACCGTGCGCCGCAACGCGGTGGCCGAGTTGGTCGTTCACGTGCGGGGATTGGCGGCGGTGGACGAATTTACCGACAACGCCAAAACCGGGCGCTTCATGCTCTCCGACGGTTACGAGGTGGCGGGCGGGGGCAACATCTCCATGCAAGGCTTTGCCGACCAGCGGGTGAAGGACGAGCACGACGCCTTCCCGGACCATGCGGTCACGAAAGAGCGCAGGACGCAGGCGAACGGCCATAGCGGGGCCGTTTTGTGGTTCGCCGGCGCCGTCGGTACGGGAAAAAACGCCATGGCGCAACGGATCGAGCGCCGTTTGTTCGCGAAGGGCATGCAAGTCTTTACCGTTGATCGTAAAACTGCGCTTTCGGGCGTCGCCGACAACGCTGAAACCGAAGACGTACTGTCGCGGCGCGGCGCGGCCGCGGCTTCCTTGTTCGCCGAAGCGGGGATGGTTGCCATCGCCGTCCTTCCTTCCTCGCGCTGCGAGGAAAGGCGCGTGGCCCGAGCCTATGCGCCGGACGCCTTTCACTTCGTCCATTTTAAAACGGAAAACGAAGAGGCAAAGGGCTTTGAAACGCCCACCAACGCCGACCTGACGCTGGACGTCGATAAAGACGGCGAAGACGCGTGCGCCGACCAATTAGAGGAATATGTACGCCGCCACGTCGCCGTCGGCGCCGTCGAAAAAGCGTCCGAGGACGGAGGGAATATTTAATAGGACTAAAACGTTACCTGAGATTAGAAACATAGAAGGGCAAGCGCCGCTATTTTAATTTTTTCTTTTTTTGAAAGTTCCACGCGTTACTCCCGTTATGTCTTTGGTTGGGGTGAAATTTTCTTCGCCGCCTTCCGGCGCCGAATTCTCTTGGCATTTTCAGGCTTGTCCGATTTAGGTTGAACAAGCGTCGGAAGTATTTTTTGTAATTCCTCACGGGTTGGAAGAAAGTCTTTTGCTTCCATATACTTAGGTTGGTTACGTAGGCTGTCAAATATCGCAAAGATGGAATGCAAAGATGTATCTGGCAAAGCGTCGGACCATCGCTGAAATTTAGAAACAAAAGCCTCCCTAGCTTTTTTTTCCGTAATTATTTGCTTAAATTTTTTCCGGACTTGCTTATAGGTTATTGCTTCTGGTTTTTTTATCCATTTTTTTAGTAGGAATAGATTGATCAAAAAAGAGGGGAAGTTATTATCTTCTTTTTGAGAATTTCTTAGAATTTTGTGCAATTCTTTTAATTCACTTATTTCAACAAGAAGGTGAAGGACATTACCATATTTGTCTTTGCTAAATGTTCCATCTTTTCCCGGGAATGCTGCTTCAGCTTTTTCGTCGAATGTATTGCTTATTTCAGATTTCACCTCTTTTTTCACAACGTCTTCGTCGAACGAATTGTTCGGAAGCGACGGAAAAGGTGACAGCCCATCAAAATATTCCGGGTCAAAGAAGTAATTTTTCGATTGTTCAGAACATTGGCAAGGCCAATTGTCAGTAAAAATAGGATTGCAATTTAGAGGAGAGCCGCAACCTATCGGCACACATATTGCGGCGCCATCAATATCGACTGTATTGACATATGTACCGGTAGCAAAACACCAGCCGTAACCCATAAGTAACTCATATATGCGGAGCATATTGACATTGCGGTTGAGATTATTTAAATAATTTCCTAATTCAGGCTTGTCAGGATTAGGTTTGGTATGCCCTCTTTGTTGACACTCAAGAAAAAATTTTATGACTTGATCGGCAAATGCATTGGCGTGCGGCCTTTGCGATGAGGAAGGCATATCGTCCTGAAGCAGAAAGCAAAGAACTCGCCGTTACTTTTCCGGTCACAACTCGTGGCGTTGTAAAATCTAAAAGCGAACCAATGAGCATTGGCTAACGAAAAAACGTTAAATGCATCATAAGGGAATTCTTATATATGTCTATGTTTTATTATAGGGAGAACGTTAAAAATCTTAGCGCCCATCAATTATGAAACCCTATACACGTCGAGCAGCCTAATCCGGCCAGCGGCGATGCACCCAAAACCATTGCTCGGGATTGGAGCGAATCCATTCTTCGTAGACGCGGTTGACGGCCTCGACGACGGATTTCTCGTCCGGCGGCACTAATTTGTCCGCTCCTATGTCAAGCGGCTCCATCACGTCGCAGGAAAAACGGCATCCTTTGACGCGCAATACGCGCATCGGGGCCAAGGCGCAGCCGTATTTTAAAGCGAAATGCGCGATCGCCGGCGCCGTCATCGCCTCGCGTCCCATGAACGACGCCGCGATGCCGTCGTTCATTTTTTGGTCGGTGAGCATGCAGATACATTTTCCGGAACGCACGGCCGTCAGCAAGTCGCGCGCGCCTTCCCGCCCTTTCGGCACGCAGGCAACAGCGTTGGCGCGCAGGCGCGTTTTTTTAACGAGCGCGTCCACGTACGGGTTGTTCATGCGGCGATATACCGCCGTGACCGGGGCTCCATGTTTCGCCGTCAGCGTGGGCAACAGCTCCCAATTTCCCAAATGGGCCGTAAAAAATATGGTTCCGGGAACGGTTTTGCCGGCTTTCTCGATAATGTCCGCGCCCGTCATCGCGACGCGCCGATCAAGGTCGAAAGAGGGAACGTGGGGAAATTCGCCGGCGGTGCGTCCTAAATTTTCCCACATGCCCAGCGCGATTTCTTCCGCGCGTTCGGCCGGCATGTCCGGGAAGGTGCGCCGAATGTTGCGGAGCGCCACCTTGTGCGCCGCCGTGAGCGGCCCTAAATTTCGTCCGAACATTCCCCCCAGCGCCGACGCGGCGTCTAGGGGCAAAAGACGAAACAGCCAATAAAATCCGTAGGCGGCGCCCGCTTCGGCAATATGGCGCAATTCTTTAACGCACCGGGCCGGCGCGGAGAGTTTTTTCACGATTCCTTTCTCCTTATCGCCTCAAGCAAGAAACGCGCAAACGCCTCGCGCCTATCATGCGTCATGGTTGCCGACACGGGCAAAAACCGGACGTAACGCCGCCTGTCTTTGGGAAGCCGCACCCAGTCTTTTTCGGTGGTGATGAGCATGGCCTCGTGCGCCGCCGCTTTTTCGAGCAATGCGGCAACGTCGCGTTCTTCATAGGGATGGTGGTCGGGAAACGCGCAGGTTTCCGTCACGTTAAACCCGGCATGCATAAGCGTGTCAAAGAATTTTTGCGGCTCAGCAAGCCCGGCGAACGCGACGCAGGGAAGGGTTTTGTCCAGTCCGTCCGCATACGCCTCCACGCGTAACGCATAGGTTTTTTCTTTTTCCTCTTCGGCTACGGAAAGGGCGGCATCGTTATATTGCATTGCAAAAATACAATCGGCGCAGGCGGCGGCTTCCGCGCGCCGTTCCCTATACGGACCTCCGGGGAAAAGCCGATCGTTTTTCGGCGCATAGGCGGGGCTTTCCGCCAATATCGTCACATGTTTGCGAACGGAAGGATTTTGCATGCCGTCGTCCATGATAATGGCGTCCGGTTCCAATCGTTCGGCGGCTTTAATCGTTTTAAGGCGATTGGCTCCGACATAAGTGGGCGCCGCCTGGGCGAGCAGCAACGGTTCGTCTCCCACGTCGGCGGCGTCGTGCGCGTCGACGTCAACCGCCGTCACGCGGCGAATTTTCCCCTTATACCCGCGCGAGGCGAAGATAACGCGCTTTCCCTGCTCTTGCAATAGGCGCGCGACAAAAATGGCGGACGGCGTCTTTCCTCCCCCGCCCGCCGTCGCGTTTCCTACGCATATCACGGGAACGGAAGGGGAATAGGGACGACAAACGCGTTGCCTCACCCATCTTCCGCACCGATAAAGACAGGAGAGGGGCGCGAGCGCTTGCGCCATAAGGCCGGGAGGGCGGTGCCACCATGAGGGAGTGCGTGCCATCAGGAACGTCCTATCTATGCGTCTCCGCGCGATACGCGTGGGTCACGGTCTCCGTCACCGCGCCCGGGACATAGGTATGCCCGGCGATTTCGCCGACGGGAGTGATTTCCGCCGCCGTTCCGGTGAGGAACGCTTCGCGCGCGCCTCCGATTTCTTCCGGAGAAATATGCCGTTCCACCACGTTTATTCCTAAATTTTTAGCCAGGACGATAACCGTTTGGCGGGTAATGCCGTTTAAGAAGCAATCGGCTATCGGGGTGTGGAGCGATCCGTCCGGCATGACGAAAAAAACGTTGGCGCCGGTGGCTTCCGCGACGTAACCGCGATAGTCTTTCATCAGCGCGTCGTCATAGCCTTTATCGACGGCGGTTTTCTTGCTCATGGTGCAAATCATGTACAGCCCGGCCGCTTTGCTGGCGGTCGGCGCCGTTTCGGGAGAAGGACGCCTCCAATCGGCCCAGCATAAGCGCAAGCCTTTCGCGGCCTTGTCCGGATCGAAATAGGCCGGCCATTCCCACGCCGCAATGGCGAGGTTGGGCTTGCATCCCTCCGCGTGAATTTTCATGCGCTCGCTTCCCAGCCACGACACCGGGCGGACGTAACCGTTCGTTATGCCTTGGGCCTTCACCACGTCGTCCATCGCGCCGTTGATGGCGTCGACGGAATAATCGAGAGTAAAGCCGATCAGTTCGGCGGATTTTTTCAGGCGCTCGCTATGTTCCGTCGCCTTAAATATTTTTCCGTCATATACCCGCAACCCCTCGAACACGGCGCTGCCGTAGTGCAATCCGTGGGTAAGTACGTGAATTTTCGCCTCGCGCCAAGGCTGCATAGCGCCGTTCACCCATATAAAGCCGTCGCGATCGTCGAAAGGTGCGTCCATGAATAACGTCCGTAGTTTATATTATATAGCTAAGTATGCAGCGCCTTGCCGTAGGCCGCCAGCACCGATTCGTGCATCATTTCGCCGAGCGTGGGGTGCGGGAACACGGTGCGGATGAAGTCTTCTTCCGTGGCTTCCATCGTTTTGCCGACAAGGTAGGACGAGATCATTTCGGTGGCTTCGGCTCCAACGATATGGGCGCCGAGCAACTCTCCGCTGTCGGCGTCGAAAATCGTCTTCACCAACCCGTCCGTTTCTCCCATGGCGATGGCCTTGCCGTTTGCCATATAGGGGAAGCGCCCGACCTTCACCTTTTTGCCTTGCGCTTTCGCCGCCTCTTCGGTCAGACCCACCGAGGCAATTTGCGGGCGGCAATAGGTGCAGCCGGGAATGTTTTCGCGCGTCATCGGATGCGGATGCTTTCCGGCGATATGTTCGGCGGCGATCACGCCTTCGTGGCTCGCCTTGTGGGCCAACCACGGGGCGGAAGTGAGGTCGCCGATGGCGTACACATTCGGCTCGTCGGTTCGCATATACTCGTCGGTGACGACATGCCCCTTTTCGACGCATATTCTTGTGCCGTCCAGCCCAAGATTTTCGACGTTTGCGACGACGCCCACGGCGATGATCGCCCGGTCGAACACGAATTTTTCGGCTTTGTCCTTACCTTTTAGAACGATATGGGCGCTCACGACGCCGTCTTTTTCGGCTTTGACGGATTGAACCTTCGCTTCCGAGAATATCTTTATGCCGCGATCCTTAAAGATTTTTTCGGCGACGCCGGCAATTTCGGCGTCTTCGACGGGCAATATGCGCGCTGCGGCTTCGACGACGGTGACGTCCGCGCCCAAATCGGCGTAAAAGCTGGCGAATTCGACCCCTATGGCGCCCGATCCGACGACCAGTAATTTTTTCGGCATGGTTTCGGGAACCATCGCCTCTTTATAGGTAAGCACGTTTTTGCCGTCGCATTCCATGGAAGGCAAGCGACGCGCACGCGCACCGGTGGCGAGGACGATATTTTTCGTTTCTATGTCCGCGACGCGCTTTCCGCCTTTCTCCACCTTTATTTTGCCTTTGCCGTTAAGCGAACCAAAACCGTCATAGACGGTAATTCCGTTTTTTTTCATTAAATGCGAGATGCCGCCCGAGAGCTTTGTCGCCACCTCGCGCGAGCGCGCGACGATTTTTTTGATGTCGAAAGACGCGCCTTGCACCGAAATGCCGTAACGCTCCGCTTCGCGAATGCTATGGTACAGGTCCGACACGCGAAGCAGCGCCTTGGTGGGAATGCATCCCCAGTTCAAGCATACGCCGCCCAAATGATTCGCTTCGACCAGCGCGGTTTTTAGGCCGAGCTGCGCGGCGCGTATCGCGGCCACGTATCCGCCCGGTCCGCCGCCGATGACGGCAACGTCGTACTTCTCTGCCATGGACTTTCACCCTAAATAACTCAAGATAGAAGCTATCTTATAGTAAAAAACGCGCGCGCAGGCAAGAATTTATGTTACGCCTCCGCGTCATTTCGGCGCGCGAAATCCACGTAAAAACCTCGACATATCCGCCGTGTTAGAGGCATTCGCCGCCGGAGGAACAAACACGAAGCGTTTCGTTATCGCCGCCGCCGACGACTACGCCAAGCCCGTCAACACGGGCAAACAAAAAGCCGACGAAGCCGCCGCGCGTTTCGGTTGCCGCATGATATTGCCGCAATTCACAAGCCCTGACGAAAAGCACAGCGATTTTAACGATTTGATGTTAGTCGAAGGCGAGGAAGAAGCGAGGCGGCAACTCTGGGCCTTTCCTGCCAAAGGGTTGCGCGCCGTGAGTTACGACGACTTTATGGCGAAAAAATTCCCCGCACGAAAAACTCTGCTGTCGCCTTTCCTGCCCGAAAAAGGGCTGGCGATGTTGTATGCCGATAAGGGGCTTGGCAAGACCTACGTCGCCCTTTCCGCCGCGCTTTGCATAGCGACGGGCGGCGATATGTTCGGCGGCAAATGGAAGGCGGCGGGGCAATCGAAATCCTGTATATCGACGGAGAAATGCCTCTGGATACCATCCGGCAACGTTTGCGCGGGCTTAGCAAGGGTTTTGGCGTGAACGCCCCGCTTAAAGACAGCTTCCGTTTGCTGGCGGCCGATATGTTTGAAAGCGGCATTCCCGATCTGGCGACGATAGAGGGAAAAATGGCATTAGAGCCTTCCGTCTCCCCATGTATTTTTACCTTTTCAGGTTATAGAAAAATTATCCTATCCATGATAATTTCAATAAAAAAATATTGGCAATTTACGTAAATTCCGAATATGAATACACGGTATTTTCGCTTTCATTTAAAATAAAGGCACAAAAATACGATAATGGGGTAAGTCTCAAGGAGACTTTGATATGTAGTATTATGTAAAAAATACCCTTACTTGCATGCGGGTAGTTAAGCATTGTATTCGCATAACAACAGAGCGTGGTCAGCGTTAAAGACGCATAGCAAAATGTGTGATTGTTATACGCTTTTATACGTATTTATTAGACGAAATTTTTGATTGAATAATGATATCGTATATAACAACCTAAAAACGATAACCAAAAGAGCAAGTTCGTCTCGTAAAAAATAGCTAATGGAACATAATTAATTTTACCAAGGCATAAGTTTTTGTTCTCTAAACGATACATTATATGTATGCACAAAATCTAAACTTATGTCAAGCAGAAATTTTTAATTTTTTGAGGCATTATTGTGGATTTGTTTAGATTATCGCAGCTAATGAAAGAGCGGCGGGTCGGATCGGGAGAAATAGCCTTGGCTCTCGGAAAAACCAAGGCCATAGGCACCAGCATACTTAACGGCAGCAGAAAAGTCACCTCAGAAGAAGTGGTAAAAATTGCGAAGTTGCTTGATTGCCCGGCAGGCGTTCTCCTAGGCGAGAAAGAAGAGAAAAAGCCCTCTTCCGCCGCTTGCGTTCCGATCGTCGGAGACGTGCCGGGGCATACGTTGGCGCTGCAAGGAGAGCCGGACGGATGCGACCGCATCTTCGTCGACTCCAAGCGCGTCAATTTACTCGCCGTTCGCCTGAAGGGAGAATCGATGAATAAAATAGCCCATAACGGAAGCATTCTCATCATAGATTGCGAAAATAACGACCCTTCGAAATTAAATGGAAAACTGGTCATAGCTAGGCTTAGAAATCGATACACCTTTCAACGATTCTTCACGTTTCCGACCCTTCTTGCTCCTGAAAGTAACGACATCGATTACTCCTCCATTCCCGTCCGCGCCGGCGACGATTTTGAAATTATCGGCGAAGTCGTTGCCTCAATGCATCTATACGATAAAAATTTCGATTAAAGCCAGGCTGTGTCGACTTTTTAAAATCTAATAACCGGCGCCGCTTGATAAAGCTTTTTTAGTTTTAGAATGAAACGTATTCCCTTCATGTCAAAAAAAAGCCGGGCGGTTTAAAATTGAAAAAAAAATCTATTTGGATATATTTGTTCGCGTAGCGTTACGTTTTCCGAAAACGGATAGTGTGGAAAGCCGTTTATATGCGCATATACAAAGAGAAATGAACCATGGCCGAATTCACCTTACCACGCCGCTCCAAAGTCCGGCAAGGCGTGTATCACCGCGCGCCCATCGACGCGAAAAACATTCGCCGCCTGAACGTCTATCGGTGGAATCCCGAAGATGTGGGCGACGACGGCGAGCCGAAGAATCCGCGCGTGGACACGTTTGAAATAGACATGGACTCTTGCGGCCCGATGGTGCTGGACGCGCTCATTAAAATTAAATCCGAAACCGACGGCGGGCTGACCTTTCGCCGCTCGTGCCGCGAAGGCATTTGCGGTTCCTGCGCCATGAACATCGACGGCACGAACACGCTCGCCTGCATTAAGGGGTGCGACGAGATTAGCGGCGACATCAATATTTATCCCTTGCCGCATATGCCGGTGATAAAAGATCTGGTGCCGGACCTCACCAACTTCTATAAGCAATACGAATCGGTGCAGCCGTGGCTACAGGCGAAAGACAAGGTCGGCGACTTGGAGGAGCGTTTGCAGTCTCCCGAAGACCGCCAAAAACTTGACGGGCTGTACGAATGTATTTTATGCGCCTGTTGTTCGACCGCTTGCCCCAGCTATTGGTGGAACGGCGACAAGTTTTTAGGCCCGGCGGCATTGCTCCACGCCTATCGCTGGATCGTCGACAGCCGCGACGACGCCGCCGACGACCGGCTGGACGCGTTGGAGGATCCGTTTAAGCTGTATCGTTGCCATACGATTATGAATTGCGCGAAAACCTGCCCGAAACACCTCAATCCTGCTAAAGCCATCGGCGAAGTTAAGCAAATGGCGGCGGAGAGGCGGGGATAAGACACTAACGAAAAAAGGACCGGCCCCATGTCCGTCGAATCGTTGAGGTACGACCTTGCCAAACTTACGCAGGAATGCGAAGCGGCCAAGGAAAGGCGAGAGCCGATAAAGCAAGACGTCGAAAATTTTGCCGCCGCCGTCGCGAATGCCGTCGGAGATCTTTCCGCGTCGGACAGGCATATCGTCGCGGACGACGTGGAGGCAGCGATATCGGCGTTAAACAATTACCTCTCCGTTATGGAAAAAGAACGCGACGCAACGGGCGAAACCGTTAATCGCGGACAAAGCCGCGCCGCCGTTTTTTCCGCCTATGCCCACATGCAGCGCATCGGCGGGTATGGCGGCTCGCGCTAGGCTGTATGCACTTTTGAGCCATAGGCCAGCGTAGCTAGAACGTTGTGCTTTTTGGTCTTTTTTGCTGCGAATTCAACATGTTCTTATGTATCGTGCGCGTTGATCGTCTCAGCAGGTTCCGTTAAAAAAATACGCCAAAATCGTTTGATTGCAACGCGCTACGCCACCCGTGCCACGCGCGACCAGAAGCCTACGGCGTCCTTCAGCATTTCGCGGAAGGCGCCCACGTCGAATTGCTTCAGCAAATAGCAATTGGCGCCGGCCATGTAGCATTCGCGGATGTCGTCCGGCGCGTCGGAGCTGGTGAGCATCGCCACGGGCAGGGTCTTAAGGGCAGGGTCTTGCTTGATCGCGCGCAAACATTCCTTTCCCCCCATGCGCGGCATGTTGATGTCCATGAGAATAAGGTCGGGCGTCGGCGCGTCGGCGAAGGGGTATTGCTTATGCAAAAACTCCAGCGCCTCCAGCCCGTCATGCACGATATGCAGCGCGTAATCGGCTTCGGAAGATTTTAGCGCGTGGCGGACGATCATCGCGTCGCCCACGTTGTCTTCGGCCAGCAGAAGGGTGAAAGGGCGTCCGGCGGGGTTAGGTGTCGCGTTATTTGTCATCGCTCGTCTCCGTGATGGGTAAAGTGAAATAAAACACGCTGCCGGGAGGAGAGGATTCGACGCCGATCTCCCCTCCGCACAAACGTAAGAACTTGCGGCACGCCGACAGTCCGATGCCGGTGCCGGGATAGAGGTCGCGCCGGTGGAGCCGGGCGAACGGGCGGAATATTTTTTCCTTGAAGGCGGCGTCCAGTCCTACGCCGTTATCGCTAAAAAAGAACCAATATTGGCCGCCACATTTCGCCGCCGCCACCGCGATGCGCGGCGAGACGCCCCGCGCCTGAAATTTCAGCGCGTTGCCGACGAGGTTTTGGAAAAGCATCCGCACCAGGGTCAAGCTGGCGTAAAGCTTCGGCAGTTTTCCGCAGAGGATGAGCGCGCGCGAGGCGTCGATCAGCCCGGCGAAGCGTTCCGTCGTCTCGCGCATCACGGCGTCGCAATCGACCGTTTGCATATGGATCTCTTCGCGGCCAATGCGCGAAAAGGCCAGTATGTCGCGTATCATGTCGCGCATGCGGCCGGCGTTGTCGACGATGTGTTCCAGATATTCCCCGGCGTCCGCCGCTCCCCCCGATGGATCGCCCAACGATTCCTGCGCCATTTTTGCGTAGGAATACATCATCCGCACCGGTTCCTGCATGTCGTGCGAGCAAATATAGGCGAAACGCTCCAACTCTTCGTTGCTTTGGCGCAATATGGCGTTCAGGCGCAGCACCTGCTGTTTCTGCGAGAAAATTTCAAGGTAGGTCTTCACCTTGCTGCGGAGTATCGCCGTGTTGATGGGCTTAAACACGTAATCGACCGCCCCGAGCTTGCCGGCCATGGTGGCGTGGCGCTCTTCCTTGTCGATAGCGGTGACGAAAATAATGGGAATGTCGCGCATGTCGTCGTGGGCGCGCATGGCGCCGGCGACCTCGAACCCGTCCATCTCCGGCATTTGCACGTCCAGCAACACGGCGGCGAATTTATGCCGCAGCATGAGCGACAGGGCCGCGTTGCCGGATTCGGCGGTAAGGATGCGCGCGCCGAGCGATTTCAGGGCGTGGCGGGTGGCGAACAGATTTTCCGGCCGATCGTCCACGATTAAAATTTCCGCGATTGGCGCCGCGTCCGGGCAATATTCCGTTTGCATAGGTTACGCTCCCGCCCGAACGAGGGGCGCGGCGGCGCGGCCATGTTCCTGAAAAATATCGGTGGGAGACGCGCATTTTTTATAAATCCGTTGTTTTTTATCCATATGTTCAAACATGTGTTTAGACGAAAGGGAATGTACGTTTTCCTTATTTCCGAGGCATAGAAACCCGCCGTGGCGCAAGCTTTCGCAAAATAGCGTAAGCACGCGCCCTTGCAGGGTTTTATCGAAATAAATCAATACGTTGCGGCAGCTAATGACGTGCATTTCGCCGAACGCGCCGTCGGCAGCTAGATTATGGTATGAGAACGTGACGTTCTTTTTCACGAACGCCTTGACGGTCGCGCAGCCGCTTTCGACGGAGAAATAATCGTTTATGTCGCGCGCGCCGCCGGAGCGGCGGTAATTGTCGGCGTACCTGCGCATGTGGTCGGCGGGATACATGCCTTTTTTGGCGACGTCGAGGGCGCCCTTGTTAAAATCCGTGGCGTAGATGCGCGCCCTCGGAAGCAGCCCGGCCTCGTGCAGCATAATGGCCATGGAATAGACTTCTTCTCCCGTCGCGCAGCCGGCGTGCCATATTTTAATGAAGGGAAAGCTGCGCAAGGTTTTCAGCACGTTCTCGCGCACCGAAAGGTAATATTCCGGGTTACGAAACATTTCCGTCACGGTAATCGACATATAGCGCAAAAATCCGTCGAAGAAACGCTGGTCGTACAATAGCGGCTCGATCGCGGCGCTCAGGCGGGCGTAACCGGCGTCGGCGCAGGCTTTTTTAAGGCGGCGCATGAGCGAGAAGCGGGAATAATGGCTAAAATCATATCCCCAACGCCGTTTGATGGCGTCGACCAGCAAGTCCGCTTCGATGGCTTCCGCGTCGATTTGTACGGCGCTCATGCCGCCTCCTCTTGTTTAAACAACCAGACGCGAAGCAGATTGACGGTGCGTTCCACGTCGAGGGGCTTCGACAAATAATCGTTGGCGCCGGCGGCCATGCATTTCTCCTGTTCGTTCGGCATGGCGTAGGCGGTGAGCGCAATGACGGGCAAGGCCCGATGGGCAGGTTTGGCGCGCACCGCGCGAATGAAGGCGTAGCCGTCCATCTCCGGCATCATGATGTCGGTAAGAATTAGCTCGATATCGGCATGTTCCTCAAGTTTTTGCAATCCCAGAACGCCGTTATCGGCCACGACCGTATGCATGCCGTGCTTTTTTAAGGCGCGGCAAATAGCGAAGCTGTTGCGCAAATCATCGTCCACCACCAGAATTTTTCTGCCTTCCAACGCCTTGCCGGCGTCGTGCCGCATTTTTACGCCGCCCGTCGGCATAAGCGAACGTTTGGGCGCGGGCGCGGAGAGAATGCCGTGAATTTCATCCGCCAGCACGTCTTCCGACAAGGTTTCGTTCGCCAGCACGATATGGTCGGTAAATCGGCGCAGTGCGACGTAGTCCGATTCCTTCGGGGTTTCCGAGGCGTAAATCACGGCGCACACATGCGGCGCGTGTTTTTCCATATGCTCAAGCCATTCCGTCGCGCTGCCGCTATCCAGCGCATCGGGAAGCACCGCCACGCCTTTGCTTTGCGCGTCAACCAACGCGAACGCATCGGCGGCGTTTTTGGCGTGCAGAAAGCGCGCGCCGCTCCGCGACGCGGCAAGACGCACCGCTGCCACCGCCGCGCCGTCGCATTCCACCGCCATCACGACCGGCGTTTTCACGTCGTTTTTTGTTTTTATCTCCGCCTTCTCCGCCGTGAGGGCCGAAAGATTTTCGTATTTAAGGGGAAGCGTCAGGGTAAACACGCTGCCTTTGCCTTTTTCGCCGTCCACCGTCACGTCGCCTCCGAGCAGCCGCGCGAACTTTCGGGCGATGGTCAGCCCCAACCCGGTGCCGCCGTAGCGCCGGTCGACGCCGCCGTCTTCCTGCCGGAAGGCACGGAATATTTCGTCACGTTTTTCACGCTTGACGCCCACTCCCGTATCGGTGACGGCAAAGGCCACGCGCCCTTCTCCTTGCGGCCTCACGTCTAGCCTCACCTCGCCTTTATGGGTGAACTTAAAGGCATTGGAAAGTAGGTTTTTAAGAATTTGGTCGATACGCCTGCGGTCGCTGAACATTTCTTTCGGCAAGGAAGCGTCCACGGACGTTTCAAACCCTAAATTTTTGCTTTTCGCTATAGGGGAGAATTGCTTGACGAGTTTTTCGGTCAAGCGATCGAGGGAAAACGCGAGCGGTTCGGCGGTGAGCCGCCCCGCCTCGATTTTCGACAAATCGAGAATGTCGTTAATGAGGCCAAGCAGTTCCATGCCGCCGCCATAGACGATTTCGGCCTCTTCCACCTGCGCGGCGGTTAAATTGCCGTCGTCGTTTTTTCGCCATGCGTCGGATAAAATCAGCATGCTGTTGAGCGGCGTGCGCAATTCATGCGACATGTTGGCGAGAAATTCCGACTTATACCGATCGGCCTGCTTGAGTTCCGTTATTTTTTCCTGCACCTGCCGCTGCGTTTCCTCCAGTTCCGTCGCTTGTTCGCGCAATTCGTCATTTTTTTCCTCCGTTTCCTTGTTGGCGACCTCCAATTCTTCCTGCTGGGCGCGCAATTCTTCGGCGGCCTGTTGCGCCTGTTCAAGCAAATAATTGGCGCGCGCAACGGCGGAGGCTTGCTTTATAGCCAACTCTAAAATAAAGGCGATGCGTTCCACCAGATTGGCACGCATGGAGGTAAATTCTCCCAGCGACGCCAATTCGAGCACCGCGATCGGATGTTTCGCGACGGGAATGGGCAACAGTATGACGCGCGCGGGCAGTCCCTCTCCCAGTCCCGAACCAATATGCAGATAGTTTTTCGGCGCGCTCACGACCGTCATCTTTCCTTCGGCGGCGCAGGCGCCGGCCAGCCCTTCGCCGAGCGCGAACCGCGAAAACAGCTTATTGTCCTTATAGTCGTTCGGATCGAATCCCCACGACCCGGCGAGCACGTAATGGGTTTGCGTCTCGTCCGATTCGTTTTGCTCCAACACGTCTTCGCGCACGTGAAAGACGGCGAGTTGCGCCCCCGCCGCCGGCGCGAGAAGCGAGGTGAGTTTTTGTCCGAATTCCTTCATGTCGCGGCAATGGAGCAAATCGCCGCAAATCTCAATCTTTTTCTCCTTTATCCAATCCTCTTCGTTGCATGCGGTGGCGAGCGCCGTAAATTCGCGCGCAAGCGTGGATATTTCGTCTCGTCCGCGTATTTCGCGGGAGAGCGAGACGTTTTTTTCGCCCTCGCGATAGCGCGTCATGGCCCGCGTAATGTGCCGAAGCGGCCTGAGCAAGGCGTAGAGCGCCCCGACCGAGATAGGCGCCAGGGCCAGAGCGACGAAGAGGGCGGCAACAAATCCGCGCCTTTTTACGTCGTCGGCCTTACTCATAATCGCCTTGACGGGTTTTTGGATGGCGACGCCGATAAAATTATCGGCGTTGTTCGGGTCGAACTTATATTTTGCGTAGGCTAGGGCGTTTGCCGATGGGTCGTCTTCGTCAATGTTCGGCACGTAGACGGCGCCGCGTGCGGTTTCTTCGTCCGAAAACGCCAATATTTCCGGCAAATCGGTTTGTATGCGGCGAGAATGCCCGACGTCGCCGGCGTAAAGGGCGAATTTATCGGGATGCAATAGGTAATCACCCTGACCGTTTGTGACGTAAAAAAGCCGATCGGGGCGCATTTCGTCGCGCAATTCCGCCAGCATCCTGCCGAAATCGAGGTTAATCACCGCCAATCCGCCGACGCCGCTTGGGCCGTAAATCGGCGCAGCAATGCGCAGCGTGAGGCGATACGGCACGTCAAGCACGCCGTTTTCGCGATTTAAGTTGGGATAGGAATAAAACATTTGTCCCTGCGTCATGGCAAGCGCGCCGCGCACGTAGTCGCGCTTGCTTTTGTCTTGCAACTCGGCCTCGGGAACGCGGCGAAGCGATCCGTTTTCTTCCGAATTAAATCGAATTTCCTCGCGCCCGTCCGCGTCGATGAAACGCACCTGCATATAGCGCTTGCGGGTAAGCGTCATGTCTTGCAGGGCGTCGGCCACGCGCTCCTTCCATTCCTGCTCCGGCACGCCCGTCTCCGGATCGACGCCGTCTTCCGACGCGCGCGCGCGCATCCACGCCCGCATGGGACGCATTCCGGCCAGGAAACGCAAATCTTCCTTCGTTTCCTCTATTTTTTTTTCGAGCGGATAACGAAAGCCGGCGACGTCGTGGCGCAGGTCGCTGACGGCAGCGTCGATCAAAATCGTTTTATTCGCGCGCGTATAAACGTGGTTGACGGCAAGCGCGGTGATAATCACGGCGCCGGCGACGAGGAGCGACAATTTCAGGCTGACCGAACTTTTCATGGCGGCTTCCTTTCACGGCTCGCGGTTGCGGCGCTTCGCGTGGCATCATGGAGCGCTTATCTCGGAATATACAGGAGAAAAAGCGACCGCTTTATTAACGAAACGCAAAACCCTCCGATAAAAAAACGGCGCCGTATTTTTAGACGCCATATTTTTCATGCAGGTTGAAATATGTCTCTTTCGTTCATTCAAAAAGAGATAAGCGCAGTATTGTTTTGGATCAAAAACGCGTTTCCGTTGAACTGCGAAAAAACTTCCCGGGATCGACGGCGTTTTTTCCCTCGCGGATGCTGAAATGCAGTTGCGGCGACGAGACGTTGCCGCTATCGCCCACCGTTCCTATGATTTGTCCGCGTCGAACGGCGTCGCCTTTGGTGACGGCGTTGCCGTTGTTGTGGGCGTAAGTGGTAATGTATCCGTTGGGATGTTTAATTAAAATTAAATTGCCGTAGCCCCGCAGCTCGTTACCGGAATATACCACCTCTCCGTCGGCGGCGGCCAATACGGGTTCGCCCTTATTGGCCGAAATATTCACGCCTTCGTTATATAACCCCCCTTTTTTTGGTCCGAACGCCGACGTCACCTTTCCTTGTCGCACCGGCCAGACAAAATCGCTCGACAGGGCGGCGGGCGCGGGTCCGGAAAAAGACGCCGGCCTTACTTGCCCTTCCCCCGAGGCAAACGCTCCCTCCCGCAACGCGGCGACGGCGGAAGAGGGCGTATTTTTTTTGGACACGATTAAGGACGTGGGGCGAATTTGCGCCCCGGCGTTTGCCGCCAACCGCGCTCTTTTGTCGTCTTTAACGCCTAAGGCAGGTTTATTGGGAAACGCGGCCGCGCCGTTTTGGGGAACGGGGGTCAAGTCTTTTCCCGACACGCCGGTCGAACGAGAGGGCGGGGGCGAATTGGGCGGGGACACGTTATCTTCCCTCGCTCCCTCCATGCGCGAGGCTCCCTTGCCGAAGCTGACGGAAGCGTCGGAGACGGGCTGGGAGCATGCGCCGATCACAACCAACGCCACTAGAGGAAAAAAGATATTTTTCATGCGTCCATCGTAAACGTTAGCGTTAGTTTCTACAAATATATCGGAATATATGAGATAAAATTACCATGCTATCCCTTCGCCAACGCGGCCACGCCGGGCAGGTTCGGGTTTTCGAGCCATTCCAGAAACGCGCCGCCGGCGGTGGAAATATAGGTGAGCGCGTCGGCAAGCCCCGCTTTTTTAAGTCCGGCGATCACGTCGCCTCCGCCCGCCACCGCCACCAGACGTTTTTCCGCGACGGCCAACGCCGCCGCCCTGGCGACGCTGACGGTCGCCGTCTCGAAGGGTCGAAATTCAAAGGCGCCTAACGGACCGTTCCACACGAGGGTTTTGGCGCAATCGATCATCTCGATAATGCGCGCCACCGATCGCGGCCCTAAATCGAGCATCATTTTGTTCGGCGTAACGGCGTCGACGCTCCGCACCTCGCAATGCGCTCCGTCGTGAAGCGACGCGCAGAGCGTGGCGTCCGTCGGCAATATCAGCCGGCATCCGAGTTTTTCCGATTTTTGGACGATGGCGGCGGCCTCGCCGAGCAAATCTTTTTCGTATAAGGACCTGCCTATCTCCTTTCCCTGCGCCTTAAGGAAGGTGTTGGCCATGGCGCCGCCGATGGCCACCATGTCGGCATGTTCCACCAAACTATGGATCAACCCAAGCTTGGTCGAAATTTTTGATCCGCCGACGATGGCGGCAAGCGGCTTTTCCGGGCAGTCCAAATAGCGGCGCAAACAGGCGATTTCTTCCTCGAGTAAAAACCCCGCCGCCGCCGGCAAACGCTCCGCCAACCCGACGATGGAGGCATGGGCGCGGTGCGAGCAGGAAAACGCGTCGTTCACGAAGGCGTCTCCCAGCTCCGCCAAGGCGTCCGCGAAGGCGGGATCGTTGCTTTCCTCGCCCGGATGAAAGCGCAAATTTTCGAGCAGCAGCACCTCTCCGTCCTTCATCGCGGAAATAGCCTCCTCCGCTTCCCTGCCGACGCAATCCATGGCGAACCGCACCGGGGCGGCGCCGTTGAGCAATCCGGCCAGCATGTCGGCCAACGGAGCGAGCGACATGGAACGCACGAACTCGCCTTCCGGCCTTCCGAAATGCGACAACACGATCACTTTGGCGTGCCGCTCTATTAAATAGCGCAAGGTGGGAATGACGCGTTCGACGCGCGTGGCGTCGGTAATGCGTCCGTGCTCGACCGGAACGTTAAAATCGACGCGGCAGAAAACCCGCATCCCGGGCGTGACGTTAATGTCGGACGGGCGGCGCAGGGGAAAGGCGTTATGCGCAGACATGGCGAACTAAGTCCAACATGCGGAGCGAAAATCCCCATTCGTTGTCGTACCACGCCGCGACGCGCCCTAAATGAGGCGACGGACACGCGATGGAAGTGGCGTCGACGGTGCAACTTGCCTCCGATCCGTTAAAATCGACGGAGACTAACGGTTCTTCGCATACGGCAAGCGCGCCGCCCATCGGAACCGCCGCCTTCAGGGCGGCCAATATGTCGCCGCGCGATAGGGGTTTTTCCGACGCAAAGGTGAAATCGACCATCGACACGTTGGGCGTCGGCACGCGCAGCGAGGCGCCGTGCAGCTTTCCCTCCAGTTCGGGCAACACCAATCCTATCGCCTTGGCGGCGCCGGTGGAGGTGGGAATGATCGAGGCGCCGGCCGCCCGGGCGCGACGCAGGTCTTTGTGGGTGGCGTCCACCAAATTTTGATCGCCGGTATAGGAATGAACGGTCGTCATATGGCCGGCCACGACGACGAAACGCTCGTGCAGAATTTTCGCGAGCGGCGCCAGGCAATTGGTGGTACACGAGGCAGCGGAGACGACCCGCATCGTTTTTTTATCGTATGCGTCGTGATTCACGCCGTAGACGACGGTCATGTCGGCGTCGTTGGCAGGGGCGGAGATAATCACTTTTTTGGCGCCGGCGTCCAAATGCGTCCCGGCCTCTTTGCGCGAGTTAAATTTTCCGGAACATTCGAGCAGCACGTCCACGTTCAAATCGTTCCACGGCAACGCCAAGGGATTGCGCTCGTGATATAAGGCGATTTCGCCCCCATCGTAACGAAACGCGCCGTTTTCGTAAGCGACGTCGCTGCGCAGGCGCCCGTGTACGGAATCGTATTTCAGCAAGTGCAATTGCGCGTCGGGAGCGCCGGGACTGTTCGCGGCAACAAGCGCTATGTCCGGATAACGATCGCTCCGGTCGATCAACGCGCGCGCAATGCAGCGGCCTATGCGTCCCATGCCGTTTATAGCCACGCGAATGGTCATGTGCCAAAAATACCGATTATTCTTACTTTCGCGGATATATACCGGCCAACGCGCGCAAACACAACCTTCTTTGTCGATTATTTAAAGAAGGCGCGCTCCGGCACGGTTTTTGCTTTCCTTAACCTGACGCCTCGTCGGTAAAAACATAAGGGAGAAGCGCAGGCCATGGCACAGACGGAAAAAGGAATGCACGTTGCGAACGTCGCGACGTTTTTCGCCTCCGCCTCGACGAACGGAAAGAAGGGCGCAATCGACGCCGCCGCGCAACGTTCCCGTTTTTTCGACGCGCTTTCCGATTTGGCGAAAAAAGAGGCGCCAAAAAGCGAGAAGTGGACGGCGCCGCTCGCCTCGTCGTCGCTCTCTTCATTAGAGGAATACGCCGAAGAAAACGCGCCGGCAACCTTTCAGGACGTGGCGGAATACATCGCCGATCAATTTTCTAAAAGCGACCCGAACGCCAAACCGATAGAACTGCCGAGCGGAGAAACGCTGAACCCCCAATCGGCGCTGGACGCGCTGGCGCAGCAATACGTCACGGGCGACGCCGGGGAAGCTATGGGCGCGAACGAAATCCAAGCTCCCGCCGCCGATCCGGCGCTGGTCGCGCTGCGCAAGATATGGTCGAATTTCGTCGATAGCCTTCCCGACTCTCCGGTTGGCTCCGTGACCTTGCCGAATACGGACAACATTGCCGCCGCGCTTAATTCCGAGGCCCCGGCGAACATATCCAAGGCGCTGGACGGCGCCATCGACGCCGCGCTGAAGCTGATAGCGAAAGATCCGGCGGCGTCGGCAAAACTTTCCCCGGGCCTGCAAGAAGAAATTGCCGCCTACGTCTCCGGCAAGACGGAGATCGACGTCTCGACGCTGAGCGCGAAATTGGTGACGGCGGACTCCGAGGAGCAAGGCGCGACGGACGCCTCCCTCGCCGAGCGCCTAAGCGACGTGCTGCAAAAATTTCGTTTGTTGTACGACATTATGGCGTCGGGAGCGTTGGAGGGAAACGAGGCCGTCACCGCGTCGCTCAAGGCAAGCGCCAAAAACGCCGCATCGTTTTTGCGCGTGACCTCGACCGACATATCGGTGCGCGTCACTTACGAAGGAGGCATGAAAAACCTGGCGGCGGCGTTAAACGAATCGGACGCGAAAAACGGCGCTTCCGGCGTCTTCGCCTCGGCGAATCTGGGCGACCCGTCCGGCGGCGACGCCTTGGCGGGAACGCCGACATCGGACGGAGAGTCCGCGACCGATAGCGGCGGCAACGGCAACGGCGAAGGCGGCGATCGCGCCGCAAAAGCGTTCTCCGAATTGACGAAAGACGCTCCCGAAGGAACGAACGCGAAAACCGACGCCACGACTCCTTCCGGCTCGACGAGCCATTGGAGCGCGTTTACGCTGCGGCAAGACATGCGGACGGGCGGAGGCGACGGCGCGACGTCGCAAGCAAGCTATACCCAAAACGGTTCCTTCGCGCGCCAGGCGGAAAACGTCCTGGCGCAAATAAAAATTGCCATGCAAGGCCATAACGGCGGCAACATGACGGGCAACATACGGCTGCAACTTCAGCCGGCGGAGTTAGGGCTTGTCAATATCCGCATGCAAAAAACCGCCGACGGCAAGCATCATATCTACGTCGCCGCCGAACGCCCGGAGACGGCGGCGCTGTTGCAGCAAGAGGAAGGCAATTTGCGGGGAATGCTCAAGGAAATCATCTCTTCCGACAGCTCCAGCGATTTTTCCTTTCATTTTTTCCACCAAGACGACTCTCCCCAACGCAAGAAGGGCGAGTTCGGCGAGATGATCGGCGATACAATCGAAAACGAGGCGGAAAATACCGCGCAGCCTCCGCCGCAGCAATACGTTATCGACGGATTAGTGAACATTCAGGCATAAGGAGACGACGTCATGGCGAACACGATAGGCGAATCAAACTTGGCGACGATGGTGGCGTCGGCCAAAAACGCGAAAAACTCCGGCGCGGCCGCGCCCAAAACCGAAACGGAGCTGGACAAGGAACAACTCAAGAAAGACTACGACAATTTCTTGACGCTATTCTTGAAGCAATTGCAGACGCAAGACCCGATGGCGCCGATGGACAACTCGCAATTCACCAACAGCCTGGCGAATCTGTCGCAGGTGGAGCAGTCGGTCAAAACCAACGAAAATCTGGGCGACATTCTCGACCTGCTGAAAGGCCAGGGCAGCGCCTACGGCAATCCCGTTTCGTTTCTGGGCAAAACGGCGGAATACCAAGCCGGCCAATTCACCCTCGCGGACGGCGCGGCGACGCTCACCTACGTCACCCCCGCCGACGCCACGGCGGCGCAGGTGATGATTGCCGACGCGTCGGGCAACGCCGTCTACACCGGCGACGTCAGCACGACGCCGGGCGCGCACACGTTTCAATGGGACGGCAAGGCCAATTCCGGCCGCATGATGGAAGACGGCGCCTATACCGTGACCATGGTGGCGCAAGTGGGGGAGGATTCGGAAGAAATTCCTGCCTTCGCCCAGGGCAAGGTCACAGAAGTGGGATTCGAGGACGGAAAAAACATGCTGCGCGTCGGGGAGGCTACGCTGGACATGACGTCGGTCGTGCGGTTGATCGACTAGCGTCGTTTGCGGGTTCGATGCAAAAATATTTTTCTTTTTTTATGACGGGAAAGCCGACCTGCGGCGCGTAAAAAAATCCTGAAACGCCTGCGGGAAAAGGAGCGGAAGGGAGGCTATGGGGCATAAGGGCCGCTATATTCGCTTAAGGATGATAAGAACCGCTATCGTCGCCGTCGTCTTTGGATTTTCTACCATTCTGGCCTTTTTTCTTAGGTGGCGGAAGGGTGCGACTCGTATTGGCTTTGTTTTTCGGCGTAGCGTCATCCGAATCGTTGTCATCCTCGCGCTTTCTTTTGTTGTTGCCTGTGGTTGTGGATGGTAGTTCCGTAGCGATTGTCGGGATTCCGAGCGAGGTTTGTATTTTCTGTAAAAACTCCAAGAGTATAACGGTGGATGCAAGGCGAGCTGCGCTAAATGTTAGTTGAGACTTTATGGATTGCTTATTGTCCAGCTTTTGTTGTAGGGGAATCCATGTATCTGCATAGTAGGTAATTGCTGCATTCAACGCTATTTTGTTTTTGCCACCGTCAGCAATATGCTTCATATTCGAGAGTATATGATTTGCATTCTTAACCAAGAGATCAAGTTTGTCTTTTTCTTGTTGCAGGTTCTCTTTTTCTTTTTGCAGCTGCGATTGTTTCTCTTGTTGCGTCAAAAATCCGATGGCGGCTTCTATTCGATTCTGTAGCGATAGGAATTGGTTGTTGATTGAGTATTCGTTAGTGCAATACGCGATGATTGCTCCACATAAGTTAAGTAGGTCGCTCTTTGCGGAAGGGCGTTGCATGTGTTCCTTTATCGGCGGGAGGATATGAGGTTGATTTTGGGCGTTCCATGATGAGCGAGGTACAAAATTGAGGTCATAATTCCGCTGATCTATTCCGTAGGGCGGAGTAGGAGTAACAGGAGGAAACAAAGACATTGCGTAACTGATCGTTAGAAAAGACGGTGAAAGGCTGCCTGCAGCGTGGGCGTAGAAACCTAATCTTTGGCGTGTGGCGCCGGTAGATTGAAAGATGTGATGTGGCTTACATAATATCCATTTTTTTGCGAACGCGCAATAACTATAGTCAAATAATTAAGTGATATGCTTTATATAAAGAGCCTTAAGCGGAAATATTGGCGTTGCATTTCAACGGCCAATGAATTATGCGTCGGAATTATCCGAATCGTCGTCGCTTTTCGGCGCGGCGACGGGGAAGCTCCACGCCTTCCTCCACCAATCCATCTGGTGTTCCAATATTTCCCGATATCCTCCCGCCGGCATCATTTCGGCGGCGCCCGCAAAGGCGCGCTGCATGTTGTCTTGATGGTCGATGAAATATTGCATGGAATGTTGCAAATAATGCGTCACGGCCGGACCGCTGCTATGGCCGTAAAATCGGATGACCTGGCGCAAAAACTCCGTGGGCATGACGTTAAGCCCTTTCGACTCCTGATCGAAAATCACTTGCGTTAAAATAAAATGCGTGATGTCGGTCCCCGATTTCACGTCCGTCACCGTGAAAGGCTCGCCTCGTTTCACCATGTCGAAAATGTCCGCCAAACTCACGTAACAGCTTGTGCCGGTATTGTATAATCGGCGATTGGCGTATTTCTTGATGACGACGGAACCTTTTTCGCGTTTCATGCGTCGCTCCCTTAATTACAGGCGATTTTTCAGGCGGACATTTCCAACATTTTCATTAACGGCGCGCGCGCCTTCTGTATTTCTTCCTGCGTGAGCGTAATTTGCGGCGTTTCGTCGCGCAAGCAGTCGCGTAATTTCTCAACGGTGTTGAGGCGCATGTAAGGGCATGTATTGCAACTCGCGCAGGCGACGTCGCCTATTCCGGGCGCCGGAAGGAAGAGGGAGCGAGGCGCCGCCTTTTGCATGGCGTGAATAATGCCGGGTTCGGTCAGCACGATAAATTCCCCGCCGTCGCGATCGGCGCAAAAAGAGATCAGTTTCGAGGTGGAGCCGATGAAATCGGCGCGGCCCAGCAAATATTCCGGACATTCCGGATGCGCGACGACCAGGGCGCGAGGATGCGTCGCTTGCAATTTAACCAGTTCTTTTTCGGAAAAACGCTCGTGCACCACGCAACTCCCCGGCCATAAGACCATCCGGCGACCGGTGATCTTATTTAAATAGGCGCCCAGATATTTGTCCGGACCGAAGATAATCGGTTCGTTTTCGGGCAAGGAGCGAATAATTTTTTCGGCGTTGGACGAGGTGACGATAATATCGGACATTCCCTTCACCTCGGCCGACGAATTAATGTAAGTCAGCACCTTGTGGCCGGGACGCGCGTCCACGAACGCGCGGAAGGCGTCGGGCGGACACGATTCTTCGAGCGAACACCCGGCGCGCATGTCGGGAAGCAAGACTTTTTTCGTCGGATTCAGTATTTTCGCGACGTCGGCCATAAAACGCACGCCGCAAAACACGATCATTTCCGCGTTCGTCGATGCGGCCTTACGCGAAAGGTCAAGCGAATCGCCGACGAAATCGGCCATATCCTGAATGGCGTCTTCCTGATAGTAATGGCTTAGGATAACGGCGTTACGCTCTTCGCGCAAACGCGCTATCTGGCTTTCCGGGCTTTCTTCGCCGAAGGCAGGCGCATAGCTGTGTATCATGAACGCAAGCGGGAGAAATATATCAAAATTAACTTAACGATACGTTAAGTATACGTAAAAAAAACGCGTTCGCAATATATATTCCGGTGCGCCGGTTTTTTAGCAGGACAAAAATATAAATTAACGTGTTAACAATATATGATATAAAATATCAACATTCGTCATTCCCGCGAAAGCGGGAATCCAGGTCAAGCACGATCTTTGCGAGTGTAGCATGCTCAATTTTTTTAAATAATTTTTTAAAAAAGTAAGAAAACAAATCTGACGTTGCAGAGCGGCTAAAATTAAACGTTAACGGAGTCTAAGGAAACCTTGTCACATTATCAATCTGAAAGACGCGCTTTGTCGCATCCTCCACGCTTGTCGTGAAAATCAATACCTCTTGCTCATGCTCGGCTCCAAGATTCTCAACGGTTGTTGTGAATTCTTGATCTGCGGTCGCAAGCAGCGTTCGCTGATCTTCGGTTATCACGCAATCGCATGTATTGTCCGAAGCGGTGAAGAAACCGTTGGTGATAGAAGCAATCGCATAAGGTTGAATGATGTTTTTAGCTATACGGGATTCTTCGATTGCGTTTCCCAGCTGCGTTGCCATCGATTCCAAGCAGCAAACATATTCTTCGGGAGCAAATGACGCTATCGATTGAATGTATGTCCGAAAAGCCTTAAGCAAGTTTTGCGCGATGGCTTCGGGCGTCTTGGAGGAAGAGCTATATTTTTCAACCTTTCGTCGAAAGTTGGCTATCCGGTCGGCAAGGTTTTCTTCAGTGTCGTTGTCGGCTCGAGAAGAGTCGCCATGAGGAGATTGGTATTTATTCGCAGAAGAACCATATTTCCTTACTTGACTTTCAAGGGCGCTTATTTGCTTGGCAAGCTCTCCGTGCGGTGCGTCGCCCTCCGGATTATGTCGGCAGCATTCCTCCATATAAGCGTAATACGAGACGAGAATCGTGACGACGGCATATTCCATACATTTGGAATAGGCGCGAATGCCGTAATGTCTTGCCACGAAGAACGCGACGAAAGACCAGAACAAACATTGCACCGCGCAAAGACGGAAGAGCCATAGGCATATCTCGAGCGTCACGCGCAATACGGAGAAAGCGGCGTTCATGAACGAAGCGGCGGAAAACTTTCGAGACGGGCGAGACGGAGCGGCGGCGTGAAACAAGGAGGGGAGATGCGCGAGAGCGTATCCGATAATCAAAAACCATGCGACCAAATCGTTGATTATCGTCATGTTTTTTGCAAAATGGACGACGATTTTCAAGGAGCCGGGCGCCTGCGTCATCAGAGCGAGAGCGGATGGGAAGGAAGCGTGTGTCCGCATGTTGTCGGTATTCGTCAAGAATCTCGAACGTACGCAAAGACGATGGATGAGCGTGAACCTAACGTGGGAGTAGATTGCTATGGCGAGTCAGCGATAAAGCCGGAAAGTGCGATAGAAATCGAAGGTAAGTAACGTTAGTATATATAAGAAAAATAATTTTTATGTGTATTTTTACCCGTTGCCGTCGCCGATGACGTTCCTTAAATGCGTCGGCAGGGCGTTGAACGAGAACAACACGGCGTCGAAGCGCAAGCGTGCGTTCGACACGCCGAAGCGGGCGAGGGCATATTCCCCGCCGCGCCGGAGACGCGCCTGCTGCGCGGGAGTGACGGCATAGGCGGCAGCGTCTTTCGTGCGGCGGAACTTCACCTCGCACACCACGATCACGTCGCCTTTTTGCGCGACGATATCCGCCTCGCCGCCATATCCGCGCAGTCGTCTTGCCAGAATTCGATACCCTAGGCAGCGCAAATAAAATGCGGCCAATCTTTCCGCCCATACGCCCTTGCGGTAGGCGTTGCGCTTTTTTTGCAGGAAAGGCGATGGCGTCACGCGTCTTCCCGCCCTTTAATCGCCAGCGCCATGGCGTACAGAGTTTTGGGCGCCATGCCGGTACGCGATTGCGCGAGCGCGACGGCGTCCTTCACCCGCATGCGGGCGAGCAATCCGCGCAACGTCTCCTCCGCCGCTTCTTCGTTAGTCGTCGCGGCGCCTTTTTTCGGCGCGGCGACAGCCACCATGCATTCGCCGTAAATTTTTTCGCGCGAGGCGACGGCGTCCCGCAGCTCCGCGAGCGTCAGCGCCAGCGCCTCTTCGTGTATTTTCGTAAGTTCCCGCATTAAGCATGCCTGCCGGTCGCCTAAAAGGTCTGCGGCGTCGGCGAGCGATTCAGCCAATCGGCGCGGGCTTTCGTAAAAAACGAGCGTGGCGTCCAGCGGAGCATATTCCGCCAGCGCCTTGCGCCTCGCCTCTTTTTTCGAGGGAAGGAAGCCGACGAACATAAATTTATCGGTCGGCAATCCGGACACGCTTAAACCGGCCGTCAAGGCCGACGCTCCCGGAACGGGATGGACGGGAAGATGTCGTCGCCGCGCTTCCCGCACCAGCTTAAAGCCGGGATCGGCGATAAGCGGCGTGCCGGCGTCGCTGATGAGGCAAATAATCTCGCTTCGCGCCTCCAGCCGCTCCAAAATGCGCTCGCGCTCGCGCGCGTCGCTATGGTCGTCGTATCGCCATAATTGTTTCGGCGCAATGGCGTGGCGGTCGAATAACTTCTTGGCGCTGCGCGGGTCTTCCGCATAGACGACGTCCGCGCGCGAAAGCGTCTCGATCGCGCGGAGCGTCACGTCGCCCATATTGCCGATAGGGGTGGCGACGACATATAGCCCGGGCGCAAATTCGCTCATTTCTTTTTTTCCGATCCCGGCACGAACACGCCGTGCACGCGCCCTTTGGCCGCGCCGGCGCTGCCTTCCATCACGCTCACGCCCGTATCGAGATGGTAGGTGAGCTTTTTCCCTTTCAACACGTTTTCGCCGCTATGGATTTCAATTTCCTTCCCGCGCAAGATGACGGTTTGCGCCTTGACGTCGTAGACGGCGATGTCGCCCTTCGCCGTATCGGCGCCGGCGTCGACGACCACCTCGCCGTCCATTTCGATGCGCGATATGCCGGAGGGACCTTTGTCGACGCCTTGGCTTTCGGCGTCGTAATAAACGCGCATCGATTTTCCCGTCATCGTCACGGCGCCTTGCCGCGCTTTGACGTTGCCCTTAAACACCGCGACGCCGTCATTTTTGCGCACTTCGAGCGTGTCGGCCTCTATTTCGACCGGCGCGTCGGACGAGACGGCGGGAAAGGACTGCGCGTCTGCGCTATGCACCCATACGGAACACAACCCAAAAGCGACCAGCAAAAAAAGGCGAATTATCATCGTTCCGGCATGTTCATGTTGATATGACGTTGTTTAAACGCTTTGGGGCGTAAAATCAAGCGCACGCCTTCGGTGAACGCGGCGACGTTTTTTTTGCCGTCGGCGGTAAAGGCGGCGGCTTCCAGCGTGAAGGCGTCGGAGATAATCTCCACCGGTTCGTTGCTTTGCGCAAACATGGAAGGCAAGTCCGCCGCCACGCCGCGCGCGTGTATTTCGATGAATTCCGGCAGTCCTTGCGCGTTCGACTGGGCGAACGCCTTCACTTCTCCGTCTAAAAACAACCGCTTGCTTTTTGTTTCGTATAATCCCTTATCGGCCCGTAGCCGCAGCGATCCCTTGTCGCCGTACGCCGCTTCAGCCTGGGGGGCGTCAAGCTCGACCTCTTCCCCGTCCTTCCATAAGGCGGCCTTGGCGCGCAAGTCGAACGGATGCCCTAAATCGTCCACGCCGCGAAAATGGGGCGCCGTCAAGCGCGGCGGCTCGGACGGGGCGACAAGCATCCCGTTCTTGGCGCCGGAAGTGAAAAAGACGTAGAAAGACAACGCCAACACGCCGCTACAGGCGAACGTCGCCAGCCATAATTTCATGCGCCGCACCCGCCGCGCGTAACGTGCGCCGTCCATAAGCGAAGGTGACGATAGAGCAGACATAATGCTTGATATTTACGTTCGCGCCTATTAGCGCAAAAAATTATTATAGCGTCGTTATTTCGCAAGGAAATATATATATGGACATATGTGCCGAATAAATTTATAAACATAAACGTCAATCCATGTAGGGCATCTAGTTGTATGCCTCGCTATAGGCTAACGATTTGACGTCTACACGTTAGTACGTTCCTTTTTAGAAAATGTCCATTTTCAGCAAACTTAGAGGAGTCGGAAAAGGCTATACGTATCCTTTGTTGACGTTAGGCATATGGGCGGATATTTTTCTTCATTTATTTACTCTTGGTTTCGTCTTCTACGTCGAGGAAAAATTTTTGTCGGGAATGCGCGGGCGCTTTCCGAAGAATTTTGCCGCAGTCACGGTTTTTAAACCTTTTTCTTCCGCTTCCCCGAATGAGGAAGAGAAAAAATTTCTCTCCCTTCATTCCAAGTTTCGTCGAGCGCTTTTAGGTGCGACTTGCCTGCTTGGCGTCGATATGGCAATGTGGCTGTACGTTACTTGCTTCGGGATACGTATGGGATCGAAAGCATTTGTTCGTCAGGCCGGCGCAAATCAAAACGCGAGAAAAAATTCCTTCGCCACTCTTGCTAACAGCGCCTCCTATGATTCCGAAAATCCTAAGACATGTTGTGGTATCTTTAAAAAATCGAGCGCCGCCATTGATTTCCCGGATGTAGGCGCGAGTCAAAATGCTCGAAAAGACTCTTGCGCAACTTTCTCCCATCCTTCCGGAAAACCTAAGATACGTCATATGATACGTCATTTTTTCCGGAAATGGATTTTCATGTTCATATTTTTTATATTTATCACCGCGTCTTTCGGATTGAACATATTCGTCGCGGCGATTTTTATGCGCAGCATGGCGACGACGGTTGAAAAAATCTTGATGGCCGTCACAACGTTTCTATATGCGGTTCTTAAAGCCTTTGTCTGTTTGTGTTATGTCAATATGTTTTTAAGCTTTTTCGCTCGTCTCTCGTGAATCGCCGGTCGATTCTCGTCTTTTTTAAATTTTTGAACGGTTGTTTTGTCTTTTAAAAAAAACCGGATTTTTTTTACAACTCCGGTATAATCTCTCTACCCTTTCGATAAATATACGCACGCACTGTTTCGCTTACCGTATTTTCAGCGGTTATAGAGAGTTTTACCTAGTCTCTTGGACCTCATTTACCTGCCATGGCGCGCGATCCTTTTTGTCTTTTGCGCGTGATCGTCGTGATCATAACGCAAATTACGTTAGAAGTTTCGGCAAAGCCGCTTCTCGCCACCCCTATCGGCGGATTGCCTCCGGCGATGGCCGCTCCCTCCGCACAATCTTCGGACGTAAATTATTATAGCTCTTCCGACCCTCCTCCCTCCGCTAACGCCGCCTCATCTTCTTCCCAGAACGGCGATATTTGGGAGATAATCCTGAAAGTCGGCCTTGGGTTGGGCATTCCTTCCGTACTCATTGGCCTTGTCTTGCTTGTCCATTTTACGCTTGGCAGAAAAGGACGATTGCCCTTCTGTTGCTGTTGGAAGAGACGTTATACGGAAAGGAAGGAAAAAGAGGAAGAGGAAAAAGCACGGATGGAGCGTGAACAAGAACGCAAAATCCAAGAAGATCTTCATAAAGAGAAAATGTCAGGGTGGCAACGTGCAACAGATATAGCAAACGCCGGAACAAACTTGGTAATAGCTAATAATAATCTTTTCGTAGCTCAAGAGTTCGGTGCATGCAAGATGCCGAATGGCGATGTTATCTTTCGGAAAGATCCAACTAATGGAAATTTTCGGAGTACTTCCGCTCCACACATTCCCCCGTCTCTTCCGCCGAGCGATGGCGGCTACGGCGCCCAGCCATGGCACGCTTTGGAGGATGCTCCGCATAACCCGCAAGGCGTTAACCCCAAAGGGAAAGCTCCCGCTTCCCTCTCTTCCGACTATGACGGAATTGTTGCTAATGCCAGAGAAGAAATATGGCAAGGTAACTCCGCCACCCTCGTTTCGCCTTCTCGCTTCCAATAAATCCTTGACGACGAAAATTCTTATCGGCGTATCGCACGTTACCGCAGGTTCGGTAATAGGGGTTGTGTATTTTTTTTAAAGAATTTGCCGCTGCCCGCCCTTGGCAAAAAAAAACAAAGCGAGCAATACATAAAATATAACGCGCTCATTGCTATTTACGTTCATTTCCGGTAGTTATAAATAAAGGTGAGGATCGCGGCAAAACCGGGCGCGACGTTTTCTTCGTCTAACCTTAATTCGGGATTCCCCCATGACAACATTCTTAAGGGCGCGCAGATCCATGAGCGGCAAGCGTAATCGCAAAAAACTCTATGAAGGCAAAGCGAAGATTCTGTACGAAGGTTCCACGCCCGATACGTTGATTCAATATTTTAAGGACGACGCCACGGCTTTTAACAAGGCGAAGATGGCCGTCATTCCCGGCAAAGGCATATTGAACAACCGCATTTCCGAACGCATTATGCTATGTCTGCATCAGGCGGGCATTCCCACCCACTTCGTTAAGTCGCTCAACATGCGCGAGCAGTTGGTCAGGAAGCTCGAGGTCATTCCGCTCGAAGTGATCGTGCGCAATTATGCGGCCGGCAGTTTTTGCAAGCGCCTGGGCGTCGAGCGCGGCAAAAAATTATCCATGCCGATCGTGGAGTTTTGCTTTAAGAACGACGAACTGGGCGATCCCCTCGTCACGGAAGACCATATTTACGCGCTGGATATCGCCGATAATTTTGAGGTCGAGCTAATGCGCAGCATGGCCATGCGCATTAACGACGTACTGACGGGATTATTTTCCGGATTACGCATTACGTTGGTCGATTTCAAGATCGAATTTGGGCGATGCGACAACGAAGAGCTTCCCGAATTGATTTTGGCGGACGAAATTAGTCCGGATTCTTGTCGACTATGGGACATGGACGCGGGCGGAGACAGCTTGGACAAAGATCGCTTTCGCGAAGAAAAAGGCGGATTGATCGAAGCTTACGCTAAAGTGGCGGCGCGCCTAGGCATTATCGTGGATGAGCGTTCCCTTACCGCCGCTTCTTCTTCGGGAGACGACGAATAGGGGCTAGCGAAACGCGACAATGGCAAAAAATACCGCCGTCGACGCTAATGCAACCGAGGGCGGTTCCCGTGCTCACGGGAAACGCGTCAAAAAATTAAGTCTGGCCGGAAAATTTTTTGTGGTAGGCTTAGTCGTCTGGGTCGCCGACGCCTCGTATTTTGCCTTCGCGTTTTTAGTCGTCGCGATGTTGCCTTCCATCCTTTCCTCGCTCATCGACAGGTCAAGCGGAAAGCATGCCTCTAAAACCGTATCGGCGTTCAACGTCGTCGGGGTTTTGCCTTTTCTTTTCGACATAGGAACGCAATATGACCCGGCGCTCGTCGCCCAAGGTTTTTTTGACGACATTCACGCGTGGGCGTATATTTACGGATTCGCTGCGGTCGGGTGGATGCTGGTCTGGCTTGCTCCCCAACTGACGATATTGGCCCTTACCGCCCGGGCGGAAGAAAAATCGTATAAGCTTGAAAAAAAACAGGCGCAAATAGCCGAAGAATGGGGAGAGGAGGTCACGCTTTCGCGGCGCCCGCATGTAAGGAAAAAAACGAACGACATAATATAGTGTTTTCCCTTAATGAATAACAACGGACCGTCATCCCCGTGAAACCGGGGATCCGGTTTTTTAAAAACCACGCTCAACGTTCGTTAAAGGATTGCGAAGTGCGCTATTCCCGCCGGCGCGGAAATAACGATATGCCATACGTATAAAAACCTCTAAAATTAATGGAATAATTTGCATTATGCGCATTTTCGGCGTCGTTAACCTTACCTCCGATTCTTTCTCCGGCGACGGGCTTGAAGCCGATACGGCGTTAAAAAGAATCGCAACGCTTATCGACGAGGGAGCGGACGTCATCGACGTCGGCGCCGAATCCACGCGTCCGGGCGCATCCCCCCTAAGCGACGAGGAAGAAATGGCGCGCTTGTCGCCCGTTCTTGCGCCGGCGGTCGCCCTGTGCCGAGCGCGGGGCGTGGCCCTATCGTTGGACAGTTATCGCTATGCCTCCGTCACGTTAGGGCTGGAATGCGGCGCGGACTATATTAACGACGTCTCGGGAGGCGCCGACGAACGCATCGTGCGCGCCGTCGCCGCACGTCCGGAGACGCGCTATGTCTTTATGCATAATATGGGCGTTCCGGCCGACAAAGCGCGACACATGCCGGAGGGATGTGACGTCATTGAGACGTTAAAAACATGGCGCGACGATAAATTGCGGTATTTTGCGCGGATGGACGTCGATCCGTCTCGGCTCGTCTTTGACCCGGGCGTTGGATTCGGCAAAACGGCCGCGCAAAGCGCAACGATCGTCGAGCGAGCGGCAACGTTAAAAAAACATTCCGGCGTTCCGTTGCTCATCGGGCATTCGCGCAAATCGTTTTTGGGCGTTGCCTCGGGAGACGTCGCCGAAAAAGACGCCGCGACGCTGGCCCTATCGCTACGTTTATATAAAAATTGCGCAGCCGATTTCGTGCGCGTGCATAACGTGGCGATGCATAGACACGCCATGCGCGCATTATCGCCTTTTGGTTGCGTTGTTTAAGGAAGAAGCGGCATCAGTCGGCGAAGAGTCTTTTTCCCCCGCGCAAATGTCGGCCCTTTGGGGAACGATGCAGGCAAACACCCTGTCGTCGCGCAAGGCGTCGGCGGAATGCAATAGGCCGCCGTGGCGCTCGACGATGTCGCGCACCAGAAACGCGCCGAATTCGTTTTTATCCGCTCCCCTGACGGCGATCCGCTCTCCGCTTGGGGAGCCGTAAATAAATTCCCGCACCGACCGCACGTCGGCGCCGCCGTCTTGCGACGCCATGCGCACGCTAAATTCTACGCCGTCGCGCCCGTCCTTACGGTGAAGGTCGGCGCATAGGGTTAATTCCGCGCCGCCGAATCCGCACCCGACGACGGCGCGATGCGTGACGTAAAACAATAATTGCTCCAGGCGCGATATATCCGCAAACATTTCGGCCCGGCGCGGAAGCGTCGATAGCTGCGCGAGCCTGACGCCTTTTTCCTTGGCGACGCCGTCCGCCATGCGCATGACCGAGGCGATAAGATGCGACGTCTTAAACGAGGAGCATTGCAACTCGAATTTCCCGGCGCGAATGCGCGCCACGTCGATGATGTTGTTGATCATCGCTAAAAGCTGGTTGGCGGCTCCGTAAATGTCCCTGACGTAACCGCGTTGGCCGGGGGCGAGTCCGCCGAAATATTCCTCTTTCAGCGCGTCGGAAAACCCGATGATCGACGTAAGCGGCGTGCGTAAATCGTAAGAGATGGTGGAGAGGAAATCGTTTTTCAGCTTGTCCGCCTCTTCCAGGGCCTTGTTTCTTTCGTGCAACATGCGCTCGGTCATGGCGGCGGCGGTCACTTCGAGAAACGACGCCAACACCTGACCGTCCGGCAGGGGAATGAAGCTCACGTTATAAATGCGCCCGTCTATCTCTTGCATGAGCGAGGCATGGTTGCGCCCGGTGGATTTTTCAATGAATCCGTCGCGGAAAACCGCCCAACTCCCCACGTTTTCGTAAGAGTTGCGGGTTTTTTCCAGCAATTCCCGCACGTGGGGACGCTCCGCTAAAAATGCGTCGGTGCCCGGAAATATTTCTTGGAACCGAGGATTAAACAAGGTTACGCGTCCGTCCGACCCGATCAGCAATATCCCTTCCTTCAAGTAATCGAGCGTCGCTTTCTGCACCGCCGCCAATTTATTGTAGGACGACTGGATGCGCAAACTGTCGGTTAAGTCTTCATACACGAACAATAACCCGCCCAGCGCATGCGAAATCACGATCACCCGCAGCGAGCGCCCATCCGGCAAGTGGAAGAATTCGTTGGCCGGCTCTTTGAGATTACGGTTAAACAACCCGACTTGCTCCTTGCGGAAGGCGGCGAAGTCCTTCTGTTCCGGAAGGCGACGCAATCCCCGCAATTTTTCCAATACTTCGGAATAGGCGGGAGCGGAGTCTAAAAACTCGACCGACAATCCGAACATGCGCACGAACGCCTGGTTATAATGCATGAGGCGCGTGTCTTTTCCGTAGATCGCCATGGCGCTGGAGGAGCTTTCCAGCAAGTCTTCGTGCGCCGACACGTGCGCCTCTATCTGTTTGCGTAAATATTGCGTGTCGCTTACGTCTACGGCGTACCCGACCGACGCTCCGCCTTGATGCACCGGAATTTCGTAAATATGCAGCAACTTCCGCTCGCCTCCCTCGACCAGATAGTGCTCCTTGTCGAACGGACGCTCCGACCGCACCGCCTCGACGACGTCTTTCGTCAGGACGGGGGCGATTTCGGGAATGGCCCGATGTTTGTCGTCCTCGTCCACGTAGCGGCTATAAGCAAGGTTGCAATATCGCACGTGAAAATCGCCGTCTCGCTGCCATATGGGAACGGGGATATTGTTCAAAATGTCGTTTAAGTGGCGACGCTCGCGGCGGCTGCGTTGCATGTCTTCCCGCATCTCGTTCATTTTGAGCATGTATTCGGTGACGTCGAAAAACCACAAAATCACGCCTTGGAATTTATAGTCCCGATTCTCGACCCGATAGCCGGAACATAAAAAATTCCGCTTGTTGCCACAAATGTTCGCCATCATGTTATAGGTGAAACGCTGGCGCGATCCGTCCACCAGCTTATCGAAGGCGCGTTGGAACGCCTCTTTGTCGGTTTCAAAAAAACAGGAGAACTCCTTAAAGTTTTGCTGGTCGTCGCGCAGCCGGAAGATATTGACGAGATTGATCGAGAAATCTTCCCGTTCGCGCCCCGCATCCCACACGTAATAGCCGCCGTGGGCGGTGCGGAGAATCATTTCCTGCCATTGGAAATTGGTGCTTTTGATCAGCTTGCGCTTCCAGAAGAAAAAAAGCAGGTAGCCTATCGCCGCCCCGGTCGCGCCGATCAGCGGAAGCAGTTGCAGGGATAACGCCGTGCCGGGAAACGCGTCCATCATGGAAGGCGACCAGTATAATTGGTTAGTCCTACTATTTTATGGCATGGATTTTCTTCATAACACTGGAATTATTTTATCGTAAGGAGAGACAAATTTCAAGGCATTTAACCTCAGTTCGAGATAAGTATCAGGTTGTCGGTTGATTTTTGATTGCAAGTAATTTTTACTTTTGTACTTTTGAGCGAATATGCGGCGACTGTAGCGGTAATGTGAACGAAAAAATTAATCGGCGACTTGACGTGAGAAGAAGAGGCGGACGCGATTCGCATAAGAATTGATATACGCTAAAGAATGGTTTAATATATTACCGTTCCGAGCTTCTGCCGGAACTTCCCCTTTCTCCGGTAGGTCGCACCGACGCTCCGGGCGTCGCTTTTTCTACGGCCGTCACGCCCATCCTGGTCAACGCTCCTTTTGGGTTAAAAGGCGGCGGGTTGGCGCCCGACATGGTGGGATGGGCGGGACGCGTTGCGCCTCCATCCCGTTTCCGATCGTTCGCGGTGGCGCCTTTCTTAGGTTTAGGCGGTTTTGGGACGTGTTGCACCGTCTGCGGCTGATTCGTTTCCGGTTGGCGCATCTGCGGATAGGGTTGCGCGGCAGTGGCGGCATTGCGTTGCGCCTGTTGCTGTGCCTGCATCATTTGGGGATAGACGGCGGCCCCGGCCACGCCTTGCCCGGCGGGGCTTTGTCCGCTCCGTTGTGGCGCGTGTTTTTGTTGACTCTTCTCTTCTTCGGCGGCGGCGACGGTCGCGGCGCCCTTATCGAGAATTTTCTTGAGAAAGTCCGTCGATTCCCGGCCGGTATAATTTTCCGCTATCTCTTGAAAGGCGGCGTCCATCTCTTTTTTATGCGCCGCCCCTTGCAGAATCGCGTGCGTCTCGCCGACGGCTTTGAGAATGCCCGCCCCTATTCCGGCCATGCCTTTTACGCCCGCCTTCAATAATTCGTAAAGAAAGCTGCCGATTAAACTAAACGGTTCCGGCAAAACGTCTCTTAAATGGTCTTTTACCTTTTGTTTTTTATTCCATTTTTCATAGGCGCCGTCTATTTCCCTGTGCGCGGAGAGGATGGGATTTTTTCCCCTCAGTTGCTTTTGCTCTTCGACTTGCGCGTCGGCGCCTTTCTTTAGCAGCCCTAAGACGTTTTTCTGAAATTTCTCCGTCAACGGTTTTCGAGCGTCCGACATTTCTTGCGTCGGAGGAGATTCGGCGTCTTTTTTCGCGAAATAGGCATTGACCGCTTTTGCCGCGCACATCGCGGACGCAATATCATAAAAGCCGGCGGGAACGTTTTCCGTTCCATATTTGTCGAGGGCGCGATTGGCGGCTTCCCGTAAGGCGTCCGGAATAATGGCCTGCATTTCCCATTCTTCAGGATTTTTAGAGACTTTAGGCGGCCAAGACGCCCCCTCTCCGCAGATGGCTTTATAGTTTTTTTCTATAAGCGTAGGTAGGGAATAGATTTTATCGTTCTTAATCTCATCGTTTGACGCGCGCTGCAACGCCATTTCGGGCGTGTCTTTTTGCCCTTTCGCGTTAGCGCCTTGCGCTTGGGGTTTCTGCGCCCGGCCGTCTGCCGTCATCGGCAAGGGAGAGTTGGTGTCGTCGTTGGCCATAATAATCTTATCCGTTACCCACGTTCGGTTGGCGCGGAATGGGTCCGGCGCCCGGCATGCTTCGCATGGGCGAAAGCATTTATTAATTATACGTGAATTTTAGCGAATTGTATAGAGATATTGGCTTTTGCACCGAAAGGAAAACAGATAAAAAAACGACGATACGCAAAAAAATCGCGATATAATTCCGGTAACATAAAATTATGCGCTAGAAATTTTATTTACGTATCCGGTGTTACATGCTAATTCGCGCCGTTCTTTTTTGTCTCGCCTTCGCCGTTTTTATGAACGGCTCCGCCCTTGCCGCCGGCTATCGCGACGGTTTCGACAACGCGCCCTCCGGCGAAAAGATGTGTAAATATTGGTGCGTCGTTCCGACCACTCCCTATGGAGGATCGCCCGACGCCTACCATCCTACCGACGAGATGTTCGACGTTATTTTCAGGCGCGACCGCATGGCGATCAAAGACGGCGTGATGACGCTTACCCTGGACGATTGCGCGACGAATAAATCGGCATGCCAAAATCAACGCTTCGCCTCCGGCGAATACGAATCGCTGCAATTTACCTCGTATGGATGCTATTCCGGCCGCATGAAGGCGGCGAAAGGGTCGGGAATCGTTTCGTCGTTCTTTCTTTTCGACGCGGGCAGCGCCGATCAAATCGATATCGAATTTCTCGGCAAAGATACGAAAATGATTCAAACCGGATATTACGTAAAAGGCCAAAACAACACCGACTCCGACGGCAACAACATGGAGCAAACACCCCTTGGATTCGACGCCTCAGCAGATTTTCACGTCTATCAAATCGAATGGAACAAAGATTCCCTCGCATGGTTCGTCGACGGAAAGGAAATACGCCGGTCCACCCTAAAGGGCGGCCCCCTTCCCTCCGCCCCCAGTCAATTGATGGCAAATCTATGGACGGGAAAGAAGGCCGAACAGTTTTTCGGGCCTTTTTCCTATACCGGCCCAATCAGCGCGCATTATGACTGGGTAGAATTTAAGGAAGGAAGCTGCGCGGGGACCGATCTTTCGGAAGACGCGCCGACCACGACCGGCGCGAAGCAATGTCGCTGCAAATTATAGTACAGTCAACCCCTTTATAATGACGCATGCTAACGAGCACAGGGCAAAAACATGAATAGGGCCTTCGCATATAAGAATTGCCAATGTTAGGAATTATAATATAAAAGGACGGGAGCTATTTTAGTACGGACTTTAGACGGCATGAAAAGTAATGCACTGACATTTATAGACCTTTTTGCAGGCATCGGCGGTTTTCATTTGGCTTGGCATAATTTGGGTGCCAAATGCGTCTTTGCGTCGGAAATTGATCCGTTCGCCCGCCTAACCTACGAAGAGAATTTTCGCAGGCTTTCGCCGCAACTTTTTGAAAATGGCTTATTCAACCCCGACATAACCGCCATTACGTTTCCTTCCGAGGAAATTCCCAATTTCGACATATTGTGCGCCGGCTTTCCTTGCCAGCCTTTTAGCCAAGCCGGATTCAAAAGAGGATTCGCAGAGGAGAAGGACAAGCGCGGTAATATGTTTTTTATTATAGCCGAAATTATCGAGGCCAAACGCCCGTCGGTAATATTTTTGGAGAACGTCCGCCATCTACTGAATCACGACGGCGGCAAAACATTCGAGACCATACGTGCCATTCTTAGCGAGCGACTGGGATATAATATATATTGGCAAGTCGTAAAAGCGTCGGACTATGGATTGCCGCAACATCGGCCGCGCTTGTTTATCGTGGGATTCCGTAAGGAAGACAATTATGGCGCCGAGTTTAAGTTTCCGCGTAAGCTACCCCTTAATATTACGATGAATCAAGTATGGGGCGATGTGTGCGAAAAGGAGATCGGCTATACGCTGCGCGTCGGCGGACGCAGTTCGGGCGTGGGCGATCGTAGAAATTGGGATTGCTACATAGTGGGCGGCCAAGAACGACGCATGGGGCCGAAGGAAGGCCGGCGCATGATGGGTTTTCCCGACGATTTCGTGTTTCCGGTGTCGAAAACGCAAGCTATGAAACAACTAGGCAATAGCGTCGCCGTACACGCGGTACAAGCCGTTGGCGAAACGATTATCGAACGCTTGCAAACGTTAAGGCGGCAAGCGGCTAAGCCCGTTTGGACCGATAAAGCGCAAAACGCGGCGCAAGCCGCCTGTTACGAATGACCGGAATGAATAAAGGCGAGTGGAGCGAATTATACGTTTTCCTTAGGCTTTTAGGAACGGGCAAGCTTCATGCGGCCGACGCCCATTTAAATCCCCGCGAAGATTTCTTTTATCCCGTATATGCGGTTAGAAGAACCGTAGGGCAAGAACGAATAGATGCGGAATACAGACGTTGCAACGAAGGCGATACCGTCGTTATTAAGGCAGTAACTACGGCCCGAATCGTTTCGGAAGTCAATGCGGCGGAATATGTGGCCGCGGCCGATCTGCTTTTTGAAAAAGTGCGGGCGAGCAAAGGCGAGGCAAGCTTCGAAATTCCTGAAATTGCCCATTTCGTGGAAAAGATAGGCAACCCGCTATTAAAATCCGGTTCGCAAAATAAGCAAGACGTTAAGGTTGCGGTTCACGATCCCGTTACGCAACGCCGGCAAGAATTAGGATTTAGCATTAAATCGCGACTTGGCGGAAAATCGACGTTATTTAACGCCGCTAAGCATAGTACGTGTTTTTTATACGAAGCGGAAAGCGCGGAAAAACTTTCCGACGAAGTTTTTCAAGGAAAAAAGACGAAATCGTTATTGGCGGAATTAGCGGCGCACGGTTGCACTCTTCATTATGTAAAAGTGGAAGACGATCAATTTCGCAGAAATATCGCATTCTGCGATTCGCAACTAGATCTTATTCTTGCCGATCTTATGGCGGGTTATTACTCGGGTCTCGGCACAAAAATAACGGAGCTTACCGGGCTAACGGTTAATAAGAATCCTTGCGGTTACGATCTATCCTGTGGGCAGCCCTTCTATGAAAGTAAAATAAAGCGTTTTTTATTATCCGTTGCGTTGGGAATGACGGCAAGAAAAATATGGTGCGGCATTTACGACGCTAACGGCGGTTATGTGATCGTTAACGAGAGCGGCAACATCGTTTGTTACCATATCTATAATTGGAATGCCTTTGAAGATTATTTGTTTTCCCGCACGTGCTTCGATACACCGAGTACGGGTAGGCATGACTTCGGAACCTTATTTACGGGTGATGACGGCACGCAATATCTTAGGTTATGTATGCAGATACGATTTGATTAAACACTGATGCCGTCCTCTCTATTTAGACGATAGCGCGTTATGCCGTTTCGCCCTCGTCTAAAGCGATTAATATCGCCTCAGGAAAGAATTTTTTCACGTAGGCGACGTCCGGGTGCGTAGGCGCCTCCGTTTTTTTCCCTTTGGGCGAATGCTGCGCTTTAGACGTCGACATCGCGGCGTATGAAGGCGGCTTTACGACACTTTCAATGGCAATTTCCGGAAGCGAGGACAGGCCGGCATGGGATAAATGGCTCCTTAACTCACCAAGACGCGGCGCCAATATGTCGGAATCGCCGCGAAGGACGATTTTCTCGGCGCTCCACTCCGCGCATTCTGCGTGGGCGCTCAGCAGTCGGTATAGCGTGAGCTCCTTGTTTTTCAGCAAATATTCCAGAAAGGACGCATAATCCGTGACGTCGCCTTCCTCCTCTAAGGCGGCAAGAGCTTTATCCATGCCGTTTAGGGAATTTTCCTTAGGGACAATCAGGTTTTTTTTTTATCCGGCGCGGCAGGGGGCAAGGCGCGCTCGTGTTTCGCCAGCGCGCGCAAGGCGGCCTCGGGCGTAGGCAGCGACGAGGCATAACATAAACGCACCATCCCCATTTCCAGCGTCGCCTGGGCGTTGTAGCTATAAGAAAATTCTTCCGCGCATTTAATAAGCAGGCTCCACATGCGCATAAGGAAGGCGGCGCCGCATTTTTTCGACGCCTCTTCCAACGCGCCGCGCGAGACCTCGTCGTAAAACGTGTCCGTCTCGGCGTCTTTTCCGGCCACGGTGAACAATCCGGCGTGATGGCAGGCTTGCTGCGCTTCTTTCACGATTTGCATTGGATCTTGCCCGTCCGACACGGCCCGGCGCACGAGAGCGAGTGTCGTTCTGACGTCGCCTTCGCATAATGCGGAGAACAGGGCGACGACGCGTCCGCTTTCGGCCATGCCCAACATGCGGCGTACGTCTTCCGCCGTGGGAACGCCTTCCTGCATGGCGAGAATTTGATCGAGCAGCGACAAGGAATCGCGCACCGATCCCTCCGCCGCGCGGGCGATGAGCGCCAGGGCGGAAGGCTCAATGCGCCTTTCTTCCGTCTCGCAGACCGCCGCTAAATGACGGGCGAGCGATTCCGTCTCGACGCGCTTTAAGTCAAAACGCTGGCAGCGGGAAAGAATCGTGGCCGGCACCTTGCGAATTTCCGTCGTGGCGAAAATAAACTTCACGCGCGCCGGCGGTTCCTCCAGCGTTTTTAGCAGCGCGTTGAAGGCGCTGCGTGAAAGCATGTGCACTTCATCGACGATAAATATTTTATAGCGCCCCATCGATGGAGCATAACGGGCCATGTCGATAATTTCGCGCACGTCGTCCACGCCCGTATGGCTGGCGGCGTCCATTTCGAGCACGTCGGGGTGGCGCCCGTCGCGCACCGCGACGCATTGCTCGCACGCGCCGCACGGTGAAACGGCCGGTTTATCCGAATGTTCCCCGCCGACGCAATTTAGCGACTTGGCGATGATGCGGGCGGTGGTGGTCTTTCCCACGCCGCGTATGCCCGTCATGATAAAGGCGTTAGCGATGCGGTCAAGCCGTATCGCATTTTGCAAGGTGCGCACCAACACGTCTTGTCCGCGCAAATCCTCAAAGCGCCCGGGACGATATTTGGTCGCTAACACGACGTAAGAGGGCGAAGCGGAAGACATGGCGAGCGTACGTTAATTGGTTGGGCCGCCCCGACCCGTCTCCTTCGCCTTACGGCTGCTTCGTCTCCGATCTGACCGGGTTCGACGGGAAAACGTCCGAGGCGGCTTGATAGGCATGCTATTGCGTTCTTCCGTGAAAATCAAGGCGAGATTAAGGCTTACGTGACGCACTTATCCAAAAAGAAAAAAACATGCCAAAATTCTATATAGGCGTCATTCTAAATTGGATTGACTATAATTCCCCACCCTTGCTTTTGCACGTCGGCGACGTTATATTCCACCCTATGGACATTACCCCACTTACGCCAAAAGAAAAAAAACGCATTCGCTCTTACGGTGCGCAAATATTTCGCGTCAACGACGACGCCTATTCGCGGAGTATCGCCGTCACGCCCGACGCAGTATATCTATGGGAGCCGCTCTCCTTAGGCGCCATTACGCCGGAGTCGGTACAAAGCTTGCCGAATAGCGTCAAAAAAGCCGACGTGCTACTGCTTGGCGCGGGCAAACGCTATGCGCCGCTTTCCGCCGAGGCAAAAAATGCATTTGCGGCGGCAGGAATGACGCCGGAGACAATGGATCTGGGCGCCGCCTGCCGCACCTATAACGTGCTGCTCAGCGAAGAACGAAACGTCGCCGCGCTCCTCATCGTCTCGCCCGGCGACGCGTCTTAATTAGGACTTACGCAGTGCGTAGATTTTTGAGCGATTTATTAGGTCAAAAACGGATAAAAAGCGCAGCGTACTTAACGTACGTGAGCATTTTTAGACCGTTTTTACCGCAAAAAGCGCCAAAAAGATGCGTGCTGCGTAAGTCCTAATAATGTTTCGCGGAATCATCTTATGCCCCTTCGCGTCCTTCCCGACCACGTCATTAACCGCATCGCCGCCGGCGAAGTGATCGAACGTCCGGCCTCCGCCGTCAAGGAGTTGGTGGAAAACGCGATCGACGCCGGTGCGACCGACATACGCGTGACGATACGCGGGGCCGGACGCAACCTCATTCGCATCGACGATAACGGCAAGGGCATGAACAAGGCCGAACTGGCGCTATGCCTGTTACGCCACGCCACGTCAAAACTCGACGACGACGATTTATGGAACGTCCGTTTTCTGGGATTTCGCGGCGAAGCCCTGGCGTCGGTGGCCTCCATTAGCCGCATGTCCGTCGTCTCGCGCGCGAAAGACGCCGACGCCGCCCATGAAATTCGCGCCGAAGGAGGGGCCGTCGCGGGAATATTACCGGCGGCAAGACGAGAACGAGGAACCTGCGTCGAGATTCGCGACTTATTCTTCGCCACCCCCGCGCGCCTCAAATTTTTAAAGCACGATCGCACCGAAATTACGCACGTCCAAGAAAATATATTGCGGCAAGCCCTGGCCAATCCCGGCATATCCTTCTCGTTGGTCGGAGAAAACGACAAACCAATATACGCCCTGGACGCGCGGGGAGACACGGAGGAGGAGCGCCTCTTTCATCGCGTGGCAAGCGCGATGGAGCCGTCTTTTGCGGAAAACGGCGTCGCGGTTGCGGCGTCGGACGATGCGGGATATTCCGCGCGCGGCTACGCCGGTCTTCCCACCCTGCATCGCGGCAATAGCCACCACATGTATTTATTCGTCAACGGCCGGCCGGTGCGCGACAAAATATTGACGGCGTCGGTGCGCGCCGCTTATCAAGACTATCTGCCGCGCATGCGCTACCCGATTCTTGCGCTATATGCGAGCGTTCCGCCGGAAGACGTGGATGTGAACGTGCATCCGGCCAAAACGGAAGTGCGATTTCGCCACGAAAGTAAAGTGCGCGGCGTTATCGTCCGGGCGTTGCACGAGGGATTGCGCACCGGCGCGCAGCGAAGCTCGACCGAAATTGCCGCAAAAACGCTGGAAAAAGCCCGCGTTCCCTCTTATGCTCCCTCTCCTTCCTCTTCGGCGCAGATTTTTTCCCTTCCGCCGAAGACGGCGCCGCAGACGTTGAACGAACCGTCTCGTCCGACCTTTCGCCCCCTTCCCTCTCCTTCTGCGGCGAAAATCACCGCACAGCGGGACGCGCATCGACCGGAGGCGCCGCGTGACGCCGCCGTCGCCGCTTCCGCTTCTCGCCACAACGCCTATTCCGCGCCTCCTCCGTCGGAAAGAATTGCCCGCGCCGACGAACGCCTTGGCGCGGCGCGATGCCAATTGCACGATAATTACATCGTGGCCCAAACCGACGACGCCGTCGTCATCGTCGACCAACATGCCGCTCACGAACGGTTGCGGTACGAAAAAATGAAGCGCGAATATTACGCCGGCGGCGTACGGACGCAGCAATTATTGATTCCCGAGATCGTAGAGCTAGAGGCGACCGACGCCGCCGCGCTAGAGCCAAGCCACTATGACGCGCTGAAGCGTTTTGGTTTCCACGCGGCGCCGTTCGGCGAAAATGCCGTCATCGTGCGCGCCACTCCCGCCATCTTAGGAAATATGGATGCCGCCGGGGCGTTAAGGGCCGTAATTGACGACGTACGGGGCCTCGAGGGCGACTTGTCCATGAAAGAGACGGTGGAAGAAGTGATGGCGACCATGGCGTGCAAGGGTGCCATCAAGTCGGGCCGACGTCTTTCCACCGAAGAAATGGACGCACTGTTACGCGAAATGGAGGCCACCCCCTTTTCCGGCCAGTGCAACCATGGCCGCCCCACCTACGTCGAGCTTAAGCTAAAGGACATAGAAAAATTGTTCGGGAGGACATGACAAAATGAGACGGACGCCCAAAACCATAGAGCGAAATAACTGCGTTACAAGGCACAGACTCGCCCGCATGAACTAGGCAGGATGCAAAAAATCTATTAATTATCTTTAAAATTAATTACTTATCTTAAAAAAAATTGACTTTAATATTAATATACGAGTATAATCTTAATTACCATCCCTAGCTTCGCTTTACCGCCTCCTCATCTTTCCTCGCGCTACCACTTTCCTTACGCCGCCCACGCTTTCCGCTGACGTCACTGCATTTTCCACAAACATCATGACGTCCTACCCCCCTTATAGCGACAATGTGAACGCTAACAAGAAGTCGTCGGAATTTCTTCCCCTCAACCGTTCCGAGAAGACTAGCCGACGTCGCCATGGATTCAACTGCTTTACGATACTTGCCGGGTTTTTGTTTACCTTCGCCGTGACATGCGTCTACCATCGCGTTTCTCATCCTTCCGCCGCCGCTTCGCCTGCCAAATCGGTTGCCGTCTTCGATATGCCTGCCATCTCCCTAACCGAATTTGACAAATATGTTGCCGTTGATTGCAAGTATCTGCCGAAGGTCACTAAACAAGCAATCATATTGTTTGAGGAGGCGAAGTTGGAAGTTGAAGCGCTCACCGCCATGAAACGCAATAACGGTTTAGTGATTCAATTGGTTAAGCCTTTGGATTGGTTTCTTACGTACTTCGGATTATCCGCTGAAACGCCTAAGAACGAAGCCATGCACATCGCTAAGGAACTGAATCGAGCGCTTCAATATAAGCAATCCACCGCCGCTAATCTGGAGAGCGTCAATCGCCAAGTAGCCGCGTGTGACTCCGGAAATACCGACGTCAGCCTTGACGACGGCGACGCGCTCACCCGCATCGTTTCCGTTCTTACGCAAGGACTTCCGAAGATGTCTTCCGAACAGACGCAGGAAATGCTTTTTTCTTGTGAAACGGGCGCCATTCCATCCGAATCTCTTGCCCTGCTCTTTCGTGACGCATTCATTGGCCCGATTCCTTTCAAGGGATTCTGCAACCAATTTAAAAGCATGACTAAACAGGTAACTACTATTACCAGAACTTTAGAGTTTGCTTCCCCGACTACGACGTGCGTGATTCCTACCAGTACATATACCATTACGCAGCATCATACCGTCACTCTTCTCGCAATCGAAGAACCGGAAGAAACCTCTTCGGACGCACAACACATGGTAACCGTTATTCAGGAAACGACTACTTGGGTGACTTCCACCGTGACGGAAAAGAGAACTCTTTACCCCACTCCCTTGTAAGTCGCGCCTTACGATCTTGAATCGGTTCTATGCTGAAGGAAGGATGACTTAGGCAAATGGCGTTATGTTTTTTTGGTTCGCACGGCAGGTACGTCGAACGCCACGCTCTTTTTAATGCTATATGTAGGTATTCTTGTTTTTAAAAAAATAAAAAACAAAAATACGCTATCCGTATCGTGTTTTTTGACGCGCCTTCCGGATCTTTTTTAGTCCTACGCTATAGTAAATATATCTTTACGCACGCGCTCTCATTTTTCTATTGCAAAAAAAACTCCATGAAATTAACGTATAGTTAATGTTCGGGGGCGGTCGCCGTTATGATGAAAAACGAGAGCGGCACGCAAGCGGATTTTCGGGGAAAGTTTAGCATCATGGCGGAAAAAAGTAAAAAAAAATGGCTTAGCGCCACGGCCTACGGCGTTATCGGCATGTTAAGCGCGCAAGCGGCGGGGGCGCAAAACTTCTATTACGCCAAGTCTTACGCGCCGGCGTCGCGCTCCAACGCTCCGGATCCGTTCTTCTACAGCCAAGCCCCGTACAATACGGCGCGCTATTATCAGGGTTACGGCGATCCTTACGGCTACGCGCCTCCGCGCGCCATCGATTTTTACGGCAATAACGGCTTTCAAAACGTCTCTAGCCCCGGCGCGCAATACGGTCCGCTTTACAACGCGCAAGGCGGGGTCATACGTTACGGAAACCATCCCGGCATGCCATTTCGCGTCGCGGGAGCGCCGGCGCCGCAATATCCGTCGCGTTTCTCGCGCCAGCAATACGCGCAGCAAAATCCGCAATACATGGCCGGACAACCTCGCCCGTACAATCCCCTTCCCCCTACGGAGGGAGCGTTCGGGGCCGGACCGGGATATCCCGACGCCGCGCCGGTCACGCGCCCTCAGCCCGTCTACCAGAACGCGCCTACCGGCAACATGCCGCAAGCCCAGGCCGGCGCCATGGGACACGGCCAGCCGGGTAACGAATATGACGATAACGGCGACGAAAAACCCTACGACGCCATCGGCATGAAAACCGCCATTATTGCGGGGGTCGCCGGCGCGGGATTGATCGTGGCCGCCCTCGCCGCCGGCGGAGGATCGAAATCAAGCAAAAAATCAAGCGGAGGCAATAATAACGGCGGAGGGGACGATAACGGCGGCGGAGACGAAAATTCAACGCTGCACCCGCAATCGAAATCCGCGAGCGAATACCAAACGGAAGAGGCCGACACGAACCCCGCCCTCGAAAAAATGCACGCCTACGACGCTTACGGGCGCGGCTATGCCGGGCAAATTTATGACCGCAAGGCAAACGGCGAATTGAAGGATTCCTCTCCCGACGGAAAGGTAAAAATAGGCATCTTGGACGAACAGGTCGATTTTTCCGCCGTCGACCTTGCAGGCGCGATTACCGCAAGCAAGGCCCGCACCTGCACCGTCACCGGCGGATGCGTGGCGTCGCAGCAGGACGACAGCTCGGAAGACGTCAGCCACGGCACCGTCGTCGCCCATATTTTGGGCGCGCGTAAGAACGACGCCGGCACGCAAGGGGTGGCGTATGAATCCGAATTGATACCGGTGCGCTTTTTGGACGTGCTCGGCGGATCCGACATTCAAGGAACTAACTACCTTGTAAACTCCGGCGCAAGCGTGATTAACGCCAGCTACGGGTTTCTGGTGGAAGGAGAGTTTGACGGCGAGTCGCGTTCAGACATATCAACGCCGATCATTGCGGACAGCCACACCGACGCGGTTTTCGCGCCGGAAGATTTGCGCGCCGAATTAATTGCCACGGAAAACGGCAACTCGAATTATTCGTACCTGAAGGTATTTAAAAAAGCCGTCGACGCCGACGTGGCGATGGTGTTTGCCGCCGGCAACACCCCGACCGACAATCCGGCGCTATTGGCAGGATTGCCCTATTACTTTAGGGGAAACCTGACGGACAACAAACCCGAGGGCTACGACGTCGTCAATCCAGACCATTACGACTTCAGCAAAAACTGGGTGGCCGTCGTGGCGCTCGACGAAAACGATCAAATCGCAACCTATAGCGCCCATTGCGGCGTGGCCAAGGAGTGGTGCCTGTCCGCTCCCGGCGACTATACGAACACGTTCGGCAGCGGTGCGGACGGCACGTCCTTCGCCGCGCCGGCGGTGAGCGGCGCCGTCGGCGTGCTGCAAGGAGCCTTCCCGCATTTAAGCACGAAAACGGTGCTGAACATTCTGTTCGACACCGCCACCGATTTGGGCGCAAGCGGTATAGACGACATATACGGCCACGGCATGGTGAATTTAGAGAAAGCCACCCAGCCATCCGCCGGCGGATGGACCCTCGCCACGGGCGCGTTTTTTAATAGCGGCGGGATGTCGGTCGGCAAATCCTTCATTCAATCGTCCGCCGCGTTCGGCAACGCCCTGCAAAAAGCGGGCGGCGACGTGATGTTTTTAGATAAATACGGCAAGAACTACAACATCTCCGCCGATAGCCTCATTCGCGCCGCGCAAAACGCGCCGCAAATCGAAAATTCCTTCAACGAATTTTTCGAGCAAACGGACGAACGCCAATACCAATTGCGCGATAATATGCGCCTGACGACGGCGGAACGCGCGGAGGGCGACCTTCCGATGCGCGGTTTCGGCGGAGGAGCGGCGCAGGATAGGGAAAACGCAACCGCCTTCACCCTCGACACGCAGATGCGCTTGGGATCGCGGGAACTAAGCTTCCGCCAATCGGTCAATAACGACGCCGAAAAAGCCTTATTATTCCGCAACGACGATGCGCCGACCGCCGAAGAAAACATGGCACGGCACAGCATGTTCGGGGCGTTCCGCAACGGATTCGCCTCGCTCGCCGAAAACGCGCAAACGGCGGCCACCTCAACCAAATACGGTAATATGCGCCTGTCGTACGGCATCTATAACGGCGAAAGCCACGTCGACGACATGACGCGCTATGCCGAACGCGAACGGCTTGACGGCGACGCCGTGGGCGGCATGGCGGCGCGCGTCGATTTTTACGGCAAGCGCTTCGGATTTTCCGGCCAGTTAGGTTCGATGCAGGAAGAACGCGGCATGCTAGGCTCGCGCTATAGCGGCGCCTTCGCGCTCGACAAGAACACGCCCACCGATTACGCGTCGTTCGGCGGCAACTTCAAGGCGACCGACAAACTTACGCTTTCCGCCAACTATAACGTCGGCATGAGCCGCGCCAACCTCGCCTCCGCCGGTTTGATGCAGGATATCGGCGCCGTGGTGAGCGACTCGTTCTCGCTTGGCGCGCAATATGAAGGCGTAACGAAAGAGGGCAACGACCGGCTCGGATTCAACGTCTCGCAGCCGCTGCGGGTACGCTCGGGCAGCGCGTCCCTTCGCTTGCCGGAAGGCGTAAACGCCGACGGCACGGTCAATTACCGCCGCGAAAACGTCGATCTGGCCCCAAGCGGTCAAGAAACCGACCTTGAAGCTTACTACGCCAAAGCCTTTCCGCACTATAACGGCGAACTTGCCTTCGGCGCCGGCGTAAGGCTCCAACCCGACCACGACGCAAGCAAGGACGCCGACGCCATGGCGCTGGTAAAATATCGCACGAAGTTTTAGGCGATACCATGGACATACTAACGGAAGCGCAAAAATTACACGTCGGCCGGGCCGTCGCCGACGCGGGAGAGAGATGCCTCATGCCCTATTTTGGGCGCCTGGCAACGACGGACGTCGCCTATAAAAATTCTCCCGACGATCCCGTTTCCGTGGCGGACAAAAAATCGGAGGCCTTTCTTAAAGAAGCGTTGCACGACGTCCTCCCCCACGCGCATTTTATCGGCGAGGAATCATTTGCGCAAGACGCCTCGATATTGGATCTTCTGCGCGGCGACGACGTACCGACATGGGTATGCGACCCGCTGGACGGCACGCTCAATTTCGTCGCCGGCAAGGAAGGATTCGGCATATTGCTCTGTTTGGTATCGAAGGGCGAAACGCAGGCCGCGTGGCTATACGACGCCTATAACAAAAAAATGACGCTATACGACGAAAAATATGGCACGACGCCGGCTTTTCCTTCCGTTGCGAATGGCGTCGCCATGCGTCGGCCTTTATTCGGGTTGATGGGAAGAAAGGTGTTCCGCCATCCCGAGACGCAACGCATTGCGGAAACGCTTGAGGGAATAACGCTCGCTCCGAGCGAGGTTCCGTCGGTCATTTCATACCCGATGCTCTTTTCCGGCGAATTGGATTTTTTGGTTTTCCGCACCACGTTCCCGTGGGACCACTTACCCGGCCTTGCGATCGCAAAAAATTTGGGATTACCGTACGCAAGGTGGAACGGGGAAGCGTTTCGGTGCGACGACGTCACGCATGGGCTGTTGATTGCGCGCAATGCGGAAACATATCGCGAAGTAAGGCAAACATTGATTCTCTCGCTTATGGAAGCGGGAGTGCTGAACGAAAAATAACGCTTACCCGTTTTTACCCACCAAAGCGGCCAGTTCTCGCATAAGCGCCGCGACGCCGGATCCGGCGGCCCCGGACAGAAGGCGGGGATTTTGGCCGCACGCCTCCTTCAAGGCGGCGCGTTTTTCCTCTATGGCGTCTTCGGTAAGGGCGTCGCACTTATTGAGCGCGACGATCTCTTGTTTGGCGCCGACGGAGTCGCCGTAGCTTTCCAGCTCGCGCCTCACCGTTTGGTAACGTTCGACCGCGTCGCCGTCCGTTCCGTCCACCAAATGCAGAATAACGCGGCAACGTTCCAGATGTTTTAAGAACCGAATGCCCAGCCCCGCGCCCTCGTGCGCTCCGGCGATCAGGCCGGGAAGGTCCGCCATGACGAATTCTTTGCCGTCGCTATAGACCACCCCAAGTTGCGGCTTTAGGGTGGTAAACGGGTAGTCGGCGATTTTGGGGCGCGCGCGCGACGAGGCGGACAGCAAGGTCGATTTTCCCGCGTTGGGAAGTCCGGCCAGCCCGACGTCGCACAACAATTTTAGTTTAAGCCATACCCACGTTTCGGTTAACGGTTCGCCTTCCGTCGCCCGGCGCGGGGCGCGATTGACGGAGCTTTTGAAATGGGTGTTGCCTAGCCCTCCCTTGCCGCCGAGCAACAGCGCGACGTCTTCACCGGACGTCGACATGTCGGCCAAAATTTCGTCCGTTTCGTCGCAAATGATTTGCGTGCCTTTGGGAACGCGAAGCCGGAGGGAGGCGCCGTCGGCGCCGTGCCTGTCCTTGCCCTTGCCGTTTTCGCCCTTGTCGGCGCGAAAATGTTGGCGGTAGCGATAATCGATGAGGGTGTTTAGGTCGTCGTCGACGTAAAAAATCACGTCGCCGCCCTTGCCGCCGTCTCCGCCGTTCGGGCCGCCGCGCGGAATGTTGGCCTCGCGCCGAAAGCTGACGCATCCGTTGCCGCCGGCGCCGGAGGAGAGGTAAACTTTCGCTTCGTCTAAAAATTGCATCGGGATTCTAACAATGGGCGGATGATACGACGTCGTGCAGTGCGGACGGGAACTTGATTGCTTTCGTCGACGTTAGATCCGCCGAGAGACCTATGTAAAAAATTAGGCATTGTGTCCGCGCCAAGGCGACGAACAGGGAACGCCTTGTCGTAAAAGGTGTTGCCTCCGGGAAATACAAAGTCTAACGAGAAGCCAAGCCGGCTCCGTCCGCGAAAAGGATTATATAGCGCCTCCGGCCCGTTTCGCAAGCTCTTCCAACCGTCGATGCAGATTTTTTAGCAATTCGAGCGCCTCGTCCGCATTTATGCCTGCGCCGCGCGCGTTCAGCGCGTCCGAAATTTCCTCCAACTCCTCTTCCATGCGAAACAACATGAGCGCCATGCATTGCGCGGAGTTGACGTGGCGCTTTCCGCCGGAGGCGGCAACGAAACGTTTCTTCAGCTTGTCGCAGATGCGGTGCGCGGTGGGCAGGTCGCTTTCGTTGCATCGAAGCGTATAAGACGCGTCACCCAATTCGATGGTAAATTCGGCCATGGCGGGCTATTCCTTAGAGGGTTGCGGCATGCGGAACAAGGGCGCGTTCGACGGGGACGAACGTCCTTCCAGTTCCTCGATGCGCTTAACCTGCGCTTCTAACGTCGCCTCGAGGCGATCGATCGCCGCGTGGCAGCGTTCCGCCGTTTTTCGCACCGCCACGGCGGCGGGGCTGTCGCCGTTATTCGTCATAGGGATGTTCCTTTAATTCCTTCGCTAATTCCAAGGCGCCGTACGTGGCGACGGCAACGGCGCCGGCCCGTTTACAGCAAATTATCTGCTCGCGCAGCATTTTCATGAAGTCAAACGCTCCCGCGTCGGCGCCGGCGCGCATCATCGCATATTCGCCGCTCACCTGATAGGCGACGACGGGCAGGGCGCATTCCCGCCTAAGGCGGGAGACGACGTCGAGATAAGGCAAAGCCGGTTTGACCATCAGCATGTCGGCGCCTTCCTCCGCGTCAAGTAACGCGTCGAGGACGGCCTGATTCCCGTTCGCCGGCTCGATCTGGTAGGTTTTTTTGTCGCCGCCCCGCAATGCCGACGCCGACCCGACAGCATGGCGAAACGGGCCGTAATAGGCCGAGGCGAATTTAGCGGCGTAAGACATGATAGGCAGCCCCGCGCGTCCCGATTCGTCCAGCGCCGCGCGAATCGCCCCGACGCGCCCGTCCATCATGTCGGAAGGCGCGAGCATGTCGGCTCCGGCGTCGGCCAGACACAAGGCTTGTTCGCAAAGGCGTTGCAACGTGGCGTCGTTGTCTATGCGTCCGTTCATAAAAACGCCGTCATGGCCGTGATCGGTGTAGGGATCGAGCGCAACGTCGCATATCACCCCTATATCCGGCGCAGCTTTCTTTATTTCCGCCACCGCCTGCGCGATAAGATTGCCCGGACGGGTCGCTTCCGTTCCGATGGCGTCTTTTCGCGACGAATCGACGTAAGGAAAAACCATGATGGCGCGCACCCCTAGCGCGTAGGCGCGCTTTGCGGAGTGGCACAGGCTTGCCAGACATTGCCTCTTTACGCCGGGGAAAGAGGGAACGGCAACGTCGGCGCTTCCCTCCGTCACGAACGTCGGCCAGATAAGGTCGGACGGCGCCGGCCGCGTTTCGCGCACGAGGTCGCGCATCCACGGGGCGTCGCGCATGCGGCGCATGCGCCTTACGGGAAAACGGCCATAACCGACGGTCATGAAAAGCGCTCGGCGTTACTAAATAATGAGGGTAAATTTTCGGCATTATAAGCGCAGAAGCGCGATAGACAAGCAAAATCGATGCACTTTAAAAAGCGCATCCCCTCTCTATGCTTTCCTCCAAGGCCTTCATAAATTCCTTGCGCGGCAATCCGACCGGAATGGGAGGGCGATAGCTCATCGTAATGACGCCGGGGCGCACTATCCGCGAAAACGGACTCCAATATTCGCCGGAGTTCAGCGACGTCGGAACGACCGCCGTCCCTTCCGGCGCTCCGGCGTATAAAAAGGCGACGCCGGATTGGTAGTCCGTCGTTGCGCCCACGGGTTTGCGCGTGCCTTCGGGAAAAATGACCACCGCCCTTCCCTCCCGCAATCTTTCGGCGGCCAGACGCTGCAACTCCTTTATCGCCGCCGAGCCGCCGGAGCGATTTATCGCAATCATCTCCAATCGGCGCAGGAACGTGCCGAACAACGGAACGGAAAGCAATTCTTTTTTCAGCACATAGGCGGGATGGGGAAATAGACAAAGAAATATCGCCGTCTCCCATACGGATTGATGCTTGCACGCGAAGATGACGGGCGCTCCCGGCGGTATGTTTTCCTCTCCGCGAACGGCAAAGCGCAGATTGCATACATGCTTCAATAAAAACATCGTGCCGGCGCCCCACAGGCGCCCGGCCGGCGCGATTTTACGCGCGTCGCGATAGAGCAGCAACGGCAGGCATAGCGTCGACACGAGCGCCGTCCACACCGGAAAAAGAGCGCGAAACAACGCGCTCCTCGCGCGCAGGGAAAGGGAGGCGGACATGCGGAACTCGAGAAAAGCGTTCAAAAATCAAGGTTGGCATAGTGGGGCGGCGGCGCGAACCCGACTAACCGGTCATGGAGCAGTTCGCGGAAGGACGGACGCGACTTCACCAGCGAGTACCAATGTTTTACGCCGGGAGAATCCCACCGCATCGCGCTTAAATAGTCGGCGACGGAAAGATGGCACGCCAGGGCCACGTCGGCCAGCGAAAATTCGTTGCCGGCCAGCCAGCGGCGATCCTTGAGCAAACGTTCAAAATAGGCTATATGTTGGCGCAAATTGTAGGCGGCGGCGTGCAGGGCTTCGGACGACGGCGACCCTCCCCCGGCCAGATAGCGCAGCGCCTTTTCGTTCAGCACGTAGCGCGTGACGTCGTTATGGAACTTAATGTCGCACCAATAGAGCAGACGGCGCACCTCCGCCGCATCCTCTTGCCCGGAACCGAGAAGGCGCGGTTCGGGATAGGCATGTTCGATATATTCGGAAATGGCGTGGCTCTCGCGAAAATATTCGCCGTCGGCCTCGAGCAACACCGGCACCTCCATCGCGGGGTTGATCTCGGCGTAATCGGGTCTTTTTTCCCAGAACGCCTCTTCGATAAGGGTGAATTCAAGTTTTTTTTCCGCCATGTGCACGCGCAGGCGTCGCGAAAAAGGGCATAATTTAAAATGGTAGAGTGTGCGGGTCATAGAATGGCCTCGTTTTTGTTTATTCGCAACATGTCCGCCACTAGATATAAGGAACCGAAAAACACGACGACGCCCGGGGCGGCGCCGCTTGCGAGAAGGCGGTCGAAGGCTTCACCGGCGTCGTCGCAGCCTTCGGCGTCGAATCCTTCCGCGCGCGCCGCGCGCGCGACCTCCTCGCCCGAGGCGGAGCCGGGTTCGGTGCGCACCGTCACGCCGAACGCCTTGGCGGCGATTCCCCGTAAAGGCCGAAGCAACGCGGCCGGATCGCGCCCGCGCGTCACGCCGATAACGGCATAGACGGGAACGCCCGGCACATGGTCGCGCAGATAATCGGCCAGCGTCTGCGCCCCTGCGATATTGTGCGCGCCGTCAAGCAATATGCGCCACCCGCCTTTTGCCTTATCGGCAAGCGCCCCTTTCGTCAGCCATTGCAGCCGTCCCGGCCAACGCGCCGTGGCGACGCCCTTCGCGATGGCGTCGGCGGATATTTTGGGCAGGGCCGAACGCATGACGTGCGCGGCGGCAATGGCGCACCCGGCGTTCATGAGCTGATGCGCGCCCGGCAAGGACGGAGCGGGAAAGGGCGTCTCGCCGGTCGAGCAGACGAAGCGGTAGCGCGATTCCTCCGCGCTCGGCGGCAAGAGTCCCCAATCATACTCATAGGCGAAAAGCGGCGCGCCGACGTCTTCCGCTTTATTTCTTATGACGTCCATCGCTCCGTCCTCTTGCAGGGAAACGACGCAAGGCACGTCTTTTTTGATGATCCCTGCCTTCTCTCCCGCGATTTTTTCGACGGTGGAGCCGAGAAATTCCGCGTGATCGATCGACACGGGCGTAATGACGGTCACGAGGGGGCGGGCGACGACGTTCGTCGCGTCAAGCCTTCCTCCCATGCCGGTTTCCAGCGCTAAAAGATCCGCGTCGCGCGAGGCAAACGCGTAAAACGCCGCAACGGTCGACGCCTCGAAAAAGGTTAATTCCATGCCGTCCAACCGCAAGCGGCATTCTTCCATCAATCGGTATAAATCGTCGTCGCCGATAAGGGCGCCGGCGAGGCGGATGCGTTCGTTAAAATGCAGGAAATGCGGGGAGGTATAGCAATGGACGCGGTATCCGGCCGCTTCGGCGATGGCGCGAAGATAGGAAACGGTCGAACCTTTGCCGTTGGTGCCGGCGACGTGCGCCACGGGCGGAAGGCGCAAATGCGGATCGCCCATAGCGGCAAGCCCCGCCCGGACGCGCTCCAATCCAAATTTTACGTCGCGACTGCCGATCGCTGGCGGCCAATGGGGCATGAACGTCATAATTCGTTTTATCCACGCGCGGTTTCGGAAAGGCGGCGGTAGGTCGTCTCCAATGCCGCCGCCACGGTTTGCAGCCGTATTTCCGTTCGATCGCCGCTAAAGAAAAATTTTTCCGTCGCCGTCAACTTTTCTTTGTTGCGAATCGCGAAACCGACATACACCAACCCCACCGGTTTCTCGTCGCTTCCGCCTTCCGGCCCCGCGATTCCGGTGACGGACACGCCCACCGTCGCTTGCGCCGCCAGCGTCGCTCCTTCGGCCATCGCCGCCGCCGTTTCCTTGCTCACCGCGCCGAAACGGTCTATGTAATAGGTCGGCACCGTTAATAATTCCACTTTAGCCGCGTTGGAATAGGTGACGAAACCTCGCTCGAACACGTCCGACGCCCCGGGCAGATCGACGAAGGCCGACGCCAGCAACCCTCCGGTGCACGATTCCGCCGTGGCGACGCGGGAACGGGTTTGCCGCAGCAAATCGGACAAGCGTCGCGCCGCCCGATCCGCCCGCGAGCGCTGTTCGGCATAGTGTGTCATGCGTTTTCCCCGTCACTACATGCGAAAAACCACACTATAGCCATTAGGCGCAGGCGATGCAATAGGCGTCCGCCAACGCTCAAAACAGATGAGCATAGGAATTACGCGAAAAACGAGATGATTTTATGCGCTCCTTCCCTTTGTGCGCTCTTGCCGGGAAAAGCGCGATGGAGTATAAGCGGCAAGACGTCTTAATAAGTTCGCAGGGAAATTCTTGTGCCTTCCACTCTTGCCGCCGACAACGCTCCTCCTTCCTTTGACAAACGCGCGATAAAAACCATGGCGGACGCCCTGCGCGTGCTTTCCGCCGACGCGGTGGAGCGCGCCAATTCCGGCCATCCCGGCTTGCCGCTCGGCATGGCCGACGTCGCGGCGACGCTTTTCAGGTATTTCCTTCGGTACGATCCGTCCTCTCCCGAATGGCCGAACCGCGACCGCTTCGTGCTCTCCGCCGGCCACGGCTCAATGTTGCTTTATGCCGCCTTGCATTTCGCGGGGTACGAGGGCATGACGATGGAACACATCAAAAATTTTAGAAAAATCGGTTCCCCCGCCGCCGGCCATCCCGAATACGGCGAGGCGCCGGGCATTGAAACCACCACCGGACCGCTAGGGCAAGGCCTGGCCAACGCCGTCGGCTTCGCCCTTGCGGAACGCATGGCCAACGCCCGGTTGGGCGACGACGTCATCTGCCATAAAACCTACGTCCTGGCCGGAGACGGATGCCTGATGGAGGGCATCAGCCAGGAGGCGATTTCGCTGGCGGGGCATCTGCGGCTGAAAAACCTTATCGTCTTGTTCGACGATAACGGCATTACCATCGACGGTAAAACCTCGCTCTCCACCTCGGAAGACGCCGCCATGCGCTTTCGCGCCTGCGGATGGGAGGCGCTGAAAGCGGACGGCCACGACGTCGCCTCTATTTACGCCGCGCTGGAAAAGGCGCAAACGCACGACAAGCCGACCCTTATCGCCTTCAAAACCATCATCGGGTACGGTACGAAACACAAGGCCGGCACCGAAAAATGCCACGGTTCACCGCTGGGCGACGAAGAAATCGCCCATTTACGCGAAACGCTCGGACGCAAGGGCGCGGCCTTCGCCTTTGAAAAAGAGGTGTACGATTGCTGGCGCGCACGCGCGCATCCGAACGCTGCCGGAGAATGGAAAAAACGCTACGACGCCTTGCCCGAAGACGAGCGTCGCCGCGCCGACGCGTTTTTATGCCGAAAAGGTCTGCCGGAAGCGGCCATGCGCGCGCTGGACGCCTTCAAGCATTCCCTGGCGCACGAGCGTCCGGCCTTGGCCACGCGCCAGGCGTCGGAAAAATTACTGAACGCCCTGTCGCCCGTCGCGCCGCAGCTTATCGGAGGAAGCGCCGACCTCACCGGATCGAACTTAACCAAAACCGCCGACATGACGCCCGTTTCCGCCACCGATTTTAAAGGGCGCTACGTGTATTACGGCATTCGCGAGCACGCAATGGCCGCCGCCATGAACGGCATGGCCCTGTATGGCGGATTTATTCCCTACGGCGGAACGTTTCTGGCGTTCAGCGATTATTGTCGCCCGTCCATCCGTCTTTCGGCCTTGATGAAGCTGCGCGTCATCTACGTCATGACGCACGACTCCATCGGGCTGGGAGAGGACGGCCCGACCCACCAACCGATAGAGCATTTGGCCGCGCTGCGGGCGATTCCCAATCTGTTCGTGTTTCGCCCCGCCGACGCGATGGAGACGGCGGAATGTTGGGAGCTGGCCCTGCAATCGGAGGAAGCGCCGTCGCTGCTGGCCTTGTCTCGGCAAAAATTGCCGTATCTTCGCGAGGCCAAAACGCAGGAAAACATGTCGGCGCGCGGGGCGTACGTCGCCTACGCCTCCGGCGCACATCCCGACGTCGTGATCGCCGCCTCCGGCTCGGAAGTGTCAATCGCCATAGAGGCGGCGAAAAAAATGGAGGAACGCTGCGCGGTGCGCGTGCTTTCCGTTCCCTGCACCGAATTATTTGAAAAACAAGGGCAAGAATATATCGACTCCCTGTTGCCCGAAGGAGCGCGCCACGCCGTCGTCGAGGCCGGCGTCAGCATCCCGTGGCGCCGATTCGTTCGGAAGGACGCCGACTTCTTTTGCATCGAAACGTTCGGTGCCTCCGGCCCGTTTGAAGACGTCTACGCACATTTTGGCGTCACGGCGGAGAAGATATCCAAATCGTTGCTAAAAAGCCTGGGATTTTAATTAGGTCATGGCGCCTAAAAAAACGCGGCTTGACGCACGCCTGTGCGACGACGGGCTGGCAGGCGACCTTCGCGAGGCCGTGGGCCTTATTCTCCGGGGAGACGTATTGGTGAACGGAACGCCCGTCGCATCGACGGGGGCGCAGGTAAAAACAACCGACGCCGTGGCGTTGAAATCCGGCGCAATCGCCTGTCCGTGGGCGTCTCGGGGAGGATTTAAGCTCGATTTCGCCGTGCGTGCCTTCGGGCTGAACCTAAAAGACATGGTTGCGATGGACGTGGGCGCCTCCACCGGAGGATTTACCGACGTATTGCTGCATTACGGCGTCGGGCGCGTCTATGCCGTCGACGTCGGTTACGGCGAATTGGCGTGGAAGGTGCGCAGCGACCCGCGCGTGGTTCCCGTGGAACGCACCAACGCCCGGCATTTAACGCCGGAACGCGTAAACAACTCCGCGTTCGATATCATCGTATGCGACGTGAGTTTCATCAGCCTCACGCTCGCCCTTCCTCCCGCGATTGCCATGCTGCGCCAGGGAGGGTTGCTGGTGGCGCTTATTAAACCCCAGTTTGAGGCGGATAGAGAGGCGAGCAACGCCGGAGGCGGCGTCATTCGCGACGTTTCCGTCCATAAAAAAACGTGCCTGGAGATATGCGACTGGGCAGTATCGCAAGCTTTAACGCCGCTCGCGATGTGCCGCAGCCCCGTCGCCGGACGCAAGGGCAACGCGGAGTTTCTTTTGCTCGCGGTGAAAAAATAGAATGAAGAGTAAGTTCTTCACCTGACGTACAATAATACCACTAAATGCCTTGAAGTTTTTTCCCCCTTGCGATAAAGCTGGTCCGGACCGAAAACGATTATATGAACGAAACAAACCAATGACGGCAACGCAATGAAATTTACCCTAGAATGGCTGCGTGAATTTTTAGAGGGCGACGCTTCCGACGAGGCGCTTATCGAAAAGCTCACCGCCATAGGGCTGGAGGTGGAGTCGGTCGCGTCGCCGGGCGCTTTGCTGCAAGGCTTCGTCGTTGCCGGGATCGTCGACGCCAAGCCGCACCCGCAAGCCGACCGGCTGCGCGTGTGCAAGGTCGATAACGGAAGCGAAATATTAGACGTCGTCTGCGGCGCGCCCAACGCCCGCGCCGGCATAAAGGTCGCCTTGGCGCCGGTGGGCGTGACGGTGCCGGCCAGCGGCATAACGATTAAACGCTCAAAAATTCGCGGCGAGGAAAGCTGCGGCATGCTGTGCTCCGGCGCGGAACTCGGACTGGGAGAAGACGGCGAGGGCATTATCGAATTGCCGGCAACAGCCGTCGTCGGATCGCCTTTGGCCGACGCGCTCGGACTAAGCGACGTCGTGGTTGAAATCGGGCTGACCCCCAACAGGGGCGATTGTTTCGGCGTTTACGGCATTGCGCGCGACCTCGCGGCGGCGGGATTGGGCACGCTGAAACCCGTTTCCGCCACGGAGATAAAAGGACATTTCGATGCGCCGATTGCCGTCTCGATTGCGCCGGATTCGGCGTGTGGCGCCTTCTACGGATGCTATGTAAAAAACGTCGATAACTCCGGCGCGCTTCCCTTCTCCATGGCGCGGCGATTGCGGGCGATAGGGCAACGCAGCATTTCGCCGGCGGTCGATCTCACGAATTACCTGTTGCACGAATTCGGACGCCCGGCGCACGTCTTCGACGCCGATACGTTACAAGGCGATCTCTGCGTTCGTCTCGCCGTGCCGGAGGAATCGTTTACCGCCTTGGACGGCGCCGTCTACCGTCTTCCTGCATGCGCGACCGTCGTCGCGGACTCCAAAGGCGTGCACGCCGTCGGGGGAATTATCGGCGGAGCGGCAAGCGGCTGCATGCCGACCACGCGCAATGTTTTCGTGGAAATCGCGCTGTTCGACGCGCCAAGCGTGGCCAAGACGGGGCGCCTTCTGAATATGCATACGGAATCGCGCAAGCGCTTCGAGCGCGGCGTCGACGCCGATTTCGCCGAAACCGCCCTTCGCATTCTTGCCGGCAGAATCGCTGCACATTGCGGAGGCCACCTCTCTCGTCCGATCAAAGCCGTGCGCGGCAATACGTTGCGCCGGGAGGCCGCGCCGTTCCGCGCCGGGGCGGTGAAGCGCCTGACGGGTATGGACATATCCGACGTCGACGCGGACGCAATCTTGCGCAAGCTGGGTTTTTTTCCCGCAAGCGACGCGGCGGGGTATGTTCCCCCAAGCTGGCGCCACGACGTGACGTGCGAAGCCGATTTGGTCGAGGAAGTTGCGCGTATCGTGGGGTACGACGCCATACCCGAAACGCTGCTTCCTCCCGTCTCAACGGCGCCGGCGCCGCACCCGCTTGCCGCCGCGACGGCCAAGGCGACGTTCGCGTTATTGGGACGCGGATTGCGCGAGGCGTTGTGCTGGTCGTTTATCTCGGACGCGCAGAAAGAGGCGTTCGGTTTTAGCAACATGGTGACGATCGGCAACCCGATTTCGCAGGAATGGCGGCATATGCGTCCGTCTTTATTGCCGAACTTGCTGCGTACCGTTGCGGAAAACGCCGGACGTCGCCTTTCGGATTTCGGATTGTGCGAAACCGGGACGATTTTTTTCGGTACGTCGCCGGCCGACCAACGTAAGGCGGCAGCGTCGATCCGCGTGGGCAGGCGGGAGGCCGCGCCCGGAGAGCTTGTCCGTCCGGAATGCACCACGTTCGACGCCAAGCGCGATTTCTTTTCCGTTTTGTCGGAATGTGGCGTAAAGGAAGAATCATGCCGCATCGATTCTTCCGCGCCGTCTTATTTGTGGCCGGGCAGAAGTGCGAGCGTGTATTTAGGCAAAACGCTTTTGGGCGTATTCGGGGAGATGCATCCCCGCCTATGCGCCGGCGAAGGCGTGAAGGAGCGCGTCGCGGCGTGCGAAATATATATCGACGCGCTTCCCGTTCAGCAAAAAAAAGGAAAGGCGGCGCGCCCGCCCTTGTATTTGTCGCCCTATCAGGCGTCGGATCGCGATTTTTGCTTCGTTATGGACGAAAAAATTGAGATCGGGGAGCTCACGCGCCGCATCGGCAAGGCGGACAAGGAAAACGTCGAAAGCGTGCGCGTCTTCGACGTGTATCGCGGCGAAAACGTAGGCGAGGGGAAAAAATCTGTGGCGGTGGCGGTAAGAATCCGTCCGCAACATAAAGTGCTGACCGACGACGATCTGCAACGCATATCGTCCGCCGTGACGGCGGCGGCGGAAAAATGCGGCGCCGCGCTGCGGGCGTAGGTCGGTAAATAACTAAGCTCTTTTGCGTTCGTTACACTAACCTCTTGTGGCGCTGCGCTTAATTCGTTATTTTAGCTGCGTTGAGCTATGTATTCGCTAATCGCCATTGTTGAAGGAGCGTGAAATATGATCAAAGGGCGGAAAACGAACCGGGCGGGACTATTGCGCCATCCTAAAAACGTTATCACTGCGGCGCTTGCGATTGTCTTGTTGGCGATTTTCGTCGCTGCGGACACTTTCGCTCAAGACGCGACGCCGGCAGGATTCAACGCGTGGCGCGACAAAACGGCGAAACAGGCGCGCGCACGCGGCGTCGACGCCAACATAGTGGCAAAGACGGTGGCTAAAGCGCAATACTTGCCGCGCGTGGTGGAGCTTGATCGCGCCCAACCCCACGGCACGCTTACCCTTACCCAATATCTTGACCGCATCGCGCCCCGGCAACGCATCGAGCGCGGACGGCGCCTGATACGCGAGCATGAAGGACTCCTAAATCGCATAGAGCACAAATACGGGGTGCAAAAACGTTTTATCGTGGCGCTGTGGGCGACGGAAAGCGATTTCGGGCGGAACATGGGCGGGTTTAACGTGATCGACGCGCTTTCCACCCTGGCCTTCGACGGTAGGCGGGAAAAATTCTTCACCGACGAGCTTTTTCGCGCGCTGACCATATTAAACGCCGGCCATACGACGCCGGAGCAATTTAAAGGGTCCTGGGCCGGCGCGCTTGGCCAAACGCAGTTTATGCCGTCTAGCTTCCTTGGCCTGTCGGTAGACGAAAACGGCGACGGAAGACGGGACATCTGGAATACCCCGGCCGACGTATTCGGCTCCGTCGCCAATTATTTACATAAATCCGGGTGGAACGACGCGCATAATTGGGGAAGGGAGGTGCGCCTTTCCCGCCCCGTTCCCGATGGCGTCGTGAAACAAAAAACGCAGAAATCGCTGGCCGAATGGACGGACGCCGGCGTAACCAATAAAGACGGCTCGCCCTTGCCGAACGTCCCCGGATTTTCCGCGCGCCTCATTCAACCCTCAAAAAACGAGGGACGCTATTATTTGGTCTACGACAATTTCGAGACGTTAATGAAGTGGAACAGGTCCGATTATTTCGGCGTCGGCGTCGGCGTGTTGGCGGACGCGTTTCAATAGCCGGAATTGACGCGATCAGGAGAAAAACATTAATTGTAACTAGGAATTTTTTTAATAAATTTATTACTGATAAATGTGGATTTATTTTCGTTATTATTCCAACGCAGGGGGAATCCAGTTCAACGAGAAACTTGCGTCGTTTGGCTTCTCGGATGTCCAATGTCGGCAAACGGGCGTAGATTTCCTCCCGCGCCGCCAGATCGCCGTTTGCCCAATCAAGCGCGGTATTAGCGCCGCGCATTGTGTTATCCGCAAGGATGATCGCGCCTTTGCCTGCTTTTTGCGCGCTAGAGGACGCGACTTCGGCGGTGTTTTGTGCGCCGTGGGCAAGCATGATTGCCAGTGAGGACGGGCGCAGCTCTTCGCGGGTGGCGGCGTCACAATGCCGTATTTGGTCGCCCAGTTCTCGAATTCGTGCCGCACCGCGCCTTCGCCCAAAAAGATGCCGGCGTCGGCGCCTGTCGCCGTATGTCCGGCCAATATCGCGGCGTAATCCTGCACTGCGCCTATCGGCATGTCGCCGCGCTCTACGGCGTCGTACATTTTCTGTTCCAGCCCTCCCGCTTCGGCATGGTTCATGCCCAGCCCGATCAGCGTTCCGGCGACGGGAACGACTTTAACCGCCTTGCCGCCGAATTTCGCGGCGACCTCCGGTGTCGACGCGGCGGCGTCGAACGCGGCGCGCAGAATGGAGGGTTTGGCGATTTCCTCTGCTGCTTCCATGCCGTATTTGGGCAAGGACAGAACGTCGGGCACGTCGGCATTGGCGAGTTTGGCGGAAAAATCGTCAATAAAATCGCCGTTGGAGGCGGCGGCGTTGGCGAAATCATGGCGCATAGGCGGGTATATGTCCACATCCTTAAGCGCTTCGGCGCTTTTGATGGCGTCAACGGAGGTGTGCCGCGCCAGCTGTCGCGCCGATTGCGCCGGACATGGTTTTCGGGCGGCATGCGTATGATAAAAATATGCCGTCGTTTCAACTCATCTGCCGCTTCGTCGCCGCGTCCGCCGTGCCCGCGCGCTTCTCCGTCGTGTGCCGATACGCGCAACCCTTGCATAAATAGCGTTGGCGGCCCCCGTTCGTTCCGTCCTTGCAATAAAACTCGCTTCCGCATTTCGGGCAATCCACGACAACCTCCGATTCAATTAAATCACCTTATCAAACGCCTCCGTATCATATCAATGCTAAATTAGCAATGCCAAATCAGCAAGGCTGGTAAAGGCTCCGCGCCGGTCTATAAGTTCACAGCGCAGGGTTTTGTAGATGATTGAGCACCTGCATAATAGACAATATACTATCTATTAATTGACTTTTAACTCATTTGTAGATATAATAATATCCATGATAAGAACCTCTCAAGAACTCATTTTAGACATTGCCGCTAAGGTTAAAGCCAAGCGATTGGCTATGAATTTAACGCAGGAAGGGCTGGCGCATCGTTCTGGCGTGAGTTTGGGAACAATCAAATTATTTGAGCGTAGCGGGAAGATTGCGCTGGAATCTTTGCTCAAGCTTGCAATTGCGCTTCACGCTTCTGATGAATTTGAAAAGCTATTTGCTGCTAATGCCCCCACGCTTTCACTAGATGAGTTGTTGAAGGAACCTAAGCTTCGCAAACGGGGGAATATCAAATGAAATACCAACCCGTAAATCTCGTAAATGTATTCCTGGATTTTGGAGCAGGCAAAGAAAAGCTGGGAAGGCTCGCGCTATCCAATCGCCGCATTTACTTTGAATATGACCCGGATTTTCTAAATCGAAAAATCGAAATCTCTCCATTCAAATTGCCCGTGAAGCCCGGCGCTATTCCTTGCGATGATGTGGTATTTGAAGGATTATTCGGCGTGTTTAATGATAGCTTGCCTGATGGTTGGGGGCGTTTGCTGCTTGACCGCCAAGTGCGCGGCCATGGTATTGCGCCAGAACTTTTAACACCACTGGATAGGCTTACTCATGTCAGTCAGTTCGGAATGGGCGCACTGGTTTATGAACCGGATGTGAGTGAAAAATCTTCTGCAGAAGGAGCAATCCAGTTGGACAAACTGGCAGCGGAAGCGCAGGAAGTTTTGGAAGGCGAATCCGGTGATGTGTTTGCGGAATTGCTAGAATTATCTGGCTCGTCCGCCGGTGCGCGGCCTAAAATTATGGTTGGCATTAGCAAAGATAAAAAGCGCATTATTCACGGCCAGCAGGAATTGCCGAAAGGTTACAGCCATTGGATGGTAAAATTTGCCTCCGGCAGCGACCAAAAAGACATCGGCGCGATTGAATATGCCTATAGCCTGATGGCGCGCGCGGCGGGTTTGGAAATGATGCCGACGCATTTATTCCCGGCAAAAAAAGGCAATGGCTATTTCGGCGTCCAGCGCTTTGACCGTATTGACGGCACTCGCCAGCACATGCACACGATTTGCGGCTTGCTTCACGCTGAGCACCGCATGCCTTCCATCGATTATGAAAGCATCATGCGTGCCACACTAACGCTCACGCGCAATGTACAGGAGGTGGAAAAAATCCTCTATATGGCCGCGTTCAACGCCTTCGCGCATAACCGCGATGACCATGCCAAAAACTTCAGCTTTCTGATGGATAGCAAAGGCAACTGGAGCGTAGCGCCTGCCTATGACCTTACCTTCTCCGGCGGCCCCGGCGGCGAACACAGCACAACCATAATGGGCGAAGGCCGCGCACCCGGCAAAGAACATTTGCTGAAACTAGCCGAGAAATTTAGCGTCCCAAAAAATGACGCCGCCTCCATTATTGATGAAGTGTGCGCCGCAGTAAACAACTGGCCCGCATTTGCTGAGCAAGCAGGCGTGACCAAAGCTTCAACTAAGCTGATTGCGGATGTGATTAATTAGGCATCATTATCGCGGCTAAACTTCATAATTGGGCATTGCTAACCTAACATAGGTAAGCTTCCATTTCTCTTGGCCATAAGGAGTTTGACGGAATATTCAAGTATTTTGATGCATTTACTGCAACGCTTTGTTTTTCGCCTTAGTCTTGCCAAGAAATGCCTGAACAAGCCGTTATATCCTTCAGCGGTGAAGGTTTCGGCCTTTGATTGGATATGTTGCGCCGTACAGATGCAACGCTTGCCGCTTCGTCGCCGCGTCCGCCGTGCCCGCGCGCTTCTCCACCGTGTGCCGATACGCGCAACCCTTGCATAAATAGCGTTGGCGAACCCCGTTCGTTCCGTCCTTGCAATAAAACTCGCTTCCGCATCTCGGGCAATCCGCGACAACCTCCGATTCAATTAAATCACCTTATCAAATGCCTCCCTATCATATCAATGCTAAATTAGCAATGCCAGATTGTAGCTTATTCGGTAAAATGGTTACTTCTGCCAATATTACATTGGGCGCATAATGTACGCAAATTCTCTTCATAAGTTTCTCCGCCTTTAGAATATGGGAGGATGTGGTCGACATGCAGTACCGCATCAGGATTCTTTTCTGGAGAAGTGCCACATATTTTGCAGATGCAATTATCTCTAATTAAAACAGCGGGGCGTAAACGCCAGTTTATCTTCCGAGAAGTTTTTCTGGTGGACTGCTTTTTGATCTCAGGATTTACAGATTCTAAATCCTGCTCTTCACTTAAGTCTGTGCCATTAATATAATTAATGAAACCTACTAATGATTTATTCCAGCTTCCGAATCGTTTTTCGTATGTACCAAGAGAGAATTTGGAAATTATAGATTTTTCTATATCCTTTCCTACTGGTTGCCGCCCAATGGTTTGCCAAATGTTTGCAAGATTTTCAAACAGCTCTTCATCAGGAATATTGAGGCGATTATTAAGACTTAAACCTGCTGCATTTAAAGCTTTGTTCCATGAACCAAAGCGGCGCAACATAGTATTAACTCCGTACCTTCCTTTTTCGGTATAAATAGTAGCCGTGATACTCTTTTGGCCTATTTCTTTGGCAACCTTTTGCAAATCAGCAATTAGGTCTTCTTTTGAATTATTTCTCGTTTTGAGTTGGAGTTCAAATTTTATAGGTGCTGACATATTTTCCTTCCAAATCCCCTCTCATCTCAAATAAACGAGGGTGAGATTCGAACCTGTTATAATTTATTCAATACAGTATCTTGAATAAATTATAAGATCAACTTTTGCTATTTGCGAACCTATAAAACTAGGCTATCTGCGAACCTTAGCGTCTCTATATAAAATGGCTGGGGTGGGAGCCACGTTTTTTAATTTTTACCTAGAATAATATAGGCATTACAATGAATAGAAAAATTATATGCCCCAAAAAATGCCCCAATGCTATTTTTTGCCTCTCTTTTTGAAGGAAAAGCGAAGGCATTTAGCCGTTGACGGGGGCGCTGTGTGCGGTAAAGACGCAAAGGCGCCTTGTTTCGTATTCCTCCGCTATTTTATACCGGCAACGGGGTATGCGTAAGAAAAAATCGAACCGCCAGTTTGAATCCCTCGCGTTTTTATGCCGTGAGCAGCCGCGTTGCCTCTTCCTTGAAATCGTCCTGCATCAGCATATGCAGGGAAACGGACGCGCCGCCGTCGCTTGACGGTAAATCCATCGTGCCGACAGAGTAGGCGGAGTTTAGCAAATCGAACAAGCGGCGTTTGTATTCCGTGTCGTCGTTGCCCTTTAGCTGCAAGCCTTTGGTTTCCAAGATGAATAGACGGCTTTCGTCGCGGCACGCGATAAAGTCGGGGTAGATTTTGTTGCGTTGCCAGCCTTGCAAGCCGTATTCTTGGCGCGATGCCATACGGTGCCACCATGTCACGGCGTCATTGTCCGAGAGAAAAAGCGCCAAGTCTCTTTCCAAGCCGTTCATGCTCTTTTCGTAGACGGTAGCGTATAGGCTGTTTTTGATCGGGTCGCCGGATCGGGCTTGTAATTTCTTTTCGTCTGGGCGAACCATCGCTTTGAGTTCTTGCGCGATTTCAAAGTTAAGCCGCTCGTCGCCGTGCATCATGAGGCGGAAACAGATTTCGCCGCTTTTCAGCTTTTCGCGGAAAATTGCTTCGCAGCGTTCGGAGACTTGGCGCTTAAGGGCGGTTTTCATGGTGTCGATGAGATGTAGGCGGCGGCGCCATATCTCGCCGTCCGACAATTTCGCGCGACGTAAGCATACGATGCTTTCCGCCAGCAGACGGGCGGCGTGCCACGGGTTAGGGATGACGTCCAGTAGCAGCCGAGACAAAAACCCTAAATCGAGCCGCTTTTCTCCTTCCGGCTCTAATCGTTGCGTGGAATGGGTAAGCGATAACTCCCCTTGTCCCGTTCCGTCTCCTTTAGCTACGTCAACGGTGGTATGCGTTACGGAGTCGTCGTCGGCATGGAGAAACGGGCTTGTATCGTAAGCCAGTTCCTGCCACGCGACAAGGCGCAGCACGTCGTTTTCGTAATGCAAATCGCGCCAGCCGTCGGCGGTTTTGTGCAGAATTTGCGGGAGGAAAATCTTGAGGTCGGCGAACATCTCCCGCCGCTTGATCGAGACGGTCGCGGCGGATTCGTCACCATCGGGCGTTTCGCCGCTATCGCCCGCGCGGACGAACTCGGAAATACCCGTCAAGCCTTCTTGCTCCAATCCCTTGCGGACGTGTTCCACCGATATGTTGACGTCTTGATCGTAGCAATAAACATAGCATTGGTTCAGCGCGTCTATGCTCGTTAAACGGGCTTCGGGCTGACGGAGTACGCGGCCTATCATTTGCGTCATGGCGGTTTGCGCCGTCGTCTTGTCCAATAACGCCAGCACATAGGCGAACGGACAATCCCAGCCCTCTTTCAGCGCGTCTTTGGTGATGACGTAACGGACGGGGCAAAGCGGGCTTAACAAGTCGGCATCGCCTAACTCGTCCGTTTCCGACGATTTAATGCGGATTTCCTCCGCGCGTACCCCGAGCCGTTCCGTTAGGTAGGCTTTCGCGTCTTCGGCGTGAACCTTTTTCCCGTCGCGTTGGTCTTTGCCGGTGCGCTCCACGCGCACTACCATAATAGGGCGGATATAACGCCCTTCCTCCGCTTGCAGGGCGCGGGCGTTGTCGTTTAATTCGGATAGCTTGGCGTGCGCCCGCGTCAGGACTTCGCGCCAATCGCCCGCGTTAACGTTAAATATGTTGATCGGCAGTTTAATCATTTGCTCGTCTTTCAGGTCGCGCCCCGTGACGTCCACCAATATGTTGCTGACATATGTTTTTACGTTCGGCGTCGCGGTCAGTTCCAGTACGAAAGACGGGTTGAATTTACATAGCGCGTCGCGGGTTTTGTCGGAATAGGCTTTATGGCCTTCGTCAATAACCGCCATGTTCGGCGTCATCTTCAGGACGTTTTCCAAACTTTGTTTCACGACGGTGTTGAAAATCGTTTTGCCGTCCGCCGGAGCGGCGGTCTCCAGATCGGGATAGAATTTCAGCAGCGCGGCGTTGGCGGCGACGTCGTCGGGTTCAGGGAAAAATCCGGTATACTTACCCGTATCGCGTACGATTTTCAGAAATTCGGTATCTTTGGCGCGGTTGGCGGCGGCAAGGCGGATCAGCATCACGCAGAGATAGTTTTCAGTATCCATGCGCGAGAAGCTGTCATCTTTTTCTAACATTTTGATGCGCCCGCCCGTCGCCCGTTCCAGCGTTTGGCGGTAGGGGTGTTGGCGGTCGGCAAGGGCTTTCCATGTTTGTCGGTAGATTTCTTTGGTAGGAACGATCCACAACACTAAGCCCGTTTGCTTTTTTAGAAAGTCGGTTAATCGTCGCTATCCCGTGTGCGGCGTTACGTCCCTCACGTCAAAAATTTGCCGGTATTCGGGCAAACGGCGGCGGCTGCCGAAGCGATGCACCGCCCCTCCGCAGCCGTCGCATTTCGCCTTTATCCGAAGATGCGCTGCGTCGGTAATGACGATTGCGACGGCGTTTTTCCACGCTTTGCGTGGTCCCCGACATTTAAAGCAATGAAACTCGTCGTCTTGCGGGGGATGGCGGGCGGCGGCTTGGCGGTTGCGTAAAAACTCCGCCAATACCGCCCCTTTGATGAGAATAGGCCGCTTTTCGTCAGCGAGCGGCTCCAACCCGTCTTTTAACCACCGGCGCACGGTATTGACGTGCAGCCCGAAAAGCCGCGCGATTTCCTCGACGGTGAAACAGCACGCCTTTCTAATCAAGCGGACGTTATACCGCCTGTTTTTCTTTGGTTTCTTCTGCATGATCGCGCCTACCGCTTTACGTTGCGGGAGGCGGCAGTTTTGTTGTTGCCGGCTTGGGGCAGAGTTTGCATCAACGCATGAATGTCTTCGGCGCGCCACGCGCGGATGCGCTTGCCGAGTTTCACCGGCGCGGGGAAGCGTCCGTCCTTCACGCCTAGCCACCATGTCGAGCGGCTAACGGGGATGAACTCTAGAACTTCGTCAAGGCGGATAAGGCCGGTAGCGGGAAGGGACGGGGAATTGTCGCAAGTCATGTCACGCGCTCCTTTTGCGTGTTATTGGGAACACTGGGAGCGTATGCGTTGCGATAGAGGGCGTGGGGTATATCCCGAAAAATCATCGGGAAATCCCGATAATAATAGAATTTCCCGCGTCGTTAATTTATTAATTCGCGCTGGCTACGACTTGACGGCGGAGTTTTTCCTTTTCCTTGTCAGGCAAGCAATCATCCGTCGCTTCCTCTAATATGTCTCGCAATGTTTTTGGATCAAGAGAGGGAATGCCGCTCCGATCAATGCAAGAGAGTATTTCCGAGATAGCCTTATTTCTATCGGCGTAGCGATTGTATTTATATACGTCCATCGCCACGCCTAGAATGGCTTTTTGGTAAGAGGTTTTACGCTTGCCGTTAATCGCTTCCTCTTCCGAGCAAGCAACGGTTGATTCTTCGGCCTTTTGCTTGACTGCGCCTAATTCTTTCTTTGCGGCTTCAAGTTCCTTTTGTAACTCGCCCATGCTTTTGAGATGCTGTAATTGCCTATCGGGACTTGAGGCAACCGCGTCTCTAATTTTTTCCGGAAACTCCATTCCGTAATGCTCCATACATTCCACGAAAACGTATGGAGGATAAACATAAGCGTTAATCCTATATTCCCATTTGCCTTTATCACCGTATCTCGCAGCAAATGCGTCTAATTTTTGCGAGTCGATTAATCTTCGGACGAAGTCCATTCTTCTGTCATAAGGGCTATCATGCGGCCCCGACGATCTGCGGCGGTTCTTGATTTCAAATGGATCGAATCCTAATGATAAAGCTACTGCCTCTATAGGTTCCCAATAGGGTTGCGATGTCCAATGTTGAAGCAAATGGCTCATATTTAAATCGCTCCTTCGTTTTTGCTGATGTAGTCTCCCCACCATTGCATCATCTCCCGCCGCTCAGGCAGATATTGCGCGTGGTTATAGGCGGCGCGGACTTTGTTTCTCTCCGCGTGCGCTAACTGCCTTTCGATGAAGTCGGCACGGAAACCATGCTCGTTTAGGATCGTCGAAGCCGTGGCGCGGAAGCCGTGCGGGGTGGCGCGGCTATGGTAGCCCATGCGGTACATGGCAAAGAGCATGGTGTTTTCGCTCATGACCTTGGACGGCTTGACGGAGTTCGGAAATATATGCTCGCGAAAGCCGGTATGCGGTTTTAGTTCCTCTAATACTGCCAAGGCTTGGCGGCAAAGGGGGACAATATGCGGGTCGCGCATTTTCATCCGTTCGGCGGGAATGCGCCACTCCGCTTTTTCCGCATTGATTTCTTCCCATCGCGCGCCGCGCAGTTCGGCGGTACGTACGAACGTGAGGATAAGGAAGCGCAGGGCGAGGCGCGTTACCGGATCGCCTTCATAGTGTTGCAGCTTATGCAGAAATTCGGGCAGCTCCTCCGCGTCCAGATTCGCGCGGTTGAGGGACTTCCGTTTCTTGAGGGCTCCGCGTAAGTCGGCGGATATATCGCGTCCCGCCTTTCCCGTCGCGACGGCATAACGGAATACCTGCCCGCACGTCTGCAAGGCGCGGCCCGCAATATCCAGCGCGCCGCGCTTCTCGATTTGGCGTAGCGCGGCCAGCAGTTCGGGCGGAGTTATTTCGTTGATCGGACGAAATCCGAGCGCGGGGAAAATATCCGCCTCGATACGCTTGATGACGCTGGCCGCATGGCGGGGTGTCCAGCCTAGGCTTTGGTTTTCGTGCCATTCCCGCGCTACGGCTTCAAAGGCGTTCACGGCGGCGATTTGCTCTTCCAGCTTTTTACGCTTTTTTTCGTGCGACGGGTCTTTGCCTTCTTCTAACAGCGTGCGAGCGGCATCGCGCTTTTCGCGGGCTTGCTTAAGAGAGACTTCGGGATAGACGCCGATAGCGAGTCGCTTTTCCTTACCGGCGAAACGATACTTCATGCGCCAATATTTACCGCCGCTTGGCGACACTTCCAGATACAGGCATTTTTCGTCGGAAATCCTTCGGGGTTTTTCTTCGGCCTTAGCATTCCTGCAAATCGCGTCGTTTAAGGGCATGGGGGCATATCCGAGCGGGACATTTTTCCTGCCCCCTAAAATGCCCCCGCAAACGGCGGACGCTATGACATTCTAAGGGACGTTATCGGACGATAATAATGCGGATTCCCTAGAAGATAAAGGCTTTTCGGATTGTGTGGGATGTCTTGAGACAAGGGAAAATGGCGGATGGGGTGGGATTCGAACCCACGGTGAGATTGGCTCCCACGCTGGTTTTCAAGACCAGTTCCTTAAACCACTCGGACACCCATCCGTATTCTAACTTCACCCGTTTTCAAGACTAGTGCCTTAAACCACTCGGCCGCGCTTCCCTATGCATTCGCCTTTCGGCGACATAATTATCCTTAACGTACGCTTTTTTTAAAGAGCGTTGCCTTAAAGTAATCGGCGAATTAACCATATTCGGACCCATGCTTCCGGGTATCTTCATGCAGTTTGCCTTATTGATCCTTAAGGCGTTGATCTGAGGACGCTTGTCACCTATTTTTAACAAAAGTTAGGTAATCATGCAAGCGTTTTACTCGCCGTCAGGAATGATTCTTTCTGCTTATGGATATTTTTTGGCGGGCCATTATCTTAGAGCCTGTAGCGAATTAAGGATCTTACATAATTCCGCTATCTTAGTCACACATATATCCATATCCGACCAAAACACCGTAGGATTTTTTTAAACTTATAGAAGATCAAAAACTTTTTCATAGACTTTCCTCTTATCGGAGAATCTATGCACTAGTCAAAAGCCTCGGAAAAATCGCGAAACCTCCCCGCAACGCTAAATGTTTTGCGCAACGATCTCAACCGGAGGATTTTTTCCCAGTTCCCTTTGGCAAAAGCGGCGAACGGTCTGGCGAATCGATTGCTCCAGATCCTTAAACGTTCCGCGTTTTTTGCGCGATTCCATGCCTTGCAGCGCCGCGTCAATCTCTTCCTTCAGGGCGGTTATCAAGTCGGCGTCGTCGTTTTGGTCGAGCAGGCCGGGCGCGGCGACGATGGGAAAGGCTTCGCCGCGATCAACGACGAGCGCCACGCACACCACGCCGTCCTTCACCATGCGGCGACGCATTTTCATGACCGATCCATGGGGCGGCAGCATGCTTGATCCGTCCACGGCGAAATAACCCGCCTCCACCTTATCGACAACGTCGGCGTCGTGTTTCGTCATGCGGAGCACGTCGCCGTTATGCAAGCGTATGGTTTTAGGCACGCCGCACTCTTCCTTCGCAAATAATGCGTGTTCCCGCAAATGCATGTCCTCTCCGTGCATCGGAATCACGATTTTCGGACGCAGCAAGGAATACAGTTTTTTCAACTCTTCGCGCCTTGGATGGCCGGAGACGTGCACCTTGTCGGTTTCCGTCGTGAATACGGCAATATCCCGGCGAATCAGCTCGTTAATCATAAAGTGGATGCGCTTGTCGTTCCCCGGAATGATTTTCGACGAGAAAATCACCGCATCGCTTTTCGCCAGGCGAATGGTCGGATGCCTGCCGTTTAAAATTTTACTCATGGCCGCCATCGGTTCCCCTTGGCAGCCGGTGACGATGGCAAGCGTATTTTTCTTGGCCAAGTTGCCGATGGAGCGGTCGGTGAGCGGTTCCGGCAAGTCTTGAAAATAGCCGGATTGGCATGCGGCGCGATAAATGCGCCAGAGGGAACGTCCGGCCATAACGGCATGGCGCCCGGTTTTTTCCGCCACCCGCATTAACGTCTCCAACCGGGCGACGTTGGAGGCAAAGGTCGTGACCACCGCCATTCCCTGCGTGCCCGCCACCAATTCGGCAATGGGGTCGAGCAATTCGCCTTCCGAACCGGAATGGCCTTCCGAGAACACGTTGGTCGAATCGCCGATGGCCATCAATATGCCTTCGTCGCCCAATTGCCGCAGCCTTTCCATGTCGGTGCAATCGCCGGCCACCGGATCGGGATCGAACTTCCAATCGCCGGTATGGAAAATATTCCCGACGTCAGTGCGGATGCACAGCGCGTGCATCTCCGGCGTCGAGTGGGTGAGGTGCACGCATTCCACGTCGAACGGCCCGACGTTCAGCCTGTCGCCGGAGCGCACGACGACAATCTCCGGGTAGGACGTCATTTTCGAGTCGCGCATTTTTTCGCGAACGAACGCCGCCGTGAACGGACTGGCGTAAATCGGAAAGTCGAAATTTTCCCATACGTGGACCAACCCGCCGATATGGTCCTCGTGCGCGTGCGTCAGCATCAGCCCGACGACGTTATGTTTATTCTTACGGATGAAGTCAATGTCCGGCACGATCATGTCGACGCCCGGCAAAAATTCGTCGGCAAAACCGGCGCCGTAATCGACCAGCAACCACTTGCCTTTATGGCAGTACATGTTGAGGTTCATGCCGATCTCGCCGGAGCCGCCAAGCGGCAAAAACAGCAAGTCGTCGGGATATTTCGTAGCGAGGTTTTGCGTCATGCGTCGTACCTTTTATAATGTTGCTTAGCCGGCGGAACGCGCGTCCGACCGAAATTGCGCGTAATCTTTTTATGTGGAAGAAACATGGCGCGCATACATGTAATACATTCCCTTCACCGTCAAATCGGCGTCGCACTCGTCGATCAGCGTACCGCAATCGGCGTAGATCTCCGCCAGCCCCCCGGTGGCGACCACCAGAAAATCTTCCCGCATTTCGTCGCGAATGCGCGCGACCAGCCCTTCCGCCATGCTTAAATATCCGTAGAACATGCCGGACGTCAGGGCGCCGAGCGTGTTTTTTCCCACCACGCGCGAAGGGCGCGCAAATCCGGCGTCAGGCAATTTTGCCGCCGCGCCGCGCAGGGAATGCATGGCGGTCTCCACGCCCGGCACGATCACGCCGCCTTGATATACGCCTTTCCCGTCGATCACGTCGAACGTCGTCGCCGTACCGAAGTCAATGACGACGCAGGCACGGTTAGGGTAGAGGCGCGTCGCCGCCTCGGCGTTCGCTAGCCTGTCGGCGCCCACCTCTTCCGGATAATCGACCGCAATCGGTCCCGACGGCATAAGGTCCGCTCCCACCACCAACGGCGCGGAGACGTTCGGTAAATATTTTTCGATAAAAAACCTGAGCGGACGTAACGCGGCCGGAGCGACGCACGCAATGCAGGCCGCGTCGATGGCCGATAGGTCAAGATGTTTTTGCCCTAAAAACCATGCCGTCGAGAACGCGTAGGCGTCGGCGGTGCGCGCGACGTCGGTCGCCAGGCGCCATTGGCTGCGTATGGTTCCGTCACGCTCCATCACGGCGAACACGCTATTCGTGTTGCCCACGTCTATCGCTAACAACATGCGACTTTATTCCAGTTTAGGGCGTCGCTGTCCGTCACGACGATATTATTTTCGTCCGGCGTCCGTAACGCCAGCGCTCCGTCCGGGCGCAGCGTCGCGGATATGACGGGTTGTTCCGCGTACGTCGCGCGACCGACGGGAGAATATTCCCGCGACGCATAGGCGTCGATCGCTTTTTCGCTTCCCTCCGAGGAAACGGCGGAGAAAAAATAGTCCCACCGCTCGCGGAGCGCGGCGGCCAAGGCAAGCGGCCCGGGCAATACGCACGCATCGCCTTGAAAGGTTTGCAAGGAGGTGGCGCCTATATTTTTCGGCGCCGTCGCAACGTTCGTTCCCCATCCGACGACATAAAACATCCCGCTTCCCATCAAGGTTTTTTTGGAAAGAATACCGGCGAGCTTGGCGTCGTTCGCATAGACGTCGTTCGGCCATTTTACGCGGATAGCTTTAGCGCGCGATTCCGGCATATAGGCGCGAACCGTATCGCACAGGGCGAGCGCGGCAATCACGGACGTTAATCCGGAAGCGACGGCGTTATTTTTTTCTCGCGCAACGAAGGTGACGGCGGCGCATCCCTCCGCCGAAATCCAGATGCGCGCCCCCTTCCCTCTTCCCTCGCGTTGATGTTCGGCAACGATGGCGCATTCGTCCGTCAAGCCGGCAGCAAGGCGTCTTTCCGCTTCCGCGTTAGTGCCGTCGATGGAACGAAAAAGATGGAAAAAATTCATGGAAACGCGTTGTCTTATAAAAGGGAAAAAGCGGCCCGCTTTGCGTATGCCATGACGACGTCCATGCCAAAAACGAAAAAAACGTTGAATAATGCCGATAGCGTCAGCACGGAGGTGGCCATGACGCACGAGCGGGCGTAGGGTCTTTCCGCCTCCGCCTCGTCGAAATATATGAATTTTACGATACGTAAATAGTAAAACGAAGCGATCACGCTGCACGCGATTCCCAATCCGGCGGTAACGTAATATCCGGAGGCGACGAGCGACTTAAACACCAGCAATTTCGCAAAAAATCCCGCGAAGGGAGGCACGCCGGCCATCGAAAAAGCGAGCGTGGCCGTGGCGAGGGCCAATCCCGGCCGCTCTTTGGCCATGCCCTTCAATCCGTCGAGCGTATCTCCCAACGCTCCTTTTTTTGTCTGGGCAATAAGGCAGGCGACGAATCCGACGGTCATGGCCGCATAGACGGCAATATAGGAAAAAGCGGATTGTAAGCCTTCCTGCGTGCCGGGAATCAGCGCGAACAAGGCGTAGCCCATATGGCCAACGGAGCTAAAAGCCACGAGGCGGCGCAAATCTTTTTGGGCGATACCGCCGAGTGCGCCGATAAGCGCCGACGCCAACGAGACGAAGATGAAGACTTCGCGCCAATGGGCACCGTCGAATCTGTATAAAATAACGGCGGCAATATTGATTAACGCGCCGAGCGACGCCGCTTTTCCGGCTCCCGCAAAAAACGCAAGGGAGGTTTTCGGGGCGCCTTGGTAGACGTCCGGCGTCCACATATGAAAGGGCGCAGCGGAGATTTTGAAGAAAAACGCGACGAGCGCCATAACGACGCCGGCGGCGAGCATGGGCGTTGCGTGCGCCTGAGCGATTTTGTCGTAATATAGCGATCCCGTTGCGCCATAAATTAACGACGCACCGAACAGAAATATGCAGGACGACAGCGATCCGAGCGCAAAATATTTCATTCCGGCCTCGGAGGAAAGCCCGTCCTTTCGGTGAATGGCCGCGAGCACGTATAGGGCCAGACTTTGCAACTCCAGCGCCACGTATAGCGATAAAAAATGCCGCGCCATCACCATCGTCGTCATGCCGGCGGTCGCAAGCAGAACGAGGGAGGAAAATTCCGGGGAATATTCCGAGGGATTGCGCTTATAGTAAGCTCCGGCCAATAGCAAGGCGAAAAAAGCGGACGTCAGGATAACGGCCTTCATGAAGAAAGCCGCCCGGTCCAGCGACAGCATGCCCGAAAAAATAACGACGTCTTCCGACGGAAGCACGACATGCAGAAGCAGCGCCAACACCGGAAAGAGTGAAGCCATCCACACGCCCCGCACGTTCGCCACGCCTTCCGGAGCCTTATGAAAGGCGGAATGAAGGGCCATACCCATGCCGGAGAGCGCGAGTAAAATTTCCGGCAGAATCAAATAAAGTTGCAGGTTCAAATGTTCGACGTACATACACGTTTGTCCTTAGGGCTGATATGCTGAAGGCGGCGCGGGCAAACGCAGGGTTCCGGCGCGGTATATTTGGAGCAAGTCTTGCGAGGGGCGTCCGGCGTAATTCGTCACGACGGCCGGGTATATTCCTATCAACAAGGTAAAAAAAGCCAGGGCAGACAACATCGCCGCCTCATATAAACGCACGTCCGGCAAGGCCGCGATTTCGGGGTTTGGAACCTCGCCGAACATCACGCGCTTATACAGATATAAAATATAGGCGGCGCCCAGAACGACGCCGGAGACGGAAAGGGCGGCATAATGCGGGGCCGCCTTAAAGGCTCCCAATATCGTTAAAAACTCTCCGACGAAAGAGGAGGTGCCGGGCAACCCCGCCGACGCCATCGAAAAGAATAAAAACAACGCGGCGAATACCGGCATGACGTTTGCCACCCCGCCATATTTCGCGATTTCCTTCGTATGCATCCTATCGTACAACACGCCGACGCACAAAAACAGCGCCGCCGACACCAAGCCGTGGCTGACCATCACCATCACCGCGCCGTCAATGCCTTGCTTCGTGAAGGAAAATAATCCCAGCGTGACGAATCCCATATGCGCCACCGACGAATAGGCGATCAATTTTTTCATGTCCGTTTGCGCCAGCGCGACCAACGAACCGTAAATGATCGCGATGACGCTAAGCACGTTCATGGCGTCGGCAAAATATCGGCTCGCGTCCGGCAGGATGGGAAGGGAAAACCGAAACAATCCGTACCCGCCCAATTTCAGCAATATGCCGGCCAGCATGACCGATCCGCCCGTCGGCGCCTGCACGTGCGCGTCCGGCAGCCACGTATGGAACGGAAACATGGGAACCTTCACCGCAAACGACGCGAAAAACGCCAGAAAAAGCCATTGCTGCGCTTCGGGAGAAATATGGCCGGCCAAGGCGGTTAATTCCGGTATTGACGAGGTGCCGAGCGTCGTGCGCAAATACAGCGCGGCCAAGAGAAATAGCACCGATCCGGCAAGCGTATAAATGAAGAATTTATACGCCGCGTAAATTCGGTTCTCCCCTCCCCATATGCCGATAATGACGTACATGGGAATGAGCGCGGCCTCAAAAAATACGTAGAACGTAAAAATATCCGTTGAAATAAATACGCCGATGACGAGGGCTTCGAGCGCCAGAAACGCGATGGCATATTCTTTCACGCGCTTCACGATCGCCTGCTTCCCGGCCGCGAGCGCAATCGGCGTCAGGAAAGCCGTGAGAAGAATGAACAAGGCCGACACGCCGTCGACGCCCACGGAATAGCGCACGGCAAGCGATTTCACAAGGATATAGCTTTTAACGAACTTATAGCCGGAAGCGTTATCCGAAAATCCGAACAACAACAAACAGGAAAATAGAAACGTGCCGAGACTAATCCACAACGCGGTCTGGTGCACCCGCTCGGCATATAAATCCGATCCTTCCCTTACGAAGAAACCGATAAAAAATGCGCCCGCCACCGGAAGCAGGCAAAGAAGGGTTAAAAAATCGATGTGCATGTACTGGTCGCCCATAAGGTAGCCTTAGTTTTTTCCGCGTTACGGTTTTATCGCACCCAAAATCCGACCTGCGCCGCGCTCAACGACGCCAGCCCAAGGCATATCGCCAGCCCAAACAGCATCATTAACGCATAATCAAATATGTAGCCGGTTTGCGCGCGCGAGGCCACACGCGAGGACGAGGCGGAGATTGCCGCCGCGCCGTTCGGGCCAAAGCGGTCGATCCCGGCGACGTCGAGAATTTTCCAACAAATGGACGCCAGCACAAAAGACGGCTTCACGAATACGGCGTCGTATATTTCGTCCACGTACCATTTTCTGTAGGAAACGTTATACAAAATCGGCATGGTGCGGGCGAAAACGGCAGGAGTCCTTCCCCCGTCCTGATACAGGAAATATCCGAGCGCCAATCCTACGGCGCCAACGACAAGGGGAGCGAACTTTACCTGCGTGGGCACGCCGTGGGCGCCGTGCAGGGCTTCCTCCGCGCGTCCGGCCAGGCTCACCGCGCCATGCCAGAAATGGTGATCGGGATTGCCCACGTCAAGCAAATAATAACCCGCCGCGCCGGCGAAAACGGCGCCGAAAGTCAAGAGATAGAGCGGCACGTTCATGACGTTCGGCGCTTCGTGCGCGTGCGAAAGAGTTTTCTCCGGCGCCCTGGTCTCCCCGTAAAAGGTGAGCGTGAGCGCTCTGGCGGAATAAAACGCCGTCAAGAACGCCGCCGTGAGTCCCATGTAAAAAGCGAAGCGCCCGACGCCGCCCGACGCGTAGGCGGTCTCTAAAATTAAATCCTTGGAATAATAGCCCGCAAACGGAAACACGCCGACGAGCGCAAGGGAGCCGATTAAAAACATTGCGTGGGTTTTCGGCAAATATTTGCGCAACCCGCCCATGCGACGCATGTCTTGCTCGTCGGACATGGCGTGAATCACGTTGCCCGCGCACAAGAACAGCAGCGCCTTAAAAAATCCGTGGGTGATCAGATGGAACATGGCGCCCGAATAGGCCGACACGCCGCACGCGAAAAACATATATCCGAGCTGCGAACAGGTGGAATAGGCGATCACGCGTTTTATGTCGTTTTGCGTGACGGCGATGGTCGCGGCAAATAACGCCGTCAACGCCCCGACGACGGTCACGACGGCGAGCGTCGCAGGCGCCAATTCAAAAATGAACGAGCAGCGCGCAAGCAGAAAGACGCCGGCGGTCACCATCGTAGCGGCGTGGATAAGGGCGGAGACCGGCGTCGGCCCTTCCATCGCGTCCGGCAACCAGGTATGTAAGCCTAGTTGCGCCGATTTCCCCATCGCACCGATAAACAGCAACATGGAAATAAGCGTCATGGCGTGGAAGGAATGTCCGAAAAACAGCAGGCGCTTATCCGCCAACTCTTGCGTTTTTGCGAACACGTCCGTGAACGACAAGCTATCGAACGTCACGAACACCGCGCAAATGCCGAGCACAAAAAACGCGTCCGCCACCCGATTGACCAGAAACGCCTTCAGCGACGCCTTGTTCGCCGATTCCTTCTTAAACCAGAATCCGATCAGCAAGTACGAACATAATCCCACGCCTTCCCAACCGACGAACAATTGAAGGAAATTTTCGGACGTGACCAACAGCAACATAAAAAAAGTGAAGAGCGATAAATAGGCCATAAAACGCGGCACGTGGGGATCGTGATGCATATATCCGATCGAATAAATATGCACGACCGCCGAAACGGTCGTCACCAGAATCATCATCGACGCCGACAGCTTGTCGAGCCGCATGTCCCACCCGACTTGCAACCCTCCGGAATTGATCCACCGCATCAGCGGCGTCACGGCTTCGTAGCCTTGCAATTGCGTCATAAAAAACGCGATCCACGCCAATATCGCGGCCAGCACGAGCGTGCCGGACGCCAACAATTGTGCGTGGCCATGCGAGATTTTGCTGCAACGCAACCCTACCGCCGCCGCAGCGATGAGGGGAAGAAAAACGATAAGTGCAAACATATAGAGGGAAACGCTATTTATTTCTAATTGGATCGAGCCTGAAACATATTGACTTTTTCAATTTTATCGTTTGCGTCGTACTTAATTTCGACGTTCGTTTTCTTTCCGTCAAAAACCGCTTCGCTCGGCGTCCCGACCACTTCCCACAATCCGAAGGTGAGGACGTCCATCGTGCCGTGACCTACCGCCCTGGCGACTTTATTGCCCTTGGAATAGCCTTGCACGAAGGAATAATAATCAACGCGCCGCCCGTTTTCTTGTTCGGCGGCGTTCGGCGGACCGAATTCTCCGATCACGACGGAGCGCGGCGTGCCGGGAGAAAGCAGGGACGTATCTTTTTTACTCTCCTGATTTGCCGCCATGTAGACCGAACACCCGCCAAGCAGCAAAAACGCAAGGGAGACGATAAGCTTACGCATGCACTATCCTTTCAGGCGATTCATGGCGTCCACTCCGATCGAGCGACGGTTGCGGTATATGGAGACGAGAATCGCCAGACCTATGGCGGCCTCGGCGGCGGCGACGGTAAAAATAAATATCGTAAAGACTTGCCCCGCCACGTTTCCGTAAAAAGAGGAAAACGCCACGAAATTAATGTTGGCGGCAAGCAGCATCAACTCAATAGACATGAGCAGCACGATGATATTTTTTCTGTTAAGCGCCACGCCGCAGAAACCGACGGAAAAAAGCAGCGTCGCCAACGCCACGTAATGGCTCGTGCTTATGGTCAAGGCTTCCGCTATCATCATACTCCGGATCCCGTTTTTACTTTGACGAGGGATACGCCTTCGTCGCGCCTTCTTCCGATTTGAGCGCTGATTTTTTGCCGTTTGGAGTCCGGCTTATGGTGCAGCGTCAGAACGATCGCGCCGATCATTGCCAAAAAGAGCGTCAGGCCGCTTAAATGAAACACGATGAAATAATCGGTATAAAGCGTCGCGCCCAAACGCTGCGTGTTGGGCAGCGCCTTCACCATCGCCGGAACGGCGCCGGGAGCCATCGCGGCCGGGCGCTCTCCGTAAAACGCCGCCGCCAGAATTTCCGCCGCCACCGCCAAGGCAAGCAACACGCCGACCGGCAGAAGTCGAGCGTAGCCGGAACGCAATTCCTCGACGTTGACGTCCAGCATCATGACGACGAACAGAAACAAGGTGGCCACCGCGCCGACATACACGATGACGGTAAGCATGGCGATAAACTCCGCGCCCGACAATATGAACAGACCCGCCGCGTTAAAGAAGCAGAATATCAATAACAGCACGGCATGAACGGGGTTTTTCACCGTTATCACGGCGCACGACGAGAGCAGGATACAAAACGCAAAAGCGTAAAACAACGCTCCGGGAAGCAATCCGGGCAGTTCTTCAAGGCGCGGCATCATCCTTCCATTTTTCCTTGGAAATATACCGGCACGTTAAATTCCAAGCGGTTGGCGCCTTCGCCGCCGGCGTTCGGACCGTTGCCGGACACCGAAAGCCGGGCCTTTCCGTCCGGACCTTGCGCATGCTGAACGGCCAGATCGAACTTAATATGCGACACTTCCACCACGCCGCGCGTCGCGGAGTTAGGATAGTACAGCACCGCCGGAGCGACCGCCGCCTTTCCTTGCTCGTCGCGCGCCTTATGCACGCCGGCGCAGACTTCGTTAATGGTAAGAGCGATAAATTGTTTTAAATCCATAAAATTCATCCCCGATTAATGTTAATTACCTATAGGGCGCGTCCGCAGCAAGGCGTTGCGCGAGCGCACCCTCCCAAATTTCGCCGTTATGCAATAATTTTTCCTTATTATATAGCAGCTCTTCATGCGTTTCGGTAGCAAATTCGTAATTCGGGCCTTCGACGATGGCGTCGACCGGACAGGCCTCTTCGCACATGCCGCAATAAATGCACTTCGTCATGTCGATGTCGTACCGCGTCGTGCGGCGGCTGCCGTCGGCGCGCACCTCCGCTTCGATGGTAATGGCTTGCGCCGGGCAAATCGCCTCGCATAATTTACAGGCGATGCAGCGCTCCTCCCCGTTCGGATAGCGCCTGAGCGCATGCTCGCCGCGAAAGCGAGGCGATAAAGGAGATTTCTCAAACGGGTAGTTAATGGTGGCGCGCTTTTTAAACATGTAGGTAAACGTCACCCACAACCCCCGGGCGATTTCCGCCAACAACAACGACCACGCAGCCTGTCTTATCGCTCTCATACTTTACTCCTGCGCAAACGCGACATAGGTGGACACGACGACGACCCATACCAAGGTGAGCGGCAAAAACACCTTCCAGCCAAGCCGCATCAATTGGTCATAGCGATAACGCGGCAACGCGGCGCGCACCCAGATGAACAGAAACAACGCCGCCATCACTTTCGCGACGAACCACACGATATCGGGAAGATGTAAAAACCCTAGCCCGAAGGGCGCGTACCAGCCGCCCAAAAATAAAATCGTCGTGACGGCGCTCATTAATATCATGTTCGCATATTCTCCGAGGAAAAATAACGCGAACGTCATGGACGAATATTCCACGTTATAGCCGGCGACCAATTCGGCTTCGGCCTCGGGCAAGTCGAAGGGATGGCGATTGGTTTCGGCCAAGGCCGAGACGAAAAACACCACCAGCATGGGAAACAACAGCACTTCTTCCGTGAAACTTTTGTCGTATTGCACGATCTCACGCAAATTTAAACTGCCGGTGACGAGCAACACGCAAATGATGGCGAAACCAATGGCCACTTCGTAGGAAATCATTTGCGCGGCGGAGCGGACGGCGCCCAGAAACGCGTATTTCGAGTTGCTAGCCCAACCGGAAATAATGACGCCGTACACGCCGAGCGACGACGTGGCCAGCAGATAGAGCACCCCGACATTGAGGTCGGCGATGACGAAATCGCGCGTGACGGGAATCACAGCCCAGCCGATCAACGCCAACACGAAGGTAATCATCGGCGCGAGCAAAAATAACGCCTTGTCGGCGCGCGCGGGAAGAATCACTTCCTTCAAGAAAAGCTTCAGGCCGTCCGCGAGCGGTTGCAACAAACCGAGCGGCCCGACGACGTTCGGTCCCTTGCGCAGTTGCATGGCCGCGATGACCTTACGTTCCAGCAAGGTGAGATACGCCACCGAAAGCAAGAGCGGCACGATCACCAAAAAAACGGACAACACGACGTTGGCCGCATAGACGAGATAAGGCGGAAGCCCCAGCGGCGCCAGCAGGTCGTCCAACATTTATGCGGCCTCCCCGATTTTCGCCTTGCCGCTTCTTTCCGACGCGCAAGCCGCCATGACGGCGGAATGGCGAGAAATCACGTCGGTGCGATAATAGTCCTTGATTTTTTGTTTGAGCGGCGCGGGCGCAAGGCGCGTGCGACTCTCTTCCGCAAAATCGTGCGGCGCCGGGGCTATCTCGCCGATACCGGGCAAGCGCGAGAGCAAATCGCGACGCAATTCCGTCGGGGTCGCCGTCGCCTCGCCCGTCACGGCCGCGAGCAGCGCCAGCAACAATTCGACGTCCGAGCGCGCCTCGCCCGGAGGGAACACCGCGCGGGCTGTTGATTGCACGCGCCCTTCGACGTTCATATAGAGCGCATCTTTTTCCGTGTAGGCGGCGCCGGGCAATATCACGTCCGCAAGCGCGGCGCCGGCCTCGCCGTGATGGCCGACATAGATCACGCGCGCATTTCCAAACGATTTCGGCAAATAATCGTCCACGCCAAGCAGTATCACCGCGTCCATGTCACCGTTTTCCGCCGCGCGATATATTTCTTGCGCCGATTTTCCGCCCTCTTGCGGCAACGCCTCGACATATAATCCGCCGACGCGTGCGGCGTTGTCGTACAGCACGTTCACGCGCTTAAAGGATTCTTCGGCGGACTCGCATCGATTCACAATGGCGACGCATTTATTTTCGATGACGGAGACGTCGTCTCGCTTGAGCGCCGACGAGCCGAGAATAATCAGCGGACGTTTCGCCTTCGTCAACGCGACGGACAAGGCGTGGTTCCCCGCCGCGATATGGTCGAGCGTGAAGGGGTTGTCGCCTAAAAACTCCGCCGCATAGTTGGCCTCGAAACGTTCCCCGACGACGGCAACCGTCGCGCCGTTCAGCCACGCCTTACGCAAGCGCACGTTTAAAATCGGCGCCTCGACGCGCGGGTTGCACCCGACGAGGAGAACGAAATCGGCCTTTTCCATGTCTTGGAGCGGCACGTGGCACCGATAGGAACGCGCATGCGCGACGTTCTCGCGCGTGCCGTCGAAACGGCAATCAATATGCGGCGCGCGCAGCGACTCCGCCAGCATTTTTGCCGCGAACATCGTTTCCATGTCCGTCATCGGTCCGGCGACGATACCGATGCGGCTGGCGAAACTGTTACTAAGCGTCTCGCCGACGAACAATACCGCCTCTTCGATCGCAACGGAGCGAAAACCCTCTTCCCCGCGCAGATAGGCGCGATCAAGGCGTTGCACTTTCAGCGCGTCCACGATATGACGAGACTTGTCGCCCAGCCATTCTTCGTTCACCTCTTCGCTCAGGCGAGGAAGGATGCGGAAAATTTCCTTTCCCCGGCTGTCGATGCGAATGGCGCTGCCGACGCCGTCCATCACGTCGACGGATTCGGTTTTTTTTAATTCCCACGGCCTCGCCTTAAAGGCGTACGGGCGCGAGGTAAGCGCGCCGACGGGACATAAGTCGACGATATTTCCGGAGAGTTCCGACGACAAGCTGTGCTCGACGTAGGTCGTCACCTCCATGTTTTCGCCGCGCTGCACGGCGCCCAATTCGTGCACGCCGGCCACGTCGTCCATAAAGCGAATGCAGCGCGTGCAATGGATGCAGCGGGTCATGTGGGTCTTTATTAGCGGGCCCATATATTTATCTTTGACGGCGCGCTTGCTTTCGCCGTATCGGCTCGCGCTGCGTCCGTAGGCCATGGCCTCGTCCTGCAAGTCGCACTCGCCGCCTTGGTCGCAAATCGGACAATCAAGCGGATGGTTGATGAGCAAAAACTCCATCACCCCTTCGCGCGCCTTCTTAACCATGGCCGTGTTGGTGTGCACCTTCATGCCATCCGTCGCCGGCATGGCGCACGACGCCGCCGGCTTGGGCGGACCGCCTTCGATTTCAACCAGACACATGCGGCAATTGCCGGCAATTTCCAGGCGGTCGTGGTAGCAAAAGCGCGGCACTTCGACGCCGGCAAGCTCGCACGTTTGGAGCACCGTCATTCCTTGCGTAAATTCGACCGCAACCCCGTTAACCGTCACACTGGGCATGTATGTAAGACTCCTTTTTACGCCGCCCGGGCGCGATAATCGTGGATGCGTTTTTCCAGCGTCGGCCGGAAATGCCGTATCAGCCCTTGGATAGGCCATGCCGCCGCGTCGCCGAGCGCGCAGATGGTATGCCCTTCTATCTGTTTGGTCAAGTCGAATAATCGGTCTATCTCTCCGATCTCCGCCTCGCCCTTGACCATGCGGCGCATGATGCGCCACATCCAGCCGGTGCCTTCGCGACAGGGGGTGCATTGGCCGCACGATTCGTGCTTGTAGAAATGCGAGAGGCGCTCGATAGCTTCGATAAGGTCGGTCGACGTATCCATCACGATTACGCCGGCGGTGCCAAGCCCGGATTGCGCCGCCCTGAGCGAATCAAAATCCATCGCGATCGTGTCGCACACCGATTTCGGCAGCATCGGCACCGACGACCCGCCCGGGATGACGGCGAGAAGATTGTCCCACCCTCCCCTCACCCCGCCGGCATGGGTTTCGATAAGGTCGCGCAGGGAAATTCCCATTTCTTCCTCAACGTTGCACGGCGTGTTGACATGGCCGGAAATGCAGAAAATTTTCGTGCCGCTATTGCGCGCCGGCCCGATGCCGGCAAACCACGACGCGCCGCGCCGGAGTATCGTCGGCACCACGGCGATCGTTTCGACGTTGTTGATGGTGGTCGGGCAACCGTACAATCCGACGTTCGCGGGGAAAGGAGGCTTCAAACGCGGTTGACCTTTTTTCCCCTCCAAGCTTTCGAGCAGCGCCGTCTCTTCGCCGCAAATATAGGCGCCCGCGCCGCGATGTAGGTACACGTCGAAGTCATAACCCGACCCGCAGGCGTTTTTCCCGATCAGCCCCGCCTCGTAGGCTTCCTCTATCGCCTTGCCGATGGCCGTCGCTTCGTTGTAAAACTCGCCGCGAATGTAAATATAGGCCGCTACCGCGCGCATGGCGTAGCCGGCGATAAGGGCGCCTTCCACCAATTTATGCGGATCGTGCCGCAGAATGTCGCGGTCCTTGCAAGTGCCGGGTTCGGATTCGTCCGCGTTGATCACCAAATAGGACGGCTTGCCGCCCGGGCGCTCCTTCGGCATGAACGACCATTTCATCCCCGTAGGAAAGCCCGCGCCGCCGCGCCCGCGCAAGCCGGAGTCCTTGATTTGGTTAATAATCCAATCATGCCCCTGCGCGATGAACTCGGCGGCGCCGTCCCAGTCCCCCCGCCCTCGCGCAGCCGTCAGCCCGGGGCTTTGGTGGCCATACAGGTTGGTGAATATTCTATCTTTGTCTTGTAACATCGAAACGTTTTCCTCGTTTCTTCTTTTTTAAAAATAAAAAGCGCACTTCGTACGCAATATTTTTTCCACCGGATTTCCGCTTTCGCGGGAATGACGAGAACTTCGTTACATCTCCGGCCAAATCGCATGAATTTCTTTTTTCTGATCTTTCGCTGAAAAACGCTCCCACACGATACCGTTACAATCGGTTTCTTTCGTAAAAGAAGCGGCGTCGTCGTCTTCCCATCCTAAATGCCGAAGTTTTTCCGAGGACGGATCGACGCGCACCGAAAAATTAACGACCTCGTTGCGCCATAACGCATATTCGTCGGGAATGACGACGTCAGGCTGCACTCCCAAGCGCCTGCTATATTCTTGAACCGATTTTTCAATATCCGTCACGGATATTGCAATATGAATTCTTTTCATGCCTACTCCGCCGCCTCCGAACTCCTCCGCCCCGTTTGCGATCCGCAGGGAGGGGTTTTGCCGGCGCGGATGTCGTCGAGCAGGCCGCGCATCGATTCGGGGGTGAGGTCTTCGTAGTAATCGTCGTTAATTTGCACCATCGGCGCGTTGACGCAAGCGCCCAGACATTCCACTTCCACCACGGTGAACAAGCGGTCGTCCGTCGTGTCGCCCAGTTCTATCCCCAAATGGCTTTTGCAAGCGTGTGTAATGGCGTCGGAGCCGCGCAGCCAGCACGGCGTGGTACGGCAGACCTGCACGAAATATTTGCCGACGGGCTGCACGTTGAACATGGAATAAAACGTCGCCACCTCGTAGACGCGGATGGCGGGAACGCGCAGAAACTCCGCCACGTAATCCAGCGCTTCCAGCGACAGCCAGCCGCCGTGTTGGCGTTGCGCCAAATCAAGCGCCGGCAACATGGCGCTAAGGCGCCGCTCTTCCGGATAGCGGGCGCAAATCTTTTCGGCGCGCGCCAGATTGTCGGCGGTGAAGGCAAACGCCTCTCCCGTACTGACCGCGCGTTCGACGCCGTGAGAACTCATCGGTCGATCTCCCCAAATACGATGTCAAGCGACCCGATAATAGCCGTCACGTCCGCCAATAAATGGCCTTTCGACATAAAATCCAGCCCTTGTAAATGGGCAAACCCCGGCGCGCGCACGTGGCAACGATACGGCTTGTTGGTGCCGTCCGCTACCAGATACACGCCGAATTCGCCCTTTGGAGCCTCAACCGCCGTATAAATTTCGCCGGCCGGCACGTGAAACCCTTCGGTGTAAAGTTTAAAGTGGTGGATGAGCGCTTCCATCGAATGCTTCATCTCCGCGCGAGACGGCGGTGAAATTTTGCCGTCGCCGGTTTTAATCGGCCCTTCCGGCATGAGCGCCAGCACTTGCTTAATGAGATGAAGCGATTGACGCATTTCTTCGATGCGCACCAGATAGCGATCGTAGCAATCGCCGTGCTTGCCTATGGGAACGTCGAAATCTAATTCCGCGTATATCTCGTAAGGACGGCTTTTGCGTAAATCCCACGGGACGCCGGAGCCGCGCAGCATCGGCCCGGTAAAGGCCCAATCCAGCGCCTGCTCGCGCGTGACCACGCCCACGTCGACCATACGCTGCTTAAAAATGCGGTTTTCCGTGAGCAATTCTTCCATGTCGTCGATCATTTTTGGGAAACGATCGCAGAACGCGGCCACGTCGTGCGTCAGGCCGGGCGGCAAGTCTTTCGCCACGCCACCGGGGCGAAAATAGTTGGAGTGCAACCGTGCGCCGCTCGCGCGCTCGTAAAATTCCATCAGAATTTCGCGCTCTTCAAACATCCACAAGAGCGGCGTCATCGCGCCGACGTCGAGCGCTTGCGTGGTAATGTTCAACAAATGATTGAGTATGCGCGTAATTTCACAAAAAAGCGTGCGAATGCATTGCGCGCGGCGCGGCACGTCGCATCCGAGCAACCCTTCTATCGCCAGGACGAACGCGTGTTCTTGCGACATGGGGGACACGTAATCCAGCCGGTCAAAATACGGCGTGGCTTGCAGATAAGTTTTATGTTCGATGAGTTTTTCGGTGCCGCGATGCAGCAGCCCAATATGCGGATCGGCGCGCTCGACCGTTTCTCCGTCCATTTCCAGCACCAACCGCAACACGCCGTGCGCCGCCGGGTGCTGCGGACCGAAATTGATGGTCATGTTTTTAATGTCCATTTCGTCGGCGGCGCGTTCGAGAACGGCGCTATCCGACGCAAAGGAGGCTAACGGATGGGAAGTCATGCGGACGTCTCTTTCTTTTCAACATATTCCGTTCCTTGCCACGGACGCAAAAACTCGAAACGGCGAAACTCCTGATCAAGCGACGCCGGCTCGTACACCACTTTCTTCTTCTCGGGATCGTACCGCACTTCCACGTAACCGGAAAGGGGAAAGTCTTTGCGCAGCGGATGGCCTTGAAACCCGTAATCGCTGAGTATGCGACGCAAATCGGGGTGGTACAAAAAGCGTACGCCGAACATGTCCCATATTTCGCGCTCAAACCATCCGGCGGAATTGTAAACATCCGACGCCGACGTCACCTGCGTGTCTTCCGACGCGTGAATTTTTATGCGTAGGCGCCGATTATATTTCACGCTGAGCAGATGGTAGACGATCTCGAACCGCTCCGGCCGTTCGGGATAATCCGCCGCCGTCACGTCGACAAGCTGCTTATATTGCAACTCCGGCTCGTCGCGCAAAAACAATAACATATCCGAAAGGGCGTTTTGGCTGACTAGAAAAGACGGACAATCCGTCGCGCGCGCGTCAAAAACAACCAGCGAATCGCGACCGAAGCGACTTTGCCCGATAATCTGCCGAACGTTGTCAAAGGCGTGTGGCTGTTCGTACATCACTTGCGCTTCCCTCCCCTCTCACGCCCGACGAATCAACGTGCCGGTGCGTCGAATTTTTTTCTGCAATTGCAACACGCCGTAGAGCAATGCCTCCGCCGTCGGAGGACACCCCGGCACGTACACGTCCACCGGCACGATGCGGTCGCATCCCCGCACGACCGAATAGGAATAATGGTAATAGCCGCCGCCATTGGCGCACGACCCCATCGATATTACCCAGCGCGGCTCGGGCATTTGATCGTATACCTTACGGAGCGCCGGCGCCATTTTGTTGGTAAGGGTGCCGGCGACGATCATCACGTCCGATTGTCGAGGGCTCGCCCGAAACACCAGCCCGAACCGATCCAAATCGTAGCGGCTGGCGGCGGTGTGCATCATTTCCACCGCGCAGCAGGCCAAGCCGAACGTCATCGGCCATAGCGAACCGGTGCGCGCCCAATTGGCGAGCTTGTCCATATTCGCGACGACGAATCCGCGATTGGATATTTCGTCGGCCACCATGCGAATGGCGTTGTCGGTCGCCGCCGTGCCGTCGATGTTATGAGGAAGATTATGCATGGCTTATTCCCATTCCAGCGCGCCTTTTTTCCATTCGTAGATGAATCCGACCGTGAGGACGCCAAGAAAAAACATCATCGAAAAAAATCCGAACGCGCCGATTTTTTTAAGCGCGACCGCCCACGGAAACAAGAACGCGATTTCCAAGTCGAATATGATAAATAAAATGGCGACCAGATAAAACCGCACGTCAAACTTGCCGCGCGCGTCGCCGAACGGCTCGAATCCGCATTCGTAGGAAGACACTTTCTCGGCGTCCGGCTTGCGCCCAAGCATTAAAGGAAGCGCGATTAAGACACAGGCCAACCCCACCGCGATGGCGAAAAACACCAATACAGGAAAATATTGTGCCGCTAAGCCGTATTGCATGCCGAAAACACTAATGATGCCGTTATAATTCCCGCGCGGATTTACAGCGCATAGTTCCCTACGGTATAAATGATTTTTAATCAGGCGTACAGCAAAAACTGTAAACCTTATGCGGAAAATTAAATTTTTGTATAAAATGCCGGATACGTATCGATCAGATACGTATATATATATGTGAGCATCCTCAATATGGTAATTTGAACGCCATTCATTTCAAACGAAGCAAACGGTTTTTCTCTTGCGCCAAAGCGGTTTTTTTCGTATGCATGAGCCGTGAGTTAACCTTTTCTTAAGGGCGCAGGCGAGCTATGCGGGAAATACGGACGTCGGAACGGGAAAACATGGAAAAATGGGTGTATAGTTTCGGCCCGGGCCAAAACGAAGGTAACGCCGGCATGAAAAATACGCTCGGCGGCAAGGGCGCCAACCTTGCGGAGATGAGTGCGCTCGGCGTGCCGGTGCCTCCCGGCTTCACCATTTGCACCGACGCCTGCATCGCCTATTACGACCGGGGAAAATTATTGCCGGCCGGCGTCGAGGAGCAAGTGGACGCGGCGCTCGCGCTCGTCGAGAAATCCGTCGGCGCAGAATTTGGGTCGACGACCAATCCGCTGCTCGTGTCGGTTCGCTCGGGCGCCCGCGCCTCGATGCCCGGCATGATGGACACGGTGCTGAATCTCGGCCTGAACGACGCCACCGTCGAAGCGCTGGCCGCGCAAAGCGGCGACGCCCGTTTCGCCTATGACAGCTATCGCCGCTTCGTGCAAATGTATTCCGACGTGGTGCTCGGCGTTGACCATTATTGCTTTGAAGAATTGCTGGAAGACGCCAAGCAGGACAAGGGCGTACGCGAAGATACGGGGCTGGAGGCGGACGATTTGCGCCGTCTGGTGGCCGCCTATAAGAAAGCGGTGGAGAAAGAAACGGGCAAGCCGTTTCCGCAAGACGTGCGCGAGCAATTATGGGGCGCGGTGGGCGCCGTGTTCGGATCGTGGATGAACAAGCGCGCCATCACCTATCGTCGGATGCATGACATTCCCGACGCATGGGGAACCGCCGTGAACGTGCAGTCGATGGTATTCGGCAACAAGGGCCGCGACTGCGCCACCGGCGTCGCCTTCACGCGCGACCCCTCCACCGGCGAAAACGTGTTTTACGGCGAATACCTCATTAACGCCCAGGGCGAAGACGTGGTGGCCGGCATCCGTACCCCGCAGCAAATTACCGTGGCCGGGGCCAAAAAAAACGGCATAGAGCTTCCGACCATGGAGGAGGAAATGCCGGACGTGTTTCGCGACCTGACCGCCATCTATAAAAAGCTGGAAAACCACTATCGCGACATGCAGGACATTGAATTCACGGTGGAAAAAGGCAAGTTATGGATTCTGCAAACGCGTAACGGCAAGCGCACCGCGCAGGCCGCGATTCGCATCGCCGTCGATTTGGCGGAAGAAGGCGTCGTCACGAAGGAAGAGGCCGTGTGCCGCGTCGATCCGGGCGCGATCGACCGATTGCTTCACCCCACGCTCGACCCCCGCGCGCATAAGCGCGTCATCGCGAAAGGATTGCCGGCGTCGCCCGGCGCCGCGTCGGGCGCGGTGGTGTTTTCCGCCGAGGAGGCCGAAAGCCGCGCGGCGAACGGGGAAAAAACCATTTTGGTGCGCGTCGAAACCAGCCCCGAAGACATTCACGGCATGCACGCCGCCGAAGGCATTTTGACGGCGCGCGGCGGCATGACGTCGCATGCGGCGGTGGTGGCGCGCGGCATGGGAAAATGCTGCGTGTCTGGCGCCGGCGCGATGCGCATCGACTATAAAACGCAGCAGTTTTCGGTGGAAAATACGGTCGTCAAGGCCGGCGACGTCGTTACCATCAACGGCGCGACCGGCGAAGTGATGCTGGGCGAGGTGCCGGTGGTGCAGCCGAAGCTTTCCGATGATTTCTTGACGCTGATGGAATGGGCGGACGCGGCACGGCGCATGAAGGTGCGCGCCAACGCGGAAACGGCGGCGGACGCCCAAACCGCGCGTAAGTTCGGCGCCGAAGGCATCGGACTTTGTCGCACCGAACACATGTTTTTTGACGAAGACCGCATTCTGGCGGTGCGGGAAATGATTTTGGCGAACGACGCCGCCGGCCGGCAAAAAGCGCTCGAAAAAATCATGCCCATGCAAAAGCAAGATTTTTTGGAAATTTTCCGCATTATGGACGGATTTCCCGTCACGATTCGCTTGCTCGATCCACCGTTGCACGAATTTTTGCCGCACACGGAAAAAGACATAGAAGAATTGGCCAAGGTGGCGGGGCGCACCGTGGCCGACGTGAAGGCGGCGGCGGCGAGGTTGCACGAGTCCAACCCCATGCTCGGCCATCGCGGGTGCCGGCTCGGCGTCACCTATCCCGACATTTACGAAATGCAGGCGCGGGCCATTTTCGAGGCGGCGGCGGAAGCCCTGCGCGCTAACGTGCGCGCCATCGTGGAAGTGATGATTCCGCTGGTGTTTTCCAAACGCGAATTTACGTTGCTCGCGGCGCGGGTGCGCCGCGTGGCGGAAGAAGTCTCGGCACAAACGGGTATGGCGCTTGACTATACCGTCGGCACCATGATCGAATTGCCGCGCGCCGCGCTCAAAGCCGGCGAGATTGCGGAAGACGCCGAATTTTTCAGCTTCGGCACCAACGACTTGACGCAAACGACGCTGGGTCTTTCGCGCGACGACGCCGCGTCCTTTATCGGGGAGTATCGCGAGCAGGGAATTTTCGAGCATGACCCGTTCGTAAGGCTGGATCGTGAAGGCGTGGGCGAATTGGTGCAAATTGCGGCCGAACGCGGACGCAAGGCGCGCCCCAATTTAAAGCTCGGTATTTGCGGCGAACATGGAGGCAATCCCGATTCCATCGAATTTTGCGAGCAAACGGGCCTTGATTACGTCTCATGTTCGCCGTATCGCATTCCGGTGGCGCGATTAGCGGCGGCGCAGGCGGCGATTAAGGCAAAACGCCTTACCGCCTCACCGACATGATCGCGGAGACGCGTTGTTTGGAGCGATCGCCGCCTTCGCCCGTCGATTCCGCCCAATAATACACTTTCGGCGACAAATCTCCCGACAGGCCGTACCCCCCTTGGTCTTGCGCCATTTCTCCCTCGTCCGACGGGCTCAGGCCGCTAAGGGCGACGGGAACGCCGCTTGCGGGGCTTCCCGTCACGTCGCAGCGAGAGGAATAGCCGGCGAGCTTGGCGCGCTCCAAGGCCGATTCGTCGCCGGTCGCCAACCCCTCCGTCGTTTTTTCGATGGCGTGCGGCAACGCCTCGGAAGGATCGCTTTCGGCGACAAGCCATGCCAGGGCGGCGTCGACGCACGATTCCGCAAGCCCGAAGGCGCCGGCGCGACGCTCGTCATAGGCGGCGAAGCTTGCCTCTTCCGACGCGATGCGCAGCAGCGCCGCTGACGCCAGCCCGATTCCGAGCGTGATGAGGATGGAGCTAATCAACACCGTGCCCGTACTGTCGCGTTTTTTCATGGTGAATACCTCTCTGCGTTGCGCAAGAGCGTTTCGCGACGAAACCATTTGCGCGCGTAGCGATCCGTATGGGCGCCGAGATGGGCGGCGGCGCTATAGGATGGGTAGGAAAAATTCTCGGCGAGCAATCCCGGCTCCTTCGCGCGCAACGTCAATTCCAGCGCGACGGACGTCGGCATGCCGGATTCCCCCGTCGCTCCGACGACGACGTCGAAGCGCTCCACGTCGTCGACAAGATAGGCGTGGGCGTAAAGCGGCGCCCACTCGCCGCTTGCGGCACGTTCGTCGACGTCCATATATAAGGCGTAGCGCGTTTCGACGTTGTCTCGCGCGTCGGCGTAGATCGTCGTGCGCCTTCTGATCCCCGGAGATTCGTCGTATTCCACCCGCAACGCGTCGCAACAGAAATTTGCGCCTGCGGAGTCGGTCGCGACGACGGGCGCGTCGATGGCGCCGCCGCTCGACGCCATCGCGTCGTCGTAGGCGACGCGTCCGGCCTTGCGCAATTCGGCGGAAATAAAGTCAAGGGCCGCATAGCCCGCCGCCCGCATATCCGCCTCGCTTCGCGCCGAGGCGAATTGCCGCGCGAGCACGCCGTACGCGTAGTACGATCCTGCGAGCAGCAACGTGCCCGTAAACACCGAAAGCAGCAATTCTAAAAAAGTGAATCCGTTTTCCTTGCGCATGGCGTATTCGACGTATCGTGTGATCCGTCTCATTATACCCCTTGGGGCGTGCCGAAATCATTAACGCCGTGCGTGCGCGGCCGCGATTTTATCGCGCCTTGAAAATTCACGTGACGGGTTGTATGCGACCTTAAGTGCATTCGATATTTTTTCTATGCCGAAAGCGTTTCCCGGTTTATATTTGCCGACATTGCCTGGCGTATCTATGAAATTGGAACCTATTATGATCCCCTTACCCCATATTCCCGTGTCGTCAACCGTCGCCGTAAAGGTCGGAAGCGTTATCGTAGGCGGCGGTACGCCGGTCGTCGTGCAGTCGATGACTTCCTCACCCACGGAAGACGTAGACGCGACGGTGACGCAGGTAAAGGAATTAGCCGACGCCGGCTCCGAAATCGTGCGCATAACGGTAAATACCGCCGAGGCCGCGAAGGCGGTTCCGCACATTAAGGAAAGATTGGCGGCTTTGGGGTGCGTCGTGCCTCTTGTTGGGTGCTTCCATTATAACGGCCATACGCTTCTCAGCGAAGAGCCGGCGTGCGCCGAGGCGCTCGACAAATATCGCGTGAATCCCGGCAACGTCGGGTTCGGGCGGCGACGCGACGATCGGTTTTCCTCCATTGTGGAAACGGCGATAAAATACGACAAGCCGCTGCGCGTCGGCGTCAATTGGGGAAGTTTGGATCCGGCGCTGGCGGCGAAATTGATGGATGAAAACGCCGCCTCCGCTAATCCCGCCCCCTCCGACGCGGTGTTGCGCGAAGCCCTCGTGCGGTCGGCCATCGACAGCGCCGAGCAAGCTCGCCATATCGGGTTAGGGAAAGATAAAATCATCTTGTCCTGCAAGGTCAGCAAGGCGCAAGATCTGATTGCCGTCTATCGGGCGTTAAAACAACGATGCAACTATGCCCTGCATTTAGGGTTAACCGAGGCGGGAAGCGGCCTAAAGGGGGCCGTCGCCTCCGCCGCCGCGCTGTCGGTGTTGCTGCAAGAAGGCATAGGCGACACGATTCGCGTCTCCCTTACCCCTAAGCCCGGCGAGTCCCGCACCACCGAAGTGGAGATATGCCGGCAGATATTGCAAAGCCTTGGGTTAAGGCGTTTTGCGGCGGACGTGACCTCTTGTCCCGGTTGTGGACGTACCACCAGTTCTTATTTTCGCGAGTTGGCCGAACGCATCGAAACCCATCTTGCGGCAAACAGGGGGAAATGGGCGGAGAACTACCCCGGATCCGAATCGCTGAACGTTGCCGTCATGGGGTGCATCGTCAACGGCCCGGGCGAAAGCAAGCATGCGGACATAGGAATTAGCTTGCCGGCGACGGGCGAGTCGCCCGTCGCCCCCGTGTTTATCGACGGCGAAAAGCGGTGCGTGTTGCGCGGCGACGGAATCGCGGAAGAATTTATCGGCATAATCGATGCCTACGTTCAACGAAAGTTCGGGACAACGTCCATCCGCGCATAGATTGACGGAACCGTATGGCGACTAGCGATAGATTATCATTAAACTTCTTGTTCTAACTACGCAAGCGCTTTAAAAAACAAGGTCTATTTTTTCGACCGCTCTCCCGTCAGTCGCAGGAACGCCTCTTCCAAATCCGGCTCGACGGTCGAGACGTCGCGCAACTTGACGTTCGATTCCGCGAGAAGGGTAAGAATTTGCCCGAAATTGACCTCGTTTTTATCGTATTCCAGCCGCATGGAACCGTCCGGAAGCAATTCCGCGCGATAGGGCTTAAGCGATTCCGGAACGGCGGCGAGCGGCTCTTCCGTTCTCACGGAGACGCGCTTGACGGTGATGGTTTCCATAATGCTGCGCACCGAATCGTTAGCGACGATGCTCCCGCGATTGATGATGGCGGCGCGGTCGCATAACTTCTCGGCCTCTTCCAGGTAATGCGTGGTGAGTATCACGGTCACGCCGGAGCGATGCAACTCGCGCACGTAATCCCACAATCTATTGCGCAAGTCGACGTCCACCCCGGCGGTCGGCTCGTCGAGTATCAACACTTCGGGGGAATGCACCAACGCCTTGGCCACGAGCAGGCGGCGGCGCATGCCGCCGGAGAGGCGGCGGGCGGGCGTGTACATAACGTCGGCGAGTCCCACCGCGTCGATAATCTCGCGGGTGCGGCGCTTTTTTTTCGGCACGCCATAGAATCCGGCGGTGTTTTCCAACGCTTCGTAGACGGGAAAAAACGGATCGAGAAGTAATTCCTGAGGCACGACGCCCAACCGATAGCGCGCCTGCTTATAGTGCGTCGTCACGTCGTAACCGCACACCTTGGCCGCGCCTTCGGTAGGGTTCACCAACCCTGCTAAAATATTGATGAAGGTGGATTTCCCGGCGCCGTTCGGGCCAAGCAGGGCGAAGAACGAGCCTTTCGGCACGCGCAGGTCGATGCCGTGCAAGGCCGTTTTCGGTCCGCTTTTTTTGGTGGCGCGATAGGTTTTCTTCAGGCCGATCGCTTCGATGGCCGGCACGTCGTGAGTCATGCGCGTTACGCCGTTTTGACGCCCTTCTCTGTAAACAATGCCTGCAACTCTCCTTCGGCGTACATTTCGCGCACGACGTCGCAGCCGCCGATAAATTCGTTCTTTACGTAAAGCTGGGGAATGGTGGGCCAGTCGGAATATTCCTTCACGCCCTGACGCACGTCCGGGTCGGCGAGCACGTTGACGTCGGTGAATTCCACGCCAAGCACGCCCAATATCTGCGCCACGGCGGCGGAAAACCCGCATTGCGGCATGGTTTTCGTGCCTTTCATGAATAAAACGACGTCGTTTTCGCCGACGGTGCGGCGGATAAAATCGATGGCGGGGGTTTCGGACATAAGACGACGTGCCTTTAGGGTTAAGTTTACTCTATTTTCGGAGGAACGCCGGTGGAAAGCTTGAGGGCGTGCAACTCTCCTCCTACGCGCCCTTCGAGCGCGGCGTACACCGCTTTATGCTGATTGAGGCGCGACATTCCGGCGAAGGAAGGCGAGAGCACCGTCGCCTCCCAATGATCGGAGTCTCCGGCCATGTCGTGTAGCGCAATGACGGCGTCCGGAAAGGCGGATTGCAAACATTCTCTGAGCGTCGTTTCGGATAAAGGCATAGGGAATGGGCCACGTTACGTTTATATTCATCATCGCTCTAAAAAAGAGCGGTGTAAAGTTAAAAGAAAATTTTAGGTGCGAATAAATTATGGCGATGCCTTAGCGTTGGCATACTCTATCTTTCAGATTCGTCATTTTCTTACGCCTTTAAAGCATAATAGGTTTTTGCAAGAATGGTCGATGTAAAATTTTTCTTCTTTTTTTACTCGAAAAAAACCACCGAAACGCCGCCCTCCCTTGCCTGCAAGGAAGGCCTTCTTGTGCAAAAGCTACTTAATTCCGAAAGAAACCTGACTTCTTTGGCTTTGGAGTGTTTTCAGAAGAGGCGCGCTCTGCTTCCGCCTTTCTTAGCTCGGCGATCTCTTTTATGAGGGCGTCAATATTTCTCTGTGATTCGGCTATTTTAGCTTCTCGCAGATTTTTCTCTTCAGTCAGGCTATCAATTTCTTCCTGAAAATGCCTTGCCGCCTCTAAGGAAGAGACTTCCATGTAACCTATCCTTATATTTAATGTCTGAATTTCTTTTCCCAATTCGCAAATTATGGCGTCTTTTTCGGCACGTTCCTTGTCGGCAGTGATTTTTTTCTCCCTTAAGTCCTTTATCTCCTCATCTTTCCGTTCTAGCAGGGATTGTAATTCTGCATTCTGAGTTTTTAGAAGGTTACTTTTTAGATCTTCGTCGCTATTGCGTTGTGGCCGGCCGCGGTTTGCTTGAGCCAGTTGCTCCGTTAATTCAGCTACCCGTGCTTCAAGAGTGCCGATCGTGCATTGAAGATCGGCAACGTGTGCCGTTCTCGCTATATCAAAAGCCGGATCCAACGCTTCTTCCTGCGTTACGAAAGGATTATTTCTAACGGCATAAGGTAGATCGCGGGAAACGTTCGTAGGCATAAACGGAGACGCCACGACGTTTGGGGCGACATTTAGGGCGACAGAAGTCGGCAACTGAGAAGAGGAAAAAGCGGAATCGGCGTTATCGCCTCGAACATCTGCCGCTTGAGGAATCGGCGGCAACGGCCCGCTGGGCGGCGGCCCGGGCGGCGGCAATGTAGAGTGGTTCATTGATAGCGAGAGATAAAAAAGGGCGGCCGGCGACACTCGGATAAAACGGAAAATGTTCCGAAAAAATATAATGTCAACCCTTATACAGGCATTGAACTTGCGTGTCACGTTTTATTCGCGTCGCGCCACATTTTATCTCCGCTTTTACCTATCGTTCATAACCGGCGCCGTATAATGCTTTCCTACGCATCCCTATAACGTGACGGGAAAAGCTTATGCAATCGGACGAATCGACGCGCATTCTGGTGGTGGACGACTCTAAGGTGATTCGCAACATCTTACGCGACATGTTGAAAAAACTGGGGTTTGAGAGGCTGGATTTCGCCGAAAACGGGGCGGAGGCGCTCGACGCGTGCCGAACCGGCATGCCGGACGTGATTTTTCTCGATTGGAACATGCCCACGATGAACGGCATGGAATTTATGCATAATTTTCGGGCGGAAACGTTTAAGCATAAGGCGAAGGTGGTGTTTTGCACGACGGAAAACGATTGCGTGAAAATTATGCAGGCCATCGAAAGCGGCGCCGACGAATATATCATGAAACCGTTCGACGCCGACATGGTGCGCGCTAAGCTGGCCGCCGTCGGCATAGACGTGCCGCTCGGCGACGACGGCGCCGGACACGCATGAAGAGGGCGTCGGCCATGGTATTGTATCCCCACGCCTCGGAACGACGTCAGCACAAGGCGCCACCGCTCGCGATCGCCTTCGGCGCCTCGACCGGCGGGCCGGACGCGCTGGCGGAGGTGTTTTCGGCTTTTGCTCGCCATAAGCCCGTCGCGCCGGTGTTCGTGGTGCAGCATATGCGCGGCGACTTCCTTCCCCATTTGGCGGAAAGATTGTCGCGCGTGTCGAGCATTAAGTGCGCGCTTGCCGAAGACGGCGAAAAAGTCGCGCCGGAGACGATTTATCTTGCACCGGGCGACGTCCATATGCGGGTAAGGCGCGTCGGCGCGGACGCGTTTATCGTGCTATCGGACGACCCTAAGGTGCATTTTTGCCGCCCCGCCGTCGATCCGTGCTTCGCCTCGCTCGCCGACATGTACGGAGGCCGCCTGCTGGCAATATTGCTGACCGGCATGGGGCAGGACGGCGCCGAGGGGTCGCGCCGCATTCGCGAAAAGGGCGGAGCGGTGATCATTCAAGATAAAAATTCCAGCGCAGTATGGGGCATGCCGGGCGCGGCCCACGCCGCCGGCGCCTATGACGTCGTGTTGCCTTTGGAGAAAATAGGAGAGGCAATGGTAGATGCCTGCAACGGGAGGGTGTTTTCATGACCGCTTCGTCGCAAAATTTTGCTTATCTCGCCGACGCCGTCGTCGGCAAGTCCGGCATCGTGCTTTCAAAGGATAAAATGTATCTTTTGGAAAGCCGCTTGACGCCCGTGGCCGAACGTTACGGCTGCGTCGACGTCGACATGCTGGTGAATCGCTTGCGCGACACGCGCTCGCCCTATTTGCTGAGCGACATCGTCGACGCCATGACCACGAACGAATCGCTTTTTTTCCGCGATTCCCGTCCGTTCGACGCGCTCGCCAAGACGGTCGCTCCGGCCGCGTTAAAGAACCGTTCCGGCAGCGAGCCTTTGCGGCTATGGTCGGCAGCCTGCTCGCTCGGGCAGGAACCGTATTCGATGGCGATTTCCTTGATGGAAGCGGGATACGCCCGAAAATTCGCCATATACGCCACCGACATATGCCGCGACGTGCTAGCGCGCGCGAAGGAAGGGCGCTTTTCGCAGTTCGAGGCGCAGCGCGGCATGTCCATTCAATTGTTGCTCAAATATTTTACCCAGGAAGGGAATTTTTGGCGCGTGAAGGACGAGGTGAAACATTACGTCACTTTCGCCGAAGGCAATTTAATGGAACCTTTGCGCGGACAGCAGCCGTTCGACGCGGCGTTTTGCCGGAACGTATTGATTTATTTCGACGCGCAAGGAAAGGAAAAAGCCCTCTCGCACGTGCGCGCCGCCCTGCGCCCCGGCGGATACATGTTCCTTGGCGGTCCGGAGAGTCTGATCGGGTTGGCGTGCGCCGACAAATTCACGCGCGAGGACGTGGGGTATCCCGCCTACAGGATGAAGCAATAGATCTCTTGCATAACCCTATCTATGGCGTGCGCCTACGCGCCTTCATCCGTCCTCGAATCCTCACGTACCTATGTACGCTGCGGTTCTGCGGGCGGGTGACGGCGCCTATTCGCCTCGCCCTAGCGGGGTATGCAAGAGATCTAATAGCGTATAAAAAATTTGCGCCGTTTACTCCTGCCGCACATCCGGTATGATTTTCAGTAAATAACGCAACCGCTGACGCTTGATCGATTTATGGCCACTCCTTCGACGGCGACGCCGGACGCGCCTTCCCTCGCGCGGCGGGTCTACGCCCTGAAAAAAGATCCGACGCTCGAAGTGCGCTGCGGATCGACGCCCGACATGGTGCGGGGCGAATTTCGCATCGACGTCTCCAAGCCCCTTCCGTCCTTAAGCGACGAGTTTGCCGACGCCTACGAGGCGAGGGACGTCCGTACCGAGCCAAGCGACCCGCGCCCGGACGGAACCCTCTATGCGCTGGTGATGAAAAATCGCCGCCCGACGCGCCTTAAGACGATGAATCGCCTGTGCGGGATAGAGATTCCGCATTTCTCCTCGCTATACGCGCATGAAATCCTGCCTTTTAGCGCCGCGAAGGGCGGCATGCGCATGGCGTTGATATTGCGGCGCCCCGTCGGCGAAAGCCTGGCCGCTTATATTGAAAAACACGGTCCGCAAAGCGAGCGCGACGTTGAAAATTTTATCGTTCGCCCCCTTCACGAGGCGCTGTCTATCATCCAAGAGCGCGGCGCGTTGCACGGCGGCGTCAATCCCCACAATATTTACGTGACTCCGGGACGAAGAATAACGCTGCGCGAATGCTTCACCCGCCATTGCGGCGCCGGCCAGCCCGATTCTTACGAGTGCGCCGTGCGGGCGGGGCTTCCCGACTACGCCAAAGGGGAGACGGGCGCGGAGAACGCCGATTATTATGCGCTGGGCGCGTTGGCGGCGTGCGCCCTAAAAGGAGAGGTCGCCGTCCATCCGTCGGAGTACGAAAGGCAATATGTCGACCTTGCCGACGCGAAATGCGCCGTCGGCGGGTATGCGCTGCTGCGCGGAAAGCTGCGGCTAAGCCAAAGGTTCGAGGATTTTTTACGCGGAACGCTCAACGAAAATCCTCGCTTCGTATGGTCTTCGCGCGAGACGCAGGAATGGATCGCCGGCCGCCGCTTTAACCTTCTGGCGCCAAAAATGCCGCTAAAACTGGCGCGCCCGATCATGTTTAACGGGCATAAATACCATAATTTGCGCCATTTATGTTACGGATTCGCAAAAAACTGGGAAGAGGCCAAGTTGTTCGTCGCGCATTCCGATTCCGTGCGGTGGCTTGAACGCAGCATCGACAACGACGCGGTCACGGAAAAACTTTTTATATTGCAGGCGCGTTTCGAGCCGGAAGAGCAACGGGCCGTTCCAAAAACTCCCGAGGAAAAGACGCCCGCCCCCTTCGTCATGAAACGCAACGACGAAGTGCTGGCGCAATTGTTGTTTTTGCTCGATCCGGAAAGTCCGGCATGCGTCAAGCAATATCGGCTGCACGTTTCCGCCCTGGGCGAAACCCTGGCGGAAGCCTTTCTTTCGGACGACGCCGGACTGCGCGACGCGGCGGCGGCGGCGCTGAACGTCTCCCTTCTTTCGGCGTGGACGGAACAACAGCCGGAATACCGCATCGTCGGCATGGAAGACGCGATTTTTGCGTTGCGTCGCCTCGTCGCCGTCATCCATAACCCGGAAAATATTTACGGCCTTCCCCGCGCGCTGTACGACTTGCATCCGGGCGTGCCGTGTCTCGACCCGATTTTTGCCAATAATTACGTGCTGTGCGCCGAAGAGGCGCTGCTTGCCTTTAACGCGCCCGGCGCGACGCCCGATTATGCGAACCTGAGCGCGCACCTGGCCGCCTTCGTCGCCTCTCGCATTAACTTATATCGGCCTCCGAAGCTGGATAAATTAAAGAAGTTTCCGGAGTTCACTTCCCATCCGTGGATAAACGGCCTCACGCTGATGGCGGCGGCGCAACGTTCGCTGCGTTTCCGTCCGCTCAAAACGCTATGCGCCGAAACGGCGAAACAAATAGACGGGCCGCTGGAATTAATACGCGGAAAGACGATAAAGAAAAAATTTCGCGACATGGTCGAGCGCGGAGCTGAGACGGGTCTTTTATTCATCGTCCTCGAAGTGTTGTGCCATAGGCCGCTGCACATGCGCGACAAGGTGGGATTTGAGAAAGCCAAGGAGGAATATCGCCATAACGCGATGCGCATATTGCATTTAAGCGATCCGGCCTTGCTCCGTGGCGTCGGCTCGCGCTACGGATTGTCTTTGTGCGTCATTTTTTCGTACCTGCTCGCGGCGGCGGTGTTTACGATATTGCTCGTCAAAACGTTTTGAAGGGAAAGCGGCATAATCTACATTTCTTCCCTCGCCGTCACGCCTAACGTATCAAAGAGAGAAAGCAATACATAGCGCGTCGCTTGCGCCAACGTCAAGCGCGCCGCCGTCGCCTCCGGATCGGATTCCACGATAAAACGCATGTCGGCGTTATCGTTCCCTTTCGACCATAAGGCGTGAAACGCCTGGGCGAGGTCGTGGGCGTAGCCGGCGACGCGGTGCGGCTCGTGCGAGGCGGCTGCTTGTTCGAGGACGCGCGGCCATTCGGCCAACAAGCGCACGAGCGTTTTTTCTTCGTCGGAGGAAAGGAGTACGAAACGCTCCGCCGTCACGTCGCTCAAAGCGGGAGCGAATCCTTTGTCTTCGGCGTATTTCAATACCGAGCTAATGCGCGCATAGGCGTATTGCACGTAGAACACCGGATTGTCCTTGCTTTTTTCGCGCACGAGGTCAACGTCGAAATCGAGCGTCGCGTCGCCTTTACGGGTGAGCATCATGTAGCGCACCGCGTCCTTGCCGAATTCGTCGATCACGTCGCGCACCGTCTCGAACGCACCGGCGCGTTTGGACATTTTTAGCGGCTTACCTTCCTTAATATAGCGGACGATCTGCATAATTTTTACGTCCAACTCGACCTTGCCGCCCGAGAGGGCGGACACGACGGCCTTTAATCGGCTCACGTAACCCCCGTGGTCGGCGCCCAGCACGATGCACAATGCGTCATACCCCCGCGCCACCTTGTCGGCGTGATAGGCGGCGTCGCCGGCAAAATAGGTGTGCGATCCGTCCGACTTCATCAGCGCGCGATCGACGTCGTCGCCGAATCGCGTGGAGGCGAACAATAATTGCTCGCGCGGCTCCCAATCGTCCGGCCGCTTGCCTTTGGGCGGCTCCAGCACGCCGCGATACAGCAATTTTTTCTCGTCCAATATTTGTATTACGGCATCGATGCGTCCGTCTTCCAGCAACGCGCGTTCCGACACGTAGAGATCGTGCGAGACGTCGAGCGCCTCTAAATCGTCCTTAATCATGCCCATCATCGCGTTCGGCGCTTCGACGCGCAGCAGGGCGCGCCGCTCCTTTTCCGGCATGGCTTTTAAGAAATCGCCGTATTTTTCCGCCAGCGTTTTTGCCAAGTCCCTCACGTAATCGCCAGGATAACACCCCTCCGGCAGCGCTCCCGGATTTTCTCCCAGCGCCTCCAAGTAACGGTGATAGGCAGAATCGGCCAGCACGTCGATTTGTCCGCCGGCGTCGTTGATATAATATTCCGCCGTCACCTTATAGCCGGCGCGCTTCATCACGCGCACCAGGGCGTCGCCATACACCGCCCCGCGCGCATGGCCGATATGCATCGGGCCGGTGGGGTTGGCGGAGACGAATTCCACCCCGATATGCGCGCCGGCGCCGACGTTCGATCGCCCGTATGCTTCCCGCTCGCGAAATATCTGCATAAACGCGTCGAATCGCGCCGCGTCAGTCAGACGCATATTGACGAATCCCGGTCCTTCGACGGCGACGTCCTCCACTTCGGAATCCCGGCGCAAGCGTTCGGCGATTTTCTCCGCGAGGGCGCGGGGATTGGCGCGATTGGCCTTGGCGAGCGTCATGGCGGCGTTGGTAGACACGTCGCCGAAACGCGCGTCCTTTGGCGGTTCGGCAACCACGCGTGCACGGGAATCGGCGTCGGCAACGATCTCGCCTTCCGCTTCAAGCGCGTCGAGCGCTCGCATAACGCGGTCACGCGCGGCGCTAAATAGATGAGGCATAACGTTATTATTTTAATTAAAGGCGGGATCAAAAATTTTTCGATATTCGTCCGTGGCGTAACGATCGGTCATGCCGGAGATATAATCCATGGCCACGACGGCTTTTTCTTTGTCGTTTACGGCCGATTCGGCGCGTTTTCGCCATTTTTCCGGCAAGATTTCCGGCGTCATGAAAAAGGATGTAAACAACGACTTGACGATGATGGAGGCTTTGCTCGTCATACGACAGACTTCGTAATGCGAATACATGCGCTCGCGCAAGAAAGTGCGCGCCTCTTTCACGTTCGCTTCCATCGATTTGGAAAACGCCAGCATCGCCGTCGGCAAATTGCGCACGTCGTCCGGGGAGGACACTTTGTATTTTTCGACGTTTTGCAACGCGTTTCGCGTTATGTCCACAATCATGCGGTGAATCATGCGGCGCGACGTCTCGTATATCAGCCGTTGCCGCTCGACGTGGGGATATTTATTTTCCAGCTCTTTTAAGATGTTCCCCACCATCGGCAGGGTGCGCAAATCGTCGAGGGAGAACAGCCCCGCGCGCAACCCGTCGTCCACGTCGTGGGCAATATAGGCCACGTCGTCGGAAATGGCCGCCGCTTGGGCCTCGGCGGACGGAAACGTGTCTAGCGCCAGGTTAAACCGCGCGTTTAAGGCGGCGACGTTGTCGGGAAGGGAGGCCCCGGGCCGTTCGGAATAGGCTCCGACTAACGGGCCGTTATGCTTGGCCACGCCTTCGAGCGTCTCCCATGTGAGGTTTAATCCGTCAAATTCGGCGTAGCGGCGCTCTAAGGAGGTAAGAATTTTGAGCGACTGGGCGTTATGGCTAAAGACGTACACGCCGCCGGAGGCCTCGTTTAAGGCGCGCTCCCCGGCATGGCCGAAGGGCGTATGGCCAAGGTCGTGCGCCAGCGCCGTCGCTTCCGCCAAATCTTCGTTCAAGGCCAAGTTTCGACTCACTGAGCGGGCGATTTGCGCCACTTCCAGCGTGTGGGTCAAGCGCGTGCGGAAATGGTCGCCCACATGGTTGACGAAGACTTGCGTTTTATATTCCAATCGACGGAAGGCGGAGGAATGAATGATGCGATCGCAATCGCGGCGAAACGGACCGGTCAGGCTGCGTTCTTCCTCCGGATGCAGGCGGCCCCGCGATTTCTCGTTTCGGGTGGCGTAAGGCGCAAGGCGCGGTTCGGCGTTTTCGGGATGGCAGCCGGCGTTTTCAAATAAAAATTCAGGCAGCTCCGCCTGGCGAATGGTGCTCATATACGCTTCCGGACGTGAAAATATCAACAATCCATACACTACCCGCCCCTATGTTTCATGCATTTTCTTTGTGTTTAGGGATAAAAAATGAAATTTTATGCCCCCTTGACGTTTTTATCCCTTACGCACGGTCGATAACTGACAGTCATCCGCCATATGCTCATAAATCAGTGGGCCGACGAGGTATGTCGGCGTTAATTTTATCGGAGATCTCTATGTTATCGCGCCATAAACTTCTTTCCCTCGTTCTCGTTGTCTCCGCCCTTGTCGGAACCGCCGCGTGCAATACGATGCAAGGACTGGGACACGACGTAAAGAAAGCGGGCGGCTCGTTAGAGGGTTCGGCTGAGCGCAATAAAAATTACTAATGCCGTGGCGCTTCATTTTTACTTAAGCAAATAGTAATAATTTGCCGCTATCAATAAAATTATCCACCCATATCATCCGTTAGGAGAAAGACTATGACGACATTATCCGCTTATAAATCCGCCTTCTTCCTTGGCGCCGCGCTGTTTGCGTCGTCGCTTGCCGCCGGCGCTCTCGCGGAAGACGGAACCGCCGGCGTCCCCGCAACCGAAACCCACGACGCCGGCGACGCGCATCACGGCGACGCGACGGGCGGAGACGCCACCGCCGGGGCGCCGACGCAAGACGGTATCGTTACTCCCGCCGCTCCCGTGGGCACGGACGAGGAAGGCACCGTCGAAGACGAAGATTCCCACGACGAAGAGTAATATTGTTGCTCCCGTCGACCGACCGAGCGAACGAAGCGTCTTGAGGGCGCCGCTCGGTCGGATCCGCATAATAAAGCCGCGTACGACAGACGAGTAGTTATGAACAGGCGAAAAACCAATGCCGCCTATACGCGTATGGCGTTTGCGGCGCTTTTAGCGACCCTGTCGTTGCATTCCCCCATGGCGGAGGCAAGGCGGCCGCTACCGGCGCCCGCTCCCTCCGAACGCTTTATGGCCACGCTCTATGACGCACAGATAGGGTTGCACAATAAAGACGCCGTTCGTTCCGCTGCCTGCCTATCCGCGCTCGAAAAAACCTTGCAATCCTCTTTCGCAGAAAAAACGCAACCTTCGGAAAACGTTTCCAACGAACGAAAGGCGGTGGAAGTGGAGTTCGGGGCCACCCTTACTTATGAATCCGCCGTTATTCCCCTTCGCGCGACAAACCTGACGGCCTCTTCGTTGAAGTCGGACATCAACATCAGGGGCATAGAAAACGGAGGCATAAAAACCGCGTCGGTGCGCTACGGTTCTTTTTCCCTTCCCATTGACGCCGTCATGGCCCGATTGCGCGCCGCGCAAAAAGAACTCACGGAAGGCGATTTTTTAGAGGCGCAATACGAAGCCTCCCAAATTCAGCGTAAGATCTTTACCGAAACGTCCGGCCTCGTGCCGGCGGACGTGCGTGCGCGCGACCATATCGCCTTGGCGACATACATGGTGCATAAGGCGGAATACCGCGCCGCGCGCGACGCCCTTTCCAGGGCCGAAGCGGCGTGGAAACAAATGGAGGGCGCCAAGAACGTCGTCGGGAAGGCCGGCGACATAAAAAAAGAGATGTCTGCGCTAGAAAAAACGATAGACGCGAAAGATCCCGGCTTGCTTGACAGGCTGGATCGCACGCTCGAAGAATGGTGGAGGAAGGAAGCGACCTCCTCCGTCCATAACCGTCAAATAGTGACGTAAACTTAAATGTAGGAGACTTCCCATGCTACGAATGGCCCTCATGTTTTTTATCGTTGCCATCATTGCCGGACTTTTCGGCTTCGGCGGCATCGCCCAGGCGTCCGCCGGCATCGCCCAGTTTATTTTCTTCATTTTCGTGGCGCTTCTGGTGCTTGCCCTTATTTTCGGCGCCGTCGACCGCCGCGCCGGGCCGAAAATTTAAAAGCAAGGCCAAAATCCGTATCGATTTTTTTTGCCGTTGACGTCGCGAAAACAATATACAAACGTCATTCGCTTATTTATGCTGCGCACTGAAAACTATATGCATTGCGGAAGATACGGGTGAAATTTTTTATTGACTCCGCCGACGTCGAGGCGATTAAGGAATTGTACGACGCAGGCCTTGCCGACGGCGTGACCACCAACCCGTCCATCATTTATAAGTCCGGCCGCGACTTCAAGGAAGTGGTTAAGGAGATTTGCGACGCCGTGCCGGGCGACGTCAGCGCCGAGGTGGCGTCCGTCGATTTCGACGGCATGATGCGCGAGGCGGACATATTGCGCCATCTCGCCCCTAACGTGACCGTAAAGCTTCCGCTCACGTGGGAAGGGTTGCGGGCGTGCCGCCGCTTGGCCCAAGACCACGTTAAAACCAACATGACGCTCTGTTTTTCGGCGTCGCAAGCGCTGCTGGCGGCAAAAGCCGGAGCCACTTATGTCTCGCCCTTCATCGGCAGGCTCGACGACGCGTCGTGGGACGGCATGCAGCTTATTCGCGATTGCGTCGCGATATTTCGCCAGTATTCGTCGCTGCATTGCGAAGTGCTGGCGGCGTCGATACGCCACCCGCTGCACGTGGTGGAATGCGCGAAGGCCGGCGCCCACGTCATCACCGCGCCGCCTTCCGTCATCAAGCAACTGATCTCCCATCCCCTCACCGACAAAGGGCTGGCGGCCTTCCTTGCGGATTGGAAAAAAACCGGACAAACCCTCGTTTAACCCTTAAGCCTGTAAAGCGTGCATATCGTATCATCCTCCGACGTCGCCGTCGTTATTCTCGCCGCCGGACAAGGCGTACGTATGCGTTCTACCTTACCTAAGGTGATGCATTGCGTTGGGCTTCGTCCGATGTTTGAGCATGCGCTGGAGACGGCGGAAAGCCTAGCGGGCGGCGGCGCCGGAAAAATTACCGCCGTGTTTCGGCCTGGCATGGAACCTACGGCGACAGTCTACGCGAGTCGCGTTCGCGCAGTCTATCAAGAAAAACAACGCGGCACCGGCCACGCGCTAAAAACCGCCGTCGACGCCGGACTGCCGACCTCGCGCATCGTGTTGGTATTATACGGCGATACGCCGCTAGTAAAAGCCGACACGCTTCGCGCAATGACGCAAGTGATAGAAAACGGCGCGTCGGTTTGCGTCGCCGGATTTCGCACGTCCTGCCCCGGAGCCTATGGACGGTTGATGGCGGGCGAGGGAAATGCGCTGGAGCGCATCGTGGAATTTAAAGACGCGAACGCCGAGCAACGCGCCGTCACTTTATGCAATTCCGGCGTCATGGCATTGCGGAGCGAAGGATTGGAGGAACGTTTGACGGCCCTCACCCCAAATAACGCCGGCGGAGAATATTACCTCACCGATCTCGTGGCGTTGGCGCGCGCGCGCGGAGAACGATGCGCCTACGTCGAAGCGGAGGCGGAAGAGTTCGTCGGCGTAAACGACCGCGTTGAGCTGGCGAAAGTCGAAGCTATCTTTCAGCAATCCATGCGCGAACGCGCGATGCGCGGCGGAGCGACGCTTATCGCTCCGGACACGGTGTTTTTTGCCGCCGACACGGAAATCGGGCAAGACGTGGTCGTTGAACCGCACGTATTTTTTGGCCTTGGCGTGCGGCTGGGCGACGGCGTCCGCATTAAGGCGTTTTCGACGCTGGAAGGGTGTGCCGTCTCCTCCGGCGCCGTCGTTGGGCCGTATGCGCGGTTACGTCCCGGCGCCAAAATTGGCGAAGGAGCGAGAATCGGAAATTTCGTCGAGGTGAAAAACGCCTCCGTCGGCACAGGCGCAAAAATCAACCACTTAAGCTATGTCGGCGACGCGACCGTTGGGACGGGCGCCAATATCGGCGCGGGCGCCGTGACGTGCAATTACGACGGAACGAAAAAATCCCGCACCGACATCGGCCGGGAGGCATTTATCGGATCGAACGCCGCGCTGGTCGCGCCGGTGAGGATAGGCGCGCGCGCGCGCGTCGCGGCCGGCAGCGTCATCACCGACGACGTCTCCGATGATTCGCTGGCCATCGCCCGCAGCCGTCAAATAGAAAAAAAAGATTATTACGGGTAAAAAAAGCGATGCGTTTACGCCTTATAAAATCGATTTGACTTTTTAGAGATAACAGGGTTATATTCATTAACCAATTCACTTCTTCTGCTACGCTTGTCGCAGATCCCCGTTCAGGAAACATGGGTCCTTTTTCTCTACCTACGCCTCCCCCATCAAGCGACGGTTCTTTGCATGGCACACCAAATTATTTTGGCTACACAGACGTTGCACCCCCTCCTCCCGAGATTGACATTCCTAATACTCCGCCTCCGCCACCGCCATTCGCCGGACGAATTGATTATTACGATGTGCAAACAATAAATGGCGGGTTGGTATGCTTTACGTTACGTTGTGTGCCTGATTTTGATATGTATTGCCTTTTTGACAAAAAATATCAAGAGTACTTGAGATGGTTTTGCCATTTGCAAAAGAAAGCATCGGACCTGAATAACGAATTGCTGTATATATTGGACACACTCGGACAGCTCGAAAAAAATCAAGATTTTGCTACGTTTGCAAATCATGCCGTTATTAAAGAAAAGCTAGAAGAGCATATCACGAGTTTACGAGACCAAATCTATTCGACAAAGGAAGAATTATATAGATATCTCGTTTACCTGAAGAAAAAATGGATACAATTGTATCCTAAAAAAACTTATGAAGCTAGCTACGAAGAAGTAGTGTACTTATGCGAGAAGATGCTTTCTCAAATGCTCCGGGACTGTTCGCTTTTTGTAAGTCTGCCCATTTCTCAATATGCTACCGATCCGCAGCCCGTCTTTTATTATAAGGTATATATTGCCATGAGCGATCTGTTTTTCGTTGAAATGAATGATGTAGGTCGTAAGCGCTTGGTATGCTCAAACTTTACGTCTTTGACAAAAGCCCTCCGCAAAACGCTAGAAGAGCGAAATAGATCGCGTCGTGCCCCCGTATAGCGTGCGTGTATCGTTAACGTTTCCTTCCCCCCTCGCTTGATTAGGTTGAACATTGCATGGCGGAACCTATCGTTGCATTTATCTTGGCGTTATGTTTAGATTGACACTTCCCCATGCGCCGGCCGCTCGCTCTATACCCCCTTATAGAAAATCATAAATTTTGCTCTAACAAAGCAAAAAAAAGCCGGACGAAAATAAAACGTTTTTCTCTCTATGTTTACCCGCGAGCGCTAGGCTCCCTTCGCCACCTTCACCCGCAACCCGTCCAGCGCATCCGAGACTTTTACCTGGCACCCGAGGCGAGACGTCTCTTGCAGGCCGAACGCCAGGTCGAGCATGTCCTCCTCGTCTTCGCTAGGCGGCTCAAGCAGGTCGAAATATTCGGGGTCAACGATGACGTGGCATGTCGAGCAGGCCAGCGATCCCTCGCACGCCCCTTCCAGGTCGACGTTATGCGCGCGTGCGACCTGAAGCAGCGTGAGTCCGTTTTCGGCCTCCGTCGCCTTGATCTCTCCGTTCGCTTGCTCAAATATAATGTGCGCCATCGCGTCGTTTCCGTGTGGGTATCTCCGAGAAAATATGGCGATAAAGCGGCGTTGTAAATGCGAATGTCGCTTATGATCCAAACCCAAATGCGGTCGCGCGACGCACCGACGGCGGGAAATGGGCCTCCAGCAACGTTTTGAGGTCGCGCAACGCCTCGTGTCGCAAGGCTTTTTCGAGCACGCGCCAGGTATCGGGCAGAAAGCGCATATAGGCGGGCTTGCCGTAGAGTTTCGACATGCGTCCGAAAATACCCAAAATCTTGCAGTTGCGTTGGGCGGAATATAACGCGTAGTCGCGGAAGAATCGCTCTTTTTCGCCGGCGCTCATGCGCGCCGTTTTGCGCGCCAAGGCGGATTCGACGACGCTATCGGAGACGACGCGCCGCACGTCTTCAAGCAGCGAGGCCAAATCGTAGGCGGCATGGCCGATGACGGCGTCTTGAAAATCAAGCATTCCGACGCGCTGTGCGCCGGATTTACCCTGAAGCCACATTAAATTGTCGGCGTGGTAATCGCGATGCACCAACACGGGCGAATCGGGTTCCATCAGCGGAAAAAGCCGCTCCCATATCGCCGCATACTCCTCATACATGCGCCCGGCCTTTTCTTCACCGATCGCGAAGGGAAAATGCCACCGCATGGGCAAATGCGCCTCCGTGCGGAGCAATTCGGCGCCGTATTCCTTGAGTCCGGCGGGAGCGGCGTAGCGTTCGACATGCTCGAGCGCCGACACGGCGCAATCGTACAGCCGCGCTTCTTCCGACGGACGCTCGGCGAGCACCGCGCTAAAGCTGTCGCGCCCCATGTCTTCCATCACGATAAGCCCAAGCGTTTCGTCAAAGGCATATATTTGCGGCGCCTTAAGCTGAAGCCCGATAAGAATCTCGTCCACGAACAAAAACGGCGCGACGGATTCGCACAACTCCGGCGGGGAATCCATGACGATGCGCGTTTCTACGCCTTTTCGCACCCGAAGATAGCGGCGAAACGAACAGTCGGAGGCCAGCGGCGTCGCCTCCGCGTCTTCCCATCCCAGAGGACGGAGCAACGCCTTTAACGCGTCTAAACGGGCCGGGCTATCGGTGACGTAATGCATGTGCGTATTCTCCGAACGCTCATAGATTTTCTTCCGGGCGCTTCTTTCCGACGTCCGCCACGTAGGAAACGAGCATAATACCGGGCAGCGCCATCAATCCAGCCAACAAGTAAAAGACCGGCCAGCCGGCGGCGTCGGCCAGCCATCCGGAGGCGGCGGAAAACCACGTTCGGCCGGTGGCGGAAAGCGAGGTAAACAGGGCGAATTGCGTCGCGGTGAAGGGCGCGCGGCACAATCCGCTCAAATAGGCGACGAACACCGAGCTGCCGAAGCCGGCCGCAAAATTCTCCACGCTTACCGTGACGGTGAGCGCACCGAGATCGTGCCCGCGATAATATAGCCACATAAAGCAAAAGGTGGACAGCATTTGTATCGCTCCCGATACCAGCAGGCTTTTTTTCATGCCGTGGCGCAACGCGAACGCCCCACCCGCCATGCTGCCGACCAACGTGGCGACGGTGCCGTAAATTTTAACGATGGCCGCGTATTCGTCTTTGGTAAATCCCATCTCGACGGCGAAAGGCGCGAAGACCAGCGAGGCGAAGGCGTCGCCGATTTTAAACAGCACGATGAACGCCAGCGCCGCCGACCAGCGCGGACGCGAAATAAAGTCGAGGAACGGATCGACGGCGGCCTTGCGCGCCCACGCAACGAGGCTTTCGCTTTTCTCCGCCGGCCCTTCGGAGGATTTCTCGCCGCAGAATATGGCGGCAAGCGCGCCGAGCGCTAATAACGAGGCCATGACGGTATAGGCGGCGCTCCATCCGAATGATTCGGCGATAAAGAGCGATCCCGCCCCGGACGCCAGCGCGCCGATGCGCCATCCGAACACGTAAGAGGCCGCGCCCGGCGCCTGTTCCTCCTCCGGCAGCGTCTCGACGCGATAGGCGTCGACGGCGATGTCTTGCGTGGCGGAAAAAAACGCCGCCACGACGCATAAGACGGCGATGCGCATAAGATCGGTCGCCGGGTCGGACCGCCCGACGGCGACGAGACTAAAAAATAGACAGAGTTGCGCCGAGAGAATCCACGTTCGGCGTTTTCCGAAACGGCGCGCCCATGGGGGAAGGCGCATATGGTCGACCAGCGGCGCCCATAAAAACTTTAGCACGAACGGCGTGCCGGCAAGCGCGAAGAGCGTGACCGCCGACTTGCTGACGCCTTCTTCCGACAACCAAAAGCTGAGCGTGGCGAACATGAGCGGAAAAGGCAGGCCGCACGCAAAGCCGAGCGCGGCCACGGCAAGCAAGCGCGGCTTTAGATACACCGCCATGGCGGAAGAAAAAGAAGATGCGGGCATATCACCGTGCGTTAAGCGTCGTTACGCCCATGCTCGCCCGGACGGCGCCAAAAAGCAAGAATTTTTGCGTCCTATGCTTAGCGGCAACATCAAAGATAAATCCAAGGCACTCCTCCGGCCCCAACCGTCAAAATTAATGGACGCTAAAAGCGGTAAGAAAATTAAAAAAATTTATAATATTACCTTACATCATATCCCTGCTTTCGCAGATTGGCGCTATAATAACGCTAACCTGTCGTGGCCGCTATAGCCATAGCCGTAGTTTTTTGTAAAGATAAAATTCATAATTTTAAATAAAATATAAATTTATTACTTTATACTCAAATTACCTCTCTTGCCTACAGACTCCTTCGACACGATACCCTGACTTTTCGCCGTCGCCCTTGGTTTGCTTTCTCCTCTCTAACGTCGTTCCAGCCTCACAAGACAACGCACCCTCTTCTCCGCGCCATGGATCCCGTTCTCGTTGTCCTCATCGCTCTCTGCTGCCTTCTGTGCGTTCTTATATGCACGGTTATCTTCGTCGGCGTCATTTTGATGTTCAGGCCTAATGCGAACGCCGCTCCTTCCGGTTACGCCGCCCCCTGCCCTCACTGCGCTTCTTCGCCGCCAATCGAAAGAATGCTACCGAGAAACGGCGCGCCTATTTCACCTATTTCTTCGGATTTGGAAACCGGTCTACGGATAATGCCGTTCGTCAATTCCTCCGTCGCTCATTCTCCGTCGTCGGCATTGACTCCCTCCTCTCCCTTTTCCGGAACTACCGCCGTTTCTTCGCCGCACGCTTCAGGCAATCCGTCTTATCCTCTAGGAAGCGGTAACGCGCCTTATGAGTTAAAGGAAACGTCTATGGTGGAACTTGACGGCGCCATGCTCGCATGCCCGTCGCTTCCCGGCCCTATATGTATGAAAGGAAAGGATGAAGAAACGCAACAATCATCTCGCCCCTTTTCCTTTATTGGATCGGACGAATCTACGACGTCAAACGATGCGGTATTCAAGATAGGTGATTTAGTGAGTGCGCATAACGGAGGAACGCTTTAGAAAACCCTGCTCAACAATAGGCAATAACGGTACCCTTCTTACGTAGATCGTAAGATTTTCCTAATCGTATTAACTATTGATGCCGTGCATCTTCCGCTATTCTTCCTTATGTACGGGAGAATTTCACAACGCCATAAAAACGCGCATTAAAAAAAATATTTTATAAATTCAAATAGGCGAAAACGTCTCAATCGTCGGTATAAAACGTCGCGTCCTTCAAATGTTCGAGCTTGGCGTAGAGCGTGCGAGCATAAGGTTGCGCAACGCGCAGACAATTCGCATCTCATGCGTATAACGTATAAATAACGTCAATATTTTAATGCCATGAAAAAGAAAGTGCTCGTCGGCGCCTGCGTCGCAGCAACGCTCGCCGCGCTCGTCGGGATTTCATACATGCGCTCCGAAAGAGACGGAGGGAGGAAGGATCAATTTTCAACCGCCGTCGTGCGATTGGGAGACATGGAGTCGCTCGTCACCGCCAAAGGCACGTTAGAGCCGCAACGCTATGTCGACGTGGGCGCGCAAGTGTCCGGCCTGATCGAAAAAATGCATAAAGAAGCGGGAGATCGGGTGGAGGAGGGCGAACTGATCGCCGAAATCGACCCCGCCGTGTATCTGGCGCGCGTCCGGGGCGACGAGGCGCGGTTAAAAAATCTTCTGGCGCAACTGCGCGAGCAGCGCGCCCTCGCCGTTCAGGCCGCACAAAAACTCCTTCGCGCCAAAAAATTGATTGCCGGACGCGCCGCCTCGCAAGAGGCGCTGGAAGACGCCGACGCCGCCTTTCGCGTCGCGGAGGCGCGGGTAGAGGCGCTTGGCGCGCAAATCGAAGAGGCCGAATCCACCCTGGAGGGAGACAAGGCGAATTTACGCTTCACCAAAATTTACGCTCCCATGTCGGGCGTGATAACGACGCAATCGGTAAAGGAAGGGCAAACCATCAACGCCAACCAAACCGCGCCCGTCATCGTGCAGATCGCGGATCCCGGCGCCATGACGGCGCGCGCGCAAGTGGCCGAGGCCGACGTCATGAAATTGTCGGAAGACACGCCCGTCTATTTCACGACGCTCGGATCGAACGACCGTAAGTGGGAGGGCGCCATTCGGCAAATATTGCCTTCTCCCGAAGTAATTAACGACGTCGTGCTGTATAGCGTGCCGGTGGACGTAAAAAACGAGGACCGCCGATTGATGTCCGGCATGACGGCGCAAATGTTTTTCGTGCTCGCCGACGCGCGCAACGTGCCTATCGTGCCTATCGCCGCGCTGGGTAAGCGCGTGCCGTCCGCCGACGGCGACAAGGGAAACGGATACGAAACAACCGTTATTGGCGTCAAGGGCAAAAGGGAGGCGCGAATCGTCGTCGTTTCGCTGAAGGACCGCGCCTTCGCCGCCGTCGCGTCAGGATTGAAGGAAGGGGAGGTCGTGGAGCTTTTTGATAAAAAATCCGACGTTGCCGCCCCCAAGCCGCGCGGCGGGATGCGGTTTTAGCTTTCATGCAAGTTTATAACGAAACGGGATAAAGGCATGATGCAGCGCGCAATTAATTTGGGATTTATGTTTTTGCCTACTCACCTTGTCCGCATGTCTCCGTTACTCAGCCTGCGCGGCATATGCCGCCACTACCCTAGCGGAGACGGCGTGGCGAGGGCGCTGGACGACGTGAATATAGACATATATCCGGGAGAGTTCGTCGCGATCATGGGGCAGTCCGGCTCCGGAAAATCCACCCTGATGAATATTCTGGGATGTCTGGACCGCCCGAGCGCCGGCAGCTATGCCGTGTTGGGGCGCGAGGCGTCGAGCTTGTCGCGCGACGAGCTCGCGGCGCTGCGCCGCGAAACGTTCGGCTTCGTCTTCCAGCGCTATAACTTGCTGGCGTCGGCAAGCGCGGAGGAAAACGTCGAAATTCCGGCCATGTACGCCGGCGTTCCGAAGGCGGAGCGCAGAAAGCGCGCCGCCGCCCTGTTGCACCGGTTAGGGTTGGGAGAAAAGCGTCGCAACCGCCCGTCGCAACTCTCCGGCGGCCAGCAACAGCGCGTCGCCGTCGCCCGGGCGCTGATGAACGACGCTCCCGTGATATTGGCCGACGAACCTACCGGCGCGCTGGACAGCAACAGCGGCGAAGAGGTCATGGCGTTGATGAAGGAATTGCACGCACAGGGCAAAACCGTCATCGTCATCACCCACGACGAGCGCGTGGCGTCGCACGCCGGGCGCGTGGTGCGCATTCGCGACGGACGCATCGCCGAAGATGACGGCCTTCCTCCGTCCTTTCATGCCGCCCCCCTTCCCTCCCCGGCGCCATTGGGCGGGAAAGGCAACCTGCTTGCCGAAACGGCGGAATCGGTCACGACGGCCCTTCGCGCTTTGCGGGTGAATATTTTTCGCACCGCCTTAACGCTGCTGGGCATCGTCATCGGCGTGGCGTCGGTCATCACCATGCTCGCCGTCGGCAACGGATCGAAAGAGCGCGTGCTGCGCAGCATTAGCGAATTGGGAACGAATTTGTTGAGCGTGCGCCCGGGCATGCCCGGATTTCGCGGCGGAGGCGACGTCGCCACCCTCACGATCGCCGACGCCAAGGCGATAGAGGAGCAAACGCCGAACTTAATTACCGTCGTTCCGGAGAGAAGCGGCGCAAAAACCCTGCGTTACGGCAATCTCGACGACGCGACGCAAATACAAGGCGTGGGCGAAACTTTTCCGGAGGCGCGAGACTGGAAATTGCGCTCCGGCACGTTTTTCACGGGTCGCGACGTGCACGCCTACGCCGCCGTCATCGTGCTGGGGTCAAGCGTAGCGGACGTATTTTTTCCGAACGGGGAAGATCCCGTCGGAAAATTTTTGCTTGCGGGCAACATTCCGTTTGAAATTATCGGCGTGATGGAGGCGAAGGGCGCGGCTCCCTGGGGCCAGGACCAGGACGATACCGCCTACGTTCCGTACACGACCGGATTGGTGCGGCTGTTCGGATCGAATTACCTGAACGGCCTGACGATCAAGGTGGACGACGCGACGCTCATCGGCGACACGGAAAAGCGTATCACGGAGTTGCTCAAAGCAAGGCACGGAACGGAAGATTTTAAGGTGCGCAACACGGCGTCGTTTCTACAAATGGCGACCGACACGCAAAACACCTTGACCGTATTGCTGGGCGCCGTGGCTGCGATTTCGCTCGTCGTCGGGGGAATCGGCGTCATGAACATCATGCTCGTGAGCGTCGTCGAACGCACGCGCGAAATAGGCGTGCGCATGGCCACCGGCGCGCGTACGCGCGACGTAATGGTACAATTTAACGTCGAGGCCGTCACCGTCGGCGCCATCGGCGGGTTGCTCGGCGTCGCCGTCGGCTTCGCCTTTTCCTACGGCTTAAAGCTGCTGGGCGTCGACGTGGCCTTTTCCTACGGACCGGCGGCGCTCGCCTTTTCCTCCGCCCTGGCGACGGGAATAATTTTTGGCTACCTGCCGGCGCGAAAGGCCGCGCGGCTGAATCCGGTGGACGCGCTTAGCGCGGAGTGAGGGAAGACCGCCTAGGTCTCCTATATTCTATCCGTCATTTTAAAATGACTTTAATTCCCGCATTGCAAAAACTATAGTTTGGTTTACTATGCGTTAGATTTTTTTTGGGATTGATCTTCCGCAATCCCAATTCCGCTTTCATGGAAGTTTTAGCGTGCCTCCTTCTCCCGCCTTCGTTCTCGTCGCGCCGCAATTGGGAGAAAATATTGGCGCGACCGCGCGCGCCATGGCCAATTTCGGTTTTAGCGACTTGCGCCTCGTCGCTCCGCGCGACGGATGGCCGAATCCGGCGGCGACGGCGACGGCCAAGCATGCCGCCAATATCGTCGCCTCCGCCCTTGTGGCCGAATCGGTGAACGACGTGCTGAAAACCTGCGGAACGATCTACGCCGTCACGGCGCGCATGAGGGAAATCGCGCTGCCGGTATTGTCGTTGCGGGAGGCGGCGACGGAAGCGGCGTCGCAACGCAACGTCGCTTTCATGTTCGGGCGCGAGCGCGACGGGTTGACGAACGACGAAGTAAGTCGCGCCCACGCCGTCGTCACCATTCCCGTTGCGCCGGCCTATCCTTCGCTAAACCTTTCCCAGGCGGCAGGATTGTGTGCCTACGAATGCTTTATGGCAAGCGGCGCCACGCACGCCTCCGCCGTCGAGTTCCCTCCCGCCCCGCATGAAGAGTTGGAAGGATTCTTACGCTATTTAGAAAAATCGCTGGAAGAAAAAGGATTTTTCCGCGTCGAGGAAAAACGCGAAGCGACGCGCCTTAAATTACGCGCCTATTTTCGTCGCAGTCGTCCCACGTCTCACGAGACGGGCATGCTCTACGGCATGATCCGAATGCTGAAGAAGGAATGACGCGCGTTTGTCAACTTATTGCGCCGCGTAACATACCCTATCCGTCATCCCTGCTTTCGCAGGGATCCGGTTTTTAAAAAACTTGCGCGCACGGCACACTCAACGTTCGTTAGGTCGCGCAATAGCTCGTCATTTTCCGGAACGCCTTTGATCTTGAGCGAAATGACTTTCGTCTCTCGCGGATAATGGGGTTTTCCCAATCGGTATTGGTTCAACTCCGCCTTTAATTTGGGAGGCATGGCGAAGAAATATTGTAGCGAACCGCGCGGATAAGATCGGTTTTTAGCACACAACGAGGGAAGATCGCCGGGAACGATGGCGCCTGTACAAAAGGATATAGGCAGGGTATGCCGCAGAACGCCTCTCTCTGCAAGAAGTCTAGCGCTACGCCGCCAAATCCCTTAGCACCTTATGCAAAATGCCCCCATTTTGGAAATATTCCAGTTCGTCCGGCGTGTCGATGCGGCAGAGCAGGTTGGCCTTTTTCGTTTCGACTTTTAAAAATTATTTTCTTTTTTCCGATTCTTGATTTTTTTGAATTTTATTGTCGATATTTATTTCTTGAATACGCATTTTATAATCCAATTCTTTTCCGATGCCGAGTATATCTTGCTTAAGAGACTTCACCTCATTCACCATGCCTTGGTTGGAAGATTCGATGCGCAACAACGTTTCGTTATTGTTGGAGTGAATTTCCGATTGTATTTTTTCCGTCTTGGCAACGGTTTCGTCGCGCACGGATTGGGCGGCGGTAATGCTCGTTTGAAGCATGGAGAATATAAGGCCGGCCAACCCGAATCCCGTAGCGATTATCGTACCTATAATCGTCCATTTTAGGCTTGCTATGGAATGATCGCCGGCAGGAGCGGTATGTCCGTTCGTCAAATCATTTATTTTTTCGCTTCCCATAACGTTTTGCGACATATTATTAACTCCCACAGCATCCGCTTTATCAATGCCTTTTCCTTTGAGGAAAAGGCCGTCTTTTAACGCGGCAATATCGTTTTCGATCTCGCTTAACTTATCGTCCGTAAGGACTCTTATGCTTCGCAATTGTAACGAATAATTATGAAGCAAATGTTTCTGCGTCTCGCTTGCCTCCGTAGGAACGGAGGTATTAGGCGACTCGTCCCGATTCGCCGCCGTAAGAGTACTACTGACGCCGGAGAGTATCTCGGAAGAGGAAAAAGGTTTTTTTTCAAGCATATATTGGCTATTAATTAAAGGCGCTCATCATCTTATCGAGGGTTTCCTCTATTTCCCTTTTTAAGGAAGGCATGGAGTCGATAACCTCCTCCGTACGTTCGGTTGAATTGTCTGAGCCAATATTATGATGAAAATTTATATCAAAAAATAAAAAATCAATTGATTTCTCTTCGCTATACAATCGTATATTCAATTGATCGTTATTTCTCCTTTTATATTGGAACATCGCTTGAAAAGCCTGCATGCTGCCGTATGCAGTAGAAATGGAAGATTGAAAAATTTTTTCTTTTTTCTGAAGAAGATTTTCTATCTTAGAAGAATACAAGAAATTTATGCCGATTTGATCAATAGTAAAATGCGAGTTAGAAATTAAATCGCGAACTATCCGCGTGACTTGAGCGATCAGATCAAAATCAGCGCTCTTTCCTTCGGCTAGTAGATATTGGATGCCCGCTTTATTAATATCTTTAATTATAGAAAAGCCATTACGGAATTTTAATGTTCCCGGCTGAAAATCCTCGGGAGATTTTTCTAAAATCCAATTTTCTCCTCCAAAAGAAGAATTTCCGATTTTTGTCAACAGCTTTCCGGTTCCGAGCGTAAATACAGGAATATGCGCCAAGTCTAGTTGTTGGCTTGATTTTCCTATGTTACTATCGACCAACATGATCGTGGCGTTTTTTATTACTTTAGATAACGACATACATATCCGACATATGGGCTTATGATAAAGCTATACTTGCTTTATAGTTTATACACTCTAAAGCAAAAATTTCTATATTAAATCCTAGAGCACCCATTCCCTACGCCGCCAAATCCCTTAGCACCTTATGCAAAATGCCCCCGTTTTGGAAATATTCCAGTTCGTCCGGCGTGTCGATGCGGCAGAGCAATTGCGCCTCTTTTTTTAGTCCGGTTTCGTCGGTAAAGGTCGCGACGATCGCGCAGGAACGGCATATGCCGCCGCTTTCTCCGCGCAACTCCACCGTTTCCCTGCCGGTTAATCCCAAGGTTCTGCGCGTTTGGCCCTGCGTAAATTCCAGCGGAAGCACGCCCATGCCGATAAGGTTGGAGCGATGGATGCGCTCGAAGCTCTCCGCGATCACCGCTCGCACGCCCAGCAGCCGGGCGCCCTTCGCCGCCCAGTCGCGCGACGATCCCATGCCGTAATCTTTTCCCGCCACCACCAAAAGCGGCACGGCTTGCTCCTTATAGCACATGGCCGCGTCGTAGATGCTCATGCGTTCGCCGGTCGGCTGAAAGTCGGTGACGCCGCCTTCCGATCCCGCCGCCATTTCGTTGCGGATGCGGATGTTGGCGAACGTGCCGCGCACCATCACGTCGTCGTTGCCGCGCCGCGCGCCGTACGAGTTGAAGTCTTCCGGATCGACGCCGCGCTCGCGCAGGAATTTCGCCGCCGGCGTATTCGGCGCGATGTTTCCCGCCGGGGAAATATGGTCGGTGGTAACGCTGTCGCCCAGCAACGCCAGAATGCGGGCGTCCCGTACCGGCAATCCCGGCTCGCGCTTTCCATCCGCCAATCCGTCGAAATAGGGCGGTTTTTTAATGTAAGTGCTGGCGTCGCTCCAGTTATAGGTGTCGGATTCCGTCGTTTTGATCGCCTGCCATTCGGCGTCGCCGGCAAACACGTCGGCATATTTTTGTTTGAACAGCCCGGCCGTGACGGTTTGTTCGACGACCTGCTTTAATTCCTTCGGCGTCGGCCAAATGTCTTTCAGGTACACGTCGTTGCCTTGCGCGTCTTTGCCCAGGGAATCTTTCGTCAGGTCGACATACATGTTGCCGGCCAGCGCGTAGGCCACCACGAGCGGCGGCGAGGCGAGGAAATTGCCGCGCGTGAGGGCGTGGACGCGTCCCTCGAAATTGCGGTTGCCGGACAAGACGGCATTCACCAGCAGATTTTTTTCTTTAATCGCGTCCGAAATATGGTCGTCCAGCGGACCGGAATTGCCGATGCAGGTCGTGCAGCCGTAGCCGACCGTGTAGAATCCCAGTGCGTTTAAGTCGTCTTGCAGACCGGAGTTCTCCAAATAACCGCTCACCACCTGCGATCCGGGCGCGAGCGAGGTCTTTACCCACGGCTTGACCGTTAGCCCTTTCTCGCGCGCCTTTTTCGCCACCATGCCTGCCGCGAGCATCACGCCGGGATTGGAGGTGTTCGTGCAACTGGTGATGGCGGCGATGACGACGGCGCCGTCTTCCAATTCGTAGTTTTCGCCCTTCACCTTCGCCTTGTCGCGCGCAACGTTGGGCTTTTGGGCGGTCGCGAAGGCGGAAAAATTCGTCGCCGCGTTTTTGAGCGAAATGCGGTCTTGCGGGCGGGTCGGGCCGGCGATGGACGGTTCCACCGTCGATAAATCAAGCGATAAGGTGGAGGAATAGACGACGGCGTCGCGATCGTCGCGCCAGAGCGCGTTTTGCCTGGCGTATTTTTCCGCCAGCTCGACGGTTTCGGCGTCGCGGCCGGTAAGCTTCATATAGCGGATCGTTTCGGCGTCGATAGGGAAGAACCCGCACGTCGCGCCGTATTCCGGCGCCATGTTCGCGACGGTCGCGCGGTCGGCCAGCGCCATGCGGTCAAGCCCGGCGCCGAAAAATTCCACGAATTTATCGACCACCCCTTTCTTGCGCAGCATTTCCGTCACCGTCAGCACTACGTCGGTGGCGGTCACGCCGGCGTGCGTCTCGCCGGTAATTTCAAACCCAACGACTTCGGGAATCGTCATGGAAATAGGCTGGCCGAGCATGGCCGATTCGGCCTCGATGCCGCCCACGCCCCAACCCAACACGCCGAGTCCGTTAATCATGGTGGTGTGGGAGTCGGTGCCGACGACGGCGTCGGGGTAGGCGTAACGCGCGCCGCCTTCCTCTTTGCTCCAGACGACCTTGGCAAGATATTCCAAATTCACTTGGTGGCAAATGCCCGTTCCGGGCGGAATGACGCGAAAGTTGGAAAACATTTTCTGCGCCGAGCGCAACAACTCGTAGCGCTCGACGTTGCGCCGCATTTCAAGTTGCACGTTTTTCTTGAAGGCTTCCGACGTTCCGAAGTAATCGACTTGAACGGAATGGTCGATCACCAGATCGACGGGCGAAAGCGGATTAATCTTCGCGGGGTCGCCGCGCAGGTCGAGCATGGCGTCGCGCATGGCGGCCAAATCGACGACGGCCGGCACGCCGGTGAAGTCTTGCATCAGCACCCGCGCCGGACGAAACGCCACCTCGCCGCTGCGGACGGGATTTTTCAACCAATCCGCAAAGGCGCGAATATGCTCTTCCGTCACGATGCTGCCGTCAAGATGGCGCAACAAGTTTTCAAGCAACACGCGCAAGCTATAGGGCAGGCGACGCAATTCCACGCCATATTTCTTTGCCTGCGCCTCGAGATCGACGCATTTATATGTGTTTTGGGCGACGGAGACGGAAGCGGCGCAATTGGCGGCGTAGGTGGAAACCATGGGGAAGCCTCGCGAATGTTCTGGTATACTTCAATTAACTATAGCTATATCTTTAACATTTCCCTAAGGACGATGCAAGAAGCGGATAGATAGATAAAAACTCACCGCTCCGTTTCCGTTAAACGTCCGCAACCTCGGCAGGTTGCGCTCCGGTTGCATGTCAGCGCAAGAAAAACCGCGCGGCCCTTGCGGGAGGCGTCAAAATCGGCTATATCCCGCGTGAGGTATCTTGTCCGCCGGATGTTTCTTGCTTTCCGTTTGCTTTGCGGTCCGAAGAGTCGCGATGCGGGAGAGAGTATTCCAAACTGTTTCTTAGGCTGCCCATAATTCTCCTGAGACGCCGCTCTTAGCGACAACGTAAGGCTAACAATTAAGTCGGAAAGCATTGCCATGCGCTTTTTTATTCCAAGCGGCTACCCTTTTATCGTCGCCACCGATACGGTGGTAGGATTATGTGCGCTTCCCGAAGACGCCGTCGGGCTCGGGCGCATCTATGCGTTAAAAAATCGTCACGCCTCGAAACCTCTCGCCTTGGTTGCGACTTCGCCGGAGCAGGCGGCAGAGCATGTCGAGTGGACGGAAGAGGCGGAAAAATACCGTGCCGCCCACGCGCCCGGTTCGGTAACGTTCGTGCTCAAGCGCAAGCCCGCATCGTTTTCGTTCGCGGCGGAGCTAAATCCGGGATTGTCGACCGTTGGCGTGCGCTTTCCCTCGCGCTCTCCCGTAATCGAAATATTAGCGGCGCTTGGGCGCCCCCTTGCCGCCACCAGCGTCAATATCAGCGGAAGGCCATCGGCGGCGACGCTTGCGGAGGCGCGCACGATTTTTCCGGGCGTTTTGGTCATTGGCAAAGACGCCGCCTCAGCGTCGCGCTCTCCCTCTTCCGTCGTCGATTTTACGGGAGATTTTCCGAAAAAACTGCGATGAACTAAGTTTCCTGTGATAGGATCTTATTTTTTCTCGAACCCAAAATGACCGGCGCCTTCAAGCAAAGGTTTGCATTGGGAAACGGCGCCGTCTCGCACCGCCGCATTTCCGAAGGTTTTCACCTCTTCTTTTTCAATGTTTTCGCAAAGGACAAAGCTTTCGATCGCCAAAGATAATTTGTCCGAATCCTTGCAGCTTACATAGGTGCCGAACAATGCGGCCGGCTTTCCGCTTTCCAGTCCGCATTTATGCGTTTCAGGATCGCAATAATCGACGCCTTCAAATTGGATGGTCATAACGGTAGGATTCGGCAGGCAGTCGGCGTGAACGTGTTCGGCGCTTTTAATGCCGGGCCATGATTGAGGCAGCGCCGACACGGTCGCCGTCTTTGGAGCGGCGTCGGCCGGCGAGACGAAAGGTTTTTGTGCGTCCTTATTGTCGCGCAAAACGGCAGGAGAGGCGTCCGCGCTTGAATCTTGAGCGAAAGAAGCGCCAAGCGGCACAGTTAAAACAATTGCGGCTAATAATATGCGAAAAGAAAGCGTTCGCGAGAAAATGACGTGCCGGAGCATGGAGACTATATACCCGTTCAATAACTTAATGTTTAATTGCTTTACCATACCTAAATAAAGCGACCATACCATAAAAGAGTTGAACGAAAAACGCAATGATTATATGAATGCCGCCGTCGTCCGACGCCCCGCAACAAGATACTTTATGCGTAAAAAATATAAAAAATTGTTGCTTTACAGGGAGGAATTGGTATAAAGCCTGCATAGCCTCATTCCCTTCGGTAGCTTCCGGAGGGCATTCGCCGCGTTTTTATTTAACACGAGCGCCGCTCGGTAGCACAATAAATACGGCGGAAAATACGTTATAAATGCTAGAGAGAACGAGCAATGACCGCACCGCTTATGCCGATGGCTACTGCCGTATGGCTGGTTGACAACACGGCGCTAACTTTTGACCAGATCGCCGAGTTCTGCGGATTGCACGCGCTACAAATAAAAGGCATCGCCGACGGCGAAGTCGCGACGGGCATTATCGGCTGCGATCCCATTGCCGCGAATCAATTAACGAGGGACGAAATCACGCGATGCGAGTCAAACGGTTCTGCGAAATTACGTCTTAGCGCCGAATTTGCCGCTTATTTAGAAAACCAAAAGAAAAAAATCGGACGCTACACTCCGGTGGCCCGACGGCAAAGCAAGCCTGACGTGGTGGCATGGCTCGTGCAAAATTATCCGGAAATGACCGACGGCCAAATCGTTAAGCTGATCGGCACCACCAAAAAAACGATCGACGCCATACGCGACCGTTCACATTGGAATTGGCCCAACATTACCCCGAAAGATCCGGTGCTCGCCGGATTTTGTTCGCAGAACGACCTTAATCGCATCATATCGGTCATAGAGCAGGAACGTGAGCGGCGACGCGAAGCGGGAGAAGATTCCTCTCCCGCCGTTCAGGCGCCGTCCCTCATTTCGGCGCAAGACGGCGGAATTATGGCTCTTTTCGCCGACGCCAAAGCTAAGCTCAAGCACGCGCAGGTTCCACAGCAAGAAGAGGGCGAGGAAGAGGAAGAACCGAACGCCTCCAATATTTTTAAAGATAATTATTAATCCTCAAGTTTGCCGCCCGTACCCGCCCGCAAACGTTACACACGGAGTTACAATTCATGGTTGCCGCAATCAATTTAGGCTTTCCTTCCATCGGCGCGTTTCGCGAACTAAAGAAAGCGGTGGAGCTATATTGGAAAGGCGCGTCTTCCGTCGCCGAATTGATGAAAACTGCCGCCGATTTGCGCCGCACGCATTTAAAGGCGCAAAAAGATTGCGGATTGGACGTACTCCCTTCCGGAGACTTTAGCTTTTACGACCGCATGCTCGATATGTCGTTCATGTTCGGCGCCATACCGCCGCGCTACGCCCCATTGGCGGACAAAGGCCCGTTTGATCGTTATTTCGCCATGGCGCGGGGGTGCCAAAAAGAAGGCCATGACGTAACGGCGATGGAAATGACGAAATGGTTTGATACCAATTACCACTATATCGTTCCGGAATTAATTGCCGGTCAGGAGTTCTCCCTTCACAATAATCACACCGTCGACATATATAAGGAAGCGGCGGACGCGGGTTACAAGACGCGCCCCGTGATTATTGGTCCAGTCACGTATTTACTGCTTTCCAAAATGCGCAAGGACGATGAAAACGCTCGCTTTTCTCTATTACCCAACTTGCTCGGCGCCTATAAGGAAGTGCTTCAAAAACTAAAGGACGCCGGTGCTTCCTCCGTTCAGATAGACGAGCCATGCCTTATCCTTGATTTAAGCGACGACGCCCGCCAGGCCTATAAGCAGGCCTATGCGGAGTTGGCGACGGTCGGGTTGCCCATCGATTTGGCGACGTATTTCGGATCGCTCGCCGATAACGCCGAACTCGCGGCTCGCCTTCCGATACGCTCGTTGCATATCGACATGACGCGCGGGGCGGACGCCTTGCCGGAGGTGTTGCGCCATTTATCGCCGGAACAATCCCTGTCGCTTGGCGTGATTGACGGACGCAACATATGGAAGGCAAATCTTGAACTTGCGATTTCTCAGGTGCAAAAAGCCGTGGAAGCGTTAGGAACCGGCCGCGTGATGGTGGGGCCGTCTTGCTCCCTGTTGCACGTACCGGTAGATTTAAGCAGCGAAACCGAATTGGACGCGGACTTAAAGGATTGTTTTGCGTTTGCGATACAAAAAATAGAGGAAATAAAAATCGTCGCCCGTTATTTCAACAACGGCGCCGACAGCGTAGCGGAAGAGTTAGCGAAGAACGCTGCCTCTCTGAAAGCGCGCCGCTCTTCCGGTCGCATTCATAACGCGGCGGTGAAAAAACGCGTCGCAAGCTTAACCGCCAAAGACGCAAGCCGAAAGTCGACGCACGCCAAACGAAAGTTAGCGCAGCAAGAAAAATTAAAACTGCCGTTATTGCCGACGACGACCATCGGTTCCTTGCCCCAGACGCTTGACGTGCGCGAGCGTCGACGCGCCTATAAGGACGGAAAAATTTCCCGCGACGAATATGACGCTTTTTTAAAGGAAAAAACCGCCGAAGCCGTGAAATATCAGGACGAATTGGGCATTGACGTTCCCGTTCACGGCGAGTTTGAACGCAACGACATGGTGGAATATTTCGGCGAACAACTCAACGGATTTTGCTTTACCCGTTATGGATGGGTGCAAAGTTATGGATCGCGTTGCGTGAAGCCGCCCATCGTGTTCGGCGACGTCTTTCGCTCGGCTCCGATGACCGTGAAATGGTCGAGCTTCGCCCAAAGCCAAACGAAACGCCCGATGAAAGGCATGTTGACCGGGCCGGTGACGATTTTACAATGGTCTTTCGTGCGAGACGACCAACCGCGCGGTGACACGTGTCGCCAAATTGCCTTGGCCATTCGCGACGAGGTCGTGGACCTGGAAAAAGCGGGAATTCGAATTATCCAAATCGACGAACCCGCATTCCGCGAAGGTTTGCCCCTTCGCAAAAAAGACAAACAACAATATTTAGATTGGGCCGGAGAATGTTTCCGCATTTCCGCCTCGGGCGTGGAAGACGCCACGCAAATCCACACCCATATGTGTTACTGCGAATTTAACGACATCATCGCGGAAATAGCGGCGCTAGACGCGGACGTTATTTCCATTGAAACCTCGCGCTCCGCGATGGATTTGCTGGACGCGTTCCGCCAATATAATTACCCGAACGATATCGGCCCGGGCGTGTACGACATTCATAGTCCGCGCGTGCCAAGCGTTGACGAAATGGAACGTTTATTATCGAAAGCGCTGGAATTTCTGCGCCCCGAGCAAGTGTGGGTCAACCCGGATTGCGGTCTAAAAACCCGCGCATGGCCGGAAACGAAAGAAGCGTTGTCCATGATGGTGAAGGCAGCAAGGAAGGTAAGAAACAATATAACAGTCTGCGAGAGGATCGCGTAAAACAACGTCATAATATCCCTGCTTCCGGCAGGGATGACGGATAGGGGGCGTTCGCGGCATAATGACGCTAATCTGTCGTTAGACCTTATACCTAACGTTAATTTCTTCTTCGTCATCCCCGCCCCCACTTTCGTAAGGGCAGACTTAGCGGCAAAACAAGCACAATGCAGTTTCGCCAATCCGGTACCTTTTTTACATTTGTGCGCCAAGCGCACTCTCACTACTTTACAAAAAAATGAGCGTTCTACGCACGCAGAACGTGTTCTTACCCTAGATTCCCGCCTTCGCGGGAATGACGAACATTCATGTAATTTGAGTAAATTATTAACTTGTTGATTTATGACATGTGCCTTTATTTTTTTCTTTTTTTATACCGCCAACGCCGAAACTCCGTTAGAATAAAAGACTGGCATGAAAAGTGCGTCCTGCGCTATTTTTAATATCCATTATTGTGGGGACGGCTGTCTCCGCGTCGTCCGTTTTGGCCATACCCTCCGCCTCTTCCGCGTCCATAGCCGTTAACATTGCCGCCACGACCTCCGCCTCTTCCGCGTCCATAGCCGTTAACATTGCCGCCACGACCTCTGCCTCTTCCTCGTTCTCGGTATCCGTTGAAATTGGAGTTGCCTCCGCGTCCGCCTCTTCCCGATGACGGGGCGGTGCGCGGCCTTGCGGTGTTAGACGAATATTGTGATTGGGAAGTAGGTAAGGGAGGGACTTTGCGTTGTCCCGGTCTCCTATCCGTGTCGCCACACATGCGCCATTCGCGAATTTCCGTATCGTTGTAATGGATAAGCTCCGTATATACCAAACATTTGTTTGCATCCGGCGGCATGAGAAATTCCGCTAGCTCGCGAAGATTCGTCAAATCTTGATTAACGTCCTTCGTGATATCTTGAGCAACATGTTGCTCAATCATATGAAGATACTTTTTAAGCCTAGACAACGCTTCCCTGTCTTTTTGGAAGGCGATATTCAAGCTTTTCGGATTATCCCTTAGGCTGTCGGTGCTGCCGTTCATGTCGTTTAGCGCGACGATTGCTCCGGCAAGGCCGCATAATACCTCTAGATCTCCGTCGGCAATGTCCTTGCTACGCATGACGCCAAACTGCAAGGCGAGAATATTGAGGGCCAGCCCCACGAGAAGGGCGAGATAGATGCTGCGAGAGTTTCTATCGCGCCCGGCCTGCTGAATATGATTCAGCGGAATCGCCTTCATAACTTTTCGCGCCTTGTCGTAACGCGTGTTAAGCGTTTCCGTAAAAGCTACGCCTGGTCTGTTCCTTAATTTTTCGAGCGCAATCACAACCAGACGGTCTTGGCTTACGCCCGTCGCCATCGTCAGCGCATCTTTTGCGTCTTCTCCGATGACAACCTTATCGCCATCGCGAGAGAACAGAATAGAAAGCATCATCATAATGCGATGGTAATGCGCTTCTATCTGTACATGGGGAAGGTGGTGCGTATAGACCAAAGCGAGCAAAAAACATGAGGGGCAGAAATACCTGTAGTGTAAAAAACTTCTCACGCTTTTTTCGTTTCTGTCGGTAATCCAGCGGCGAATATCTTGCTCTTGCGATTGCGAGGTAATGATTCTGTCTTGAGTGGGGCATCGGCACTCTTGATTTCTTGACTTCGCAACGGCGTCGATAATGTAATAAAAATTCCGGGTGGTGATGACATGTTCCCGCACCAAACAGCACATCTCCATGCGCACTGTGAACGGCACGCCGGGAATTTCTCGCATTTGTAGTTCCTGCGGAAGGCAGAGATCCTGCGGCGGCGCTGTATTTTCTTGCGGCTTAGGTTTTTGCTTGGGCGGGGGTTTAGAGACGCCGCCTTGAGCGGAAGTGTGATGGCAAGCGTGAAGCGACGGTTGCGAAGCGTATCCTTGAGTGGGGGGGTATCCTTGATGAGATAATGGCGGCGGATATGGTAGTCCATAATGAGGAAACAACTGAGGCTGCGACGAAAATGCCTGGAAATGCGATTCCTCATAAGGTGCGGACGGTTGTTCTTTCTTAGACTTGCTATCGCCAAAGGTTTTGCGCCATAAGTCTCTGATACCCATGACGAAAAGACGAGCGGAACGCGGCAGGGAGGTAGGCGTACGAAAAACACGAGGAAGAATAGCAGGATGAAACGTACCGCCAGGGTAAATTCCGCTATCTTGAGGCAAAGTGAATGAATATATTTTAGTATAAAAACCTAAATTTTACAAGAAAAATTGCAGGCGACTGAGGCGCTTTTATTTTTCTTTTCTTTTTTTTTCGCGCTATTTCCCGAACCTAGATAAAGGAAATAAAGAAAGACAAAAGGAGAGAACGAGTGGATGAGTATTAGGAGGCTCATGCGCTCCTATATGCCGATGAGGGAGACCTGCTCTGATTACGGGCGACAATTCATGCCATAATAATGCCAAACGCATTTAATTTTCTGATATTAACATTTTCATTTTTGAAGCAGATTCTCGCTTGTGCGGGGATGACGACAAAAGAAAAAATCAGATTATTTAATGATTATCTAGTATTTAGCAATAAAATGGGAGAATGTACGAGAGAATTTTGTTACTGATCGAGTTTTTTGTACACGATATCCACCCATGAAATAAGTTCCAGTCGTTTTCTCCCAACGCTTGACTCGCTCTACGCTGCCTCGACCGGCGCATGGCGAGCTAGCGCCGGGTGAACATGCGTCGCTGCCAAACGACCAATCAGAAGGCGATACATTGGAGCTGCTTGAGCAAGGAGAATATATTTGCCCATACGGAAACTTCTTCGCGTAGCATACGATCTCTTCACGCACGCAAAATTCAGGTATCATACATTGCGCAAGCTTTATAAGAGCCTTCAAATCTACCGAAACCTTTTTCTTGGTCTCTTCAGCCATTTCGGTCTGAAGCGTCAAAAGAAGCGATGATAGCTGTTTTACTGCGGTCCTGTCATTTAGCAAGGATATATCTCGTTCAAAGGAATCGTTTTTGCCGTTGATTGTGTTTGTCGCCACGATGGCGTCGCCAATCATCCGCAATATCCACATATCCTTTTCTTTATAATTCTCCTTTGCGCTCATGTATTCCATCTGACAGCGGAGAACGTTGAGAGTCAGCCCCATGGCAATGGCGAGATAGAGGCTGCGAGAGTTTATATCGCGCGGAACCTTTTGCACGTCGTCGACAGAAATTGACTCTATCACGCTACGCGCCCGTCTGAAGCGCCAGTGCAGCGCAGCTTTGAGCGCGCTCTTTCTTCCCTCCTTCTTCTTCGTGTTCCAAAGTCCAAGTGCATTCAGCGCAGTAACGAGCAAACGATCCGTTCGCGCACCATCCATGACGTCCACTAGCGTCTCTAGCGCCAATTCGTCGACCGCCAACCGATCATTCTCGCGAGAGACAAGAATCCCAAACATCATCACAATGCGATGGTAGTGGGCTTCTATCTCAAATTGAGGATAATGGTGGCTATAGGTCAGATTAAGCACGAAACAGGAGGGGCAAAAAAATCCGTACTTCGCAAACTCACTCACGATCAATTCGGTTATAGAGGAAGCAGCGGAGAAAATGCTAAAGTGCGTGTATTCCGATCGCAAATCACTCCATTCTAAGGGAAGGTTCGGAAGACTCTTCAGCGTTTTAGTAGCCACTAAATGAGGCACCGTAGATTGGCTGTGCTCGTGGCATTGCAGGATGTTGCGGCGAGTTTGTCCGGAAAAGAAGCGGCCATCGAAAGGATATGTGTAAGACCTAAAGAGAGGAGGACGGATGTGCGGAGCGCCGGAGTAGCTTAAGGGGGAGGAAGCGGAAGACGACGGGCAGTCGGTTTCTCGTTCGTATTCTGAAGAGTAGGGATAATACGACGATTCGCTATCCGACATGGCGAAAGACGAGATGAGCGCAGCGCTAGGGCGGCGTAGGGAGGAGGACGAGGGAGAAGAGCGACGATGAACGTACCGCGAAGGTAAGCGAGGCTCTCTTCAAATAATGTAAGTTAAGTATAGTATGACGTTTAATTATTAATAATTTTATTAAAATTAAAAATGATACACATGTGTATTCGCACCGCATGAAAATACGCCTTTTCATTTTTTCTCGCTTGCCTATAATCGCGCAAACGCAAGATAAAGGTACGACGTGACGGAGCTATCGCCCTACGCAAAATCGCTGATCGCGCTTATCCTCGTGTTGGCGGCGATATGGGCGCTGTACGCGTTGATGAAATGCGCCGCGCGCGCCGCCGGCGGCTTGCCCTCCCTCATGGGTAAGGAAGCAGAGGGAAAGCCGCGCGTTCTTGAGCGCCACGCGCTCATGCCGTCGCAGCACGTGACGGTAATGGAATTTGACGGCTATCGTTACGTCGTCTATTCCGCCGGCGGACATTTATTGTTGCTGGACAAGGCGCCGACCCATGCGTAAGGGGGCCTTGCTTTTCGCGTTTCTCGCGCTATTGCTTTTTTCTCCCTGCGCGTTCGCCCAAAAATTCACGCTCGATTTCGGGGGAAAAAACGCCGAGGCGTCCTTTTCCGACGCCGATAAAAGTGCCGACGCTCCGGAGACGAACTTTAGCGGACGCATCGTGCAGATCGTCGTGCTTGTCACCGCCTTGGGGCTGGCGCCGACCATGCTCGTGACGCTCACCTGCTTTACGCGCCTGGCGGTGGTGTTTTCGATTCTCCGCACCGCGCTCGGGCTTCAACAAAGCCCGCCCAACCCCGTGATGGTGGGATTGGCGCTGTTTTTAACCTATTTCATCATGCAGCCGTACCTGAACGAAGCCTACGACGTCGGCGTGAGGCCCTATGCGGAAAATAAAATTCCGGCCGACGAGGCCGCCAAACGCGCCATCGCTCCCGTCAAGCGCTTCATGCGCGGGCAAACGCGGCAAGACGACCTTGCGCTGTTCGTGAATTTTTCGATAAAACGCGACCAGGAATTGACGGACGACGAAATAAAGGCGTTGGACGACAATCCCCCGCTGCACGTGCTGGCGCCGGCGTTTATGATTAGCGAGCTAAAGCGCGCCTTTGAGATAGGGTTTTTGCTGTATCTGCCGTTTCTCATCATCGATATGGTGGTGGCGGCGACGCTAATGTCGATGGGCATGATGATGCTGCCGCCGGTGCTGATTTCCCTGCCGTTCAAATTAATTTTCTTTGTGCTTATCGACGGATGGCATATGCTGGTCGGAAGCCTGATGCAAGGCTATTCCTAACCCTTAAATTGTTGCCGCCATGCCAATATTGCGCGAAATTATCCTCGACACAGAAACTACCGGCCTTAGCCCGAAAAACGGCGACCGGATCATCGAAATCGGGTGCGTGGAAATGATCGACAAGCGCCTGACGGGACGCTATTTCCATCACTACGTCAACCCGGAGCGCGACATTCCGTTCGGCGCGACGAAAGTGCACGGCATCACCAACGCACAGGTGGCGGACAAGCCCCTTTTCCGGCACGTCGCCAACGAATTTTTGGAGTTCATCAAAGACGGCACGCTCGTCATCCATAACGCGCCGTTCGATACGGGGTTTTTAAACCACGAACTGGAGCGCGCGTCCTTAAGCAATTTGCGCCGCATCAAAGTTGTGGATACGGTGATGATGGCGCGGAAGAAATTTCCCGGAAGCCCCGCCAACCTTGACGCCCTGTGCCGCCGCTACGGGGTGAATTTAGACAGGCGCGACAAGCACGGCGCCCTTCTTGACGCGAACTTGCTTGCGGAAGTCTACGTGCATTTATGCGGCGGTCCCCAGGCCGTCATGTTCGCCGATCCGTCCGCCGTCAAGAATGCGCCTTCCCTAAAGGCCGAAAAAAAGCCTCGCCTTATGCCTCTCGAAGGAGGGAGGCGCAGCCTTCCCCCGACGGAAGAGGAAGAGCGACTCCATGCGGATTTTCTAAAAAAAATCAAGGACCCGCTATGGACGGCCTAGCAAACGCTCCCGCCCGCTTTACGCGCCGTCCGCGCCGCGCCGACGCACCGCTATTTGCCGCGCTGGAAGAGGAGTATAAGCGACGCAACATCGGCGAGAAAAAGATATTCACCGATTGGCCGGTGATCGTCGGGCGGGAACTGGCCGCCGTCACGGCGCCCTTGCGGATAAAATTTCGATCGAAAAACGACGCCTCGCTCTACGTTGCGCTCTATCGCCCCGGCCTGGCGCTGGAACTGCAAATGCGCCAAACCGATATTCTGGAGAATCTGGCGCGCTATCTCGGCCATCGCAAGGTGTGCCGCATGACCGTTCGCCACTGCTTCGCCCCTCCTAAAAAAGAGGATCGCTCCCCGCCTCCGCGCCCTCGCGACGACGCCTTGTGGAATCAATATCTCGAACGCATTCCTAAGACGAATGGCGACGACGTCGAATTTTTCGAGCGGCTCGAAAATTTCGCCCGTGCGTTTTGCGGAAGGAGCGAGTAAAGTTTTGTGACAATCTTGACGATAATCTGAAGAAATACAAGCTATTCATTAGCGTAATCGAAAACTCGTTAGCCAGGGCGTGAAAGTTAGGAGAGAGATATTAATTTTATAAATTAACATTTCTTATTATCATGATACTCGCGCAGGTGAGTACCCAAATTTAAAAAACACATTTTTGAGCGAAACACACTTCCTCGCTTAAAGGAATTTGAACGTGCTAGGCTGTATGCACTTTTTGAGCCATAGGCCGGCGTAGCTAAACGAGACGATTTTCAGGGATTTTTTTAGCGAGCCACCGGCCAGCGAAGCTAAAATTTCGTTCGTTTTTGCGGGAATAGTGAACTATTTAGCTGCGCTGACCTTCGGTTCAAAAAAACGAAAGG
>JBEVNR010000011.1:0-13877 GCA_040507985.1 Rickettsiales bacterium | reverse complement strand
GGATTTCAAATCACAGAAGATTGGCGAAGGACTACGAAATACTCACCAAAACTGCCGAAGCGTTCGTTAAAATCGCCATGATACGGGTCACGTTAAATAAATTATATAGAAATAGTTAGGTGACGGCTTCTTAGAGCGCTATATGTCCTCAATTACTGACTTATAAGTTGATTTTTCAAAAAAACAGCATATGCATACGTAAAAAGGTGGAAAATTATAATATATAATTAATCTTGAATATACAAATATACAGTAAATTTCATCTGTCCCCTTGGGTTTCGATGTCAAAATGGAATATAATGACTGGATATGTTTGGAGTAAGAATTATGTCGGTCAGAGCAGAAGACGTAGCGCAATATATTTTGGAAAAAATGGGAGTCCTTCCCGCGATGAAGTTGCAAAAGCTATGCTACTACGCGCAAGCATGGTCTTTGGTATGGGATGAGCAAAAATTATTCGATAACCGCATAGAGGCATGGGCGAACGGCCCTGTCACGACGGGACTGTACGCCAGCCATTACCGTCAATACGAAGTTGCGGAAATAAAAGACGGCGACTCCTCTAAACTCGCTGATTTCCAAAAAGAAACCATAGATAAGGTTATTAACTTTTATGGTGGCTATACTTCTAAACAATTAAGCGATATTACGCACATGGAAGAACCTTGGAAAATCGCGCGCCAAGGCGTTCCCGACGGAGAAAGAAGCAATAATGAAATTACGTTAGAAAGCATGGCCAATTACTATGGCAGACTCTAGCCCTAAAAAGCGGAAAAAAGACAAAAACCCAAAAATCAAGTCTTTACCGGAAAATGCTTCTTCCGCAAGAACTAAGGTCGAGCCGCTAGCTTATAAACTCCAAACTCCCGTATGGCAAATAAGCAAAATCGATAACGAAAGCAAGTGGGGGTGGAAACATGTCGGCAGGGAAAGGTGGGAAAGAACGATTCTTCCCCACCTTGTAAACAGGGAATCGATGACGTGGGCGGCCATCGAGACGGAACCAAAGAGACGCGGAGAGGGATCGAAAAACCATGAAGTCCAAGTTTCGCGCATTATTCCGGAGGCGCAGAAACGCTTGGTCGATCTCAAACGAGAGGATTACGACGTGCTTTTCTCTTTGCGCGTTACAGGAAAAATTCGCATTTGGGGCAATAGGGAAGGCAGGGTGTTCCAAATATTTTGGTTTGACCTTGATCACGAAATTTGTCCTTGCATTAAATAAAAAATTAATATTGCTCCATTTCTACTCTACCCCCACCATGCGCCGCTTCTCTTCGTCCGTTAAGAACGCGGCCTCCGACACGCGCTTCCACAGTGCGTCGCGACGGGGGGAGAGGGCGGTTATGCCGTCGTAATCTATCGCCATGCGCTCTCCGTCGAAGTCGCGCGATAGCGCGTTATTAAAGGCGCAGACGATTTCCTGTGCGAGCGGGACGACGGTTTGCTCCCACAGCGCCAGCCTCGCTTCGGCCATATTGCTGTAGGTGTTGTCGCCGGGAATGCCGAGCAGTTGCGGCGGCACGCCGAAGGCGAGGGCGACGTCGCGCGCGGCGCTGTCCTTGGCGGCGATATATTCCATGTCCTTGGGAGAGATGCTCATTTCCTTCCAATCCAACCCGCCCTCTAAAATAATCGGACGGCCGGCGTTGCTCGCTCCCGCGTGTTTGTCTTCCAGCTCTACCTTTAGCCGACGATATTGCTCTTCAGGCAAATAGCCGTCTCCGCCCACCACCAACGCGCCGGAGGGACGCGCGCCGTTTTGTAGCAACGACCTATTCCACGCCGCCGCCTTGTTATGCTGGTCGACGGCGTCCGCCGCCGCTTCCGCCGACGCCAGCCCGTACCAATCGCTTAACGGATGGAAGCGTTTAAGGTGAATGACGTCGCTTTCGCCGGTGACGGGGCGCACCGGAAACCGGCGCTCGACGCCGTCCACCCGATAGACATACGCGGACGGCATCCCGCCCTTGCCGGGAACGACCTCCATCCGGTCTTGCCGAAGCATATGCAATTCCTTAGGCATGCCCGCCGCCCGCGCGACGCATATATAGGCGTTGCCGCCGATCAGCAGCGACGCCGCAATCTCAAAGAACAATCCGTGTTCCGTCTTTCCCGGAGAAGGACGGGAAATAAGCGCGGCATAACGCGAATTCTCTTTTCGCTTTTCGCGCGGCTCCGCGACGTAGCGCGGAGTTCCCGCCACCGATTGCGCCACGAGTTGCACCGCGCGATGGGCGACCACGTTGCGGCAATAGCCTTCGCGCGCATATTCCCCGTAGCCGCCGCGCAGGCTTTCCGCCTCGCCCAGCAAATGCAAGATGCTTTGCGTGGAGGATTTCGTCTCGCTCGCGACGTTTTGCGATTGTACCGTCGTCCGGAACGCCCTTCGCCAAAATTTTGCCATGCGACCTCGCTTTATGCAGTGTGCGTTGATGGATACGAGCGGAATTTGTATGCCGGAGGACAATCGAAGCGGAAGAAGGGGAGAGGAAAAATATGGGCGGAGAAAATGTTCTTGTGGTTTTTGAGTCGCGCCGGTATAAACGCGCGCATCCTTCACCCAATATAATTTACGTCTATGGCGCCGGTAGTGCTAAAGTTCGGCGGAACGTCGGTGGGCAGCGTCGAGCGCATTCGCCACGTGGCCGCCCTTATCCGTCGGGAATGCGACGCCGGACACAAGGTCGCGGTCGTCGTTTCCGCCATGTCCGGGGAAACCAACCGCTTGGTGGGGTTGGTCGACGAGATATTGCCGCCCGATTCGCCGGATTCCTTTCGCGAGCACGACGCGGTCGTGGCCGCCGGCGAACAAATATCGGCCGGCCTCACGGCGCTGGCGCTGCAAGCCGAGGGATTGAAGGCGCGCTCCTGGCAGGGATGGCAACTTCCTCTCAAGACCGACGACGCCCACGGGCGGGCGCGCATCGAACATATTGCGGCGGAAACCATTAAAAAAGACCTGGACGCCGGCGTGGTCGCCATCGTCACCGGATTTCAGGGCGTCACCGACGGCGGCAGCATCAGCACGCTGGGTCGGGGCGGCTCCGACACTTCCGCCGTGGCGCTCGCGGCGGCGCTCGGGGCGGAGCGCTGCGACATTTACACCGACGTGGACGGCATTTACACCACCGATCCGCGCGTAGCCCCCAAGGCGCGCCGCTTAAACAAAATCGCCTACGAAGAAATGCTGGAAATGGCCTCGCAAGGGGCGAAGGTGCTGCAAATCCGTTCGGTGGAAATGGCCATGAAGCACGGGGTGCGCGTCCGGGTGCTCTCCAGTTTCTCCGAAGGGCCGGGCAGCCTGTTAACCGACGAAGAGGAAGTTATGGAAAGAAGGTTGGTGACGGGCGTCGCCTATAGCATGAATGAAGCGCAAATCACCCTCGTGGGCGTGCCGGACGCGCCGGGAGTGGCCGCCGGCGTATTTTTGCCGCTCGCGGAGAAAAACATCAACGTCGACATGATCGTGCAAGACGTCGATCCCGAGGCCACCACCACCAACATGACTTTCACCGTCGGCAAAACCGATTTACGCCGAGCGGTGGACGCGCTGAAGGCGAAAAAGGACGAAATCGCCTATCGCCGTCTCGTCACGCGCGACAACGTGGCGAAAATTTCCGTCATCGGCGTCGGCATGCGCAGCCACGCCGGTTTGGCCGAAACCATGTTCGCCACCCTTGCCGCCAAAAAAATTAACATTCACGTCATCACCACCTCGGAAATTAAGGTGAGCGTACTGATAGACGACGAATATACAGAACTGGCCGTGCGTGCGCTGCACACCGCCTATGGGCTTGACAAGGAAGGGCCGGACGCAGAGGCCTAAGCAAGATAAAAATCTCGTCATTTACATATGATGTAGAGTTGTATGCACTTTTTGAGCCATAGGCCGGAGTAACTAAAACGGCCGGATTTTTGGGGTTTTTTGCTGCAATTCCATTCGTTTTTTAAAATAGCTCACTATTCCTGCAAAAACGAACAGACCTCTTGTATAATCCGCTATGGTGGAGCGAATGCTAGAATCGCCCGCCCGGAGAACCGCAGCGTAATAGACGCGAAGGCCTGCTCCCGCGAAAGCGGGGGTGAGGACTCGATGACGGACGAACCGACGCATACGCTCCGCCTTAGTAGCGGTTATGCAAGAAGTCTAATCATTTTAAAGCGTATCGACTATAAAATGCCGGACTATTTCGCCTTTTTCGCACGGGCGTCGGCAATCATTTGCTTGAAGGTATCTAGGCTAAGCGCGCCGCCGACGAACTGGCCGTTGACGATAAAGGCCGGAGTGCCGTTAACCCCGATGGAACGCGCGACGGCATCGGCGCTTTCCAAGACTTTGGCCACTTCTTCGCCGTCCATGGCTTTTTCCACCGCTTTAGCGTCGACTCCAATGCCTTCGAGCGCCTTAAGGATCGCTTCCTTGTCGCGCAAGCGCTGGGTCATGAATAATTGGTGGGCGTCGAAATATTTCTTGGGCTGCGTGATAAACACGGCGACGGCGGCCTTGCTGGCCTCTTCCGACGCCTTGCCGAGGATGGGGAATTCCTTAAACAACACCCGCACCTTCGGATCATCTTTTACGAGCTGCTGCAAAATGGGGAAGCTGCGGCGGCAATACCCGCACGAATAATCGAAGAATTCCACCACGGTGGCGTCGGCGCCGTCTACGTTACCGATGGCGGGCGTAAGATCAAGGTCGTAGAGTTTATCTTCGTGCTGCTGCACTTTTTCTTGCGCGGTTTTTTGTTTTTCTTCTTCTTGCTTTTGCTGGTAGGCCACGAGCGCGTTAAAGACGACGTCGGGATTTTTCTGGAAATATTCTTTTATCACCCCTTCGACGAAGGCTTTGTCGTTTTTCGTTTCGACCTTAACCTCTTCGGCGGCGCGAGCGTCGGACGCATGCGCCGTGACCAGAGAAAGCCCAAGCGCGGCCGCGCCCATTTTCTTGCTCCATGAAATCGCCATGCGTCACCCCTTCCGTATTTTTATGTGATAAGTCATCCGATAGGCGAAAAAGATACCCGTTTGCGCCCTTAAGTTCAAGACAAATTTATGAAGGCGCGCTAAGTTGTCGTTGCGTGCACGGCATGACGAAGCGCGCGGCATAACTTGATTTACGAAAAAACGCCATGGCCGACGACGACGATAACGAAAAGACCGAAGAGCCAAGCCACAGGCGATTGGAGCAGGCGAAGGAGCGCGGACAGGTTCCTTTTTCCCGCGAATTGGTGAGCTTCGGCCTTTTTCTGGGCATGACCCCTATCGTGCTCGTATTCTGGCCCGCTTTTTGGAAAGGGTACGCGATCGACCTTTCACCTTTTCTGGATGCGACGCGCTTTCCCGAAATAAACGCCGACGTCATGAAGGCGGTAGCTAAAAAATGCGCGTTTCTTTTCTTGAGCATGTTTCTCGCCCCCTCCTTCGCCTTGTTCGTCGTCATGGTGATCTTTTCCGCCGCGCAGCACGAATTGATATGGTCCGCCGACCCCGTCAAGCCGAAAGGCGAGCGCATATCGCCGCTGGCGGGATTCAAGCGCATTTTTTCGATGAAATCCCTGATGGAATTTTTCAAGGGATTGCTTAAAATTATTGCCGTCGCCGCCGTCGCCTACGTTGCCGTCTATCCGGACGCCCCGATATTGCTCCGGCTTTTCGCGCTTGAGCCGACCGACGCGATTCGCGAAATCGCCGGAACGACGTTTAAGCTCTTGCTCGGCGTCTGCGTTTTTATGGGAATGGCGGGAGGGCTGGATTATTTCTACCAGCGTTTCGAGCACGTGAAGTCGCTGCGCATGTCGCTAAAGGAAATAAAGGACGAATATAAGGAAACGGAAGGCAATCCGGAAGTCAAGGCGAAGCTTCGGCAAATTCGGCAGGAGCGCGCCAACAACCGCATGATGGCGGCGGTGCCGACGGCCGACGCCGTCATCTCGAACCCCACCCACTACGCCGTGGCCATCACCTACGAAATGGAAAAATTCGACGCGCCGCGCGTCGTGGCCAAGGGGCAAGACAATATCGCGCTCATCATCCGCAAAACCGCCGAAGAGAACGACGTGCCGGTCATCGAAAACCCTCCCCTCGCCCGTGCGCTGTATAACTCCGCCGAGGTGGGCGACGTCATTCCTTCGGAATATTATCGCGCCGTCGCGGAAATCATTCGCTACGTGTATAAGCTTAAGGGTAAACTATAGAGGTGACCTCGGACGTGAAGCGCAACGTCTTATCGTATAATCGAGCCCGGCTTGGCCGATCGCGTGAGGGAGATGCTCTCGCCCTTAGCTAAGTTATGCAAGAGATCTATTAATATATATTAAAAGGAGGAAATCGCATGAAAACAACTCTCTCGGCGCCGACCGTCGTTATCGTCGGAGGAGGATTTTCCGGCGTTGCCGTCGCCGCACACGTCATTCGCAAGACGCCGCCCGGCACGCGCCTCTTCGTCGTGGAAAAATCGGCAAACCTTGCCAAGGGCGTCGCTTATTCCACCCCGGAGCCGTTTCATCTGTTGAACGTGCCGGCAAAAAATATGGGCTTGTACGAAGGCGAGTCGGAACATTTCCTTTCGTGGCTGGCGTCCGACGCGCCTTCATGGCGCGACTCCGACCCCGCCTTTCGTTCGCTCGCGATTGACGGAGACGCATTTTATCCCAGGAAGCTTTACGGCGTCTATCTCGAACAGATATGGAAGCGCATCCTGGCGGAAGCGAAAGCGAAGGGAGCGGAGGTAACGGCGCTCCGGGACGAGGCGCGGGACGTAGAGATTACCGAGCGCCGCACGGCGATCGTATCGTTAAGGCAAGGCGTTTTACCCGAAGCCGATCGCGTCGTGCTTGCCGTTGGAAGCGTTCCCGTCAAAGCGCTGGCGTGCGCGCGCGGCGCGTTTTTATGTCCCGAGAAATACGTGGACGACATGTGGGCGCCGCCGCCGGAAAGCCTCATGCGGCAAAAGGATTTGTCCCGCTTTTCCGAACGCTCCCGCGCCGTCATCGCCGGGTCCGGCCTTAGCATGGCCGACGCGTTCCTTAGCCTTCGCGCAAAAGGATTTAAAGGCCACGTGACTGCCATTTCGCGCCACGGCCTCATACCGCATCCGCACCGGGCGTTCGCGCCTTACCCGCGTCGCTTCGACCCGTCGCACTTCCCTCAAGACGCCGTGTCGTTGGCGCATTTCGTGCGCCGCGAGGCGGAGGCGGCCATGGCCCGGGGCGCGGATTGGCGCGCCGTATGGGATCGCTTCCGTCCGGAAACGAACGCCGTATGGGAGCGGTTGCCCGTCAAGGAAAAACGCCGAATCGCCCAACGGTTGCTTCCTTTTTGGAACGCGCATCGGCATCGCATTCCTTCGCACGTGCTAGATTCCATTCTCGCCGACAAAGAAAGAGGCGCGTTTTCGATCGTCGCCGGCACGATTTACCATATCGGCGGCAAACGCGACGAAAAAATTACCGTATCGTACCGTAAAAAAAAGGAAGACGCGATAGAGACGTTGCGCGCCGATTGCGTCGTTAACTGCTCCGGCCCCGAAATAGACATAGCCTACAGTCGAAACCCTTTTTTACTAAAGCTGCGCGACAAGAAAATCATTAATTCCGGCGCGTTGCGCATGGGCATAGAATTGACGAAGGAAGGCCGCGCCAAGGGCCGCGCTCCGGATATTTTCCATGCGGTCGGGGCAATCGCCGCAGGCGAGAGGCTGGAATCGACGTCCGTGCCGGACATACGCCGCCAGGCGGCGGAAACGGCGGACGGCGTTCTTTTTCGGGGAGAGGACCGGGATTATTCGCGATATTATAATTATTTCATATAAAAAGGCACCGCCATGACACAAGCGATCAAACGCGCCATAGACGTCTCCGAGCGACTGGAATACGAACGGGGGGAGAAAAAAATTCGTTTTCCTCCGCGCTTAAAAGAAATGATCGAGGCGTTGCGAGACGCGCTCCGGGGCAACGCCGACGCCGCCCGGATATGCCGCGCATGGTTGGCCGAGACTCTTGCCTCAGCCGACGCGTTAGCGCCCGGCGTCCGCTGGCCGTCCGCGCAAACGGAATACGACCGGTTAACGCTTTTCGCCGACGCGCGACGCAACGTCACCGTCATGGCGATCGTTTGGCCGGAGCGCACGTCCAGCCCCGTCCATTCCCATCGCGCATGGTGCGCGTTCGGCGCCTGCGTGGGCACGCTCACCGAGCGCACGTACCAAAACGCCCATGACGGCGCACCGGCGGCGCACGCCTATGAACCCGGCGCCGTCGGATTCGACGATTCGTGCGGAAAATATTGCCATCGATTGTCGAACGATTCGCCCGAAGTCGCCGTTTCGTTGCATGTCTACGGGCTTGCTCCCGATAAACTGCACACAATCAATCGGGTGATGCAAGACGTCCATTGATTTAAAATTTATATTTATGCACACAACCTCAATGAACCGGTCCTTCCGGAAATATGACGCCCCGCCATAGAGAATCGTTTAATCTTTTATATTTATAATAATTTTACGGCATTGCGGTGCGCCGTGGGTAAGAAGGGAGTTATGTCGTTATGCCGATGCGCGGAACGGGAATCGTCGCCAGGGAATTATCGGAAAGTTTATATAATTTACAACAATTGCTTATGGAACCGTCGATGCACGAATTGTTCGCGCGCATTGCGGAAACCTGCGGCGACGTGCTGAAGCGCGGGGGCAAAATTATATTCGCCGGAAACGGCATGGCCGCCACGACGGCGCAACAATGCGCCTATATGCTCACGCACGGCGTAAAGGCAAAGCGTTCGGGGTTGGCGGCGCTGGCGCTTTCCGTCGACGGGGCCGTTTTGAGCGGCGTTGCCGCGCAAGAGGGATTCGACAAGGTGTTTTCGAGGCAAATTGAGGCGATAGGACGGCCCGGCGACCTGTTCGTCGCGTTTTCTCCGTCCGCCGACGAACCGAATCTGCTTCAGGCGCTGGACAAAGCCAAGCAAAGGAATATGATTTGCGTCGGCTTTACGGGGCGTGACGGCAAAACCATGCTGGCATTGTGCGACGCGCTCATTCGCGTGCCGTCGAACTCGGCGCCGCGCGTGTGCGAGGCGCATACGGTATTGGCGACGTTGCTTGCGACGCTGACCGAAACCGCCTATTTCAACGAAAAGGAATGGGAGGAGGACGCGCCGACGCAAAAAGAAAACGTGTTTTCGTTCCGCGAAGCCAGGGAAAGCAAGGAAAATTGGTAGCGCCGAGTGGACGCGTATATTTTAGCGGGCGGCGAGGGAACGCGCCTGCGCTCCCGCCTCTCGAAAGGCGAGCCTAAGGCGATGGCCATGGTCGCCGGACGGCCTTTCATCGAATATCCGCTCGATCTGTTATGCGAAAGTCGTCGCGCGTCGCGCATTATTTTATGCGTGAGGTACGGATGGGAGGAAATCTATCGGCACGTCGGCGGCGCCTATCGCGGCGTGCCGGTGTTGTATCACGTGGAGCCGCGCCCGTGCGGCACCGGCGGAGCGCTGGCGTCGGCGTTTAGGGCGTCGCCGAAACATTCCCTGTGCCTCGCCTTAAACGGCGATTGTTTGTGGAAGGCCGATATCGGGAAATATGTCGACGCATTCGTTGATTCCGGCGCCGACGTCGGCATGGCGCTGGCGCAAGTGCCCGACGCCTCACGCTTCGGAACGGTGCGCCTTGACGAAAAAAACGGACGCGTTTTGCGATTCGTCGAAAAAACGCCGGGCGCGGGAACGATCAATGTCGGCGCCTATATTTTGCCGCAAGACGTTTTCGAGCGGTACGGATCGCATTTGCCGGAGAGCTTTTCCCTTGAGAAGAAAATATTCGAGCCTATGCCCTTCTCGATTTTTCCTTATGTCATCACAGGCCGCTTCGTCGATATCGGCGTTCCGGACGATTACGACGCCGCGCAACGCTTCGATACGTAACGAGGCTACCCAATGCACGGAAAGTCCGATATTTAACTTATTAAAGTAAAAAATACGGAGTTTAGCTTGCGGTAAAAACGCAACGTCGCTATAGTCGCCGTGTTTTAATGGTAGATTGGATAGACGTGACATGAGAGGTGCGACTTCTCCCCGAGCCGTTTCGTCAACATGGGTTTACGCGGCGGCGCTCACGCTGGCGTGGCTAGCGCTTTCCGGAACGTTTTCGCCGTTTTTTCTGGCGCTGGGGGCGCTGTCCGTTGGCGCGGCGCTGTTCGTCTCGCGGGCGATCGGCAACCATGCCCATGCCGTGGCCTCTCCCCTCGCCAAAACGGCGGGCGGCGTCGCCTACGCCGGCTGGCTCGAATGGCAAATCGTGCTTTCGGCCCTGAAGGTCTGCCGCGTCATCCTGTTTGCCAGGCCCATTTCCCCGGGCGCGTTTTGGACGCCCATAGGCGATTTAGGCGAGGCCGGCGCCGCCGTCTACGCCAATTCCATCACCCTTACCCCCGGCACCGCCACCATTTTCATTGACGAAAAGGGCCGTCGCTTGCTGGTGCATGCGCTGACCGACGACGACGCGCGCGGCGTGGAATCCGGCGTCATGCACGAAAAAGTACGCCGTTGGCTTATTCGCGGCGCGAAATAATGGCTTATTATATATTAGGCGCAGCGTTATTTCTTATAGGCGTCGGCGCGTTGGCGTTGGTCGTCAAAATATGCGCGGCGAAGGACGCGTTTAACAAAATGCTTTTCGCCAATTCCGTCGGCGGCTTCGTCGTCGCATTTATCGTGTTATACGGATTATACGTCCGCACCGTATTTTACGTGGACGTCGCGATAACGATCGCGTTATTGGGATTAATCGGCAATATCGCCTTTCTGCGCTATATCGAACACCGCCTGTCGCACGAAGAGGATTAATGTATGGAAATTTTCGCGATTCTCGGCGCCGCCCTGGCGTTGATCGGAACGGTTTTTATGCTCGTCGGCGTCGTGGGCATGTGGCGCTTTCCCGATTTTTATGCGAGAATACATGCCGCCGGCGTATCGGACGGGCTGGGACTGCCCTTGGTGTTGCTGGGGGCGGTCATTATGTCCGGTTTTTCCCTTCTTTCCCTTAAATTGCTGATTCTTGGCGCCTTGCTCCTCGTCGCCGGCCCTACCGCGACGCACGCTTTGGCCGGGGCCGCCTATCGCCGCGACGTCGCGGAGGAAAACAATATATGAGGCGCGCTGTCGTCGTCGTGGGGTTTGTGGCGATGGCGTGCGCGCTTCTCGTTTCGTCTTGCGGGGTAAAGGGCGACCTCTACCGATCGAAACCTGCGAAAGAAAAGGCGGACGGCTTGTAAATGTTTGAGGAAAACGGACCCAATTGGGCAAATATCGTCTATTACGCCGCTTTCATGGTATTTATCGGCGGCGGGCTGCTCTCTCGCTATCGCGGCAAAGGAGGAAAGGCGCTCGCGCATTTCTCGGGTTGGATGGCCGTTTTTTTCGTGCTGACCTTGCTTTACGCCTATCGCCATCCGTTAAAGGACGTAAAAGACGCGTGGAAGTCGGCGATATTTCCGTCGTCGCCCATACAAAAGGAGACGGGCGAAATTGTGGTGCAACGGGCGTCGGACGGGCATTTTTACGTGGACGGCGAATTGAACGGCGCATCCGTGACGTTTCTGGTGGATACCGGCGCCGGCGCCGTCGTCATTAGCCCCCATACGGCGCAAAAAGCGGGATACGACATGAAGAATCTGCGTTTTTCCATGCCGTTCGACACGGCCAACGGGCGCATTTTCGCCGCCCCCGTAGACGGGAAGCTCAAGATTGCGAACGCGGAGTTTTCGGACGTGACGATTTTCGTTTCAAGCGGCGCCGGCGACGCGAACGTACTCGGAATGAGCTTTCTGAATAAATTTTCTCGCTACGCGGTGGAAAGGGACGCGTTGACGCTCTATCCCTAATTCGCTATGGTACGCGCGGGTTAACGATTACGATAAAGGTATCGCATGCGCGTGATAGCGGGGAAATACGCCGGAAAAAAATTGCTGACGCCCTCCGGAGCGTCGGACGTGCGCCCCACCACGGGCATGGCGAAGGAGGCGTTGTTTAACATACTCTCCCATGCCGCGTTCGACGGAGAAACCGCCGAAAACGCGCTTGTCGGCGCGCGCGTCGCCGACATATGCTGCGGTTTCGGCGCGCTTGGCATAGAGGCGCTGTCGCGAGGCGCAACCTTTGCGACGTTCGTCGACCTCTCGTCCGACAATTTACGTCTGGCGCGCGACAACGTGGAAAAAATAGGCGCGCGAAACGACGCCGACTTCGTTCGCGCCGACATTGCCAAGCTGCCGGACGCCCGCGCGCCTTACGACGTGATTTTCCTCGATCCGCCCTATGGATCGGGCTTGCAATCCCATATCGCGGACCTACCTGAAAAACATTGGATAGTTCCGGGCGGCGCCGTCGTGCTTGAATGCCCGAAGCAAGAGGAATGGAACGATACATTGAAAGGGTGGGAATTATACGCCGACCGCCTGTACGGAAAAACGCGGCTATGCATCGCCGTCTATCGCGGAGCATAGCGCGCCCGTGTCCGACGTTCTCTTTCGCATTTGCGCCGACAAGCGTCGCCACGTCGCCGCGCGCCGCGCCGTCCTCTCCGATGCGGACATTCGTCAAAAGTCACGAAACTGCGAGCGGGCGCTCCCCGTTTCCATGGCAGGCGCATTGAGGGCGGGCAAGGAAAAGCGCGGATTCGGCGTCATCGCCGAAATAAAAAAAGCCTCTCCGAGCAAAGGCGTCATTAGGGAAGACTTCGATCCGGCGGCGCTTGCCCGCGCCTATCGGGAGGCCAAGGTCGACGGCGTGTCGGTATTGACGGACGTTCCGTATTTTCACGGAAGCGACGCGGACCTTGAGCGCGCCCGCCGCGAAATATCCGCCCCAATATTGCGCAAAGACTTCATGATCGACGTCTATCAGGCGCACGAAGCCTATCTGCTTGGCGCCGACTGTATATTGGCGATTTTATCGGCGATAGACGACGCGCTCGCCCAGGCGCTCGTCGACGAGGCGACGTCCCTCGGCATGGAAACGTTGGTCGAAATTCACGACGAAGCCGAAGCGGAACGCGCCTGCCGCCTGCGCGGCGCGTTATTGATAGGCGTCAATAACCGCAACCTTGCGACGCTGGGCGTCTCCGGCGCCACCGGCGCAAACTTGCTGCCGCTATTGCCAAGAAATGTGGTGCGCATCTCCGAAAGCGGCATATCCTCGCCGGACGACATACGGCGCCACTTGGAATGCGGCGCCGACGCATTTTTGATCGGCGAACGCTTCATGCGCGAACCGGACGTAGCGAAAGGAACGTCCGCGTTTTTAGCCGAGGCGGAGGCCATTGCGAAAAAGACGTAACGTTTTAACTATAGCCGGTTCATTTAGGTCGACGAAAAATCTATGCGCGAAGCGCTCTTCAACGTTAGGCGAAAAGCGGGAACGCGTCGCGACGCCCTTCCGGCCTTTAACGCCTAACTCCTAGGGAAACAAAAAACTGCTCCCTCATTGTACATATGAAAAAATACCGTAAAAAAACAAAGGGAACACGCCATACTTACCGTGTGCGTCTATGCCGTTTAGGTGGCGGGAGCGGGGGCGGGAACTTTAAGGTGACGCATAATCGTCTGCATTCCCGCCATTAATTGTTGCAACTGGGCGCTCGTGCTATTCTCAAAGCGCGTGAATCTTACGTTCAGATCCGCGATTTTACGCCCTTGCGCCTGCTGTTCCTGTTTTAGAAGCCGTCACCTAACTATTTCTATATAATTTATTGGCATTGCTAACCTAATATAGCTAACGTACCGTTTCTTTTGGCCATAAGGAGCTTAACGGAATATTCGAGCATTTTTTTGCATTTGCTGTAGCATTTTGTTTTGCGTCGAAGCCTCGCAAGGAAATGGCGG
>JBEVNR010000010.1:0-38494 GCA_040507985.1 Rickettsiales bacterium | reverse complement strand
GACGAAGAAGAATAAAATTAACGTATGTTTTCGCCCTGTGACCAAAGGCGCGTTAAGGTTTAATTAACCTTCCGCCTTATATACTGACAAAAATCCGCGTTGCGGGTTTTACGTTATTGGCGGGAACAGGTATGACGATCGAGCCGTCTATTCGCATTGAAAAACTCACGAAAAGTTTCGGCGGCGTGCGGGCGGTGAGCGACGTGTCGTTTTCCGTCGGCAAGGGAGAGATTCTCGGATTTTTAGGGCCGAACGGCGCGGGAAAATCCACCACCATGCGCATGGCGTGCGGCTATTTGCGACCCGATTCCGGCAGCGCGAGCGTGTGCGGGTTCGACGCCGCGACGCAATCGAAGGAATGTCGCCGCCATATCGGCTATCTTCCCGAAGGCGGACCGCTCTATCTCGACATGACCGCCGACGCGTTCTTGCGGTTTATCGGCGACGCGCGCGGCGTGACGGGCGGAAAACTAGAGGAGCGGCTCGATTTCGTGAACGTCGCGCTCAGGCTTTCCGACGTATGGTACAGGCCGTTGGACGAACTTTCCAAAGGCTATCGCCGCCGCGTGGCCTTGGCGCAGGCGCTGTTGCACGATCCGGAAGTATTGATTTTAGACGAGCCGACGGACGGGCTTGACCCTAACCAAAAACGCGAGGTGCATCGCCTCATCGAAGACATGGCCAAGGAAAAGGCGGTCGTGCTGTCCACCCATATCTTAGAGGAAGTGGAGCGGCTTTGCACCCGCACGACCCTCATCGCCAAGGGCGAGATCGTCGCGCGCGGCACGCTGCAAGAAGTGCGGGCGCGGGCCGGCGGCGAAAGCCGGTTGTGCCTCTCCTTCCGAAAGGCCCTGCCGAAAGACGCGCTGAAGCAGCTGGAAACCGTCAAGCACGTGCGCGGCGTCGAAAAACTTTCCGACGCCGGCGACGTCTACGCCATAGACACGGCGCCGGGCAAAAACGCGCTGGCGGAAATCGCGCAAACGTTAGCCGAGCGAAAAATTTACCCGGACCGCATCGAAGAGCGCGCGCCCTCGCTGCAAGACGCGTTTTGCGCGCTGACCGGAGGAAGCGCCGAACCGGAAACCGTCCGCGACGCGGCCTAAAAATGCATGGGATATAGAGTCATGAACGCCTTACGCGGATGTAAAGCCGTCTACAAGCGCGAGCTTCGCCAATATTTCGACACCCCGCTCGCCTACGTGCTGTCGGTGGCGTTTTTGCTGCTGGCGGGAATGTTCTCGTTCTATTTGGGAAATTTCTACGACGGCGGACAAGCGAATCTCGATGGATTTTTCCGCTGGCATCCGTGGTTGTTCTTGTTCTTTATTCCCGCCGTGTCGATGCGGTTGTGGGCGGAGGAAACGCGGCAAGGCACGTCGGAATTATTGCTTACCCTGCCCGTTTCGACCGCCGAAGCCATCGCGGGAAAATTTTTCGCGGCCTGGACGTTCGTCGTCGCGACCGTTGCCGGCACCTTCCCGATATGGATGACCGTCAACTATTTGGGCGACCCCGATAACGGGCGCATCGTCGCGGGCTATCTCGGCAGCGCGCTGATGGCCGGCGCCTATCTGGGAATCGGCCTCGCGGTCAGCGCCGCGACCCGCAACCAGGTCGTGGCGTTCGTCGTCACCGCCGTAATATGTTTTTTATTCATCGCCAGCGGCTACCCGATGGTGCTGGACTTCTTCTCCGCCGCCGGCGCACCCCAACCGTTGCTTGACACTATCAGCTATTTCAGCTTCATCACCCAATTTCAGGAAATGACCGAAGGGCTGATCGGCCTCACCCATCTGTCCTATTTTGGCTCGCTCGCCCTGTTCTGGTTGGCCGTCAATTACTTGCTGTTGCGGCAACGGCATGCGTAGGCATGGCGTATGCAGCTGCACTCACATATTTTTACTTAAATTTTTGGCATTGCTATCCAAGTATAGATCTGCTATATAACTTTCAGCAAGGGGTTGCCACATAGCGGAGCAAGGCATGAATTGTCCGAAGTGCGACGGAAATAATTGGCATTGCTAATCCAGTATAGATAATATTCCGTTTTTCTTTGCCATTTAAAGCTTGACGGAATGTTCAAGCATTTTCTTGCGCTTGTTGTAACACTTGGTTTTGCGGCGGAGCCTTGCGAGAAGATGCCTGAACAGGCTGTTATACCCCTCCGTCATAAAAGTTTCAGCCTTGGATTGGATATGCTGCGCTGCCGGGACGAATTCCGCATACGGCTTCCAATAGTCGGTCATTAACTTGTCCCTCCGCTTGATCTTTTACGGCTTCCCGCGGCTTTTCTCCGGTGGCGGTTCCCCGGCAGCCCAATACGCAGTCGAGGAATCTTTTCCCATGTCGATCAACGGCAATCCATATCCAACAATAGTTTTTTTTGACCTATAGAAGTATGCATCTCGTCTAATTCTATCGTCCTGACGGGTTCGTCGTTCGTAATGTCGCTCAATTTCTCTCCGAATTCACGTATCCGTTTAAGGACCGACACGTTGCTGAAACCCAAAAAAAGACCGATCCGCCCGCGTTCGCCGCAAAATTCGTTGCCGCCGCTAAACTCTTCGCAAAAGCGCCTAATATCTTTAAGGTTTAAAACTACCCCCAAAAAGCGGATATTTTTAAAACCGCTTGTCCGAAACCTTTTTTGGACGAGGGAAACCCTTTGTTTTCGGCTGCTTCGCCGCTCAATTTCTTCGTAAAAAATAGGTGCGTCTTGGATGGTGGGCGAGGAGGGATTCGAACCCCCGACCTGCCGGGTGTAAACCGGACGCTCTAGCCAGCTGAGCTACTCGCCCAAAACATTAATCGCTTTTATAGTCTTACCTAAACGATTGACCTGTGTACCACATTTTTTTGGGGAGTCAAGTTGAATTGACGCATGTGCCGGACAAAATTATCAATAATAACGCAACGTGCTCTTAAAGGTAAGGATTGGGAGTTATAGCAGTGAGCGATAGCGTGCGCGCGACGTAAATTTACATCCTTACGCGACCGAAATTTTCCAGATCTTTGCCGTCGATGACGTCCGGCATGCGCAAAAACCTTTGCTGTACCTTCGTGGGGAAGGGGACGCCGCTTTTTTCAATGGCTTCGCCGGCGGTCAATGCTTCCACCTCTTTTTGCTCGCCGCTTGCGCCGAACACTAGGTAAAGGCGCACGTTAAGACGCGCGCGTTGCAATATGGTGAAGTCCAGCGCGTCGGCGCGATCGGCGGCGTCGTTTTTTTTTGCTTCCAACGCTTTTTGCACGATGGCCGGATCGACGATAATGTCTCTGCTTCCGTCGCCATGCGAAGCCAATAAGGACGTCATGATGTTTCTCCTTCTTCCCCTATCGTTATTATGCGCCCGCACCTCTTTATAAAAAGTAAAATTATACACAATTTTTAAATATAAAGGAGAAATCCGGATAAAAACTTAGCGTTTTAGCTAAAGAAAGGCGTCGCGCTTCCGCCATAAGGAAAGGTGATGGCGTTGCATAAGCCGATTTTCCGTCGCTGCCGACGAAAACGGGCGCCGTGAACCAGTATATGTCGTTCCATAAATGATAGCGCAGAAATTCGGCGGCGAGTCTTCCTCCCGCTTCGACGAGTAGGCGGTTGACGCCGTTTTCGGCCAATATTTCGCAGGCGGCTTTTACGTCAAGCGCGCCTTCGCGTATTTCCGGACACGACACGTAACGTAAATGGGGAAATTTTTTTGCAAAGGACGGGGGGATGGCGTCCGGTCGTTTCATTATCCAAGTCGGCGTGGCCGAAGAATGCACCGAAAAAGAACTTTCCGTTATGGCGTCGGCGTTGGCGTTCAATATCACGCGGAGCGGAGAGCGGTTTTGCAACCCCGGCAATCGGCAATCTAAACGCGGATCGTCGCGCCGCGCCGTTTCCCCGCCTATCATGACGGCGTCGCTTTCGGCGCGAAGGCGATGAACGAAGTCACGGGCGCGATCGCCGGTGATCCATCGGCTGTCGCCGCTCGCACACGCAGTTTTCCCGTCCGTCGACGCCGCGATTTTCAGGGTGACGTGGGGTAAGCCGGTACGCCTGCGCAACAAAAATCCTTCGGCGCCTTTCGGTATGGGCGCGAAAGGCATGCGTTCCACGCGAATGCCGGCGTCGCGAAGGGCTGCGACTCCCCTGCCGCTGACGCGGACGTCCGGATCGAGCGCCGCATAAATGACTCGCGCGGGCTTCGCTTTTATCAGGGCGCTTGCGCATGGAGGGGATTTTCCGAAGTGGGAGCAAGGCTCAAGCGTGACGTAAACATTTGAGCCTTCGACTAACGCACCGGCGCAGAGGAGGGCCTCGATTTCGGCGTGGGGACGTCCGCCTTTGGCGGTGGCGCCGTAACCGACGACGACGCCATCTTTAACGATAACGCAGCCAACCGCCGGATTTTCCGCCGCGTCTCCCGCCGCCGCCCGGCCTAACGCGTCGGCCAACTCCATGAAATAGGCGTCGTCTCGGCGCAATTATTCCGCCTTTTTATCTTGAACGTCCGCCGCGTTCTCTTCCGTGCGCCTCTCTTCTTTTTTCGTCGCGTCTTCATTCGGTTTTTCTACGGCGCCGCCGGGAGCTTCAGCGCCGTCTTCCTTCGCGTTCGTTGCGTCTTCTCCGGATGCGCCCTTCTCCGGCGGCGCGGCGTCCGTCGTCTTAGCTCCTTTAATCGCAAGAGGAGATTTTCCGTCCGCCTGTATTAATTTATCAAACACTCCGGCAAAAAACTCGTAGGATTTCCCGCCTTCATATTTAATGCCGTTCACGAAGAAGGTGGGCGTGGAATTCACGTCGAGCGTTTCGTGGCCATAGTACCGGCTTTCCATAATTTTTCGCGCGGACTCCTTGTCGCCGATACACTCGTCGAAACGTTCCTTCGACATGCCGCCCAAGCGAGCCACGCCTAAAAGCTGTTCGTTAATGTCTTTGGTCATCCATTCCGATTGCGACGCAAATAGCGCGGAAACGTATTCGTAAAATTTATCCTTAGGCGCGCAGCGCGCAATTTGAGAGGCGAACACCGCATAGCTGTTGAGCGGAAAGTCGCGCGCGACGAATTTCACTTTTCCGGCATCGACGTAATCGGTTTTTATTTTCGGAAACACGGTGAGGTGAAACGCTGCGCAGTGGCTGCACGACAAAGAGGCGTATTCAATGACGGTGATCGGGGCATGTTCCTTACCCAGAACGACGTCTTCCGGAGAGATATCCAGCAATTCCTTGCGCGTCTTAGGGGGCGGAGGCGCTTCGGCGGCGGGGGCGCTTTTGACGGCGCCGCTAGGTTCTTGGGCGGGGGCGGACTGCGGGGAGGCGACGAAAGCGAACGCAAGCGAGGCCGCGAAAGCGGCGCGCGGCGCCAAGGTAAGAAAAAGACGCGAAACGGACATATAACATATTCCCGACATTGACCAAGCGACAAGCGATTGTGGCGCCGCGCATTTTTTTTTGCAACTTTTTTTTAACAGGTAAGGAGCGGACGAGCGCTAGGCTCTTATATTTATTCTTTTCCGGGAGGCGAGACGTTCGCGAAAGCGAGGTTGCTTAGAGCAAAAAAGCCATGAAGGCAAGGATGCCGGCGGAGAAAGGAAAATGATTCCATGCGGCGTGATATGCGCCGGATGAGGGCGAAGTCGGATGCAATGCGTCGTTCGTTTCGTTCGGAAAGCGCGCAACCAAGTAATCGGCGATGATTTTCAGGCTTCGCCCGAATGGTTTGATCATTTTTTTGCAATCGAATTCTTCCGGATTCACCCACATCGGCAGTGTCTCGTTAATGGCCTTGCGCACGACGTTTTGCCAATCCGGCAATAGCGGCGCTAAGAACAATCCGTGGGCTTGCTCCCTGCCTTGAGCGTACAGCGAGAGGGAACATCGTGGAAACCCTTCGTCTTGGTTACATTCCACGTGGGCCACCTTTGCCGTGTCGTTCGGCGCGGGAACGATTGCCTTTCCGGTCAGGTTAACGGGAGTGGGCGTCAAATGCAGGTCAAATCCCTTTGCGGTTCCGTTGACGTCGAAGCGAATGGCGCTTAGCATGGAGAGCGCGTCCTGAAAGCCCGTCGAGCCGGCGAAAGTGAGGTTCAAATTCTGTATGCGAACCTTGTCCTCTTGTTGCGTCAGTTCCCTATACAGCATAAACGCCACGTTCGGGGCCTTTGACGTAACGTAGGCATGCAAATGCGTTGCCGTTTTATTTGATTCGACGGGACAGGAAAGCACGCCGGGGTCTGCGGAAAGAGCGGAGGCGAAAAAAAGCGCCGCAAGCGCGATCAGCCATATGCCGTTTTTCATGGCGTCGTAAGCTTAAGCACGTAAACTAAAAGAGGGACGAGGTGCGGTATACGTCTAAACGAAGGGCGTTATAAAACAGCGAAACGCAAAATAAGAGTGAGTACGCTTATAAATATAATATCTCGGCGCGTAAACCAATGATTTTATTTTAGTTTAAAATTATCAACTAATATGCGTCACCGGTAAAAAGTCCTAATTTAATTCCATTAATATAGAATTTTAATTTATCATAGATAATGAAATTTGATATTGCGGATCTTTAGGCTCTCCGGTATGTTCCGTTCGAAAGCTAAAACCGAGTTTGCTTTCCTTATCTTAGTAACCGCGACTTCATGACAAGGAGCCTTTATGCCGTTTGGCCTCTCACCCTCTTCTCGTTCCTTTTGCCTTGCCTTGCTGTCGATTCTTTTCCTCCTTGCCTTAGGAGCGCCCGCAAGTGCGGCGGACGGGCTTTCCGCAGAAAAGGAAAAAATTGAATATCTCATTGGCTTCATTGAAAAAAGCGATTGCGCCTTCGTGCGAAACGGGCGAGAATACACCTCGGAAAAAGCGGCGGAACATATTCGCTTAAAAACGAATCATGCCGGCGGCCGGTTAAAAACCGCCAGGCAATTTATTGATTACGTGGCCTCGCGCTCGTCCTTTACGGGCATACCCTATTTCGTGGTGACGAAAAACGGCACGAAAATCCCTTCCTCCATATGGCTAAAGGAAGAATTGCGACGCTATGAAAACAACTTGGCGTCGGAAACCGGCGTGGCCGCGATCGTCCCCGCCAATGCTTCGGCCGCGCAATAAGCTGCGATGGGCGGCGCCGCTTTTCTTATCGGGCTTTCCGTTTGCGTCCTTTGCCGCCCTTGCGCCGTTAACGCCCGTCCCCCTTGCCGAAGGACCCTGCGAAATTGCGGCGGGAAAATACGAAAAAACCTACCATATTCCGAAAGGCTTACTACGCGCCGTCGCGACGCACGAATCCGGACGCTACGTCAGGCGGCTTTCCCGCCGCGTGTCGTGGCCATGGACGACAAACGTCGGCGGGGAAGGCTATTATTTCAACGATCGGGCGACGGCGGCGGAAGCGGTTCGCATCGGCCTCGAAGCGCTTGGTCCGGGTAGCGTGGACGTGGGATGCATGCAACTCAACATGAAATATCACGGCCATGCCTTCGCGAGCGTGAACGCGGCGCTTGCTCCTGACGCCAACGTGCGCTACGCCGCGTCTTTTTTAAGGGCGCGATACGACGTCAGAAAAAATTGGTTCGACGCCGTTTCCGACTACCACAACAACCAACGCGACATAGGCGGGGCGTATATGGAAAAAGTGGTGAAACTATGGAAAAAGCAACGCTCTTCCCTTAGCGTGGCCGACGTCGCCCGATTTGAGGGCGCGGGAGGAACGTTCGGCGACGTTTTTCTGTACGCGGCGCCCTCTCCGCTTCCCGACTTGTTCGGCGCGCTCGCGCTCGGCTATCGCCGTTTCTACGGCGACATGGAATAAACATGCGTCCGACGGAGGGAGAGGGAATATTGGTGCGTGCGCGTCCTTGCGGCGAAAGGGGAGCCGTATGGTCGATATTTTGCCGCGAGCGCGGTAAGATATGCGGATACGCCAATAAAGACAAGCGCATTCCCGCGCAACCCGGCGACGCCGTGCATTACGTATGGAGCGCGCGCGCCGAAGGGCAATTAGGGCGTTTCACCGTCGAATTGCTCTCCGTCGGCGGCGCGGCGGCGACGCGCGCCGCCACTTTATACGCGATGCGCGCCTTGCCGGCCCTTGCGGACAAAGCCTTTCAGGAACGCGATCCCCATCCGGACGCCTACGACGCCTTGCAACGCTTTTTTGCGTGCGTCGCGGAGCGTCCAAGTGACGTCAACGCCCATCTCTACGCGTATTTTCGTGCGGAAGCCGTGATTCTGCGCGACATGGGGTACGGATTGGCGGCGGAGCGCTGCGCGTTTGACGGATGCGACCGGCCTCCCGCCTATCTCTCCCCTAAAACGGGCCGCGCCGCCTGCCTCGTTTGCGGCGAACCGTATAAAGAGAAAGCGTTCTCCCTATCGCCCGCCGAATTCTCGTTACTGAAAAGAAACGCGTCACACCTCATAACCCTCTCCTTTCGGGACGCCGCGCACGTCGCCGAGATTCTCGCTTTTTACTGGAATTCGTCGGCGTTTGAGGGCAGACTGGAAAACGAGTTGCCCGAAAGAGTCCCGCTCGTCCGCCATATCGCCGAATATGCCGCACGGACGCACACAAATGAAGCGAAGGAGGAAAGTTGCGCATGACGTCCGCCAAAGAAGAACTCACCGCCATCGCCGCCGATTTCGCGTTATTTAGCGAGTGGGAGGAACGTTACGCCTACGTGATTGAATTGGGAAAATCGTTGCCTCCCTTTCCCGAAGATAAAAAAACCGACGAGACGCGCGTGCGCGGATGCGTCAGCGCCGTATGGCTCGCGGGGGAAAACAAAGGCGGGCGCGTCTTTTTTTCGGCCGACAGCGACGCTGCTTTGGTAAGGGGATTGCTCGCCGTAATCGTCAAAATATACGGGGGAAGGACGTCGGAGGAAATCAAGGGCGTTTCCCCGGAAGAAATATTAGGCGCCCTGGGATTCGACGCCTACCTCACGCCCGGCAGGCAAAACGGATTCCGCGCCGCCGTGGAGCGCGTGCGCGCGCTGGCGTAAGCGACGCCGCGCCGACGCTAAATAAGGCGCTGGACGAAATCGTTGCGGCGCTGTATACATTTAGGCAAAAATTGCGCTACATATTGGAGACATTCGCCCGATGACCGACGCCGCCCCCAAAACCGCCGACACGTTATATAAGGATGCGCTGGAATACCATAAGCGCGACGACAAGCCGGGCAAAGTGTCGATTACGCCGACGAAACCGTTAACCACGCAGCGCCAGCTTGCGCTTGCCTATTCCCCGGGCGTCGCGGCTCCCTGCGAGGAAATTGCGCGCGATCCGGATTTATCGTACGACTATACCGCGCGCGGCAACATGGTTGCCGTCATTTCCAACGGCACCGCCGTCTTAGGGCTGGGCAACCTCGGCGCGCTGGCCTCTAAGCCCGTGATGGAAGGCAAGGCGGTGCTGTTCAAGCGTTTCGCCGACATTGACGGCATCGACGTCGAGGTGGACACGACCGACGTCGACGCCTTCGTGAATTGCGTGAAGTTGCTTGGCCCATCCTGGGGCGGCATTAATTTAGAGGATATCGCCGGGCCGGAATGTTTCGTCATCGAAGAACGCCTGAAAAAGGCCATGGACATTCCCGTGTTCCACGACGACCAACACGGCACCGCCATCATCTGCGCCGCCGGCCTCATCAACGCCGCGCATATCACCGGACGTAAGTTTGACGATCTGGTCGTGGTCGTCAACGGCGCCGGCGCGGCCGGCATCGCCTGCATCGAGCTTATCAAACGTATGGGCGTAAAAGATCAAAACGTGTTTTTATGCGATCGCGGCGGCGTCGTCTATAAAGGGCGCAACGACGATACCATGAACGAATGGAAGGAGCGCCACGCCGTCGACACGCATAAGCGCAGCTTGACGGACGCGCTGACGGGCGCCGACGTGTTCCTTGGCCTGTCGGCGGCCAAAGCCGTGTCGCCCGAAATGATTATGGGCATGAATCCCAAGCCGATTATTTTCGCGATGGCGAATCCGGAGCCGGAAATTCGTCCGGAACTCGCGAAGCAAGCGCGGCCGGACTGCATCATGGCGACGGGGCGTTCCGACTACCCGAACCAGGTCAATAACGTGATGGGCTTCCCCTATATTTTCCGTGGAGCGCTCGACGTGCGCGCCTCCGCCATTAACGAAGAGATGAAAATCGCCGCCGCCAACGCGCTGGCCGATTTGGCGCGCCAACCGGTGCCCGAGGAAGTTTCCATTGCCTATGCCGGCCAAAAAATGGAATACGGGCCGGAATATATCATTCCCGTGCCGTTCGATCCGCGCCTTATCTACACCATTCCCTTGGCCGTCGCCAAGGCGGCGCAAGAGACGGGCGTGGCGCGCAAGCCGATCGAAAATTTCGATCGTTACGTGAATAAGCTAAAGACGCGCCTCAACCCGACGGCGAACACGATGAATCTGTTGTTCGATCGGTTAAAGGCGCATCCGCGCCGAATTATTTTCTCCGAAGGCGAAGACGAAAAGGTGATTCGCGCCGCCGCCCACTGGCGCGACCACGGCTACGGCACCCCGCGTCTCGTCGGACGCCAAAAGCCCATATTGGAGGCCATGAATAAGCTCGGCGTCGATCCCGAAGGCATCGAGATTTTCAACGCGGCGATCAGCGACAGAAACGACGAGTATATCGCGTTTTTATACGGGCGCTTGCAACGCAAGGGCTATCTGCACCGCGATTGCGTGCGGATGGTGAAGACCGACCGCAACATATTCTCCGCCTGCATGCTGCAATGCGGCGACGGCGACGCCGTCGTGACCGGCGCGACGCGCGATTATTACGATTCGCTCGAAGACATATTAAAAGTCGTCTCGCCTAAGCCGGACGCCGTGTTGTTCGGCATGACGATCATGATCGCCGGCGGAAAGACGGTCTTCATCGCCGACACGACCGTGAATGAAATGCCCACGTCGGACGAACTGGCGCAAATCGCCATCGACACGGCGCACGAAGCGCGCCGCATGGGGCATAAGCCGCGCGTGGCGATGCTTTCCTTCTCGAATTTCGGCAGCCTGCCGCTGGAGCGCGCGCAGGAAATCCGCCATGCGGTGGAATTGCTCGACGATTGCCAAGACGTGGATTTCGAGTATGACGGCGAAATGTCGGTGGACGTGGCGCTGAGCAAAGACATGCTGAAGCTCTACCCGTTCTGCCGGTTGTCCGACGCCGCCAACGTGCTGGTTATGCCGTCCTTGCATCCGGCGCACATCGCCTCTCGCTTGCTGCAAGCCTTAGGCGGCGGCACGACCATCGGGCCGGTATTGATCGGGCTGGAAAAACCGGTGCAGATCGTGCATACCGCCGCGTCCGTCTCCGAAATTTTGAATCTGGCGGCGCTCGCGGCGTTGCAATCGTTCGAGGCGGTCGGCGAAAAAACGGAAGAGAAGTCCGCGCATAAAAAAGCGGCCAAACCCGCCTATGCGTAACTCTGTTGCGGTGACGAACATAAGAGGCGCATGAAATGATTTACGGCATCGGCACCGACATTATCTCCGTCGAACGCATCGAAAGCGCGATGCGCAAAGGCGGCGTGCGTTTTTTGTCCCGTTTGTTTACCGATAGGGAGCGCGCGCAATGCGAGACGCGGTACGGCCAGGTTCCCGACAGGCGGCACGTGCGTTTTTATGCGAAACGCTTTGCCGCTAAGGAAGCGTTTTCCAAGGCATTAGGCACCGGATTTCGCGAAGGCGTGCGTTTTCAAGACATCGACGTATTTTCCGACGATCTCGGCGCGCCGTCGCTCCAACTGCGCGGCGCGGCGCAAGCGGCGTTTCGGCGCTATGCTCCCGGCCAAGCGAAAATTTCGCTGTCGCTGTCGGACGAAGCGCAATATGCCGTGGCGTTCGTCTTGATTCAGGCGGGATAACGTGATGGCCTTGCATACCCCCCTCTGCGACGAACACGTCGACGCCGGCGCGAAATTATGCGACTTCGCCGGCTACGACATGCCCTTATACTATAAGGACGGCGCCATTAAAGAGCATATGGCGGTGCGCGAGCGGTGCGGATTGTTCGACGTCTCGCATATGGGGCAAATCGTGACGGAAGGGGAAGGCGCGGCGGCGTTCTGGGAAAGGGCGACGCCGTCCTCTTTTGCCGATACGGCGATAGGCGTCGCGCGCTATACCGTATTGCTAAACGAAAAGGGCGGCATTATCGACGACCTTATCGTGACGCGCATCGCAGAAAAACGCTTCTTCGCCGTGATTAACGCCGGCTGCAAGCATAAGGACGTAGCGCATTTGCGCGCCTTATTGCCTTCCGGGGTAACGTTAACGGAGTTGACCGACCGCGCCTTAATTGCCGTGCAAGGGCCGGAGGCCGAACGCGCGATGCAAGACGCACTTTCCCTTGATCTTTCGGAATTAGAATATATGCGCTTGGCGGAGACGGGCGACCTCTACGTTAGCCGATTGGGATATACGGGCGAAGACGGATTTGAAATAAGCGTCCCAAGCGATCGCGCCGCGTCGCTATGGCGCGCTCTTGCGTCGCAACCGGGAGTCTCCCTCGCCGGATTGGCCGCTCGGGACGGCTTGCGGTTAGAGATGGGCTATCCCCTTTACGGCCACGACGTAGACGACGCGACGACGCCGCTTGAAGCGAATCTTTCCTGGGTCGTCAGCAAAAAAAATACGACGCATATCGGCGCGAAAGCGCTCGCGGACCAACGCGCGAACGGCGTCGCCAAAAAGCGCGTCGGCATACGCTTTTCCGGAAAAACGATAGCTCGCGAAGGGGCAGAAATATCGGACGAAAGCGGCGCCGTCGTCGGCGCCTTGACGAGCGGCGGTTTTTCTCCCGTATTGCAATGCGGCATAGGCCAGGCCTACGTTCCCCTCGCCCTATCCGCGCCGGGAACCTCCGTATCGGTCGCAGTGCGGGGAAAACCTTATCCCGCGACGGTGTGCGCGCTCGCCTTCTTGCCGTCGAAAACGAAAACGCCGTCCGTCCGCGCGTCCATTCCTTGAGGGAACGCATCCAAGGAGCGGGGCATTGAAGATCAATTCGGGATATATTGAAAGAAGCGTGATTTTGCAGCTTTCGCGAACGGCTAAGCGCGCCCTTAAGCGCGGCGTGGCGGCCCTTGCCTGTGTCTTGTGCGTCATCGGAGCGATAGCGACGACGCTCGCCCAAGGAAAGGACGGCATGAATCCCGTCGCGCAAGCCGCCTTACCCTTTTCGGCTCGCGCGGCGGAGATTGTCTCGTACCCTCTGCAATGCATCGAATCGGCGAAAGAGGTTATCGCCGCATGGACGTCGCGACGGCGCGAGTATAACCGCGTGCTCGCCGAAAACGCCGAATTGCGCAGCTTGCTTGCGCGAGAAAAATTGCGCCATTACGATTATTTGCGCCTTAAGGCGTTGATGGACTATCAAGACATCTACCCTTACGCCTACCTGTCCGCCCGCGCCGTGGGAATGCTTGATCGCGGCCCGTCCGAGCGCGCGTTGGTGTTAATTGACGAAGAGCGCCTGCCGCAAGATAAAGGTCCGTTCGCCGTCATCAACGCATTAGGGTTGGTGGGCAGAACGGTGGGGTACGAAAAAGGGGCCGCAAGCGTCATGCTGCTCAGCGACGTGAATTCACGCGTGCCGGTGACGGTCGGGGGAAAGTTTCGCCGCGCCATCATGGCGGGAACGAACGAAAAATATCCCCGCCTCGAATTTATCGGAGAGGAACACGGCGTGCGCGCCGGCGATTACGTCATGACGTCGGGCGACGGCGGCATATTCCCCCCCGATTTGTTCGTGGGGCGCGTCGGCGCGAACGAAGACGGGCGTTTCTACGTGAAGCCTTACGTCAAACCTTCCTTATTGCGCCACGTCAGCATTATCGTCGGGGACAAATCCGAAAAATAAAAGCCTTAGGCCGTATTGCCGCGTACATATTTTCCTGCTTGAAGATGCGGGCGTTTTATGCAAGCATAGCGCTACGACGCTTCGTTTCGTATCTATATGATATTTCGTTGATTATCGTTTTCGCCCATAATGCGGAAAAAAATTATCCTCGGGTTGTTCAAAGAGATTTTTTTCCCGGAACGGTACGTTTTTGCATGGCTTCGTAAACGCATTGACGTAGAGAAACGTGAACCGGAGGAAGCGCTTGAAAACGACGACAATTTTGCCGATAGAAGAGGATCGAGCGCGAAATACGTTCCCCCCGAAGCCCATGTGTTTTTCTTCTGCACGCGCCTTTTACTTTTAGTTCAACTTCTCTACCATGCCGGTTTTTTCTTAGAGGCGCCGTTCCTTAAGCCTTTCTTTTTCCCTCAATCGGCAGGGTTGATTCCCTTAGGCGTTGCCACGGCGGAATGGAATTTTTCCCTCTCGTGCACCGCCATTCCCGATTCTATCGCCGACGTGAACGCTTCCTGTATGGCCAATTTTACCCTGATTATGCCAATCGAGGCGCCGGACGTCGTTCTCTACGTGAACGTTACCGTTCCCCCACACGCGAGTTTTCCGCTCAAAAACGAGACGGCGGTTCTTTCCGCCAAAACGCCGGGCGATCCGAACGTCACGATTAAAAAAGAGGACGGCTATTATAAAGCGACTTTTATCTTCACGCCACATCCCCTTCAGCGCGTGACGGCATTTTTCGGATTCAAGACCGTCGCCTCTTTTGAGATGAAAAACATGTTGCCCGGCATGTTGAAGAAAAATCTGCCTATCGCCGGCATTTTATGGATCGTGATCCTTCTGGCGGCGGTGTTTGCGGCAGTCGGCGTTATATTGACCGTCATTTCCGTCTTCTTCAAACTCCCTCGCCATACCGAAGGAGATGCGGAATCTTACGCCCGCGTAGAGATGGATGATTTGGACGCTTAAGAATAACGGCGCCGGTCGCCGCGTTCCCGTTGTTTTTTGCAATAAAAAAATATTTCTTTTTTTTACGGAAAATAGGCCGTGATATTTTTTATATAAATTAATGAAATTTAACGTCTAAGGAGCGTATGATGCGTGTAAACCAAAAAGCAATGCGATGCATGGAAATGCGGACGGGTGCGTTCGGGCCGGCCGACGCCACCTATAGCGCAAAAATTTAATTGGTAGAGGGAGGGGCAGGGCTGTGCGCCAGGGCGCGGCCATTAAAAGAACTGCCGGGAAAAACGGACGCTTCGTGTTTGCGAGAAGGGCCGTCAACAGCGGGAGAATGTGGCTCGTCGCTTTTGCTCCTTGCGGAGGAAGCAGCAGTACTACTATCGGAATGTCTAGCATCTACAGGATTGCTCTTCGGAATATCGACGCTAGGAGGTAAGATAAGCTGAGAAATAGCGGGAGCGTTATCATTTGGAGCGAGATGCTGTCCATATCCATCCCGGTTCAATGCATTACTTCGCGGAGCCTGATACGTAACGACATTGTTATCCTCAAGATCCTGAACTTGGCTCCTGTCATATGCCATTTTTGTTGGGTCCGTCGGAATCGCTTCCGGAACCTGATACGCAACGACATTGCTACCATAATATTGGGCTTGCTGCGAATGAAGGGGATAGCTATATGCTATTCTTATTTGCTTTTGCATCTCCGCTTCCAATGCCTCACGTTCCAGCTCTACCAAATTAGTAATTCCCTTGATCAGAGGATCTTTAAGATATGGCGGCACTAGGCCTGCATCGACAAAAAATTGAGCAAGCGAATTGGGATTTTCGGGATTTTTCATTTTGTATTCCAGGTCCCAAGTCGAACATCGGGGGCGCATGCAGTTAAGCGTAACGTTAATCGCGATGAAGAACCCGATGGCCAGCGCCATTACCGCGAAATACGCTAGGTTGCCCCCACTTGATTTCAAAAACTTTCCTCCGGATAAAATAATCGACGGCAGAAAATCCATGCAAAAAAGAAGGTGCAGACATGCCAGCCATATAAACACGCGCAGCGCCTTTAACGAAGCAAAATCTCTTTTCCAGAAAGAACCTGTTCGGAATTCCGACGCCGCGTACAAAAACCGGAACCCCACCCAATGAATCGCCAAGACGACAATGGCAACGCAACGAAGCCAATAGCCTTCCGGACCGCTAAAGTGTTGAACGGTGAATTTGCGCCCAATGTTAAGCGCGATCTCAAAGGCAATGCTGACAGCCGCAAGAAATAACGAGATGAGGCTGCGAAAAAACTTGGTTGCCGATTCAGATAGGTTAAATTCCAACGCTTCGATATCGGGAACGAAAGGGAAGATGGGACAATAGATGAAGCGAATCATTCCCCAGAACAATTTATGCCCGGCGCCCATTTTGTTTTTTTCGGGAGCGGCGTCGCCATGGGAGACAGTAGTTGATGGAACTAGCGTGAATTGACTTTCTTCCAAACCGCTATCTTCATCAAAGGTCTTTTTTTCCATGACGAATGCGAAGAACGATGCGCTATGAACGTAAGCCTTAGACAACGGGGGAAGAGTTCGTATGACGAGCTGCTGAAAATCACGTGGTGATACATAAGATTATATATGATTTGCAAAAAATGTCAAAAAATAACGCAACCGTGAACTTCCGGTTCCCGTGGGGGCATATTATAAGGGTTGCATTAGGTTAACTCATTAATAAAGGCACGCCATGGCCGCGCGACATTACGTTCTGCAAGCGCTCACCCAACCTTCCGAAGAACCGATCGCGCTTGGGGAGACGAAAAACTACCTGCGCGTCGACCACGACGCCGACGACGCCTTGATTGCCTCCATGATTGCCGCCGTTCGGCAAGACGCGGAGACCTATATCGGGCGCAGCATGATACGCAGGCAATGGCGCGTCATATTTCAAGATTGCGCTCCCCAGAATTTTATCTGTCCCATGGGACCGGTCTTGTCCGTCGATAGCATGACGACGTATGACCGTGAAACCGACGAAACGCTTGCCGTGGACGTGGAGAACTATTATCTTGCGCCGGGATTCGATCGGCTTACATGTATCGGAGCGCTTTACGCGGACGCGATTACCGTCGATTATACCGCCGGCTACGGCGAAGGCGCCGATGACGTGCCGCAGGGAATAAAGCACGGCATGCTGGTCGATCTTGCCGCGCGCTATGCGGATCGCGAAGGCGCCATGCCCATGTGCGACGGCGCGAAGCGCGCGTACGCCGCCTATAAAACCGTCCGTTTATAAGGAATTTTTATGTCCGATCCCGTATGGAAATGGCAGGCCGCTCTATATAATTTGGCGAAGAACGACGCGACGCTGAACGCCGCCGTTGGGGGGCGCATTTATCTGCGCCCGCCCTCCAAGCCGGAATGCCCCTACGTCTATTTCGGCGAGGTGGAGCTGGAGCCCGAGCCGCTCTACTCCGACGTCGCCGAAAAAATCTCCACGATCGCCTACGTCGTCTCCTCCGCCCCCGACCTGCACGAAACGACGGCGTTGATGTACGCGCTGCGCCGGGCGATAGACGGAAAAAACGTGTCCGTCACCGGCTATCACGTGATGGGAGTGCATTACGGCGGTCGAAAAACCTACCGCCCCGATACCGAACGGCGCGTCGGCGAAATGCGCTGGATCGGCTTGCTTGACCCAAAAAACGCATAACGAAAGGCGAAGACGATGGCCATATCGGACTATACCCTGCGCGCGGAATTGTTTTCCGTAGAGGAAGGCGAGGGAAGCGACGGAGAAACGACGCAAACCCTTTCCTCCGCCGGCTTTGCGTGGATAAAACTGCGTCGGCGCCTTCCTTACGGCTATCGCGCCGGAGAGACGGAATATTCCGTGACCTCCGACGCCATTGAGGGAGAAACTCCCTATCGCGCGGACCTGCTCGACGGCATGGCGATTTCCGCCGACGGCGCCTTATATCGCATTATGTCCGTTTTCGACCCGGACGGCAAACGAAAAATGTTGCGATTTCGGATAAACGCGCTTCATGCGTCCGGGGAGGTCTAGGACTACCTTCCCACGGCTTCGCCCTCGCGCCTGCCGTCGGCGGCGCCGATCAGCTCGCCGTTGCGTATTTCGATCGCGTGCAATCCGCTGGTTTCGTCCGTCACCGCGACGTCATGGCCCATTGCGCGCAGCGGCGCCGCCAAGTCGGCGAGGGGGGTGTTTTTCTCAAGTTCGAGCGGACCGCCGGCAAAGGCGAAGTGCGGGGCGTCGATCGCCTCGTTTATGTTCAATCCCCATTCCAGCGACAGCAATAACGTTTGAAAAACGAAGGAAATAATGCGCGATCCTCCCGGCGATCCGACGACCAGTTTGAGCGCTCCGGCGTCGTCAAACACGAGCGCCGGCGTCATCGAGCTGCGCGGACGTTTGCCCGGCTCGATGCGATTGGCGACTTCCTTTCCGTTCTCCTCCGGAATAAACGAAAAATCGGTCAATTCGTTGTTGAGGAAAAACCCCGCCGCCATCACGCCGGAGCCGAACGCGTATTCGATGCTATTGGTCATGGAAACCGCGTTTCCCTCGGCGTCCACGACGCTAATATGTGAGGTGGAGGGGTGTTCCGTCACGGGAGCGTTTTTGCCGCAGCGCTCGGCTCCCGAAAACCTTCCGGGCGCGGGCGACGTGATGGAGCGGCTTTCGGAGATAAGCGCGCTGCGTTTTTTGACATAGCGCGAATCCAGCATCGCCTTGGCGGGAACGGCGTCGCAATCGGCGACATAGGCGTTGCGGTCCGCAAAGGCCAACCTTAGCGCGTCGACCGCGATGTGGACGGCTTTCGGGTCTTGGAAGGGAAGCGTGCGCAGGTTGAACCGTTCCGTGAGTTTTAACGCCTGCAACACGGCTAGGCCGCCGGAGGCCGGAGGAGGGGCGGCGCATATGCGCGCGTCGCGGTAGGCGTCGCATAAGGGCGTACGTTCTTCCGCGCGGTAGTCGGCGAGGTCCTTCTCCGTCAGGCGTCCGGGGCGAAATGCGTTGTGCCGCACTTTTTCGACGATTTCCTTCGCGACGTCGCCGCGATAAAAGGCGTCGGCGCCCTTGTCGGCGATAAGGCGTAAGGTTTTCGCGAATTGCGGATTTGTTATGACGGCGCCGACGGGTTTTATGGCGCCGTTTTTTTCAAAAAACAATTCCCTCGCCTCCGGCGTGCCGGCGATATAGGGAGCGAAGACGATTTCCGCGCGCACGCGGGAAGAAAGGGCGTAGCCGTGTTCGGCCAGGGCGACGGCGGGCGCAAATAAATCTTTCCACGGCAATTTCCCGCCGGCTTTGTGCGCCGCCTCGCACATGCGCAGCAATCCCGGAGTTCCAACGGAGAGTCCGCCCTTCAGAATGTCGGTATAGGGGTAGGGCTTTCCGCCTTCGTCTAAAAACATGTCGGGCGTCGCGGCGGCCGGGGCCGTTTCCCTGCCGTCATAGGCGTACGTCTTGCCGGCGCCTTTGTCGTAAAACAGCATGAACCCCCCGCCGCCTATGCCGGAGGCCTGCGGTTCGACGACGTTCAGCGCGAGCGCCGTCGCAATGGCGGCGTCGACGGCGTTTCCCCCTTGCTCCAACATGGCGTCGCCGGCCAAGGAGGCGAGGCGATTGCCCGACACGACCATGTGCCGCGCCGCATGCACCGGAGGCTTGGCTGTAAATCCCGTCGCGGGTTCGGGCGCGACGTCTTGGGCGAAGGCGGGGGCCGCCAGCAACGACGCAAAACATAGCGAAAGCGCAAGAATTTTTCTCATCGGAATGCCTTTTTTTACACGAAGGAATGTCCGGCGCGCAGGCACCACATTAAGATAGATTTTTGTATGTGCAGTCTATTTTCCGCTTCGTCGAATATTTCCTCGGCCCTCTCCTCAAGCAATTCTTCGGTGATTTCCTGACCGCGCTTGGCCGGCAGGCAATGCGAGATAAGGGCGCCGTCCGCCGCAAGCGCGAGAAGGGCGTGATCAAGCCGATAGGGCGCAAGCGCGCGCAAATCAGCGGCGTCGGCCTCTTCGCCCATCGATACCCACGTGTCGGTGATGAGCATGTCGGCGCTCGTCGCCGCTTTGTGCGGGTCCGGCGCAAACGTGACGTTGCCGCCTGCGGAGACGTAGGCGTCGAAGCCTTTTTTCGTCAGCACCGATTCAGGCATGGATATGCGTAAGGAGAATCCGAACGGCCCGGCGGCGTGGACGAACGAGCGAAGCACGTTGTTGGCGTCGCCGAACCATGCGAGCGTCTTGTCTTTAATGGGTCCGTTTTTTTCCTCGAACATCATGATCGCCGCCAGCGCCTGGCACGGGTGGCTATGGTCGGTCAAACCGTTAATGACGGGAACGGTCGCGTATTCCGCCATCTCCTTTAAATCTTCGTGGCGCATGAGGCGCGCCATAATCACGTCGACGCAGCGCGACAATACCCGCGCCGTGTCTCTGGGCGGCTCTCCGCGCGATATTTGGGTGCCGGCGCCGTCCATCACGATCGCGGATCCGCCCAATTGGTTGATGGCCGATTGAAAGGAGACGCGGGTGCGCGTGGAGTTTTTCTCGAACACCATGGCAAGCTGCCTGCCCTGCAAATATGCCCGGGGCGCGCCGCTATTGCGTTCCGCCTTTAGCGATTTCGCTTCGTTGACGATGCTGCGCAAATGGTCGTAGCTTATGCCTTCGATGTCTAAAAAATGACGCATGGACCGTTCCGCCTCCTAATACAGATAACTTACGCGCGCGTAAACGGATTGTCGGCGAACAGGCCGCGCACTATCGATAGCGCCAGGTCGACCTCGTCCCGCGACAAATTAAGGGGCGGCAAGAGGCGCACGACGTTTTCGGCGGCGGGGGCGGAGAGCAATCCGCGTTCCGCAAGCCTTGCGCAGGCTTCGCGCACGTTGTAGGGGGTTTTTATTCCCAGAAGACACCCCATGCCGCGCACCTCAAGCACGTCTTTCGGAAACTCCTCGGCGACGCGCAGCAACCCTTCGCGCAGATAATCGCCCGTTTTAGCGACGTTCTCCAAAAATTCCGGCCGGGAGATGTGGTCGAACACGACGGACCCCACCGCCGTCGCGAGCGGATTTCCCCCGTATGTCGTGCCGTGGGAGCCGGTCGTCATGCCTTGCGCGGCTTTTTTGGTGGCAAGGCACGCGCCGAGCGGAATGCCGCCGCCCATGCCCTTCGCGCCCGCCATAACGTCGGGAACGACGCCGTAATGCTCGTAGGCGTACAGCTTTCCCGTCCTTCCCGCGCCGCATTGCACTTCGTCCAAGCATAAGAGCAGATCGCGCTCGTCGGCCAATTGCCGAAGCGCGCGCAAATAGTCGGGGTCGCACGGGCGCACCCCGCCGTCGCCCTGCACCGTTTCCACTAAAATTGCGCCGGTGTCGGGGGTGATGGCCGCCTTCACGGCATCGATATCGTTAAACGGCACGTTGTCGAAGCCGTCTACCGGCGGACCGAAACCTTCTTGCATCATCGGGTCGCGCTTCCCGGCCCACAACGCCGCCAGGGTGCGCCCGTGAAAGGCGCCCGTGAAGCTAACGATGCGATATTTATGCGGATTGCCCACCGAATCGTGATATTTGCGCACCATTTTGATGAGGCATTCCACGGCTTCGGTGCCGGAGTTGCAGAAAAACACGTAATCGGCGAAGGTGGCTCCCGTCAATTTTTTCGCCAGCGCCTCGGCTTCTTCAATCACGAACAAATTGGAGATATGCCATATTTTTTCGCTCTGAAGGCGAATTGCCTCCACCAAGGCCGGATGGCAATGGCCTAGGCAATTGACCGCCACGCCCGTCGCAAAATCAAGATAGCGCTTGCCCGACCGGCTATAAATGAAGCTGCCTTTTCCGTGGGAAATGTCAAGATCGATTCTGTTATATACCGGCAGTAGCATGGTTGCGCGCGAGCGGCCTCCGTTGAAGGGCATCATTATGAAATAAATAAAAAAGACACTATAAGGAAGCCGCGCCCGCGATGCAACGGTAATTACGCGCGCGGTTTCGGAAGCTGTTGCAATATGCGGCAACCCCGCTATGATGCGGGTCACGCAAGCGCGCCACTTATTTCGGACATACGCCATGGCGGGACATTCCCAGTTCGCAAACATTAAACACCGCAAAAACGCGCAAGACGCCAAGCGCGCCAAACTGTTCACCAAGCTGGTGCGCGAAGTGTTGGTTGCCGCCGCGCAAGGATTGCCGGAACCGGAAAATAATCCCAGATTGCGCTACGCCCTGCAAAACGCGCGCCGCGCCGGCGTGCCGAAAGACAGGCTGGCGGCGGCCATACAAAAAGGCGCCGGAGAAACCGGGGCCGGCGCCGATTGGTCCGAAATGCGCTACGAAGGATACGCCCCGGGAGGCGTCGCCGTGATGGTGGAGGCGCTCACCGACAATAAAAACCGCACCGCCGCCGAGGTGCGTTCCGCCTTCACGAAAGCGGGAGGCAATTTAGGCGAAACGGGAAGCGTCGCGTTCTTGTTCGACCATATCGGCGTTTTCGCGTACGACGCCTCCGCTTGCAAGGAAGAGGCCGCCTTCGAGGCCGCGATAGAGTGCGGCGCCGACAACATGGAGGCGGAAGACGGAAAATACGTATTCACTTGCTCCGCCGACGAATTTATCGCCGTACGCGACGCCTTAAGCGAAAAACTTGGCGAATATGAGTCCGCCGACATGGTGTGGGCGCCCCAAAATCCGATCGCCGTCGATAAGGAACAGGCGGAAAAAATCGCGAAACTCGTCGACATGCTCGACGAGAGCGACGACGTGCAAAACGTCTACGCCGCCTACGAATATACCGACGAATGACCGTTATTCTCGGCATAGACCCCGGCTTGCGTCGCACGGGGTGGTGCGTTCTGTCATGCGAGAGGGGCGTGTCGCGCTACGTCGCGTCCGGAGTGCTGCAATCGTCCTCCGACGCCCCTATGCCGCAGCGGCTGCTGGCGATCTCGCGCGGACTGGAGGCGCTTGCGCAGGCCCATCGCCCTGACGTCGCCGCCGTCGAGGAAACTTTCGTGAACGCCAATCCCCTGTCGTCGCTTAAGCTCGGCCAGGCGCGCGGCGCCATTTTATTGTCGCTGGCAAGGCTCGGTCTTTCCGTCGAGGAATACGCCGCCAACGCCGTTAAAAAAACCGTGGTCGGAAAGGGCAAGGCGGAGAAGGCACAGGTCGCTTCGATGGTAGGCATGCTTCTTCCCGCCGCGCGCGCCGACGTCCGGGAGTCGCACGACCGAGCCGACGCCGTCGCCGTCGCCTTGTGCTGCGCGCACCACATGCAATGGAAAAAAACTGCGGGCCTATCCGCGTAGCGCCTAAAAACATCTGGGGCAAAAACATGAATTAACGTATTGATTTATGTTTTCAGCCTGTAAAAACATCCTTGCCGTCGAAAAAAATCTTGCCTTCGCGCGCTTTTTCTTATATGTAGTGATGCGTATAATTTTTAAACGTAGGACGGTTTCATGCCCAGCCAATGCGAACTGACGGGAAAGCACGTGCAATTCGGGAACAAGGTGTCTCACTCCAACCGTAAAACCCGCCGCCCGTTCGCCCCTAACTTTCGTAACATTACGCTGGAAAGCAAGGTCCTTAACCGCTCCTTTCGCATACAAATCGCCGTTTCGACGTTACGCACCGTTGATTTTAAAGGCGGGCTGGACGCGTTTTTAGTGGGAACCAAAGCCGCAAAATTAACTCCGTTCGCCCAAAAAATTCGTCGCGACGTCAAAAAAATCGTCGGCAAGCCCCAAAAGCCTTGCGACGACGCGTAGCGCGTTCGTCAGCGCTACTGCCGTAACGCGCAATGAATGAATCGCTTTTGTTCTGTGTCGCCGTTTGCGTATGCTATTTATCTTCAAGCGTTCCTTATGGATTGCTTTTAGGAAAATATGCGTATGGAGTCGATTTGCGCGAAAGCGGATCGCATAATTTCGGCGCCACCAACGCCGTTCGGGTTCTCGGAAAAAAATTTGGCGCCGTCGTTTTTTTGTGCGATTTTCTCAAGGCGTTTATTCCCCTATTGGCCTTGCGACTGATCTATGGCGCCTCGCCGGTTTTGCTTGGCGCGTGCGCCTTTACCGCCGTGGCCGGACACGTGTTTCCCGTATGGCTCAAATTTCGCGGCGGCAAGGGGGTGGCGTCGTATTTGGGAATAATCTCCGCCGCGCATCCCGCCTTAACGGGCATTTTCGCCGTTATGTGGATAGGCGCCTTTTACCGAAGCCGTATTTCCGCGCTTGGAGCCTTGACGGCGTTGCCCGGTAGCGCGGTCGGTGCGCTCGCGGCGCTTCCGCTCGCCCACGGCGCGGGCGTAACGCTTGCCGCCCTCTTATGCGTCTTCAAGCATAAAGAAAACATTACGCGCCTTATGCGCGGCGAAGAGTCGCGCTTCAAATAAGCAATCCGTTTAAGACGCTATTTTTTCGCGCCGGCGCACTTGAAAAAATGACGGCGGATTGTATGGTAAAAGAGCTTTGCCGCCGCCACATTCATCGCGTCTTAAACTATGCTTTCCTCCTCTCTTTTTGCCCATGGCGACGAACGCTCCCAAACCGCCTATCGCGCCTTGCCGTACAACGTTCAGGCCGAACAGTCGCTTCTGGGCGCCGTATTGGCGAACAACGGGTTGTTGCACCGCATAAGTGACGCTTTTTCCGGCGAATGCTTCTATCAACCCGTTCACGCCGCCATTTACGAGACGATACAGGGATTGCGCAGCAAGGGGTTGATCGCCACGCCGGTAACGCTTCGGCAATTTTTCCATAACCACGAGGGGTTGGCCGCGCTGGGCGGGGCGTCGTATTTGGCGGAGCTGGCGTCTACGTCGGTCGGCATGTCGGACGTCGAATCTTACGCCTCGACCGTGTATGAGTTATGGCTGAAGCGCAACCTTATATCGCTGGGCGAATCCGTCGTCGAAAGGGCGTATAAGGAGTCGCTTGACTCCCCGGCGTCGTCACAGATAGAGGAGGCGGAAAAGGAACTGTTCCGCCTCGCGGAAAGCGGACAAACCCAAAAAGCCTTCGTTCCGCTTAGCGAATCGCTGGGCGAAGCGCTGCGCCGGGCCGAATTGGCGCATAAGCGCAACGGGTCGCTGAGCGGCATAGACACCGGATTCGACGACTTAAACTACATGCTGGGGGGATTGCACGACTCGGACCTGCTTATTCTCGCCGGCCGCCCGTCGATGGGCAAAACGGCCTTCGCCATCAACCTTGCGATTAACGCCTGTCGCAGCATGTATGGTTCCGACGTAAGGGAGGGCATAAAAACGCCTCGCTCGGTAGGATTTTTCTCGCTTGAGATGTCGTCCGAACAATTGGCGGGCCGCATGATGTCGATGGAATCCGGCGTGAACTCATCGCAAATGCGTTCCGGAGGCATGTCGGAGGACGATTTCCTAAAAATCGTCGACGCCAACCATGCGCTCTACAAATTGCCGTTTTATATCGACGACACCCCCGCCTTAACCATCTCCGCCGTGCGCAGCCGTTGCCGTAGGCTAAAGCGCAGGCACAACCTTAGTTTTGTGGTGGTGGATTACCTGCAACTGTTGCGCGGCACGGCAAAATCTTCCGAATTCAGCCGGGTGCAAGAGGTGAGTGAAATTACGCAAGGGCTAAAAGCGCTGGCGAAAGAATTAAATATTCCGGTCCTCGCCTTGTCTCAGCTCTCGCGAACGGTGGAAAGCCGGGACGACAAGCGTCCGCAACTGTCGGACCTTCGCGAGTCCGGAAGCATCGAGCAAGACGCCGACGCGGTGATGTTTATTTACCGCGACCAATATTACGTCGAGCGCCGCGAGCCGCCGGAACACGAAACGGAGAAATATAAAAAATGGCAGCAAGACATGGAGCGTTGCCGAAACCTATCGGAAATTCTCATCGCCAAGCACCGCCATGGTCCTATCGGCAAGGTCAAGCTATCGTTTGACGCGAACACGACGAAATTCGGAACGCCGGACCAGGAATGGATGGCGCGCTTGCGAGGCGACGACGATGGCGGGGAATAAGGGAGGGAGATAGGGCAATATGATGACTTAACGACTTACTAATTTGTGCTAAAAACATGAATAGATGTCTTGCATAATTTAGCTAAGGGTGAGGCGAATAGGCGCCGTCACCCGCCCATAAGTAACCCCAGCGTACATAGGTACGTGAGGATTCGAGGACGGATAAAGGCGCGTAGGCGCACGCCATAGATAGGGTTATGGAAGAAGTCTAATGTAAGAAGGCGCTGGATTGGCGAGACTCTGCTGCGCTTGTTTTCCCGCTTTGGCGGGAAGAACGAAGCAGAAAATTCTTAGTTCGTTAATTTACAGCATCGCCCTAGGGAGGGAGAAGATTGGGCAGAAAAAAAGGCGGGGGCATTTGCTCCCGCCTCAAAAAATTTCGTAAACTAGGCGGTTTGTTCGGTTGCGCGAAGATTCACGGCGGAACTGCGGTCGTTTTTGGTCGAAATTTCGTAACCGATGCGTTGGCCGTCCTCCAACCCGTCGAAACCGGCTTGCTCAACGGCGCTAATATGCACGAACACGTCTTTTCCGCCCGCGTCGGGAGAAATAAAGCCGTAGCCTTTTTTTGGGTTAAACCATTTTACGGTTCCGGTATTTGACACGATAGTCTTCCTTAAGTAACGTTTATAGAATAACGGCAAGGAAAGGCGCGCTCCGCCAAAGACGGTGACGCAAAGACGTTTTCGTTGTTTGCGCGTCGCTTCCGGCGTAGCGGAGCTTGTCCGCCGCTATCTATTAGCGTTACATGCTTCCCATAAAAAAGTCAATGAAGAAAATGCTCCGAACTTCAACCAAAAGTCGAAAAAATATTCCGGACAGAACGCAGGGAAACGAGGACGCGTTCCGGAAGACGTTTCTCGGAGGCTGTAGCGAACTAACCGTTCCGGCTTCTTTGCCTTGCGCGTTGGCGATTTTGTCATGAAAACGACATGTTTGCGCGTTATGATACAAAGCGTGCGTAGAATTAAAGGCGACATGGCAAGGTGGCGATTATGGCGACGTTTATGCGATATGTGGCCGTCGCGATAGGGTTGGCGTCGTTTGGCGCGAACGCCTTTGCGGCGGACGCGAACAAAAAGGAAGCGACTGCCTCGTGCGCGGAAAGCGCGGAAAAAGGGGCGTGGGAGGACGCATACGGCTATTGCAAGGAAGCCGCCTATTACCCCGACCCGACCGCGAAATATTATTACGCCAAATCCATCTACATGACCGACCGCGCGAACAGCCGGCAAATGCTGGACGAGGCGCTGCGCATCGCCATGCGGGCGCACGAGGAAGGAAACAAGCAGGCGCTGTCCCTGGTCGGGATGCTCTACCAGAAGGGCGCCTTTCCCGACTATCAACGCTCCCTCGACGCCTTTAGCCAAGCCTATAAGGAAGGCGACGAAGAATCGTCGGTAAGCATAGCCATGCTGTATTACGACGCGCATAAATTAAATAACGTTCCGTTGGCGAAAAAATGGTTCGGCGTGGCCGCCGACAAGGGAATAAACGCCGGACGGTACGGGCTGGGGCTTACCTTGTTCGAGGAGGGAAAAAAACAAGAGGCCGCAGAGCAATTCATGAAGGCGGCGGAAGGAGGGAACGCCCAGGCGATGATCGCCGTCGCGCGCTTATATCTCAACGGCGTCGTGTACGAAAAAAATAAGATAGAAGCCATTCGCTGGATGAAAAAAGCCGTTTTTTCCGGGCGGAAAGACATGCGGAGCGACTTGACCGCCTTGCTTGCCTCGCTCACCGACGCCGAACGCTTGCGCCTCTTGAGGGAAAACGACGGAACGGCGGAAGAGGGAGACGTTCTCGCCGTGGTTCCCCAAGGATAAGGCGGCGGGACCTTCCTTGCGATTCCGCTCTCTCGAATAGATATCTTGCATAACTTCGCTGACGGCCAGGGAAAAAACACCAATTCCTACCAAAAATTTTATTCTTCAATAGATATCTTGCAAAACCCTACCTGCGGCGGACGTCTGCGTCAGATCGTCCGTCCTCGAATGCTCACGTACTAGAGTACGCTGCGCTTCTTGCTAAGCGGGCGATCTTAGAAGCCGCCTCGCTGATAGCTAAGTTATGCAAGGTCTAATAAATTTAGGCTCTATGTATTTCTAATTCGCGACGGCCTTTTGAAAAGCGCGTTACCAAGAGGTCGCGTCGCACGCAATTTCTCGCTTGCCCTTCAAGACTATCCGTCTATGGTTGGCTTGCGACTCAAGCATAATAGAAATAACGCAATTTATGACCCTTTTCTTAGACGGCGCCGATATTTCCTCATTATATGCGCGCGAGGGATTGTCGCGCGTCGACGAACGTTTTTTAGCGGCGCTTCAAGAAAAGGCCGTCGATCTCTATAACCGCCTCTGCGCCGCGCGGGCGAATCCGGACGCGGTTTCGACGAAAGACGAGTCGCAGCTTATCATAGACCTTGCGCCCTTCGCGGATGATTTTATCGGGGCGCTCTTCGGCATCGAAAAAGAGGCGAAGGCGCTGGCGGCGGAGCATGACCGGCTGGCGCCGATATTCTCCTGCAAGCGCCTGTTCGTGCAGCGTCTGGCCGTCAAAAAATGCAAGGCGGCGGAGGCGGAAATGTTAGACGGCTCCGCACTGAAGTCACAACTTGAAGGGCTGTTCGGCGAGGCGTTGACGGAGCTTAGTTTCTCCCGCTATATCAATATATGGATGGAAGCAGACGCGAACGACCCGAAGCTGGACGTTGCCGCACGCTACGCCGTGTGGGCGACCTATAGCGAAAAGGGCAAGGAGACACACAAGGCCGACGTGCTGTTCCGCGTACCGAAAAAACTGGACTTTGCTAATCTCGTTCCCGTCGAAACCGAAATGCTGGACGGGGTGCGCGTCGCCGTCCTTCCCGATCACGATTTACGCCGCCGCGAGGGATTCAGCCTCACCGATCCCGGCGGAAACTTGCGCCAGGCGATGGACGACGCCAATTATTGCATATGGTGCCACAACCAAGGCAAGGATTCTTGTTCTAAAGGATTAAAAGAAAAGGACGGTGCGTTTAAAATATCGCAGACCGCCGTCAAGCTGGCCGGATGTCCGTTGGAAGAAAAAATCTCTGAAATGAACACGTTGAAAGCGACGGGCGTGCCGATCGGCGCGCTGGCGACGGTGATTATCGACAACCCCATGTGCGCCGGCACCGGCCACCGCATCTGCAACGACTGCATGAAAAGCTGCATCTACCAAAAACAAGAGCCGGTGAACATTCCCCGCACCGAAACCCGCACGCTGCAAGACGTGCTGGACTTGCCCTACGGATTCGAGATTTATTCGTTATTGACCCGATGGAACCCGCTCAACATTCGCCGTCCCTTACCGAAGCCGGATTCGGGCTATAAAGTGTTGGTGGCGGGGCTGGGACCGGCGGGCGTAACCCTCTCGCACCATCTGCTCAACGACGGCCATGCCGTGTTTGCGGTGGACGGACTGAAAATCGAGCCGCTTAGCCCCGACATTTCCGGCGTGACGGCAACGGGAGAACGCGTTCCCTTCGCGCCGATCAAACATGTATCGGAATTGTTCGAGGATTTAGACAAGCGCCCGGCGCAAGGCTTCGGCGGCGTGGCGGAATACGGCATCACCGTCCGTTGGAACAAGAATTATCTCACCGTCATGCGCCTTCTTTTGGAGCGTCGCGCCTTCTTTGCCATGGCCGGCGGGGTGCGCTTCGGCGGCACGTTGTCGCACGCACAAGCCTTCGACATGGGATTCGACCATATCGCGCTGGCGCTGGGGGCGGGCAAACCGACGATCATCCCCATGCCGAACGCCTTGGCGCGCGGGGTGCGCACGGCGTCGGACTTTCTCATGGCGCTGCAATTATCGGGCGCGGCGCGCAAGGATTCCATCGCCAACCTACAATTGCGCCTACCCGTCGCGGTGATCGGCGGAGGACTGACGGGCGTCGACACCGCCACCGAATCGCTGGCATATTATCCCGTGCAGGTGGAAAAATTTCTTTCCCGCTACGAAACATTGTCCAGGGAATACGGGGAAAACGCCGTCCGCGCCGGCTGGAACGTCGAGGAAACGCAGATCGCCGACGAGTTTATCGTCCACGCCCACGCCATACGCCAAGAACGCGATGCGGCGGCTAAAGAACGTCGCGATCCGAACATTATCGGATTGCTCAAATCATGGGGCGGCGCGACGCTGGTCTATCGCCGCACCTTGCAGGATTCCCCCGCCTACCGCCTTAACCATGAGGAGGTGGAACTAGCGATGCAGGAAGGCATCCGCTTTATGGAGGACGCGCAGCCATTGGCGGTGGAGATCGATGAACACGGCCACGCGCGGGGATTGAAAGTCTCCATGCCCCACCACGAGGACGGCGGCGAAGCGACGATGCATACCGTCAACGCCAAAACCATTTTTATGGCGGCCGGCACCAACCCGAACACCGTGTTGCAACGGGAATATCCCGAAAGCTTTGCGCTGGACGGCAAATATTTTAAGGCCATCGACATAGACGGCAACGCCGTAAAACCGGAGCCGAACGTTTCCAAGCCGGCCGTTCCGCACGTCTTATTGCATAAGGAGGAGGACGGGCGCTTCATGAGCTTTTTCGGCGATTTGCATCCGTCTTACGTGGGCAACGTCGTCAAGGCTATGGGCGCGGCGAAACAGGGCTATCCGACCGTGACGGCGTCCATGCGGCGTAAGGCGCCGGCGTCGGCGTTACATGCGAAAGAATTTTTGGCCGGCGTACGAAAAGAATTGTCGGCGACCGTGAAGGAAGTCAACCGCCTCACGCCGAACATCGTCGAAGTGGTGTTGCGCGCTCCCGCCGCCGCGCGGGCGTTTTTGCCGGGGCAATTTTACCGGTTGCAAAATTTCGAGCGCGAGGCGGAGCGCGTCGACGATACGGTTTTCGCGATGGAAGGGCTGGCGCTCACCGGCGCCTCGGCAAATCCGGAGACGGGCGAGCTTTCGACGATCGTGCTGGAAATGGGCGGATCGTCCGATCTCTGCGCGCGCCTCATGCCCGGTGAACCCGTCATTTTGATGGGGCCGACCGGAGAGCCAACCCATACGCCGGGCGGCGAAACCGTGATGCTTGTCGGCGGCGGCTTAGGCAACGCGGTGTTGTTTTCTATCGGCAAGGCGCTGCGGGCGGCGGGATCGAACGTGTTGTATTTCGCCGGCTATAAAAAGAAACAGGACAGGTATAAAATCAAGGACATCGAAGCGGCGGCGGACGTCATCGTCTGGGCGTGCGACGAAGGCGCCTTTGCGCCGGAGCGGGCGCAGGACAAAGCCTTTCACGGCAATATCGTCGAGGCCATCGCCGCCTATGCCACGGGCAAACTCGGCGAAGGGGCGGTGAATACGATGGACGTCGACCGCATCATCGCCATCGGCTCCGACCGCATGATGCAAGCCGTCGCCGTCGCCCGCCACGGCGTATTGCAACCGTTTCTCAAGCCCGACCATATCGCCGTCGGCTCCATCAACTCGCCCATGCAATGCATGATGAAGGAAATCTGCGCCCAATGCCTGCAAAAACACGTGAATCCGGAGACGGGCGAGGAAAGCTACGTCTATAGCTGCTTCAACCAAGACCAATTGCTTGACCGGGTGGACTTTCCCCACTTGCACGAACGCCTGCTGCAAAACGGCGCGCAGGAGAAGCTGACGAAGCAGTGGATCAGGCATGTGCTTAAGGGGCGCGCGGCGGCGTAGAGAATAATCTAGGACTTACGCGAAACGTCGTCTTTTTGGTGATTTTGTCGTCATTTTCGTGCTCGAATCCTCACGTACGTCTAGTACGCTGCGGTTCTGCGCGCGAAAGTTCCTTAAAATCCCTCAAAAATACTCGTTTCGCGTAAGTCCTATAATCAAAAGAATAGGCAATCATCAGAGTAAAAACATAAATTATTAATAATTTAATTTATATTTTCGCCCTGCCCGCCTTAAGAGCGGCGAAATCTATGTTGATTAATATTATCATTAATAGTATTAGTTTATTATCCTCTACAGGCATTGCGTATATCTCGCCCCACCATCGTCTAGCTTACCGAAAACGCGTGCGTATTACGCTTCCGGGTCAAAATGAGCGCCACACCATCGGCGTCTTTCCCTGCCGGAAAAGTTGACCTCTCTTCTTCCGATGGCCATCCGACAAATTCCTTTGGAGATTACCTCTGGGGAGTTCTTTCCGATGAACAGTGGAACAGGATTGAGCATGATCCTCCTCTTCAATTTGAGCGGTACGTTGCGTGGTATTGGGAACTATCACATAGGAGCATTCAGAGTTCCTATGATAAGGCTGCCCGCAAACTGTTGCGCAAAACGTTGAATCTTTCTCCTGATCCGCACGCTTTTCTCCTGAAATACTGCCGCAACGTCAGAATTGATTCTTGTAATGGGGAATACCGCATTTTCGCAAAAGAAAATCCGATTTTCTTTTACAAAAACTCCACTACTTCTTTCTGGAAAATTGATAAGAAATTCTGGACGCAATCCGGCGTAGACGCTCCGATTTCGCCGGCAACGGATATTGACCTCTCTCAGTTTCCATGGTTCTCCCATTGGCTTGAATCTCACGATAATCAAAAGGTACGTGCATGGACCGATCGCCCTAAGCAATTCGCTAAGTACCTTGCCTTTTGCAAACATGCGGCGATACTATCAAGGGATGCCGAAAACGATCGGTTTTATCGCATTGCCAGAGCGCTATTGATTGCTGAGGCTAAACAACATGCGATGAAGATGAATAACGACGAGGGGTTCTATGCCACCATAGAAAGACTTACCAACGCTTATTGGCAAGAAAATTCCGAGCGAAAGAGCGTTCTCCGTTTATATAAGGTCTCCAGCGCCATCTTCTTTTCGTCGGAATCGCCTCACTACTATTGGGAACCACGACATACGAAATCTAAGGTTTTGCGCGACGATTCGCCTGCATGCATTAAGCAAACGGAAATTTCGTCGAACCCTAACCCTTCCGTTACCCCCGAGGAGTTGCCGGATTCGGACGCTTGGTCGAGAACGTCCGGGCCGCCAATCCTAACCCCGCCGTCAACGCCGGGAAATGAGGCGTGTTCCGAAAAGGAATCGTTCGCCGGGACGTGCGTTTTTTGCCAAAATTGTCAGAGGAAAATTATATTTGATTTCAGATCTTTATTTGTTAATGTTTCCAATCTTAAGTTGGAAATGATTGGAGACGTTCATTGCGGGATATGCGGTGCCCGTACCCAGTTCGAGTTCAACAACAAACCGGAAACGCCTTATTGACTAAGGTAGGCAAGCGAGATTGTTTTTCCGTATTTCCTTTAGGTCCGTCGCATCGGGTATGCGACGTTATGGGGCATAGCACGTCAAGCAACCGTTCGTCTCCGGCAGGCGGCGCGTTTTAAAAAAAGAAGAAATAAAATTTGCGATAGCCCTTACTTTTTTTGTTTTATATACACCCTCGCTAAGGCGGAGCGGATACTAGGCTTCGCCCGCCCGGAGGACCGCAGCGTACTAAACGTACGTGAGAATTCGAGGACGGACGAACCGACGTAGACGCCCGCTTTAGTAGGGTTATGCAAGAAGTCTAATGATGCGCGTCGCCCGCTACGTGCGGACTTAACTCGATGGCGGACGTTCTATGTCCGCTATTGACAACAGGCCATATATGCGTACTCTCTAAACTCGCCGATTTATGTTAGGGGAGCAGCCGTTATGGCGCGTTTTTTCATTGACCGTCCCGTGTTTGCGTGGGTTATCGCCATTATCATCATGCTGGCGGGAGTGTTGTCGATTAAAGAGCTTCCCGTCGAACAATATCCCAAAGTCGCTCCTCCCACCATTATCGTCAATGCCCGCTATCCGGGGGCGTCGGCGGAGACGGTGGAGAATTCCGTCACGCAGATCATCGAACAAAGCCTGTCGGGGCTAGACCATCTTCGCTATTTCTCGTCGGTGAGCGCCGACGGCGCGGGGACGGTGACGCTCACCTTCGAGCCGGAGGCCGATCCGGACGTCGCGCAGGTGCAGACGCAAAACAAGGTGCAGGCCGCCATTCCCCAATTGCCGCAAGAGGTGCAGCAACTTGGGGTGACGGTGACGAAATCGAACGCGAACTTCTTGCTCGTCGTCGGGTTATATTCCGAAAGCGACAAATACACGCGCGACGACTTGGCCGACATGCTGGTGAGCAACTTCCGCGATCCGCTCTCGCGCATTAACGGCGTCGGCGACACGAAAATTTTCGGCGAGCAGCACGCGATGCGCCTGTGGCTCGACCCGGCCAAGCTATACGCCTATAATTTAACGCCGATAGACGTAGAAAACGCGGTGCGGGCGCAAAATACCGACATTTCCGCCGGCCAACTCGGAGGAATGCCCGCCGTTCCGGGGCAACAAATCAACGCGACGATCAAGGCGCTCGCGCGGCTTGAGTCTGAGAAAGACTTTGAAAATATCATTCTGCGCGTGCAAAAGGACGGCTCGCAGATTCGCGTGAAGGACGTGGCGAAAGTGGGGTTGGGATCCGAATCCTACGCGCAGATCGGGCGGTATAAGCGCATGCCGGCGACGGGCATCGCCATTTCGCTCTCCAGCGGCGCCAACGCGCTCGAGACGGCGAAGGCGGTGAAGGATAAAGTCAAGGACTTGGCGAAGCTGCTTCCCGAAGGCGTAAAAGTGGTGTATCCCTACGACACGACGCCTTTCGTGCAATTGTCGATAGAATCGGTGGTGCATACGCTGATCGAAGCGGTCGTGCTGGTGTTTTTCGTGATGCTACTGTTTTTGCAGAACATCCGCGCGACGCTTATTCCTACCATCGCCGTGCCGGTGGTGCTGCTCGGGACGTTCGCCATTTTAAACGCGTTCGGGTTTACCATCAATACCTTAACCATGTTCGGCATGGTGCTGGCCATCGGGCTGCTGGTGGACGACGCCATCGTGGTGGTGGAAAACGTCGAGCGCATTATGGCGGAGGAGAACCTCTCGCCCAAAGAGGCCACGCGAAAGTCGATGGACCAAATCACGAGCGCGCTGGTCGGCATCGCCACGGTGCTGTCGACGGTGTTTATTCCCATGGCGTTTTTTAGCGGATCGGCCGGCGCGATTTATCGGCAATTTTCGCTGACCATCGTCTCGGCCATGTGCCTCTCGGTGTTGGTCGCGTTGATTTTGTCGCCGTCTTTGTGCGCGACGTTCCTCAAGCAATCCCACGGCCACAAACATCAAGACAATAAAGGGTTTTTTGGGCGGTTTAACCACGGATTCGATAAATTGCGGGACGCCTATCGCAATAGCTCGCTCTATATCGCGCGTCGGGGAGTGCGGTTTTTCGTGATATACGCCTTGCTGATCGGGGGGCTGGTCTATGGTTTCACGCGACTGCCCGGCGCGTTTCTGCCGAACGAAGACCAAGGCATCATGTTCATGATGGTAAGCTCGCCCCCGGGCGCAACGGCCGAACGCACGCTTGAATCGGTGAAAAAAGTCGAAGATTACTTCCTAAGCCAAAAAGAGGTGGAGCATTTATTCACCGTGGTCGGATTTAGCTTCGCCGGCTCGGCGCAAAACGCCGCGCTCGGTTTCGTCGCGCTGAAAGATTGGTCGGAGCGCGGCGAAAAGGGGCAAGACGTGTTCACCGTCGCCAACAAGGCGATGGGCGCATTCATGCAAATTAAAGACGCAATGGCGTTTACCTTCGTGCCGCCGCCGATTCGCGAGCTGGGGAACGCCTCCGGTTTCGACATGCAAATTGTTGATCGCAAGGGAATCGGCCATGACGCGCTAATGAACGCCCGCAACCAATTGCTCGGCATGGCGGCGCAGAATCCGAAATTGATCGGGGTGCGCCCGAACGGCTTAAACGACGTGCCGCAATACCGCATTCGCATCGACGCCGAAAAAGCGTCCGCCATGGGCGTGTCGCTCGCCGACGTCAACAAAACGCTGCAAATTGCGTGGGGTTCCGGCTACGTCAACGACTTTATCGACAAAGGCCGCATTAAGCGCGTATATATGCAAGGTATCGACGAAAGCCGCATGATGCCCGACGACGTGAATAAATGGTACGTGCGCAACAATCGCGGCGAGATGGTGGCGTTCGCCGATTTCTCGACCGGCGAATGGACCTACGGCTCGCCCAAGCTGGAGCGGTTTAACGGCGCCTCGTCGGTCAATATTCAAGGTTCGCCCGCCCCCGGCGTCAGCACCGGCGAGGCGATGGAGGAAATGCAAGAAATGGCGTCGAAACTGCCGATAGACGTCGAATGGTACGGCATTTCTTATGAGGAGCGCGCGGCCGGATCGAAAGCGCCGGCGCTGTACGGTTTGTCGATATTGGTGGTGTTCCTCTGTCTGGCCGCGTTGTACGAAAGCTGGGCGGTGCCGTTCGCCGTCATGCTCGCCGTGCCGATCGGGGTGCTGGGCGCGGTCGTCGCGGGGAATATCTTCGGGCTTTCCAACGACGTGTATTTTCAGGTCGCGCTGCTCACGACGGTCGGGCTGGCGGCGAAAAACGCGATTCTTATCGTGGAATTCGCCAAGGAACTGAAGGAACGGCAGGGGCTGCCGACGATGGAGGCCGTAGGAACGGCAGCGAAGCAACGTTTCCGCCCGATCGTCATGACGTCGATGGCGTTCATGCTGGGCGTCTCTCCGCTTGCCTTCGCTAACGGCGCCGGCGCGGCCGGACAAAACGCCATCGGCTTTGCGGTGCTGGGGGGAATGACCGCCGCCACGCTCCTCGCCATTTTGTTCGTGCCGCTCTTCTTTACGAGCGTCGATAGATTGACGCGCGCGAAAGAGAGAAGTTAAGAGTTTCGCATTCGCTATCGGACGCCGCTTTTGCGCGGAAGGCGGCGACCGATAAGGACTTACGGTTTTTATGACGGACATAAGGAAAGGCGACCTGCGCCTTTAATCAAAAACCTGCCTTATCGATTCGACTTACGTGGCGGGGAAGAGTTCTTTGTAGAGCAGCCATGGACCTAATGTCACGCATACGAATAAGACGATCGTCTTGCCGACGAAATCATACGAATTGAGCGGCGCGATATCTTTGGTCAAGAACTCTTTGCAGCAATGTAACGTTGAGTCATCGAAAATCTTCCATTCTTTGGTGCAACGCAACATACATTCGGCGGCGCCTAGGTTTCTAAAAAACAGATAGATGAACGCAAACTCCGGCAAAAATACAGCAAAAGCAAGCGTGAATCTTATCACCATGCCGATAACGACAAAATCTTTACCCGTACCTTGCACGCCGAAATATGTGAGCGCACGGTAGAATCCCAAGGAAATTCCGAGTATTCCGATATATCCGGCAGACAACATCCCACTATTTTGCATATATGCGACGTGTATCGCGTTGTATGATTGCCAGACGGCGTTGTCTGTTAACAACAATAGGTCGCGGTCGTTTTCCGGTTTCGTAACTGGTTCCTCCGGTTCGCTGTCACTGTCCGTGCTTTTCACCGCCACAAAATCGTTGTCCGTCGGGGCGACGTCGTTGTTGGCAATATGGGCGACGGTGCGCAACGTGATTCTCATAACTACAAAAGGCACGCATACGATTGCTTCGTGAGCAAATATTGTCGTTACGTTCTCTTCCGAGAAATAGACGGAGTATATGCGTAAGGCGCACAAGCTTAGGATGGCAACCGCATCAGGCAAATAGCGTCTCGCTTGATGCCGGAGCGGCAGTATTTTGCAAGACATAACAAGCGACAACAGCGAAAGCATGATGCAGGACAGCCAAAATTCCCGGGTTATTTTATTCGTCTGTGGAGAAGAGGCGCGTGAAAAGAAATAAGGAAAAATGTGTACGGAATGTATCACGCACGCACAGCTAATGGTTAAGGATGAAAAATACAAGGGACGTGTTGCGAGATAACCGAAAATACTCGTAACGATCAAATAAACCCATCCATAAAAATAGTTAACTTCGTCCACGGCGCCTGTTGCGTGTTTAAGAATCGTCAAAAAAATATGCACGAACACGCTAGAGAGTAGCCACGTCCGAGTTGAGAATGCATCTATTCCGACGGCAATTAAGGCAACGCAACACAAGCAACAGAGGATAACCAGATGGAGGAAAGAAAGATTGTCGTACGACGAGACGAAGAAGGCATAGATAAAAATCAAGAAACTTAACAAGCCTGACGCAAAAGTGATATTGGCTTCGGAGGCGAAGGGCGGTTCCGGCGCTTGAGGATGAGGCGGTGAAAGCTCGGCCATGGCGTGAGATTGAAATCGCAAGGGGCGAGTTTGTAGAAAAGCGGTTAACCTGACTGGGGCGAATGTGAGTATCAGACCGGGCGTAAGCGGTGAGAATGATATCGAAGGACGATTTTATTATTATAATTTTTTTACAATATCCCGCAATCAAAATCAGGAATAAAACATTAATATTTAATTGTTTAGTCCCGCTTTTTTATGGTATGGATTAAGTCAAAAAAGTTCGGGGTTTGACTTATATAGGACTTACGCAGTGCGTAGATTTTTGAGCGATCTATAGGTCAAAATCGGGCATTGCTAACCTAATATAGCTAACGTACCGTTTCTTTTGGCCATAAGGAGCTTAACGGAATATTCGAGCATTTTTTTGCATTTGCTGTAGCATTTTGTTTTGCGTCGAAGCCTCGCAAGGAAATGGCGG
>JBEVNR010000009.1:0-5440 GCA_040507985.1 Rickettsiales bacterium | reverse complement strand
TAGGTCAAAAACGGATAAAAAGCGCAGCGTACTCAACGCGAAGGCCTGTCCCCGCGTAAGCGGGGATGAGCATTTTTAGACGATTTTTACCGCTGAAAGCGCCAAAAAGATGCTCAGCTAGCGTAAGTCCTATCAAAGAGCGTATTTACTTGAAAGCATAAATATGTTATAAATTCGATAACTTCTCCAGGTTTTCGTGATTAGGCTATTGCTTATCTACGCCCTTTGCTCGACTTGATTCGCGCCGCCCCGTTATTTCTGCTTTCGCCATGCGATCCCTGTTGTTGCCGTTCGCAGTTGTTGCCACCGCAACTCCGTTGGTTGACTTTTACTGCAAAGACGATCATTCGGCCCTGTATTTTTCTTGCTTTATTCCCCCTTCCGTCAATATCCAAGGCGATCTCACGGAAATTTTGAGTCGCAAAAATTTCGAGGCATATGCGTTCCATAATAAATTGGATCCCGGCCACCCCCTCATGAGCGTCTCAAGGTCGCGTAAAGACGGAACCCTTATGCTCTCCGTTAATTCTTCCGACGCCGAATTTGCGTACCTTACTTTCTCCGACGCTAAAAAACCGATTATGTTGCATCTTGCTCGCGAGACGTGCCGTTGCGCGAGCGACCGCCAATCCATGGAATGTTCCGCTTCCGCATTCAACGTCTCTTTCGTTCCTTCGGAGGAATGCGCCGGCAGCGCGGAATTTTTTGATTTCCTGAAGATGGCTATCCACAAGGCGCACGTGTACGCCAATAAGACGTCGCCGACCATCGTCGCTCGCGCCGAACCGGAATTATCCGGGGAAAGGCTTCCCTTTCCTTTTAACATTTTGTTTAACCTCTTGGCGCCGTTTAAGGAATGGGTTGTGGGAGAATCTCCTCACCCTTTCGTGATCTGCCTTATGATGCTTGGAGTAATCGCGCTTGCCTATTACGTCATATACGTGATTAAGCATATCTCCGCACGTCGTCGTTTGAACGAGAAGAAAAAGCTATTCTAAGAATGGTTGCGAGTTCCCCGAAATCTTGCTTTTTTCCTTTGTTAGTCCGTAAAGCGCAGGCGCTTACCTCCGCATGTTTCTTCCTTATCGCGTAAAAAAAGAATTTTATCTTTTTTCCGCGTCCGTCGGCGCGGCGCAGGCGGTGCCGTAGCCCAAGCGACACGCTTTGCGGTATAATTCCGCCGTCGAGACGGGCGTGGAGGGAGTTTTGCCTTTTTCTATCATGGCGCCCAGCATAAAGCACCCTTCGGCGTCGTCCTTATCGCAGGCGAGGGAGAAATATTTCGCCGCCGACGCGTCGCTATGGGGAAGCTCATCCGATTCGTACAACGCGCCCAGCCGGGTGCAGCCGGCGGCGTAATCCTCCTTACAAGCTTTGCGAAACGAATCTTCGGCGATGGAAAGGTTTTTTTGTCCGGTGCGGTCGTCTTCGTAGGTTTCGCCCAACCTATAGCAGCCTTCGGCGTGTCCCTTGCCGCACGCCTTGTCGTATAAGGCGGCGGCCTTGGAGTAATCTCCCCCGCCTTGCGCGGTGTTGGCGTAATAGGTCCCCAAATTCATGCATCCCAGCATGTTGTCGGCGCGACATGCCTTGCCGTACAGTTCGGCGGCCTTTTTTTCGTTTTTTTCCGTTCCCTCTCCTTCCGCGTACAACACGCCGAGATTGTTGCACCCGACGAGATATCCGTCCTTGCAGGCCATGCGGTAATATTCCGCCGCCTTATGGGCGTTTCTTCTGACGCCGTCGCCTTGCTGATACAAGGCGCCCAGATTAATGCAGCCGTACATGTCGGATTGGCGGCACGATTTTTCGTATAAATCTCCCGCTTCCTCCGCGTTTTTTCGGCCTCCCTCGCCCCGTTCGGCCATGCCCCCCAAATTGGTGCAGGCGGTCGGCTCTCCGGCGCGGCAGGCCGAGCCGAACAAGGCGCGCGCTTTTTCCGGATCGCGAGACACCCCTTCGCCATATTGGTACATTCCTCCCAAATTGCCGCAGGCGAGCATGTAACGGGCGTCGCATGCCTTGCCATAGAGGCGGGCGGCCTTGGTCGCGCTTTTTTCGACGCCGACTCCCTTGCGGTACATGGCCGCGAGGTTGTTGCAGCTTTCCATATGGCCGGAATCGCATTGCGCGATGTAATCGGCCGGCGTCAACGCCAAGGCCGAGGCGCCGAAAAAGGCGATCGCTACAACGCCATGCGCAACGTGCGTAGAATAATGGGCCATCGTCTTTCCCTTTAATATAACCGCGTCGTCCGCGTTTTTCCGCGCAGGGCGATATCGGCGAAAAACTCTATGCCGAACCCTTCTCCCTCCTCCGTGACCGCAGAGCCGGCCGCGACGCCGTTCCAATCGTATAAGGGAGGAATGCCGCTACTTGCGAACGGGTTGCGCGTGGGCGAGGCGGACGAATCCGGCGCCGTGCCGTTGGGCAACAGGTAAATGCGCGTCGTCAGGGTTTTAAAGTCCTCGTGTCGAATTTCGACGTTCAGATGCGGCGGCGTCGCATAATTCTGCACGCCGGGCATGATCGAAATGAAGGAAAATTCGCCCAGATTGTCGGTGTCGGTCTGGCCGCTATAGCCGAAATTGGGATCGTATTCGGGGTGGCGAAGCGGATTTTCAACGATGCGCCGATATCGCGCCTCATACATGCCGGCCTGGTCGCGTTGCCACATGGTGACGTGCGCGCCGGAGACGGGCATGCAATTGGCGTCGCGCACCACGCCGTCTATCCGAATATATTGGCCGGCGGCGTGGTCGACGCTTCCCGTTCTTCGCCATAAATTGTTGGAGCGGCGCATTTCCTCCGGTTTTGGAAACGAGGCCTCCACCGCCGGAGAGGGAGGGCAAGCCGTGCGTTTTTGCGGCGACAAGCCGAAATCGCGCGACGCCGGCATAATCACGTCGCCGCTTGCTTCCGGAGAGGCAAGCGATTCGGAGGGAGGCAGTAACGTCGCGCCTTCGTCTCCCGCCGGGTCTTGCGTGCGGGCGTTCAGTGCGGGCTTAAGAACGGGGTAGGGGATCATGCCGGCGGGCGCGGCGGCATGTGCGGTTTGATGCAGCGCCAACGCGGCGATGGCGGCGGAACGCGCTATTAGACTTCTTGCATAACCCGCTAAGGCGGAGCGGATACTAGGTTTCGCCCGCCCGGAGAACCGCAGCGTATTAGACGCGAAGGCCTGCCCCCGCAAAAGCGGGGGTGAGGATTCCAGGACGGACGAACCGACGTAGACGCCCGCCTTAGTAGGGTTATGCAAGAAGTCTATTTTTTTTCGGTCGCCCATATGCATGCTTGCTCTATTGCCTTGGCGACGCCTTCCGCCACGTCCTTCAATCGTGCGTCGCCTCGCATATAGGCGCTGCACGAAGCTATTTTCAGCGCGTCGTCAAACACGGCGTCATGAGTCGCGCACGCGACGTGGATTCCGCCCAAGCCGGCGATCAAGCCTTGCTCGTCGTCGCCGATGGTAACGCGCGGGGAATATTTTCCCTTCACCGCCGCCGTCAACACCGCCGGAGAAATACAAATGGCTGCGATGGGGACGCCGCGTTCCAGACATGCTAAAACGCATCGGGCGTAGTCGGGGATGACGGAGGCGTTTTTACCGTCAAAGGCGAGGGAGGAAACATTTTTCGCCGCGCCGAATCCGCCCGGCAGCACCAGCATGTCGAAATCGTCCATGTCGGCGTCGCGCAACGGGGAAACTGCGCCCCGCGCGACGCGCGCGGACTCGTCAAGACAGTTGCGGGATTCGCCCTTGCGTTCCTCGCCCGTCGCATGGTTTACGACGTGCGCTTGCGGTGCGTCCGGGGCAAAGCAGCGCACGTCTATGCCGCGCTTGTCCAGCTCAAGCAACGCGATCGTCGCCTCTCGAATTTCCGTTCCGTCCAGATGGCCGCACCCGGACAATATTACCGCCGCTCTCGTCATGGCCTCGCTCCGATAGTCGTCACCGGTCCGCCATCATACCAAAAAGGGCGGCGCGCGTCTATAGCGACGTTTTTATGGAAAATCACCGTTATTAAGATAAATAAAAGGTTGTAACATGTGATCGTCGTTCTATAGTTGAGCTACCTTAAGTCTACTATTTTTGTTACGTACAGAGAACGTTGTTTTTACGACTAGCAAAAGTTTACGAAAGTCAAGTTCACGCGTATCTTGTCGCTTGTTTTAGTATTAACTGGCCATGAGTGCTGTCGCCTATTATCTTGCGAGCCGGGTGGGTAAAATGTTAGAGACAATAGGACGCGGAATTGAGACCCTTAAATTTGCTGAACAGGGCGTGACTTGTGAAGTAAGGTATGATGAGGATAACACGGCGTGCGGTCAACCAGGAAAAAAGTGCCCGTAACATTCAGCAATGGCCAAACTGGTGTAGTCGGTATGTGTAAGACGCACTATGATCAGAATGACAAAAGAGAATTACTTGAGCGCTATTAACGGTTGAGTATCTATCGAAAGCTTGCATGCTGCAGGATGGCGTTAGTATTTCGATATTGTACGTGTCGTTACAAAAGTCTACCGCAAGTTGGCGCCATTATCTTATCGGCATCCCGTATCGTCATGTCTGCGCAAGCAGGGAATTCATGATTTTTTTACTCCAAACCTTCGCAAACTTGGTATACGCAATCCTTCCGGTCTTTACCTAACGTATCCGCTTTTTAAAAAGCAAAAAACAAAAAAACTCCCTTAGGTTGTGTGCACTTTATTAAAAACGGTCGGATTTTTGGTCTTTTTTACTGCAAATTCCATTCGTTTTTTTTTGAACCGAAGGTCAGCGCAGCTAAATAATTCACTATTCCTGCAAAAACGAATGGAATTTTAGCTTCGCCGGCCGGTGGCTCGCCAAAAAAATCCCTGAAAATCGTCTCGTTTAGCTAGGCTGTGGCCTATGGCTCAAAAATTGTATGCAGCCTAATAATTCCATGAATTATCCATACCGTGCGCAGAGCCTGCAGATTGGTGTTTTTCCCTGCCGGTATAAAAAATACCGTTGATTTTCCTATGTAAAATGTTTATTAGTTGAGGCATAAGCTTTCCTTCCCCGGTAGCTCAGTGGTAGAGCAGTTGGCTGTTAACCAATTGGTCGGAGGTTCGAATCCTTCCCGGGGAGCCATTCTTGACAAGCCCCTTTTTCGGCGAACGAATCGAACGGTTTGCGCAAGCAATAGCGGAGTTTTTCGCCCTCTAAGCTTAGGTTCGAAAACACCATAAAAAGCAGCTCTCTTTTCAGCGGGGCGGAGGCGTTTAAAAACAATTCGTGCGACTTGTCGAGCAATCCGAGAATGATCTCAAGCGTCGAAACGGGCATTGCTAACCTAATATAGCTAACGTACCGTTTCTTTTGGCCATAAGGAGCTTAACGGAATATTCGAGCATTTTTTTGCATTTGCTGTAGCATTTTGTTTTGCGTCGAAGCCTCGCAAGGAAATGGCGG